>NZ_JBEPST010000006.1:0-324453 GCF_040549155.1 Sphingomonas sp. PvP056
CGTCCTGCTCCTCCCCTCTCCGGTAGGGAGGGGTCGGGGGTGGGTGGGTGTGCGGAGTGGGCGGGGGCGGCCGCGGGCCGGGGGGGGCGGGCGGGCGCGGGGGGGGGGGGGGGGGGGGGGGGGGGGGGGGGGGGGGGGGGGGGGGGCGCGGCCCCCCCCCCCCCCCCGCCCCGGGGGGGGGGGGGGGGGGGGGGCCCGCCCCTGTACTGGGTTTGCGAGCGGGACGTTCGTTGATGCGTCCCCCTCTCCCCGACCCTCTCCCCGGGGGGGAGAGGGAGAAGAAGTGACTTCCTCTACGCCGGGATTCTCTGCCTCATATTGCTGTGCGACCTCGACCTGCTCCGCGCTCGGCGGCGCTGCCTTGAGCTCCGTGGGCTCGTCCACGCGCAACGCGGGTGCCTCCTCCGCCGATACGTCAGCTTCGGCATCGGTCTCGATCACGACCAGCGCCGCGCCGATCGACACCTGGTCGCCGACTTCGCCCGCGAGCTCGACGACGATTCCAGAGACGGGTGATTCCATCTCGACCGTCGCCTTGTCGGTCATCATGTCGGCGACCTGCTGGTCCTCCTCGACGCGTTCGCCGACCTTTACGTGCCAGGCGACGATTTCGGCTTCGGAAATGCCTTCGCCGATGTCGGGGAGCTTGAAGGTAAAGCGTGCCATTATGCGTCCTTCATAATCTTCTTGAGCGCCTCGCCGATCCGGACCGGACCCGGGAAATACGCCCATTCAAGGCTGTGCGGATAAGGCGTGTCGAACCCGGTGACGCGCTCGATCGGGGCTTCGAGGTGATAGAAGCAGCGCTCCTGCACCTGCGCCGACAGTTCCGCGCCGAACCCGCTGGTCCGCGTCGCCTCGTGGATGATCATGCACCGTCCGGTCTTCTCGACCGATGCCGCGATCGTTTCGATGTCGAGCGGCACCAACGTGCGCAGGTCGATCACCTCGGCATCGACGCCCGCTTCGGCGATCACCGCGAGCGCGACGTGGACCATCGTGCCGTAAGCGAGGATCGTCAGCGCTTCGCCGGGCCGCACGACCTTCGCCTTGCCCAGCTCGATCTTGTAATAGCCGGTCGGGACCTCGCCCGCGGGATGCTGCGACCAGTTTTGCGTGGGCTTGTCCCAATGGCCGTCGAACGGGCCGTTGTAGATTCGCTTGGGCTCGAAGAAGATCGTCGGATCATTGTCCTCGATCGCCGCGATCAGCAGGCCCTTGGCGTCATAGGGGGTCGAGGGGATCACCGTCTTCACGCCCGAGATGTGCGTAAAGATTCCCTCGGGGCTCTGGCTGTGCGTCTGCCCGCCGAAGATGCCGCCGCCGAACGGCGAGCGCACCGTGATCGGCGCGGTGAATTCCCCCGCCGAGCGATAGCGCAACCGTGCCGCCTCGCTGACCAATTGGTCGAGCGCGGGGTAGATGTAATCGGCGAACTGGATCTCGGGGACAGGGCGCAGGCCGTAGGCGCCCATGCCGACCGCGACGCCGATGATGCCGCATTCGGTGATCGGCGTGTCGAACACGCGGGTCTTGCCGTATTTGCTCTGGAGCCCGGCGGTCGCGCGGAACACGCCACCGAAATAGCCGACATCCTCGCCCATCACGACGATGTCGGGGTCGCGGTCCATCATCACGTCCATGGCGGAGTTGATCGCCTGGATCATGTTCATGCGAGTCGAATCGGTCATGCTGCTGCACCCGCCGCGACTGCGGCTCTAAAAACCTTCTTCGTGGCTTTGTGGCTTTGTGCGAGAAATTTTGACTCGCACGAAGACACAAAGCCACGAAGAGAGAAGGAGGACATGGTGGCTGCGCCGCTATGATGCGCACCCATCACTTGCGCGCCCATGGGCGCCCGCTGGCGGTTTCCTCGGCGATCATTTGCGCCTGCTGTTCCTTGAGATGCCACGGCATCTCCTCGAACACGCCGTCGAACAGTGAATCGAGCGGCTGGTGGAGACCGTGGCCGAGCACGCCGTTCGCTTCGGCCTGCTTCTGCGCGGCCTTGACCATTTCGGCCAACTCCTTGTCCTGCGCGGCGTGGCGTTCCTCGTCCCATTCGCCGAGCGCGATCAGATGTGCCTTCAACCGCGCGATCGGGTCGCCGAGCGGCCAGGCAGTCGGCTCGCCCGCCGAGCGATATTGCCCCGGATCGTCCGAGGTCGAATGGCCTTCGGCGCGATAGGTGAAATGCTCGATCAGCGTCGGCCCCTGGTTGGTCCGCGCACGCTCCGCTGCCCAGGCGGTCGCGGCATAGACCGCGAGCGCATCGTTACCGTCGACGCGCAGGCCCGCGATGCCGTAGCCGACCGCGCGCGCCGCGAAGGTCGTCGATTCCGCACCCGCAAAGCCTGAGAAGGACGAGATCGCCCACTGGTTGTTGACGACGTTGAAGATCACCGGCGCGCGGTAGACGCTCGCGAAGGTGCACGCCGAGTGGAAGTCGCCCTCGGCGGTCGAACCCTCGCCGCACCAGGTCGCCGCGATCCGCGTGTCGCCCTTGGCGGCGCTCGCCATCGCCCAGCCGACCGCTTGCGGATATTGCGTGGTGAGGTTGCCCGAGATCGAGAAGAACCCCGCCTCCTTGACCGAATACATGATCGGCAACTGCTTGCCCTGCAACCGATCCGCGCTGTTCGAATAGATCTGGTTCATCATGTCGACCATCGACCAGTTGCGCGCGATCAGCAGGCCCTGCTGGCGATAGGACGGGAAGCACATGTCCTCGTAATCGAGCGCATAGGCCGCCGCGACCGCGACCGCTTCCTCGCCGGTGCACTTCATGTAGAAGCTTGTCTTGCCCTGCCGCTGCGCGCGGAACATGCGTTCGTCAAACGCCCGGACCTGCGCCATGCTGCGCAACATCGCGCGCAACATGTCGGGGGTGAGGCGCGGGTTCCACGGTCCGACGGCCTGGTTGTCCTCGTCGAGCACGCGGACGAGCTGGTACGCCAGATCGGTAAAGCTCTGCGCGTTGTCGGTGATCTCGGGGCGGCGGGTTTCGCCGGCGGCGGGGATCGGGACCTGGGTAAAATCGACCGCGTCGCCGGGCCGGAACTTGGGTTCGGGCACATACAGCGAGAGCGGCGGCAGGTTCTTCTTCAGATGGGCCGGGACCGGGTCGCGCGCCATATTCTCTCCAAGCGTTGCCTCTCTGGCCAACAGCCAGCGGGCAGATTCGTTCTATGCGCGGCGTTGTTATAAAATTTCGCGGCGCTTGGCGAGGGGGTGTGCGCGTGGGGGAGAAAATTCCACGATGGTCTGAGCGGTTGGAGTGTCGTGCTGCGATATTGACGACCTTCCCCGGCGAAGGCCGGGGCCCAGTAGCGAGCCGTTGAACGGAGAGTGTTTCCCTCTGTTACATCAACCTTCGCTACTGGGCCCCGGCCTTCGCCGGGGAAGTGATTCTCAGAGATACCTCTGGTGAGAAGCAGTCTTACGAACGCGGACGCCGCGGTGCGCCACCGGCCGGACGCAGCGTCGGACGCGGTGCGTGACGCACCGGTGCAGGCCCGTTCGCGCGACGCGGTGCGCGTTCGGCCTGTTCGGGGCCGCCCTGGACCGCCTCGAACTGGACCGCGCCTTCGGCTTCCTGGCCTTCGGTGCGCTTGACCGCGGACATGAACTTGCTCGCGATCGCGCTCGGCACCTGGAACATCGTCTCGTTCGCGGCGATGCGGATCGCACCGACCTCATTCTTGGTGATGTGCCCGCGACGGCAGATCAGCGGCAGGATCCAGCGCGGATCGGCGTTCTGGCGACGGCCGATGTCCATGCGGAACCAGACGACGTCGTCGAAGCCATCGCGATGATGCTCCTTGCCCGCTTCGCGCGACGACCCGGCACTGCCGCTCGCCTCGATCATTTCCTCAGGCGCAGGCATCCGTGCGCGATAGCTGCGCACCAGCGCGGCGGCGACCTCCTCGGGAGTCTTCTTCTCGAGAAGCTGCGCACCCAATGCGCGATCGTCCTCGTCGATCTCGACGTCTTCCATCAGCATCGTCATCAGGCGCGACTTGTCGGCTTGGCGGATGTCGTCGACGGTCGGCGCGTTCATCCATTCGACCGCGATCCGCGCGCCGCGCAGCATCATCTCGACGCGGCGCTTGCGCTGATACGGCACGATCAGGATTGCGGTGCCCTTCTTGCCCGCACGACCGGTACGGCCCGAGCGATGCTGGAGCGTCTCGGCATCGCGCGGCAGCTCGACGTGGACAACGAGGCTAAGCGACGGCAGATCGAGCCCGCGCGCGGCGACGTCGGTCGCGACGCAGACCCGCGCGCGTTTGTCCCGCAAAGCCTGCATCGCGCTGTTGCGCTCATTCTGGCTATGCTCGCCCGACAGTGCGACTGCGGCGAACCCGCGCTCGATCAGCCCGGCGTGAAGATGGCGGACGTTGTCGCGCGTCGCGCAGAACAGGATCGCGGTCTCGGCTTCGTGGAGGCGCAGCAGGTTGACGACGGCGTTCTCGATATCCGCGGGCGCGACGGTGACCGCCTGATAGCTGATGTCGCCGTGACCACGGTCCTCGCCGACGGTCGAGATGCGCAGCGCATCCTTCTGGTAGCGCTTCGCCAGCGCGACGATCGACTTGGGCATCGTCGCCGAGAAGAGCAGCGTGCGCCGCCCCTCAGGCGAGGCGTCGAGGATCAGCTCGAGATCCTCGCGGAAGCCCATGTCGAGCATCTCGTCGGCTTCGTCGAGGATGACCGCCTTGATGTTGGACAGGTCGAGCGCGCCGCGCTCGATGTGATCGCGCAGGCGCCCCGGCGTACCGACGACGATATGCGCGCCGTGGCTCAGCGAGCGCCGCTCACGGCTGGCGTCCATGCCGCCGACGCAGGTCGAGATGCGTGCGCCGGCCTTGGCGTAGAGCCATTCAAGCTCGCGGCTGACCTGCAGCGCGAGCTCGCGTGTCGGCGCAATCGCGAGCGCGAGTGGTGCGCGGGGCGGCGGCAGGCGCCCTTCGTCCTCGGTGAGCAACTGGGGGGCGATCGCGAGGCCGAAGGCGACGGTCTTGCCCGACCCGGTCTGCGCGGACACGATCAGATCGCGGCCCTCGGCCTGCGGCTCGATAACCGACGCCTGGACTGGGGTGGGGGCGGCATAGCCACGGGCGGAGAGCGCTTCGGCAAGAAGCGTGGGGAGATGTGTAAAGGGCATGGTATTCCGAATATGGGGGCGGCGGAGGCGCGCGCCAGAGCGGCTCCCTAGCACGGGCGTGGGCAAAATGCACGGGGGGTGTGGAAAAGGGGTTTTCTTGGGGTTTGGCGGCGGCGTGATGCGGCGGGCGGATTGTTTTGGGAGGGCATGCCGCGATACGGAGAGCGACCCACCCCCGGCCCCTCCCTTCCAGGGAGGGGAGTCAGGTTGGCGCCTTCTTGCTTCCCTGCCGGAAGGACAAGGAGTCAGGTCGACTCCTTCTTCCTCCCCTCCCTGGAAGGGAGGGGTTCGGGGTGGGTTGACCCGAGGCGGTCGCCAACCTTGATCAGGATGGCTTCGGCGACACCGTCAGGGTTGGCGAGGACGTCCGAATTCCAGAAGCGAAGGACCGACCAGCCAAGGTTCTCGAGGCATTCGGTGCGTTCGGCGTCATGCACCGACTCGATATGCTGGCTGCCGTCGAACTCAACCGCCAGTCGAACGCTGCGACAGGCGAGATCGACGATGTAGCGACCGACCACCAATTGCCGGGTGAATCTCGGGCGGTAGGAGCGTAGGCGAAGCCAGATCAGGCGCTCAGCCTCGGTGGCGTTGGTTCGCAAGTCGCGGGCGCGCTCTGTCATCAGGGGCGAGACGCGCGGCATTTCGCGAGACTGGCGGTGTGAGATACGGACGGCAACCCACCCCCAACCCCTCCCTTCCAGGGAGGGGAGTAGAACCTCTCCGCGCGTGCCTCCCCTCCCTGGAAGGGAGGGGGCGGGGGTGGGTCGGCCCGAGGCGGCGGCGGCCCTCGCCTAGACCGCCATCCCCGCCGCCCAGCCGCTCGCCCAGGCCCATTGGAAGTTGTACCCGCCGAGCCACCCGGTCACGTCGACCGCTTCGCCGATCGCATACAACCCCGGCACCTTGCGCGACTCCATCGTCTGCGACGACAGTTCGGCGGTCGAGATGCCCCCGGCGGTCACTTCGGCCTTGGCAAAGCCCTCGGTCCCGTTGGGCGTAAACCGCCAGTCCGCGAGCTGTCGCGCGGCGGCGTCGATCGCCTTGTCGGTCGACGCGCCCATCTCGCCCTCGACGCCGAGCCGGTCGGCGAGCGTTTCCGCCAGCCGCCCGGGTAAGTGATTCGACAAGGCCGACGCCAGCGTCACCCGCGGCCGCGCATGTTTTGCGGCCACCAGCCAGCCGGGCTTGAGCGCAGGCAGGAAATCGATCCCGACCGGCTCACCGTGCCGCCAGTAAGACGACACCTGCAAAATCGCAGGGCCGCTAAGCCCCTTATGCGTGAACAGCGCCGCCTCGCGGAAATGCGTCTTGCCGACCTTGGCGACCACCTCGGCGGCAACCCCGGAGAGCGAGCGGAATAACGTCTCCTCGCCGCCCAGCGTGAACGGCACCAGCGCGGGACGCGGCTCGACGATCTTCATTCCGAACCGCCGCCCGAGATCGTATGCGAAGCCGGTCGCACCCATTTGCGGGATCGAAGGACCGCCGGTCGCGATCACCAATGCCGGCGCGGTGGCGGTGCGCTGGCCGAAGCTGACGCGATACTGGCCATCGGCATGGTCCACATCCCGCACCGCGCCGCCGAGCGCGATCTCCACCCCGCCTGCATCGCACTCGTCCTGGAGCATCGCGACGATCTGCTTCGCCGAGCCATCACAGAACAATTGCCCGAGCGTCTTTTCGTGCCACGCGATCCCGTAACGGTCGACCAGCGCGATGAAGTCGGCGGCGGTGTAACGCCCCAGCGCGGACTTGGCGAAATGCTTGTTGGCGGAGATGTAGCGGTCGGCGGCGGTGTTCACGTTGGTGAAATTGCACCGCCCGCCGCCCGAGATCAGGATCTTCTTGCCCGCCTGGTCGGCATGGTCGATCAGCAGCACGCGCCGCCCGCGCTGGCCCGCGACGGCAGCGGTCATGAGGCCGGCGGCGCCCGCGCCGAGGATGATCGCGTCATAGGAATTGGAGGTCATCCGCTCGCCTTAGAGCGATGGCCGGGCAAACAGAAATGTTTCGTGGTTGGGGGGGTGACACCCCCTCCCCCCTGTAGCGCTTCCCCGGCGAAGGCCGGGGCCCAGGAGCGAAGGTCGCGGTAACGATGCGCAGAGGCCCGCAACTTAGCGCCCTCGACTGGGCCCCGGCCTTCGCCGGGGAAGCGCAGAAGGGGTGGTAGCGCACGACAGCTAGTCCGCCAGTCGCGTCTCGACCCGCAAATCGCCCATGAGCGTCCGGTGGACCGGGCACTTGTCCGCGATTCCCAGCATTCGCTCGCGCTGCGCGGGCGTAAGATCGCCTCCCAGCGTCACCACCCGCTCGATCACCTCGATTTGCGCGCACTTGCCCGCCGCCGCCGCGCAATCGTCGGCGTGGCGGCGGTCGTGATGAAGCGTCACCTCGACGCCATCCAGCGGAATGCCTTCGCGCTCCGCGACCAGCCGCAGCGTCATCGCGGTGCAACTTCCCAGCGCGGCGAGCAACAGATCGTAGGGCGTCGGCCCGAGATCGCTTCCGCCGTTCGCGACCGGCTCGTCCGCGAGCAGGCTGTGCCCTGCCGATTCGACGATCTGGACGAACCGCGCTTCGGTCGAAGTGACTCGGACATGCCCCTCGGGCACCGCATCGACCGGCATCGCCGCGCCGAGGAACGGCTGGACCCAGGCGGCGATGATTTGCGCGACATAGCTGGCCTGATCGGCATCGGTCAGCAGATGATCCGCACCATCCAGCGCGACGAAGCTCTTGGGGTGCTTCGCCGCCTCGAAGATCGCGCGCGCATTCTCGACCGAGACGGTCGCGTCGGTCGCCGAATGCAGCACGAGCAGCGCGCGCTTCAATCGCGCAAGCCGGTCGGCCTGGTCCTGTCCCTCGACCGAGGCGAGGAACGCGCGCCCGATCCGGAACGGCCGGCCACCGATCGACACATCGCGCGGTTCATCCTCCCCATCGTCGGCACCCTTGATGAGATGGAGCACGTGGCGTGGATCGAACGGCGCGGCGATCGTCACCACCGCGCGCGCCGATTCGATCCGTTCCGCCGCAGCGATCACCGCCGCGCCGCCGAGCGAATGACCGATCAGGATCGCGGGCACGCCGACGTCGCCCGACAGGAATTCAGCGGCGGCGACCAGATCGTCGACGTTCGCGCTGAAGTGGCTATCGGCGAACGCGCCCTCGCTCGCGCCGAGCCCGGTGAAATCGAACCGCAGCGTCGCGATCCCCTGTTCGGCGAGCGCGAGGCTGACGCGGCGCGCGGCATGGCTTTGCGCGGTGCAGGTGAAGCAATGCGCGAACAAGGCGACCGCACGGATCCGCCCCGGCGGGAGATCCAGCGCGCCCGCGAGCTGATGCCCCTGCGCATTGGGGAAGGTCACATCGCGCTTCATTACCGTCTCCGTCTCAGATCGCCGCAACGCGCCCTGAAACGCGCAGCAGATGCGCGCAAGCGCCGCGCGCTAGAGCGACCGTCCGATCAGCTCCTTCATGATCTCGTTCGTCCCCCCGAAGATCCGCGTCACGCGCGCCGCGCGCCATGCCCGTGCGATCGGATATTCGTTCATATAGCCCGCCCCGCCGTGAAGCTGGAGGCAGGCGTCCATCACTTCCCATTGCAGATCGGTGTGCCACAGCTTGGCGGCGGCGCCTTCCTCGTTGGTCAGTTCGCCCTTCAGATGCCGCGTGATCGCCCAGTCGAGATGCGCCCAGCCGACCTGCAATTTCGCTTTCAGGTCCGCCAGCACGAAGCGCGTGTTCTGGAAATCGAACACCATTCCCGCAAAGGCCTTGCGCGTCTTGGTGAACTCGACCGTCTCGTCGAACGCCTTTTGCGCCGACGCGTGGACCGAGACCGCGATCGACAGGCGCTCCTGCGGCAACTGGCTCATCAAATAGATGAAGCCCTTGCCCTCTTCGCCGAGGCAATTGGTCATCGGCACGCGGACGTCCTCGAAGAACAATTCGGACGTGTCGGCGGCGTCCTGCCCGATCTTGTCGAGCTTGCGCCCCTTGCTGAACCCTTCGCGGTCGCTTTCGACCAGGATGATCGACATGCCCTTCCACGCGGGCTTGGCATCGGGATCGGTCTTGGCGACGACCAAAGTCAGATCGGTGTTCTGGCCGTTGGTGATGTAAGTCTTCGAGCCGTTGATGACATAGTGATTGCCATCCTTCTTGGCGGTCGTGCGGATCGCCTGGAGGTCGGATCCAGTGCCCGGCTCGGTCATCGCGATCGCGGTGATCACGTCGCCCGAGACGAGTTTGGGGAGCCACTGCGCCTTCTGCTCTTCCGATCCATAGGTTTCGAGATAGCCGCAGACGATGTCTGACTGGAGCGAGAAGCCCGCGGGCACGCCGTTATACGCCATCTCCTCGTCGACGATCGCGTTATACCCGAAGTCGAGCCCGAGCCCGCCGTACGCCTCGGGCACGGTCGGGCAGAGCATCCCGATCTCGCCCGCTTTGCGCCAGAATTCCTTGGGGACGAGCCGCTCTTCTTCCCAGCGGTTGACGTGGGGAACACCTTCCTTCTGCAGGAAGCTCCGCACCGTCTGGCGGAACGCCTCGTGATCCTCGGTATACGCGAAGCGGCCAGCGACGGAGTCGAGCGTCATCAGATCAGTCCTCTCTTGCAACCTTCTTTTGTCCGGGTGTGCGGCGGGTTTCCGCGAACGTCAACGACTATCGCGACAGCCCGCGCTCGACACGCCCGGACTCGGGGGTATGCTAGGCAAAAATCGTAGGAGAGTTCATGAAACTGGCAAGCCTCAAGTCCGGCCGTGACGGTGCCCTCGTCGTCGTGTCGAACGATCTCGCCTGGTATGCCGACGCCAGCCACATCGCGCCGACGCTCCAGGCCGCGCTCGACGACTGGGACCGGCTCGCGCCCGATCTCGAAAATCTCAGCATTGATCTGGAGCATGAGATGATCCCGATGCGGCGCTTCCACGAACATGCCGCCGCGTCGCCGCTGCCGCGCGCGTATCAATGGGCGGATGGCTCTGCCTATGTGAACCACGTCGCCTTGGTGCGGCAGGCGCGCTCGGCCGAAATGCCCGAAAGCTTCTGGCATGATCCGTTGATGTATCAGGGCGGATCGGACGGGTTCCTGGGCCCGCGCGACGCGATTCCGCTCGCCGACGAAAGCTGGGGCTGCGATTTCGAGGGCGAAGTGGTCGTCGTGACCGGCGACGTGCCGCAAGGCGCGAGCCGCGAGGAAGCGCTGGCCGCCGTGCGGCTGATCGGGCTGACCAACGACGTGTCGCTGCGCAACCTGATCCCGGGGGAACTCGGTAAGGGGTTCGGCTTCTTCCAGTCGAAGCCTGCGAGCGCTTTCTCGCCGGTGTTCGTTACCCCTGAGTCGCTCGGCGACTGGTGGCAGGACGGCAAGCTTCACCGCACGCTGATGATCGATCTCAACGGCCAGCCGTTCGGGCGAGTCGCGGCGGGCGAAGACATGACCTTCGATTTCGGCACGCTGATCGCGCACGCGGCCAAGACGCGCGCTCTGGGCGCAGGGACGATCGTCGGATCGGGCACCGTGTCCAACCGGGACGCGGACGGCGGCCCAGGCAAGCCGATCGCGGACGGCGGGGTCGGTTATGCATGTCTCGCCGAAGTACGGACGGTCGAGACGATCCTCGCTGGCGGGGCGAAGACGCCGTTCCTCAAGGCGGGCGACACGGTGCGAATCTGGGCGGAGGACGACAAGCGGCATCCGATCTTCGGGGTGATCGAACAAACGGTGGGCTGAGGGCGGCTTTTTACAGCGCGTTCGTCCCAATCTTGCACTCCCCGACGAAGGCCGGGGCCCAGTCGAGGGCGGTAGGTTGTCTGGCGCTGGGCCTCGCTGACCTCGACCTTCGCTACTGGGCCCCGGCCCTCGCCGGGGAAGCGCTGAGAAGGTGCTGGAGGAAGCGCCGCGTTGGTTTCGTGGGGGACGACTCTCTCGGCATTCTATCCGGAGGTGATCGAACAGACAATGAAACGAGGCCGTCTTTCCCGCAGTGTCTCTACAAAGCCCTTCCCCGGCGAAGGCCGGGGCCCAGTCGCGCAGGTTGCTGTTATCGAAGCACAGCGCACGACGACAAACCGCCCTCTCCTGGGCCCCGGCCTCCGCCGGGGAAGCGCCTTGAAAGAGAACCGTCGGGAGGCGTCTGACGCGCGGGGTATTTGGCATGCATCCACCAAGCTCGGCATGCGACGCCAAACCCTTCCCATAACCCCCGGCAAACGCTAACCGCTCAGCATGAACGCACCGCTTCCCAAGGCCTGGGTCATGGCCATCGCTCCCTATGTTCCGGGTCGCTCGACCACGGATGGCGATGCCCCCGTCATCAAGCTCTCGTCGAACGAGAATCCGCTCGGCACCAGCGCGCAGGCGGTCTCCGCCTTCTCGCGCCATGCGGGCGATCTCGCGCGCTATCCCGACGCGGGCGCGATCGCGCTGCGTGAGGCGATTGCGGCGCATCACGATCTCGACCCCGCGCGCGTCATCTATGGCACCGGGTCGGACGAAGTGCTCCACCTGATCGCGGGCGCCTATGCCGGACCCGGCGACGAAGTCATCCAGGTCCGCTACGGTTTCGCGGTCTATGAGATCGCCACCCGCCGCGTCGGTGCGACGCTGGTGATCGCGCCGGACACGGACCACGCGACCGACGTCGACGCGATCCTCGCCTGCGTCACCGATCGCACCCGGATCGTGTTCGTCGCCAATCCCAACAACCCGACCGGCACCTTCGCGCGCAAGGACGAGATCGCGCGGCTCCACGCCGCGCTCCCGCCGCACGTGATGCTCGTGCTCGACCAGGCCTATGCCGAATATCTCGCCCCCGAGGATGACGACGGCGGGCTGGAGCTTGCGCGCACCCAGGCGAACGTGATCGTCACGCGGACCTTCTCCAAGATCCACGGGCTTGCCGCGGAACGGATCGGCTGGGGCTATGGCTCGGAAGAAGCGATCGCCGCGATGCACCGGATCCGCGCGCCGTTCTGCTGCACCACCGCAGGACAAGAGGCGGCGATCGCGGCGCTCGGCGCGGCCGATTTCATCGCCCAGTCGCGCGAGCACAATCGGGTCTGGCGCGCGTGGTTCGCCAAGGAAATGGCCAAGCTCGGCAATGCGGGGCTGCGCCCCGTGCCGAGCGAGGCGAATTTCGTGCTCGTCCTGTTCGAAGGCGCGGTCACCGCGGAGACCGCCTATAAGGCGTTGCTCGAGCGCGGCTATATCGTCCGCTGGTTGCCCGGGCAGGGTCTGGCGAACGGGCTGCGGATGACGATCGGCACCGAAGCCGAGACGCGCGGCCTGGCCGAGGCGCTGCGCGAGATCGTCGCCGGCTGATGCGCCCGCGCCTCCGCGCTCTCGCCTTCGACGTGTTCGGCACCGTCGTCGATTGGCGAACCAGCGTGGCGCGCGAGGCGGCGGCGTTCTTTGCGAAGGTCGGCGTGACCGGGATCGACCCGCACGCCTTCGCGGACGCGTGGCGCGCGCTTTACCAGCCGGCGATGGAGGAATGCCGGTCGGGGCGGCGGCCTTATACCCGGCTCGACGTGCTCAACCGCGAGACGCTCGACACGCTGCTGGCGACGCATGGGGTGGTGGCGGACCCGGCGTCCGTCGCATTTTTCGCAATGGCGTGGCGGCGGCTCGATCCGTGGCCCGATGGGGTCGCAGGGCTAACCCGGTTGCGCGCGCGCGTGCCGATCGTCACGCTGTCGAACGGCAATCTCGCCTTGATGATGCACCTCGCGCGGTTCGGTGGGTTGCCGTGGGATGCGATCCTCGGGGCCGAAGCGACCGGGATCTACAAGCCGTTGCCGGCCGCCTATCTCGAGACTGCGGACATTCTCGGCATCGCACCTGGAGACCTGTGCCTTGTCGCGGCGCATCACAGCGACCTGGCGGCGGCGCGTGCGTGCGGGTTGCAGACCGCTTATGTCGATCGCCCGCTGGAACTGGGCGGTGCGCCCAAGCCCGACCGCAAGGCCGCGCAGGATTGGGATTATGCGGCGGGGTCGCTCATCGAACTGGCGGATGTGCTGGAGCCCGTCCTTTCCTGAAGAACTACATATGTGTGAGACCCTGGATTCCGGCTTTCGCCGGAAAGCAGCAGCGACCGATCAGGCCGGCAGCATTTCCTTGAGCGGCACGCCCGCATCCGCCAGCAACGCCGGATCCACCACCGCGCGGCCCAGCACCAAAGCGCGACCCTGGACGTAATCGCGTGTCGCATTGACGCAATCGAGCGCGATCACCCTGCCCCCGCGCAGATAGACGACCGAGAAACTCCGCGTCGCCGGATCGCCGCGCAGCACCGTCGCATCATAGCCCGTCGACAGCCCGACGGTCTGGAGCTTCAAATCATATTGGTTCGACCAGAACCACGGCACCGCATCATAGGGCACCTCTTCCCCGGCGAGCAGCCGCGCGACGGTGGTCGCCTGGTCGTTCGCATTCTGCACCGATTCCAGCCGGATCACCGCATCGTC
Source organism: Sphingomonas sp. PvP056 (assembly GCF_040549155.1). Lineage (NCBI taxonomy): Bacteria > Pseudomonadati > Pseudomonadota > Alphaproteobacteria > Sphingomonadales > Sphingomonadaceae > Sphingomonas > Sphingomonas sp. PvP056. The sequence goes on from NZ_JBEPST010000006.1 coordinate 13,652, forward strand.
GGCAAAGCCGTTGGCATGCGCCGCACAATCGCCGATCGCGAACACATCGGGGAGCGACGTGCGGCACAACGGATCGACCATCACGCCATTGCCGCCAGCGGCCCCCGCGTCGAGCAGCGGTCCGACCGCGGGAACGATCCCGATCCCCACCACCACCATCTCGCCCGGCAGCACGGTGCCATCCCCCAGTCGCACGCCGCACGCCGCGCCGTCGCGTTCCTCGATACAGGCGACCGTAACGCCGGTGTGCACGTCGACCCCGTGCGCACGATGCTCGGCTTCGTAAAAGTCCGACAGCGCCGGCCCCGCGACGCGCGCGAGCACGCGGGGTGCCGCCTCCAGCACCGTGACATGCTTGCCAAGCTTGGTCAGCACCGCCGCCGCTTCCAGCCCGATATAACCGCCGCCGACGACGATCACCCGCGAGACGGCGGGCAGTTCGGCGATCATCCGGTCGACGTCCGCGCGGGTCCGCACCCCGTGGACCCCGCGCAGATCGTGCCCCGAGCAACTCAGCCGTCGCGGCGCCCCGCCCGTCGCCCAGATCAGTGTGCGATAGCCGATCGTTTCGCCGTCTGCGGTCGTGACGCTGTGCGCGACCGGATCGACCGAGACGACGCTGCGCCCGGGGAGCAAGGTGACGTCGCGGTCGGCCCAGAAGATCGCAGGACGGATCAGGATGCGCTCGAACGGCTTGTCCCCGGCGAGGTAATCCTTGGACAGCGGCGGGCGTTCGTACGGCAGTTCGGGCTCGTCGCCGAGCAGCGCGATCGTTCCCTCGACCTTGCGCTGGCGCAGCGCGATCGCCGCCTGCGCACCACCATGCCCCGCGCCTACGATCAGAACGTCGAACGAAACGGGGGCATCGGTCATGGCAGGGTACTCGTTCAGGCGGAGGGCGGGTGGGCGAAGAAGGGGGGACGGGGGACGTCATGCCTGCCCCCCTGCGTACGATCAATCCGGCGGCGCGCGGCCGGTCCAGAATTCGCCCTGCAAATGCCGATACCGCCCGCAATGCAAGTTACGGTGATAGCCGATTGTCTTCTGATCCATTGCTGATACAGGTCGGAAATAAGAAGAAAAACGCAGGGGAGCGCGCGATTTTCTCGCAAAGTGATGCCGCAATGTCGGCAATAGCGTACGAGCCCATTTCGTCGGCCCACCGACGCGGCCGCATGGGGAATGAAGGGCGCGCATGACGCCGTCCTTCCACGCGCCCGGCCGACCGATCATCATGCGTGCAGGGTGGAGGATGGCGTCATCGCCTAGTTTCCGTCATCTTGGGCGCGCGGCGTGAAACGCCCCGCAGACCTTGCACTCCCGAACAGGCCGAGCGCGCTCAGGTTCGTGGCGCTTGCCGTACTCGGCCCGCTATTGCTGGCGATCACGGCGGCTTGGCTCAGCAATGGCTATACCGTCAGCGAACGCTTGCGGGAGCAAACGCTCCAGGCGTTCGACCGGCGCGTTGTGGTCGCAACATTGATCCCGCGCATGACCGACGCCGAATCGGCGCAGCGCGGGTTCATCATCACCGGCAGCGACCGGTTCCTGACCGATTATGCGCCGGCCCGCCGCGACGTGTTCGCGACTTTTGACTCGCTCGAGCGCGACCTTGCGAATGAACCTGCGCAACTCGCCCGGCTGATCGCGCTCAGGGATCTCGCGCATCGCAAATTCGCCGAAATGGACTCGATGATCGCGCAGCGGCGGGCAAACGGTAGCGCCGCCGTAGCGCGACAGGTGGCGGCGGGCGCGGGGCGCGATCTGATGGAGCGGATGCGCGCCGTTTCTGCCGATTTCGTCCAGTCGGCAGAGGATTCGCGCGACGAACGCGCCGCGGCGTTTCGCGACGACTTGCGGCAGGACGAAACGACGGTTTGGGTCGGGATCATCGCCCTCGGGTTGCTCGGCTGCGTGACGGGGTTCGCCTTCTGGCGGCAGAGCGTGGCGCGCTACCAGGCGCGGCTGCAAGCCTATGCGATCGCGGAACGCAACCGCACGATCCTCGACAGCACGATCGATGCGATGGCGATCATCAACCCGGACGGGCGGATCGAGACGATCAACCGCACCGCCTCCGCGATGCTGGGGTATCCGGCGGAGGAACTGGTCGGGCAGGATGTCGGCAAGGTGGCGCATGCCCCGTTCGATGTCAGCCAATTTCACGCGCGGATCGGCCTGGTCGACGGACGGATCCGGCAGCCGTATCGCATGGGCCGCACGCTGGTCCACCGCGACGGGCATGAGATCACGGTCGACGTCGCGCTGGGGGTGATCGATCTGCCCGAGGGATATTATGTCGTCGTCGCCGCGCGCGACGTGTCCGAACGCAAGCGCGTCGAACGGATGAAGGACGTGCTGATCTCGACGATCAGCCACGAATTGCGGACGCCGCTGACGTCGGTCGTCGGTGCGCTCGGGCTGTTGCGCGGCGGGGCAGTCGGCCCCCTGCCCGAGCCCGCGGCCCGGCTGATCGAGATTGCCGAGAACAATTCGCGCCGGTTGATCCGCCTGATCAACGACATGCTCGACATCGACCGCATTCAGTCGGGAACGCTGTCGCTCAACCGCGTTCCGATCGACCTGCGCAGCGTGGTCGATCGGGCGACGGTCGGGAGCCAGGGCCTCGCGGCGGTGGAATCGGTACACGTCGCATCCAGCCTGCCCGACGCCGCGGTCCCCGTGCTCGGCGATGCGGATCGATTGTTGCAGGTCGTCACCAATCTCGTCTCCAACGCGGTTCGCGCGACGCCGACGGGGGGCGTGGTAACGATCGGGCTGAGCACGAATATCGCGAACGCGAGCGCGCTGGTCACGGTAGACGACGAGGGACCGGGCGTTCCGATCGGGTTCCGCGACCGCATCTTCGGCCGGTTCGAGCGCGCGGACGGGGAGCGTGGCGTGGGGACCGGCCTCGGGCTCGCGATCTCACGCGAGATCATCGCGCGGCATGACGGCCGGATCTGGTTCGAGGACCGCCCCGGTGGCGGTTCGCGATTCGGCTTTGCGCTGGATCTCGATCCCGATTCCGATCCCAAACACAGTGTTGGGTGATTGCTGGATCCGTCGCCCGGTACGGACGTTTGATGACCGAGGATGACGTCGGCATGGCATGTACGCGCGGGTCTTTGGTGTTCACGACGGGCGGCCATGCTGCTTCGACCGTGACACCGCGCCCTGCGCGGTCCGCCCCGATGTCCTTCGAAATGCGCGATCGGCGAGGATTATCATGACGCGGGTGATGCGGATCCTGTACGTCGATGACGATCCCGATATCCGCACGATCGTCGAAATGTCCCTGTCGCTCGACCCGGAAATCGAGGTGCACGCATTCGGATCCGGGGCCGCCGCGCTGGAGGCGATCGAACGCGACCCGTGGCGCCCGACCGCGATCATCCTCGATTACATGATGCCCGGGATGGATGGCGTGACGCTGTTGTCGGCGTTGCGTCGCCATGCTGATTTCGCGCAAACGCCCGCCGTGTTCATGACGGCACGCGGCACCGACGTCATCGGCCCCGATCTGACCCCGCACGGCGTCGCGGGCGTCATCCTCAAGCCATTCGATCCGATCGAACTGGTCGGTGCGGTTCGTGCGCTGATCGCCGACCCCAGCTGATCACACCACGACGCGGCTTGCGACATGCCCTTCGGTTCCGAACACGCGCAGGTAGCGTGCGATCTCCGCGGGATCGCCGGTCGCCTTGGCGGGGTTGTCGGACAGTTTGACCGCGGGGTGCCCGTTGGCCGCAGTCACTTTGCACACCAGGGAAATCGGTTCGAGCGTGGCACCCCCGCGCGGGTCGCAGCCGCGGAAGTCGTTGGTCAGGTTGGTCCCCCAGCCAAAACTCATCCGCACGCGCCCGTCGAAATGGCGATAGACCTGCTCGATCGATGCGACGTCCATCCCGTCCGAGAAAATCAGGAGCTTCTCGCGCGGGTCGACGCCGTGCTGTTGCCACCAGGCGATGATCTGTTCGCCCGCGGGGATCGGCGGCGCGCTGTCGGGGCGGAACCCGCTCCATTCGGACAGCCAGTGCGGTGCCTTGGCGAGGAACGCGCTGGTCCCGAACGCATCGGGCAGCGCGATTAGCAAATTGCCCGCATAATGCCGCCGCCAGTCCTCGAGCACGCGGTACGGCGCGGCGGCCAGTTCCGCATCGGTCTGCGCCAGGGCGGCAGCGACCATCGGCAGTTCGTGCGCATTGGTGCCGATCGCCTCCAGGTCGGTGTCCATCGCAAGCAGGACGTTCGACGTGCCGATGAAGCGGTCGCCGAGCCCTTCCTTGAGTGCCTCGACACACCAGCGCTGCCACAGGAAACCGTGCCGCCGCCGCGTTCCGAAGTCCGACAGAACGAGCCCCGGCAAATGCCGCAACCGCTCGACCTTGTCCCACAGCCGCGCCTTGGCGCGCGAATAGGTGATGTCGAGCTCGAACCGCCCGTGCCGCCGTAACGCCGCGCGCGACCGCAACTCGTTGAGGATCGCAAGTGCCGGGACTTCCCACATGGTGGTGTGCGTCCACGGCCCGTCGAAATGGAGTTCATACTGCCCGTCGACGACGCGCAGGTCGTAGGGCGGAAGCTGAAAGTCGGCGAGCCAGCCGATGAAATCCGACGCGAACATCCGCTCCTTGCCGTAGAAGCTGTTGCCCGCAAGCCAGATCAGCTCCTTCTTGCCGAACCGGACCGAGCGCGCATGATCGAGCTGCGCGCGCAATTCGCCCTCGTCAATGACCTCGGCCAGCCGAACCGACGTGGTGCGGTTGATCACCGAGAAGGTCGCCTCGACGTCCGGGTGCAGATGCCGGATCATCTGCAACATCAGCAATTTGTAGAAATCGGTGTCGAGCAGGCTGCGCACGATCGGGTCGAGCCGCCAGCCGTGGTTGTAGGTGCGCGTCGCGATATCGGTAAGGATCATGGCGGTGCTTGTTCCGGGATTGGGCCGTAATGTCCACACGGGATCGGGCGGTGCGGCGCTTGTCGCCTGCCACGGAGGATGGCGATCCATCCTCGCCGTCAGCCCCTTTCGCAGCGGTCGCGCGCTTGCGGGAATGACGGCGTGTGAGGCCGGAGCGTTCCTCATCCTCGCTCAAACTCACCCGTTGCCGTGCCCTTGGCCCGGCGCTAGCATCGGGTTGCAAAACAAAACGAATCTATAGGGGAGAGGCTGGCGAATGTCGCACCCATGCGTCCATGCGCGGAGTGATCCGGGCAAGCCCGCGCTGATCGTCGCCGAAACCGGCGAGACGATCAGCTTCGCCGAGCTCGACCAGCGGTCCAATCGCGCCGCAAACCTATTCCGCGCACACGGGCTTCGGCCGGGCGATACGATCGCGCTGTTCTGCGAAAACAGCCCGCAATTCTACGACATGGCCTGGGGCGCGCAGCGCAGCGGGCTGTTCTTCGTCTGCATCTCGACCAAGCTGACCGCGCCGGAGGTCGGCTATATTCTCGCGGACTCGGGCGCGAAGCTGGTCGTCGCGTCGGCGGGGCTGGCCTCGGTCGCCGAACACGTCGCGCTTGAGCTTGAGCGCTTCGCGGTCGGCGGCGTCATTCCCGGCTGGCAGGACTGGGACGCTGCCGTGGCCGATATGCCCGCCGACCCGATCCCCGACGAACGCGCCGGGATCGATATGCTCTACTCCTCGGGAACGACCGGTCGCCCGAAGGGCGTCCGTGTCGCCTTGCCCGCCGACCCCGACATCGAAGCGACGACCGTCCTCGAAATGCTCGCACGTGGGCTTTACGGGCTCTGCCCCGACAGCATCTACCTCAGCCCGGCGCCACTTTATCATGCCGCGCCGTTGCGCTGGTCGATGACGGTCCAGCGGCTTGGCGGCACCGTCGTGATGATGGAGCATTTCGAGCCCGAAGCCGCACTCGCCGCGATCGAACGCTATCGCATCACCGCGAGCCAATGGGTGCCGACGCACTTCGTCCGGCTGCTCAAGCTCGATCCCACGGCGCGCGCGCGGCACGATTTGTCGAGCCTCAAGGTCGCGATCCATGCCGCAGCACCGTGTCCGGTGCCGGTCAAGCAAGCGATGATCGACTGGTGGGGGCCCGTATTGTTCGAATATTATGCCGGGTCGGAGGGGAATGGCCTCACCACGATCGCCTCGACCGAGTGGCTCGCGCATCGCGGATCGGTCGGCAAGGCGGCGTATGGCGTGCTCCACGTCTGCGGCGAAAATGGCGTGGAGGTCGCATCCGGCGAGGAAGGGCTGATCTATTTCGAGGGCGGCGGCGCGTTCGAATATCACAACGATCCCGAAAAGACCGCGGAGGCGCGCAACGCGTTCGGCTGGTCGACGCTCGGCGATATCGGGCGGATCGACGCGGACGGCTATCTGTACCTGACCGACCGCAAGAGCTTCATGATCATCTCGGGCGGCGTCAACATCTACCCGCAGGAGATCGAGAATCGGCTGATCACGCATCCGCGCGTCGCCGACGTCGCGGTGATCGGCGCGCCCGATGCGGAAATGGGCGAGCGCGTCGTCGCGGTGGTGCAGCCGGTCGACATGCGCGAAGCTGGGCCGGAGCTTGCGGCTGAGCTGATCGCCTGGTGCCGCGCCGAACTGTCGGGGGTGAAGACGCCGCGGCAGATCGATTTCACCGCGGAATTGCCGCGGCATGCGACGGGCAAATTGTACAAACGGCTGCTGCGCGACCACTATTGGGGCGAGACGGGCAGCCGGATCGTCTGATGGAGGATAGCATGAACGACCGGGTTTCGATCACCGTCACCGATCACGTCGCCGACGTGCGACTGATGCGTGCCGACAAGATGAATGCGATCGACCCGCAGATGTTCGAGGGGATCGGCGCGGCGATCGATTCGCTCCACACCCGCAAGGACGTGCGCTGCGTCGTGCTGTCGGGCGAGGGCAAGGCGTTCTGCGCAGGGCTCGACATGACGAGCATGGCGGCGGGCGGATCGGGGCTGAGCACGGTCGACCGCAACGATCAGGGGAGCATCCTGCCGCAGCACGTCACCTGGGGCTGGCGCAATCTGCCGATGCCGGTGATCGCGGCGGTGCACGGCGTGGCGTTCGGCGGCGGGTTCCAGATCATGGCGGGCGCGGACATCCGGATTGCCGCACCGGGGACGCGCTTCGCGATCCGCGAAAGCTATTGGGGGCTGGTCCCCGACATGGCGGGCTTCCCGATCTGGCGCGGGCTGGTGCGCGACGATGTGCTGCGCGAACTGGTCTATACGTCGCGCGAGTTCGATGCGGAGGAGGCGCTGCACCACGGGTTCGTCACGCGGATCGCGCATGCGCCGCATGCGGCGGCGCTGGAGCTCGCGCATCTGATCGCGGCGAAAAGCCCGAACGCGATCCGCGGGGCCAAGCGGTTGTGCAACATGGCGTTCGATGCGGATGCGCGGACGTTGCTCGCGGCGGAGACGACCGAGCAGATGGCGGTGATCGGCAAGCCCGCGATGATGGAGCAGGTCGCGGCGAACATCCAGAAGCGGCCCGCGGTGTTTCACGACGCGGATTGATTCCAGCTGGCATTCTTCCCCGGCGAAGGCCGGGGCCCAGTCGCGGAGGTCGATGTTGGTGAGGACAACGCTTCCTTACCTGTCGGCCGCAACTGGGCCCCGGCCTTCGCCGGGGAAGTGCTAGACCTGCTACCGCTCATACGCCTTCGGCAAAGCGCCTTCCTGCGGCACCATATACCGGTCGCGCAACGCATCCTGCCGCGTCCGCAGCGGCTGCTTGACCCCGTCGATATAGACCGCCGCGACGCCCGTCCCCAACTCCAGCGGATCGCCGTCCCAGATCACGACGTCGCCGCGCCGCCCCGCCTTGAGCGAGCCGATCTCGTCGCCCATCCCGATCGCCTCGGCCGGCACCGAAGTGATCGCCGCGAACGCCGCGTTCCAGTCGAGCCCGGTCGCGCCCGGCAGCTTGGTCAACGCGACGAGATTGCCCGCATATTGCTTCTCGAGCCGCGCTTGGCGCGCTTCATTGTCGTTGATCATGCCAAGCCCCACGCGGACGCCCGCTGCCTTCATCCGCCCGACGTTCGACTGGGTCGAGCCAAGCTGATCGAACGAATTGGGGAGATCGGTGAGTGCCGACGCGATCACGGGAATCTGCGCGGCAGCCAGCTGCGGCGCGACCAGCCAGCCTTCCGCCGCGCCGACGAAAACCATCTTCACCGCAGGGAAATCGCGCTTGAGGTCGATCAGCGCGAGCATGTCCGACGCGCGCTCGACATGGACAAGCAACGGCATCTGGCCGGTTGTGACCGGCACCAAGGCGGCGGCATCGGCGCGCGTAAGTAGCGCGTCCTTGCCCTGATCGGCATAATGGCGCGGGTCGCGCACGACGTCATCCACTTGCGCCAGCGCGTTGCGGAACATCGCGAGCGCGGCAGGGCGGCTGCCCCCAGCGGCGCGACCGCCGTCCGCGCCATATTCCATGAACTGGAACGCGCGCGCGCGAGTCACGGGGCTGCGGTCGGCACCGAGATCGATCACCGCGCCCATGCCCGCAAAGATCGACCCGGCGTTATCGGGCGCGACGATCGCGCGCGTCACGCCTTCGGCGCGGTTGAGCGGGATCGAACTCGTGCTCGAATTGACCGCAGGTGCGATGTCGATCGCGGCGTGGAACGGGCTGGTCTTCGCGCCCGCATCGGCGGTCTCGTCGACCCCGTCGACCTCGACGATGCCCATCCGCGTGAAGCCTGCGACGATCCCGGGCGTCACCCAGCGTCCCCCGGCGTCGACCGCTTCGACTCCGGCGGGGACTGCGACCCCGCGTCCGGCGGATACGACGCGTCCGTCGCGGACGATAACGGTCCCGCCCTCGATCGGCGCGGAGCCGTCGCCGATGACGAGCTTGGCGTTGGTGATCGCGACGGTCTGCGCCGCAACCGGGCTTGCGACAAGCGCGGCGGAGAGGAGGAGCAGGGGCTTCACTTCACGTCTCCCGAGCCGGGCTGGCCAAGTTCGAAATCGGATACCGGTCGGCGTTTCGGGTCGCCCGCATCGTAGAGCAACGCGCCGTCGATCCACACCTTCTCGGGGCGGGTGTAGACGCTGAACGGATTGCCGTTCCACAGCACGACGTCGGCCATCTTGCCGGGCTTGAGGCTACCGGTCTTGTCGTCGATGTGGAGCGCCTTGGCCGGATTGTAGGTCAGCCATTCCCACGCGACCGCATCCGAAATCTCGATCCCCGCGCGGCGCCCCGAGGCGAGCGCCTTGGCGACTTCCTGGTTGAGCCGCTGGATCCCGTTCTCGTCATCCGAGTGGATCATCGCGCACGCGCCGTTCTTCTGGAGCAGCGCGAGATTCTCGCCGATCGCGTCGTACGACTCCATCTTGAAGCCCCACCAGTCCGCCCAGACCGCGGCGCAGGTGTCGTTCTGCTTGAGCAGATCGGCGATCTTATAGGCCTCGACCGCGTGGTGGAACGCGCTGACGTGGTAGCCGAACTCCTTCGCCATATCCATGACGATGGCCATTTCGTCCGCGCGGTAGCAGTGATTCTGGACGAGGATCTCGCCCGACAGCACGCCCGCGAGCGTATCCATGCCGATGTCGCGCCCGGGGGCCTCGCCGCCGTCCTTCTCGTATTTGTCCCATTTACGTTTGTATTCGACCGCCTTCGCCCAGGTCTGGCGATCGACCGCGACATTGCCCATCCGGGTCGAGGGCTCGCGCCCCTTGCTGCCATAAACACGCTTGGGGTTCTCGCCGCACGCCATCTTGAGGCCGTAAGGCGCGCCGGGGAATTTCATCCCCTGTTCGGTGCGCGCGTAGACGTTCTTGATCACGACTGACCGCCCGCCCATCAGATTGGCCGAACCGGGGAGGATCTGGAGCGTGGTGACGCCGCCGTTGGTCAGCGCGCGACTGAAGCCGGGGTCCTGCGGCCAGACGCTATGTTCCGCCCAGACGTCGGCGGTGATCGGCCCGGTCGCCTCGTTGCCGTCGGACAGCGCAGGGACGGACGGGGTCGGATAATCGCCCAAGTGGCTGTGGATATCGATGATCCCGGGGGTCAGCGTCTTGCCGGTGCCGTCGATCACGGTTGCACCCGCAGGTGCTGCAACGCTCTGGCCAAGCTCGACGATCTTGCCGTCGGCGAACAGCACCGAACCGTCGTCGATCTTCCCGCCTTCGCCGTCGAAGATCGTGACGTGGGTGACGAGCGTCGGGGTGCCGGGATAGCGTTTGTAGGTCGATGGGAACGGATCGTGGCTGAACGCCTTGCCGATCCCGGGCCCCTTGCCGCTGCTCTTGTCCGAACCCGCTTTGGCCGATGCGCCTTGCGGTCGTGTACCGCCGTCGCTCGCGCAGCCCGCGAGCAAGGCGGCCAACGCCACCGTGGCCAAGCCGATATGCTTCATGCCCAAACCCCCTTCGCGCGTTTCGCGCTGTATTGGTCGAGTAATCCGGGAGGATCTACGGGGTGTCAACCGCCTTGCCCGCGGCGCACGCCTTCCGGTCGGGGAAGGGCGCGGGGGTGGCACAGCGCGCGTGCAACATCATGGCGGAAACCGGTTTGTAGGGCATCGTGCGACCCTGTATTCCGGCGTCATGCCATCCAGATCGATCATCCTGGCAATCGCGTGTGCACTGACGGTGACCGCCTGCGCGCCCGATGACCGCGAAGCGCGCCGCCGTGCCGCGGGACCGACGCCTTCGGTCGCGGCGCTTTCGCGGGTGGCGAGTGCCGCTGCGGGCGCACGGCTGTTTACCCGCTGCTCCGCCTGCCATTCGGTCGGTCGGGGCGCGCCCGATTTTGGCGGGCCAAACCTGTTCGGCGTGATGGGGTCGGAGGTCGCGCAGAACAGCCAGCGCTTCGCCTATACCGCCGCGTTGCAGAAGGTCGGCGGGCGCTGGACCCCCGAGCGGATGGATGCATGGCTCGCCGATCCACAACGCTTCGCGCCCGGAACGGCGATGGGGTTCGCGGGGCTCGCCGATCCGCTCGATCGCGCGGATGTCATCGCCTATCTGCAGACGAAGCGGTGAGGCGTGCGCTGGCCTCGCTGTAGTCGGCAGATGCCATGCGCGGTTTTCCTGCGAAAGCAGGAATCCAGAGCCAAGCAGAACAACGGCTTACAGCATCTGCGGCTCCTAATCTCCTGCCTTCGCCGGAGCACAAACGGGGTCGTGTAGCGGCCTTGCCTGCGCAGGCAGGACGGTTGCCGGGTTGCACCCTGCCCGCGTTTCGATAGAGCGCGCAGCCATGCCGCCCGATCCCCTCCCCGCCTTCGATCCCGCCCGCTTCAGCCGTCTCGGCGTCGGCGGGCACGGTGGCTTGCTCGGCCTCAGCTATCTCGCGCACGGTCCAGACTGGTGCGAGCTGCAGCTTCCCTATCGCGCGGACCTGATCGGCGATCCCGACAGTGGCGTGCTCGCTTCAGGTCCGATCCTGACGATGATGGACATGGCGACCAGCCTTGCGGTGTGGACCCGGCTCGGCAGCTTCCGTCCGCACGCGACGCTCGACCTGCGGATCGATTACCTGCGCCCCGCGACTCCGGGGAAGACAGTGATCGGCCACGGTGAATGCTATCGTATCACGCGCTCGATCTCGTTCGTGCGCGGGCAGGCGCATGACGGCGATCCCGCAGATCCGCTCGCGCATGTCGCGGGCACCTTCATGTTCACGGACGCCGCCTGATGCTCCCGCCTTATGCCCAGACGCTCGGCATCGAAGTTGCCGCGGGCGACGATCCGATCCTGCTGACGATGCCGTTCGAACAGGCGCTGACCGGGCGACCCGGCTGGCTCCACGGAGGCGCGATCGGCGGGTTGCTCGAGATGGCCGCGATCGTCGCAGTGCGGCAGGCACTCGCCGAGGATGGCGGCGGGCAGATCAAGCCGATCAACGTGACGGTCGATTACATGCGCGGCGGGCGCGACAAGCCGACGTTTGCGCGCGGGGTCGTGACTCGGCTCGGCGGTCGGGTCGCCAATGTCGAGGCGACCGCCTGGCAGGATGACCCCGCCAAGCCGATCGCCGCGGCACGGATGAACTATCTGATCGCGCGCGCCTGAGCGCTCACTTCTTCGCGAGCCGCACCAGCTTGCCGCTATCCTCGAGCAGCCAGATCGCGCCATCGGGCGCCTGCGCGACATCACGGACGCGCTCACCGATCTTATACTGGGTCGCGACCTTGGCGGTATCACCCGACAGCGTCACGCGGATCAGTGCCTCGCCGCCGAGCGCCCCGATGAACAGGTTTCCGCGGAACTCGGGGAACATCGCGCCGGTGTAGAAGATCATGCCGCCCGGCGAGATCGACGGGTTCCACCACAGCTTCGGCGCTTCGAGATCCGGCCGGCTGGGGTGATCGGGAATCGGCTTGCCCGAATAATTGTCGCCGTTGGAGACGATCGGCCAGCCATAATTCTTGCCCGGCAGGATGAGGTTGAGCTCGTCGCCGCCCTTCGGCCCCATCTCGACTTCCCACAGCTTGCCGTCGGCCGCGAAGGCGAGGCCGTAAGGGTTGCGATGCCCGCTGCTCCACGTCTGCGCGCGAACCCCGCCCGCCGAGGCCATCGGATTGCCGGGGGCCGCCTGACCATCGAGCGTCAGATGGACGATCTTGCCGATCGCCTGCTCGGGATCCTGTGCTGGCGTGAACCGCTGTCGCTCGCCGGACGAAAGGAAGAGCGACTTGCCGTCGGGCGCAAAGGCGATGTTCGCGCCGAACTGGCCACCGACACCGTCCGCCCCTGCGCGCCAGAGGACCTTCACGTTGGCGAGCGCGGTGCCGGTGAACAGACCACGCGCCAGCGCGAGGCTGCTACCGCCCGGGCGCGGTTCGGAATAGCTGATGTACACCAGCTTGCTCGTCGCGAAATCGGGCGCGAGTTCGATGTCGAGCAAGCCGCCCTGGTTATCGAACTCGACCTTGGGCGCGCCGGTGATCTGCGAAATCGTGCCATCGGCCTTGCGCAATTTGATCTTGCCCGCCTTCTCGGTGATCAGCGCGGCGCCATCGGGCAACATCGCGATCGCGAACGGATCTTCGAACTGGCCAAGCGTTGTCATTGCGAACGGGGGCGCGGTTTCGGTGGTGTTCGCGCGGCCGGTCGTTGCCGCCACGTTCTTGACGGTCGCATCCGGCGCATCGTCGGGCAAGGTGGTGACGGGCGGTGCGGTCGGAGTCGGGGCTGCGCTAGCAACCGGTGCCGAACTGTCGTTCGTGGTCAGGGCGGCGGCATTGGACTGTTGCGATTGCCCCGAACAGGCGGTTGCGGCGAGCAGCAGCGCAAGCGGCGCGCGGGACATTGGCATCAGATATTCTCCCAGAGTATACGACACATACCGTCACGGCCCCGGAGATGTTCCAGGCGCGCGGCTGTCTTCTACAACATCTGACGGATGCATAACTTGCGAACCGGCGCAGGTCGACACCTCCTCGATCTATGGTTCCGAAAGGTCCCGACACGGCATCGCGACAGCCGCTTGCCAGCCCGCTGCAATCCGCCTATATCGCCTTCACTCTCTACATCGTCGGATGAAGAGGCTGGAGCCCCCCGGTTCCGGCGCCCAACACCTTTGTCTGATCCCGAGGACTCGACCCGCTTGACCGAAACGCCCGACCTGACCGCCCTCGTCGCCCCCGAAGCCGAAGCGCTCGGATTCGATCTCGTGCGCGTCAAGCTGTTCGGCGGCAAGGGCGACCTGACGCTCCAGGTGATGGCCGAGCGCCCCGACACGCGCCAGCTGACGATCGAGGATTGCGCCGAATTGTCGCGCCGCATCTCGGACGTGCTCGACGCGCTCGAGCTCGAGGGCAAGGATCCGATCGAGGACGAATATCGCCTCGAGGTGTCATCCCCCGGGATCGACCGGCCGCTGACCCGGCTCAAGGATTTCAGCGACTGGGCGGGCTATGAGGCGCGTGTCGTGCTGACCGAACAGATCGAAGGCCGCAAGGTGCTGACCGGAATGCTCAAGGGCGTGACCGACGACCGCATCGCGATGTACCTCGCCAAGCATGGTGAAATCGACGTGCCGTTCGCAAAGGTCAACACCGCCAAGCTGGTGCTGACCGACGCGCTGATCGCCGCGACTCGCCCGCTGTCGATGGACGGCGCCGAGGAAGAAGAATTCGAAGACCAAGACGACTTGCCCGAGGGCACCGATACCCAAGAAGGACATAACTGATGGCCACCGCAGGGACTTCTGGCGTTACCGCCAACCGCGCCGAGCTGATCGCGATTGCGAACGCCGTCGCCACCGAGAAGATGATCGACAAGGGCATCGTCATCGAGGCGATGGAAGACGCGATCCAGCGCGCCGCCCGCGCACGCTACGGCGCCGAGAACGACATCCGTGCGAAGCTCGACCCCAACACCGGCGATCTCCGCCTGTGGCGCGTCGTCGAAGTGGTCGAGGCGGTCGATGACTATTTCAAACAGGTCAACCTCAAGGAAGCTGACAAGCTCCAGAAGGGTGCGGTCGTCGGCGACTATATCGTCGATCCGCTCCCCCCGATCGAGTTCGGCCGCATTGCAGCCCAGGCCGCCAAGCAGGTCATCTTCCAGAAGGTCCGCGACGCCGAGCGCGAGCGCCAGTATGAAGAATTCAAGGACCGAATGGGTGAGATCATCACCGGCGTCGTCAAGCGTGTCGAGTTCGGCCATGTCGTCGTCGACCTCGGCCGCGCCGAGGGCGTGATCCGTCGCGACCAGCAGATCCCGCGCGAAGTCGTCCGCGTCAACGACCGGATCCGCTCGCTGATCCTCAACGTCCGCCGCGAGAACCGCGGGCCGCAGATTTTCCTCAGCCGCGCACACCCCGACTTCATGAAGAAGCTGTTCGCGCAGGAAGTGCCCGAGATTTACGACGGCATCATCGAGATCAAGGCCGCCGCGCGCGACCCGGGCTCGCGCGCCAAGATCGGCGTCATCAGCCATGATTCGTCGATCGATCCGGTCGGCGCCTGCGTCGGCATGAAGGGTAGCCGTGTCCAGGCAGTCGTCCAGGAAATGCAGGGTGAGAAGATCGACATCATCCCGTGGTCGCCCGACACCGCGACCTTCGTCGTCAACGCGCTTCAGCCGGCCTCGGTGTCGCGCGTCGTGATCGACGAGGAAGAGGATCGCATCGAAGTCGTCGTTCCTGACGATCAGTTGTCGCTCGCGATCGGTCGTCGTGGCCAGAACGTGCGGCTTGCGTCGCAGCTGACCGCCAAGGCGATCGACATCCTGACCGAAGCGGATGCGTCCGAAAAGCGCCAGAAGGAATTCGTCGAGCGCTCGGCACTGTTCGAGAAGGAACTCGACGTCGACGAGACGCTCGCGCAGCTGTTGGTCGCCGAAGGCTTCGGCAGCCTCGAGGAAGTCGCTTATGTCGGCGTCGACGAAATCGCGTCGATCGAAGGCTTTGACGACGATCTCGCTGCTGAGCTGCAGAGCCGCGCGACCGAGGCGCTCGACCGCCGCGAATCGACCAACCGCGAAGAGCGTCGTGGTCTGGGTGTCGATGACGCGCTTGCCGCGCTGCCGCACCTCAACGAGGCGATGCTGGTCACGCTCGGCAAGGCCGGGATCAAGACGCTCGACGATCTCGCCGATCTGGCGACCGACGAGCTGATCCAGAAGAAGCGCCAGGAACAGCGCCGCCGCGCCGAGGATGCGCCCAAGCGCGTCGAGGACAAGGGTGGCGTGCTCGGCGAATATGGGCTGAGCGAAGCGCAGGGCAATGAGATCATCATGGCCGCACGCGCGCATTGGTTCGAGGATGAAGCGACCGAGGAAGCCGACGCTGAAGCCGAGGAAGCCCCTGCGGCCGACGCGCCTGCCGCCGACGCTTCGGAGGAAAAGGACGCCTGATGCCGTTCGTCAGCATCCGCATTTCGGGCACCGCGACCAAGGACCAGAAGTCCGGGATCGTCGCGGATGTCACCCGGTCGCTGGTCGAGCGGCTGGGCAAGAACCCGGCTGCGGTGCAGATCGTGATCGAGGAAGTGTCGACCGAGAATTACGGCGCGGGCGGGATTTTGATCGCCGACCGGGATGCACCCAAGTTGCAGGAGGACGCACATGCGGAATCCTCGCAATGACGCGCTAGCGACCCACGCAGCACCGGCCCTCTTCTTAGCCCCTCCCCTTCAGGGGAGGGGTTGGGGTGGGGCTGTACCAGGCGCTGGTCTCTGCGAGGCCCGCCCCACCCCCAACCCAGCGTCGGGTCGGTCATGCTCCCAGCATGACCTGAACAGCGCGGGGCGCTGTTCCCCCGCCGCTCCTGAAAGGGAGGGGCTTTACTTATGAACGACACTCCAGAAGACCCGACCGGCGCAATCCGCCGCTGCATCCTCCTCGGCGAGCGCGCCCCGCGCGAAACGCTCGTCCGCCTCGCGCTGTCCCCCGACGGCGCGGTCCACCCCGACGTGCGTGCCAAGGCCCCCGGCCGTGGCGCGTGGATCGGCGTGACCCGCACCGAGCTCGACACCGCGATCGCCAAGGGCAAGCTCAAGGCAGCCCTCGCACGCGCGTTCAAGACCGGCCCGATCGCGATCCCGGACGACCTGTCCGGCAAGATCGCGACCGCGCTCGAACGCGCCGTGCTCGACCGTCTCGGCCTTGAAGCGCGCACCGGCAACCTGTTGACGGGCGCGGAGAAGATCGAGACCGCGGCGCGCAGCGGCAAGCTCCACATGCTGCTCCACGCCTGCGATGCGGGCAGCGACGGCAATCGCAAGCTCGACCAGGCCTGGCGCATCGGCAACGATGAAGAAGGAAGTGATTTGAGGGGGTTGGTTCTGCCGGTCCCCCGCACCATATTGGCCGTGGCACTAGGGCGTCAGAATGTGGTACATATCGGTCTGACTGATCCCGATGCCGCCGGGCGCGTACGCGATTCGCTACACCGCTGGCTGCATTTTATCGGCCCTGACCCAACTCCCGCGCCTTGCGAAACGGCCTCGCAGGGCGCATCGGCGTCCCACCACGACGCCGGTCCGCTGGCCGATCTGGCCCGAGTGCCGACAGACGACGTACACGAGGAATTTGAGTGAGCGATACCGAGAACGAAAAGCCGAAGCTGGGCATGCGCGCGCCTTTGGGCCTGAAGCGTACGGTCGAGACCGGCCAGGTCAAGCAGAGCTTCAGCCATGGGCGGTCGAACACCGTCGTGGTCGAGGTGAAGCGCCGCCGCGTGCTCGGCCCGGGTGGCACCCCGGTCGACGCGCCAGTCACCGAGGAAGCAGCCGCACCGGTTGCGGCCCCCGCGCCCACGCCGGCACCCGCCGCGCGTGCGCCGGAACCGCGCCGCGCGCCCCCGCCCGCGCCGGTGTCGCCCGCCAATTCGCTGCTGTCGCGTCAGGAACTCCAGACCAAGCTGCTCCGCGAGGCCGATGAGGCCCGGATGCAGGCGCAGGAAGAGAACCGTCGTCGTGACGAACGTCTTCGTGCCGAGGCGATCGAGGAAGATCGTCGCCGCGCCGAGGAACGGGCCAAGGCCCCCGCTCCGACGGCTGCGCCGACGCCCGCTCCCGAGCCGACGCCCGAACCCGTCGCAGAGCAAGCGGCTCCCGCTCCTGCCCCGGCTCCGGTCGAAGCCGCAGCACCCGCAACACCCGCAGCGCCTGCTCCGGTCGCGGCACCTGCCGCCCCGGCAGCGCCTGTTGCCGCAACGCCTGCTCCCGCCGCGCCGACCCCGGCACCGGCTCCTGTGGCTGCTGCGCCCGCTCCGGCCGCAAAGCCCGCGCCGGTCGCAGCCAAGCCGACCCCCGCCCCTGCGCCAGCGCCAGCCCCCGTGCTGCGCCCGCTGTCGCTCGAGCGTGATCCGTCGATGCCAGCACCGCGCCTGTTCACGCCGGTTCCGCGGCCCGAGCGGCCCAAGCCGCCAGCACCCGCGCCGGCGCCAGAGCCGACGCCTGCTGCAACCACGGCTTCGGCAACGCCGACGCCTGCCGGTACGGTCAAGCGTCCGGGGTCGCCCTCGGCTGCCCCGACCGAAGCGCCGTCGCGTCCCGGTGCCGGTCCGCGCGACCGCAAGGGTGACGAACGTCGCGGCGGCAAGCTGACCGTCAACCGCGCGCTCAACGATGGCGACGGCGCGCGTGCGCGTTCGCTCGCCGCGCTGAAGCGTGCCCGCGAGAAGGAAAACCGCCGGATGGGCGGCCCGCGCGAAGCGCAGGCCAAGCAGATCCGCGACGTCGTTGTGCCGGAAGCGATCACCGTCCAGGAACTCGCCAACCGCATGGCGGAAAAGGGCGCGGACCTGGTCAAGGCGCTGTTCAAGATGGGCATGCCCGTCACGATCAACGCCACGATCGACCAGGATACCGCCGAGCTGCTGGTGACCGAGTTCGGCCACAACCTGACGCGCGTCAGCGATTCGGACATCGATCTGACCAACGACACGCATGAGGACCACGACGAGAACGCAGTTGAGCGTCCGCCGGTCGTGACGATCATGGGCCATGTCGATCACGGCAAGACCTCGCTGCTCGACGCGCTGCGCGGAACCGATGTGGTCAAGGGCGAGGCCGGTGGCATCACCCAGCATATCGGTGCCTATCAGGTCACGCTGAAGGACAAGTCGAAGATCACCTTCCTCGACACGCCGGGCCACGAAGCGTTCACCGAAATGCGCCAGCGCGGCGCCAACGTGACCGACATCGTCGTGCTCGTGGTGGCAGCGGACGACAGCATCAAGCCGCAGACCGTCGAGGCGATCAACCACACGCGCGCCGCTGGCGTGCCGATGATCGTCGCGATCAACAAGGTCGACAAGCACGACGCCAATCCGCAGAAGGTGCGCGAGCAGCTGCTGCAATATGAGGTCGTGGTCGAGGAACTGTCGGGTGACGTCCAGGACGTCGAGGTCTCGGCGCTCAAGAAGACCGGTCTCGACGAGCTGATCGAGAAGATCCAGCTCCAGGCCGAACTGCTCGAGCTCAAGGCCAACCCGGACCGTTCGGCCGAGGGCACCGTGATCGAGGCGAAGCTCGACAAGGGCCGCGGCCCAGTCGCAACGATCCTCGTCAACCGCGGCACGCTCAAGGTCGGCGACATCTTCGTCGTCGGCGCCGAGAGCGGCAAGGTCCGCGCGATGACCAACGACAAGGGACAGCAGATCAAGGTCGCTGGCCCGTCGATGCCGGTCGAGGTGCTCGGTCTTTCGGGTGTTCCGCGTGCGGGCGATCCGCTGTCGGTGGTCGAGAACGAAGCGCGTGCGCGTGAAGTCGCCGAATACCGCAAGGGCGTCATCACCGACAAGCGCACCGGGGGTGGCCCGGCCAGCCTCGAGTCGATGTTCTCGGCGCTCAAGGAAAAGCAGGCGATCGAATATCCGCTGGTGGTCAAGGCCGACACGCAAGGGTCGGTCGAGGCGATCGTGGGTGCGATCAACAAGATCTCGACCGATCTCATCAAGGCGCGCGTGCTGCATTCGGGCGTCGGTGGCATCACCGAGAGCGACGTGACGCTGGCGGGTGCATCGGGCGCACCGATCATCGGCTTCAACGTCCGTCCGAATGCCAAGGCACGCGAGATCGCGGAACGGCAGAAGGTCGCGTTCAAATATTATGACGTGATCTACGACCTGACCGACGAGATCCGCGCCGGCATGGCGGGCGAGCTTGGACCCGAGGCGTTCGAAACGGTCGTCGGCCGCGCCGAAATCCGCGACGTCTTCTCGGCCGGCAAGCACGGCAAGGCGGCTGGTCTGCTCGTTACCGAAGGCAATATCCGCAAGGCGCTCAAGGCGCGTATCACCCGGGCGGATGTCATCATCTACCAGGGCGAGATCGCCTCGCTGCGCCGCTTCAAGGACGACGTCGCCGAAGTGCGCGCAGGTCTGGAGTGCGGCGTGACCTTCACGTCGAACTTCGTCGACATCAAGCCGGGCGACTTCCTTGAAACGTTCGAAGTCGAACTGCGCGAACGCACGCTGTAAGACTGCTCCCCCTCCCGCGTGCGGGAGGGGGCCGGGGGGTGGGCTCCCGCTATACACGTGGCACCACGTTTAGGCCGGGCGCCCACCCCCGGCCCCTCCCGCAGGCGGGAGGGGAGGAAGTAAGATGCGCCCCACAGATACCCCAGAAACCCGCTCGGTCCGCCTGCTCCGCGTCGGCGAACAGATGCGCCACACGCTGAGCGACATCCTCGCGCGCGGTGACGTCCACGATCCCGTGTTGGCGAAGCACACCGTCACGATCACCGAAGTCCGTATGTCGCCCGACTTGCGGCATGCCACGGTGTTCATGAAGCCGCTGCTCGGCAAGGACGAGGAAGCGGTGCTGAAGGCACTGCGCACCAACACCGCCTATCTCCAGCGCGAGGTCGCATCCCGCGTGCAGATGAAATATGCCGCGAAGCTCAAGTTCCTGGCGGACGAAAGCTTCGACGAGGGCAGTCACATCGACACATTGCTGCGCAAGCCCGAAGTTGCACGGGACCTTGGCGAAAGACCCGACGATTGACAGCCGTTACGGTAAGACGCATCTTACCGCAATGAACGCGCAAACCCGCATCTCGGAAAAGGGTCAGGTTGTCGTGCCCAAGGCGACACGAGACCGTTTGGGCTGGCAACCCGGGACCGATCTCGACGTGATCGAGACGGGAGACGGCATCCTTTTGCGCAGGCGCTCCGTGCCCAACACCCTGACCGTCCAGGCGGCGGTTGCACGTTTACGGACCATCCATCGTCACGAGGGCTCCCCTGTTCCGCTGGAGAAGCTGAGCTGGTCCCCGAATGACGACGACGACGACCTGTGAGGGCGCTCGACACCAACGTCCTGGCGCGGCTGATCCTTGCAGATGACGATCAGCAATATGCATCGGCAGTAGCGCTGATCGGTCAACCTGTCTGGATCCCTATCTCAGTCTGGATCGAACTTGGCTGGGTATTGAGCAAACGGTTGCGGCTGGATCGCGCTGTCGTCAGTGAAGCGCTCCGCACCATTCTGATGATCGAGACCGTCCACACCGCGGATCGCGACGGGATCGGCTGGGCGATTGAACGCTACCGTGCCGGGGCCGATTGGGCAGACATGATCCATCTGATCGCCGCGCGCGGTGTGGCGGAAACGTTCGCGACATTCGATCGCGGCATCGTCACCCAGGCTGGCCCCGATACCCCCATCGTAATCGAGACGCTTTCCTGATGGCCAAGCTCTATTTCTACTATGCCTCGATGAACGCGGGCAAATCGACCAACCTGCTGCAGGCCGATTTCAACTATCGCGAGCGCGGGATGCGCACCGTGCTGCTGACCGCGGCGATCGACGACCGCTTCGCGGCGGGCACGATCACCTCGCGGATCGGATTGGCCGCCGATGCGATCGCGTTCGAGCGCGATACCGATCTGGTCGCGACGGTGGTGCGCGAGGGCGAGACGCCCCCCGCCTGCGTGCTCGTCGACGAGGCGCAGTTCCTCACTGCAGGACAGGTCGATCAGCTTGCCGCGCTCGCCGATGACCACGGCATCCCGGTGCTTGCCTATGGCCTGCGCACCGATTTCCTCGGCGCATTGTTCGAGGGATCGGCGCGGCTGCTTGCGATTGCGGATTCGCTGATCGAGATCAAATCGGTCTGCGCGTGCGGACGCAAGGCGACGATGAACCTGCGGATGGACGCGAGCGGCCGCGCGATCGCCGAAGGTGCGCAGACCGAGATCGGCGGGAACGACCTGTACATCGCGCTATGTCGTCGCCATTTCCGGGAAGCGCTTGCCGCCTCCTGATCCGAACGGACCCGAATGACCGACCCTAACCTCCCCTACACCATCGCGGTGTGGCTCATCCCCCTCGTCATCGCGATCGTCTTTCACGAAGTCGCGCACGGCTATGTCGCGCGAGTCTTCGGCGATCCGACCGCGGACCAGCTGGGGCGGCTCACGCTCAACCCGATCCGCCACGTCGATCCGATCGGCACGGTCGTGCTGCCGATGATCCTCGCGATCGCGCACGCGCCGATCTTCGGCTGGGCCAAGCCGGTGCCGGTCGATGCGATGCGGCTGCGCAACCCACGCCGCGACATGATGCTGGTCGCGCTCGCGGGTCCGGCGACCAATTTCGTGCTGGCGACATTCGCGGCATTGTCGCTCGGCGCGTTCGTCGGGCTGCATGGCGGCATTCCGGCTCAGGGCGCACCGCATACAGTTGCCGGGTTCGTATTCGACAGCCTGTACAGCTTCGTGCTGGTCAACGTGTTCCTCGGCGTGTTCAACCTGATCCCGCTGCCGCCATTCGACGGCGGACATGTCGTGCAGGGGCTGCTCCCGCGCGCCGCCGCCATCCAATATTCCAAGCTCGCGCGCTTCGGATTTCCGCTGTTGCTGTTCCTGCTGTTCGTGCTGCCGATGATCAGCCCGCAGGCCGATATCGTCCGCCGCGTGATCGGCCCGATCGCGAGCGCTGCCGCGGACTTCTTCCTCGGTTTCGCGCAACTAGGTGGGTTGTGAGCGGAATCAACGGCTGGCTGATCCTCGACAAGCCGATTGGTCTCGGGTCGACCGACGGCGTCACCGCGGTCAAGCGCGCATTGCGCGCGGCGGGCTACGATGCGAGCAAGCGCGGGATCAAGGTCGGGCATGGCGGGACGCTTGATCCGCTCGCGACCGGCGTGCTGCCGATCGCGCTGGGCGAGGCGACCAAGCTGGCCGGGCGGATGCTCGACAGCGACAAGATCTACGACTTCACGGTTCGGTTCGGCGCGCAGACCGATACGCTCGACCTCGAAGGCAAGGTCATCGCGACGTCCGACGTGCGCCCAACCTGCGCCGAGGTCGAGGCGGTACTCGCGCAATTCACCGGCCCGATCGATCAGGTGCCGCCGATCTACTCCGCGCTGAAAGTCGATGGCGAACGCGCCTATGATCGCGCCCGCGCCGGCGAGGACGTGGTGCTGGCGAGCCGCCGGGTGACGATCCACGCCCTCCATTCCTCCCCGGCACGGGGAGGGGGACCATTCGCTACTTCAGCGAATGGTGGAGGGGTGGCCCCACGCGCTGCGGCCGACGACGCCCCCTCCACCACCAGCCTGAAGGAGGCTGGCGGTCCCCCTCCCCCGCCGGGGGAGGAATTGAGCGACGTCACCCTCACCGCGCACGTCTCCAAGGGCACCTACATCCGCTCCCTCGCGCGCGACATCGCGATCGCGCTCGGCACGGTCGGGCATGTCACCATGCTCCGCCGCACCAAGGCCGGCCCGTTCGACCTCGCGCACGCGATATCGCTGGACAAACTGGCCGAATTCGGCCAAGCGCGCACCCTTGAACACAATCTCCTGCCGCTGAGGGCGGGGCTGGACGACATCCCGGCTCTATCCCTCACCCCCGATCAGGCAGGGCTGCTCCGACAGGGGCGGGTGTTGGTCGGGATCGCCGCAGACGATGGCCCTCGCTTCGCGACATTGGACGACAGTCCGGTTGCCTTGGTGGAGGTTCAGGACCGCGAGGTCCGCGTCGTTCGCGGTTTCAACCTGTGACGATGTCGAAGGAAGACTGAAATGACGATCACTGCAGAGCGCAAGGACGCGCTCGTCAAGGAACATGGCCGCGTCGAAGGCGACACCGGCAGCCCCGAAGTCCAGGTCGCGATCCTCACCGAGCGCATTCGCAACCTGACCGAGCACTTCAAGGGCCACAAGAAGGACAACCATTCGCGTCGCGGTCTGCTGATGATGGTCAACAAGCGGCGTTCGCTGCTCGACTATCTCCGTCACAAGGACGGTCAGCGGTATCTCGACCTGATCGCGAAGCTCGGTCTTCGCAAGTAACACCGGGGGGCGGCCGAAAGGTCGCCCCTTTTGGCATTCAGGCCCGACATCGGGCATAACAAGTTCGGGCGCAGCGGCCCTTTAAGCGACGTTGCGCACCTGGACCCCGGCCTAAAGCCGGGGAAGTGCAGAGGGAACGGCAATTCGGCCCTTCCGTCGGGAGCGATCAAGCGCTCCAGACCGCGCGGACCGGTTAGTCCGCACAGTGGCCCCGTCGGCATCCGGCCGGCGGTGTTGAAGGAAAAAGCATGTTCGATACCAAGACCGTAACCACCCAATGGGGTGGCAAGACGCTGACGCTGGAAACCGGCCGCGTCGCGCGCCAGGCTGACGGCGCCGTGATGGCAACGCTCGGCGAGACCGTGGTGCTCTGCGCCGTGACCGCCGCCAAGTCGGTGAAGGAAGGCCAGGACTTCTTCCCGCTGACCGTTCACTATCAGGAAAAATATTCGGCTGCCGGCCGTATCCCCGGTGGCTTCTTCAAGCGTGAGCGCGGTGCGACCGAAAAGGAAACGCTGACCAGCCGCCTGATCGACCGCCCGATCCGCCCGTTGTTCCCGGAAGGGTTCTACAACGAGATCAACGTGATCTGCCAAGTCCTGTCGTATGACGGCGAGAACGAGCCGGACATGCTGGCGATGGTCGCGGCGTCGGCTGCGCTGACCATTTCGGGCGTGCCTTTCATGGGCCCGATCGGCGCAGCGCGCGTCGGCTACATCGACGGCGAGTATATCCTCAACCCGACGGTCGAGCAGATCAAGGCCGGCGAGCTCGATCTCGTCGTCGCCGCGACCGGCGATGCCGTGATGATGGTCGAATCCGAAGCCAAGGAGCTTTCGGAAGAGGTCATGCTCGGCGCGGTCCAGTTTGCGCACAAGGCGTGCCGCGAAGCCGCCAACCTGATCATCGATCTGGCCGAACAGGCTGCCAAGGATCCGTGGGAAATGCCGGCGCAGAGCGATCTGACCGCCGCCAAGGACAAGCTGCGCAAGCTCGTCGGTGCCGACATTGCCGCCGCCTATAAGGTGACCGACAAGTCGAAGCGTTCGACGATGCTGTACGAAGTCCGCGCCAAGGCGCGCGAGGCGTTCGCCGATGCAGCCCCGCAGGACCAGATGGCAGCCGGCAAGCTCGTCAAGAAGCTCGAGGGCGAGATCGTCCGTGGCGCGATCCTCAAGGATGGCACGCGCATCGACGGCCGCACCACCACGCAGATCCGTCCGATCGAAGCGATGGTGCACTTCCTGCCGCGCGCACACGGTTCGGCGCTGTTCACCCGCGGTGAAACGCAGGCGATCTGCACGACCACGCTCGGCACCAAGGACGCAGAGCAGATGATCGACGGGCTGACCGGCCTGTCCTACGAAAACTTCATGCTCCACTATAACTTCCCGCCCTATTCGGTCGGTGAAGTCGGCCGCTTCGGTGCGCCGGGCCGTCGTGAAGTCGGCCATGGCAAGCTCGCCTGGCGCGCACTGCATCCGGTGCTGCCGTCGAAGGACGAATTCCCGTACACGATCCGCGTCCTGTCGGACATCACCGAGAGCAACGGCTCCTCGTCGATGGCGACGGTCTGCGGCGGTTCGCTGTCGATGATGGACGCGGGCGTTCCGCTCAAGCGTCCGGTGTCGGGCATCGCGATGGGCCTGATCCTCGAGGGCAAGGACTTTGCGGTTCTCTCGGACATCCTCGGCGACGAGGATCACCTCGGCGACATGGACTTCAAGGTCGCAGGGACCGAGGCCGGCATCACCACGATGCAGATGGACATCAAGATCGCCGGCATCACCGACGAGATCATGCGTGTCGCTTTGGCGCAGGCCAAGGAAGGCCGTGCGCATATCCTCGGCGAAATGAACAAGGCGCTTGATTCGACGCGTACCGAGCTGTCGGCGCATGCGCCGCGGATCGAGACGCTGCAGATCGACAAGTCGAAGATCCGTGAAGTGATCGGCACCGGCGGCAAGGTGATCCGCGAGATCGTCGCGCAGACCGGCGCGAAGGTCGACATCGACGACGAGGGCCTGATCAAGATCAGCTCGTCCGACACCGCGCAGATCGACGCCGCGATCAAGTGGATCAAGGGCATCGTCGAGGAAGCCGAAGTCGGCAAGGTCTATGACGGCAAGGTCGTCAACCTCGTCGATTTCGGGGCGTTCGTGAACTTCATGGGTGGCAAGGACGGTCTCGTCCACGTGTCCGAAATCAAGAACGAGCGCGTCGAGAAGGTCTCGGACGCGCTGAGCGAAGGCCAGGACGTCAAGGTCAAGGTCCTCGAGATCGATCCGCGCGGCAAGGTTCGCCTGTCGATGCGCGTCGTCGACCAGGAGACCGGGGCCGAGATCGAAGACACCCGTCCGGCACGCGAAGAGCGTCCGCGCGGTGAAGGCCGTGGCGATCGTGGCCCGCGTCGCGATGGCGACGGTGGTCGTCCCCCGCGCAGCGAAGGCGGCGGCGGTCGTGGTGACGGCGGTCGCGGTGAGGGCCGTGGCCCGCGTCGTGACGGCGACGGTGGTCGTGGTCCGCGCCGTGATGGCGGTTCGGGCGGCGGTGCCGGTGGCGCAGAGCGCGCTCCGCGCAACGACAAGCAGAGCGACGACGACGGCCCCGCGCCCGCGTTCGCGCCGGCTTTCCTGACGGGCGATCGCGACTGATCCGTCGCGAAAGCGACTGGTGACGAGGGGCTCGGAGCAATCCGGGCCCCTTTTCGCATCCATCGTGGATATCGCCGCGACCTCTGCTATGCCCCTGTTCAAACGCGCTTTTTTAAACGCGCGTCCACTTGTTCCTGTCTGTATGAGCGTATCATGATCACGATCGATGTTCGGGACCCTCTGCCGCTGGCGCAGAACCTGCGCTTCCTCGCGGGTGGTGGTGCGGCGACGCGCCTGATTCTCGCGCGCGACTGGTCCGATCATCCGCTCGGGCAGCCGGCGGACTGGCCCGACATTCTCAAGTCCAACCTCAGCCTGATCCTCAATTCGCCCGAATCGATGATCCTTGCCTGGGGAAAGGACACGCTAAGTTTCTTCTTCAACGAGACGTACATTCCGCTGCTCGGCCCGCGCGTGGCCTGGGCGATGGGCTCCCCGTTCCACGAGGTCTGGGCGGACGGCTGGGAGCAGGCCAAACCGATCATCGACGATGCGTTCGCCGGACGCAGCCAGCGGTTCAACGATCTGCCGTGGAAACTCGATACCGACCGCGGTGCCGCCGACACGTGGTTCTCCTTTTCCTATTCGCGCATCCTCGAGGGCGACGGGGATATTGCGGGTCTCTTCATCCTGACCAACGAGACGACCGACCGCGTGCTCAGCGACGCGGCGTTGCTGCGCGCGCAGGCGGATCTGCTCGATCTGAACGCTACGCTTGAACAGCAAGTCGCCGAACGCACCGCAGACCGGAACCGGTTGTGGCAATTGTCGTCGGATATCATGCTGATCGCGGGCTTCGACGGCACGATCGAGGCGGTCAATCCGGCCTGGACGCGCGTGCTCGGCTGGTCCGGGACCGAGTTGATCGGGCGGCCCCTGTTCGACTTCATCCACCCCGACGATCTGGACAACACGATCGCGGGCGCGCGCGGGATCAGCGAAGGTGAAGTCGTCGCGCGCTTCGCCAACCGCTACCGCCACAAGGATGGAAGCTATCGTGACATCGAATGGAATGCGGGTCCGGGCGACGGCAAGATCATCGCGGTCGGGCGCGATGCAACCGAGGTAAAGGTCCAGGCACGCGCTCTGGAGGCAGCCGAAGGACAACTGCGTCAGGCGCAGAAGATGGAAGCTGTCGGCCAGCTGACGGGCGGCATCGCGCACGACTTCAACAACCTGTTGACCGGGGTGATGGGCAATCTGGAATTGCTCGAACTGCGGATCGCGCGCGGACGGGTCGACGATGTCGAACGCTTCATCACCGCGGCCCAACATGCCGGCCGCCGCGCAGCCTCGCTGACGCAACGCCTGCTCGCCTTTTCCCGCCGCCAGACGCTCGATCCACGCCCGACCGACATCAACCGCCTGATTGCCGGGATGGAGGATCTGGTGCGGCGAACCGTCGGCCCCGCGACCAGGATCAACGTCGTCGGCCCGCCCGACCTGTGGACCACGATGATCGATCCGACCCAGTTCGAGAATGCGCTGCTCAACCTGTGCATCAACGCGCGCGACGCCATGCCCAATGGCGGTGCCCTGACGATCGACACCGCCAATGTCTGGCTGGATGCAGCCGATGCGCTCGAGCATGACCTGCCACCCGGAGCCTATGTCCGGGTAAGCGTCACCGATACCGGCACGGGCATGTCCGCCGAAACGATCGACCATGCCTTCGAACCGTTCTTCACCACCAAGCCGATCGGTCAGGGCACTGGTCTTGGGCTGTCGATGATCTATGGGTTTGCCCGGCAATCGGGCGGACAGGTGCGAATCCTGTCCGAACTCGGCAAGGGATCGACGATCTCCGTCTATCTGCCGCAGCATGAGGGGCCAGCGGTGCCACAGGACGATGCGCCCACCGGCACGACCGTGGCGAACGCCACCGGGGGGACGATCCTGCTGGTCGACGACGAAGCCAGCATCCGGCATCTCATCGACGAGATCCTGGACGAGGTCGGCTATACCGTGATTGGCGCGGCGGACGGTGCGGCGGGGGTGAAGGTGCTCCAGTCGGGCGCCCGGATCGATCTGTTGATCACCGACGTCGGCCTGCCCAATGGGATGAACGGGCGCCAGGTCGCGGATATCGCCCGGCTGCTCCGCCCCGACCTCAAAGTGCTGTTCATCACCGGATATGCCGAACATGCCGCGCTGGGGGACAAGCATCTCGAACCCGGGATGGAATTGCTGACCAAGCCGTTCTCGCTGCATCAGTTGATGACCAAGGTCGCGGACATGATGGCCGCCTGAGCCCGACCGCCGCACGCCTGTAACATGGTACAGGCAAGGCGCGGGGACGGGAGACTGCGAATGACGATGGGACTGCGCTGGGGCGCGACATGGCTGAAGCTGGCGGTCGGCCTGATCGCGCTGCACGCAACCACCGCCGCGGCACGTCCGCAGGTGCCTGCGGGTCTGCGCGTGGACCGTGTGGTCGTCGTAATGCGTCACGGCATCCGCCCCCCCACCAAGGCCCAGCCAATGCCGCAAGGCGTTGCGCGTGATCCGTGGCCCGCCTGGCCGGTCGCGCCGGGCTGGCTGACCCCGCACGGCGCGGTCGCGGTCGAGGCGATCGCCGCGTCGGACCGCGCGGTGTTCACATCGGCAGGGCTACTGCCGTCGCGCGGTTGTGGCGCGAAGGTCGCTCTGCTCGCCGATAGCGACCAGCGCACGATCGCGACCGCCGAACACTATGCGCGCGGCATCGCGCCCGGGTGCGGGCTTGCGATCGAACACGCGCCAGAGGGCACCACCGACTCGTTATTCTCGCAGATCGACGGCGGCCACGTGCCCCTCGATCCGGCACGGGCCAAGGCGGCGGTCGATGCAGCGATTGGCCCCGGCGGCATTGCGGCGGTGGAAGCACGCATGCGACCGCTGCTTGCCCGGCTCGACGCCGCGCTGTGCGGGCGCGCGACCGTACCCATCGCATGCGGCGTGGCGAAGGACCCGACGACGATCCTGCCCGCAACCGAACGATCGCGCCCCAAGCTCGGCGGCGCGCTCGACCAAGCATCGACCGCGGCGCAGATCCTGTTACTCGAATATGCCGATGGCAAACCCGCCGCGGAGGTCGGCTGGGGTCGCGTCAGCGCACAGGACGTCACCGACTTCGGCGCGTTCCACGCGCTCGAGTTCGGGCTGCTCGCGCGGCCACCCTATCTGGCGGCGCGTAACATGGCCGGCCTGTCGCCGCGCATCCTCGGTTGGTTGACCGACCCGGCACCCGATGCGCCGCGGGTTGCGATGATTTTGGGGCATGACACCAACATCGCCAATCTGGGCGGACTGCTCGGGCTGCACTGGCGCGTGCCGGGGATCGCGGCGGATGATCCCGTTCCCGGTGGTGCGATCCTGCTCGAACGATTGCGTGACGCCACAGGTAACGTCTTCGTCCGCGCCAGTTACCGCGCGCAATCGCTGGCCGAACTGCGGGCGGGCACCGCGCGCGCACCCTATCGTCGGGTGTTGCCGATCGCCGGCTGTCGCGCGCGCGGCGTGATCGGGCTCTGCACGCTCGACGCCTTCACCCGAAAACTGAAGGGGTAGTTTCCTCGGCAATGTCGAACGCCGGGCGTCCGAGCAGATACCCCTGGCACAGATCGATCCCGAACGATCGCACGACCGCCAGTTCCTCCGCGGTTTCGATCCCCTCGGCGAGCAGCACGATCCCGAGGTCACGTGCGAGCGTCACCACCGCGCCGACGATGGCGCGTTTGGTCGCCGAAAGGTCGATCTCGCGGATCAACGCCATGTCGATCTTGAGCAGGTCGGGCTTCAACTCCGTGAGCAGGCTCAGCCCGGCATAGCCCGCGCCGAAATCGTCGAGTGCGGTCGTGAACCCCTGCGCGCGATAGGCCGCGATGATCCGGCGGAGATGCGCAACGTCCTGCATCCTCTCGTTCTCGGTGAATTCGAACATCAGCCGATTGGGGTCAAACCCAACGCGCGCCGCTGCCGCCAGCGTCGCCCGGATGCAGGCGTTGGGCTCATAGACCGCGTTCGGCATGAAATTGATCGACAGTTTCACATGTGGATCCGGCGGAAACAGCCGCCCCGCGAGTTCGACCGCGCGCACCCGGCATGCCTGGTCGAACCCATAGACGAGCTCGGGTCCGACCTGCCCCAGGACGAAACCCGCCCCCTCCCCCGCGGTCCCGCGGACGAGCGCTTCATACCCCCACACCCGACCGGCGGTAACGTCGAAAATTGGCTGGAACGCCATCGTGAAGTCGAACGGGAGCGCGGTGCCGTCACGACACCCGTCACAGCGGGTTCGCGGTGTATCCGCCGGGACAGGAAAGGCGTTCGGTTGCATAAAGCTCATGCCCAGTCGCACACCTTGCCCAAAGCATTCCTCGGCAGGGTTGCCCCGAATACATAGGCGGTCGGACGCTGTTCGGGAAGCAGAACTCTTTGAACATATTCGGAAATTCGTACGAGCAAGGTGTCCTCGTCATCCGTCTCGGCAGGCACGACGAAGGCTTTCAGCCGGTTCTGCTCGCTCAACCGAACGGTACAGTCGGCAACCCCGGCATACCGCCGCAGGACGGCAGCGACCTGTTCCGGCCAGACGTTGATGCCGCCGACCTGCACTGCCCCGTCGCGCCGCCCGTCCACCGCGAAACTGTGGTCGAGCGCGATCGAAAGCCGGTCCGGCAGCAACACCTCCCGGCCGGACGCATCGATGATCACCGCTTCCGCCCCGTTGATCGGCGTCGCGAACTGCCAGCGCGGGAGCAACCGATAAGGCGCGTCCGGCGCGTCGCGGAGCGCGATCCCACCCGCCTCGGATGCGCCATAGACGTCGCACAACCGCTCGAGCCCGGCGCTGCGCAAATCCCCTGCCAGCGCATCGGCGAGCCGGGCGCCGGCACTGATCCCGCAGATGCCCGCGGGCCAGCGCCGGATCGACCGCAGCAGCGCCCCCCAATGATCGGGCACCGCGACGATCAGGTCCCCTGCTTCGAGCCGCGGCAGCGCCAGCACCGATGCCACGACCACCGGAACGCCCAGCGCTTCGGGCAGCAGCGCGGTCCAGATCATCCCGTAGATATGGTGCGCCGGAACCAGCGCGACGACACGGCGGACGGCGGGGAGAACGGTCGCGAAATAGGCCGCCTCCGCCTGCAAATCGGCGATCGCGTGGACGCACGGCTTGGCGCGTCCGGTCGATCCCGAGGTCATCAGGGTCAGATTTGGATCCTGGCGGTGCAGGACCGTGGAGATATCGTCGAGCCAGTGGCCGACCGTCGCCGGTGCCCCGCGGCGCGGATCCGTTTCGAGCGCTTCGAGTCCGAACATCTCGTACAGCGCGGCCCCCGCATTGACGATTTCGAGCGAGTCGAGCGGCAAACCGCCGACCGACAGCGCGCGATCGTCAGCCCAGTCGGCGGGATCCTCGATCCGCACGAATCCCCCGTTGCCGCCCATCCGCCCGCGTGAGCGGTTCGTTTCGTCCGCGATCAGCGATGCGACGATCCGGCGCAGCGCCGTGCGCGTGAGGGCCATACCGGTCATGCCGTCGCCGCGTGGCCGGCGCGCCCGTAGACGCGGTTTCGCCCGGCATGCTTGGCGGCATACAGCTGGACGTCGGCGAGCCCGATCAGTCCGTCCACCGTCCCGCACGCCTCGGTCGCGGTGGCGCAGCCGAAACTCGCGGTGATCCGCAACGGACCTGCCGCGGTGGAGACGACCATCGCTTCCACTGCCGCACGCAGGCGATCCGCCATGGCGATCGCCTGGTTGAGCGGCGTATTGGGCAACAGTGCCGCGAACTCTTCCCCACCCAACCGCGCAAACAGGTCGGAGGGGCGCAGCGTCGCGGTGCAAATCTGCGCCAGTTGCTTCAGCACCACGTCGCCGGTCGGGTGACCATGTGCGTCGTTGACCGACTTGAAAAAGTCGACATCCAGCAAAACCAACGACAACGGCTGGCGGTCCTCCCGCCAGCGCCGCTGTTCGCGTTCGAACAGTTGCAGGAAATGCGTCCGGTTGGCCGCCCCCGTGAGATGATCGAACAGCAACATCCGCCGCAGGTCGGACGTGTCAGACCGGTCGCGCGCGACATCGCGCAACACGACGAAATAGCCGTGCGCCTGCGTCTCGTCATGCGCCGGCCGGACCGCGAACAGACGTTGGCACCAGTAGCGTTCGCCGCTGCTGCGTTCCTGCCAGCTTTCGTCGAGATACCACCCGTCCCGCTGCGCGAGCCGCAACTGATCTTCCAGCGTCATCGCGCCGAACCCGGTCGCGACGTCGAGGATCCGGTCGAGCGGCATCCCGGTCACGTCCTCGACCGCGCGCCCGCTTTGCCGGGTGAACGCCGCGTTCGCGCCGTCGATCGTTCCGTCCGCGGTAATCGACAGCACGGCATAATCGTTGACCGCGTTGATCAGCGATCCGAACCACGTCTCGCTCTGCTTGAGGCGGCGTTCCTGCGCGACCTGCACGGTGATGTCGGCAAAAGTCGCCATCGCGCGATTCGGGCCGAGCTTGACCAGCGTGCACGCCAGCACCTTGGGATCCTTGCCGTTTCGCCCGGTCGCCATGTCGACGGCGATGCGATGCCCTTCGCAGATCGGCCCGCGATCCTTGGGATAATCGACGAACAGGTTGCGCAATTCGGGCGCACAGCCCTCCAGCATCGCGAACAGATTGCCCGGGTCGCGCAATCCCGCGACGGGCAGCAGATGCTTCATCGCGTGCGGGTTGATCATCGTGATCGTGCCCGTTGCATCGAATTCGACCAGTCCGACCGGGCAGGCGTAGAGAAATTCGAGCAGTTGCTCGTTATCCCTTTGCAGATCCTCCGCCATATCGCCTCACCGTTCGATAAGGATGTAGTTCAGCGGCGCGTCGGGGGCCGCCAGCAATCGTAGCAGCGCCCGCGTCGGGCGCATCCGCAGCGTCAGCACATAGGGAACGATCTCGTCGAGCTCGGCTTCATCCTCGAAGCGCTGCGCGACCATGAAATTGTTCATGCATTGCGCGACCGCGTCGAAGAACGGCGCGCCGATCACCGAATCACGGTCGAGTCCCGCCATCCGGGCCTCGGCTGCGCTGTAGACGACGACGAGGTTTTCCGAGTCCAGCCCGACGACCCCGAACGGCAGGTGATCCACCTGTTCCAGCGGCATCCGCGCAAGCGTATGCAAATCGATTTCATCAAACGCTGTGGACACAGATACTACCCTCACTCGGCTAAGCTTTTCTTCATTACAAACCGAGGGTTAACTTTGCGTGTTCACATGATCGGCGGTCGCTGGCCGGCCTGCGGGATGATCGTACGGGGCTTGCGGATCGCCGCTCCGAGGCACATCTATCGGGAGATGGTTGTTCAGGCGTTCGACGCCGTGTTCCGGTGGTTTCGCCGCATTCCTTTCTGGTCGTCCTGCGCTAGAACATGGGTGAATCGACTGACGATATTGCCCTTCCCCACGTTCTGACAAAGAGACGGCCATCCATGACACGGCGTACCGCGATCGTAATCGGCTCGGGCATCGGGGGCATCGCCTGTGCGATCCGGTTGCAGAGCCTCGGCTTTGATACGCAGATCGTTGAACAGCTCGATGATGTCGGGGGGCGTGCCTACGTCCGCCGCGCCGAGGGGTTCACCTTCGACATGGGACCGACGGTGCTGACTGTGCCGCATTTCATCGAGGAACTGTTCTCGCTCGAACGCGACGTGGCGATGCTCGCCGCGCCCGATTTTCCGCAGGACGTCCTCGACGAGAAGCGAATCACCTCCGGAATCAGCGGTGGCCCCAATACCAGCCGCTATCTCGACATCGTGCCGGTGCTGCCGTTCTACCGGATCTATTTCGACGACGACACCTTCTTCGATTACGACGCCGACCCGGTCAACGTGCGTGCGCAGATCGCGCGGCTCGCGCCCGAGGATCTCGAGGGCTACGAACGCTTCCACGAAGCAGCGCGGAAGATCTTCCAGCGCGGGTTCCTCGAGCTCGGCTACACCTATTTCGGGAGCCTCGGGTCGATGGTCGGGGTGGTCCCCGATTTGCTCAAGCTCGGTGCGATCCAGCCGCTGTTCTCGCTGATCAGCAAGTACTTCAAGAGCGACAAGATGCGGCAGGTGTTCAGCTTCGAACCGCTGCTGATCGGCGGCAATCCGCTCAAGGTCCCCGCGATCTACGCGATGATCCACTTCGTCGAGAAGACCTGGGGCATTCATTACGCGATGGGCGGCACGGGCGCGCTGGTAAAGGCGCTCGTCGTCAAGCTCGAGGAACTGGGTGGGACGGTCCGGCTCAACGCAAAGGTCGAGCGGATCGAGGTCGAGAAGCGCGGCGGAAAGCGGGTCGCGACCGGCGTGACGCTCGCATCGGGCGAGACGCTGGCGGCGGACCTCGTCGTCTCGAACGGC
Organism: Sphingomonas sp. PvP056; assembly: GCF_040549155.1. NCBI lineage: Bacteria > Pseudomonadati > Pseudomonadota > Alphaproteobacteria > Sphingomonadales > Sphingomonadaceae > Sphingomonas > Sphingomonas sp. PvP056. The sequence continues at coordinate 48,420 of NZ_JBEPST010000006.1, forward strand.
GACTATGCCACCACCTATCTCAAGCTGATCGACAAGGCGCACCGGCGGATCAATCGCGACGCGGTGGTCAAGTTCCGCAAGCAGAGCATGTCGCTGATGGTGATCTACTTCGGCTATGAAAAGCGCGACGGCGACCCCGATGTGCGGCATCACAACATCATCCTCGGGCCGCGCTACGAGGAACTGCTGACCGACATCTTCGAGCGCAAGATCCTCGCCGAGGACTTCTCGCAATATCTGCATGTCCCGACGTTGACCGACCCGAGCCTCGCGCCCCCGGGGCATCATGCCGCCTATACGCTGATCCCCGTGCCGAACACGCTTGGCGATGTCGACTGGGATGCGGTCGGCGACGGGTTTGCCGAGAAGGTGCTGAACTTCCTCGATGACCGGGGCTACATCCCCGGCCTGCGCGAGCGGCTGGTGTATAGCAGCTTCGTCACGCCCGATTATTTCGAGCAGACGCTCGGCGCCTATGCGGGCAACGGCTTCGGCGTCGAGCCACGCCTGACGCAGACCGCGTTCTTCCGCCCGCACAACCGCAGCGAGGATATCGCGAACCTGTATCTCGTCGGTCAGGGAACGCAGCCGGGCGGCGGGACTCCGTCGGTGATGATGTCCGCCAAGATGACCGCGCGCGAGATCGCGCGCGATTATCAGGTCGATCAGCGGATCGTCGCGGGGATGCCGGCGGCCAGCGCAGGCTCAGCCCGCGGGCGCGAGGATCTGGTCGGCGAGTTTTCGGCCGGATAACCAGGCGCTCTCGACGCGCGGTCCGAGCAGCCAATCGCCGACCGCGCCGATCCCGCGGTTTGCATCCCACACCGCACCGTCGTCGCGCGCGCGGACGCGCGCATAGCGCCAGCGGTGGCCGATCCGCACGGTCGCCTCGGGCAACGGTGCTTCGGCTTCGGCGGCAAGCGCGGACAGCATTGAATCCACGACGCCGTCCACCGCTTCCTCGAGATGCGCGCGCGACCAGTCCGGGTTCGCCTGGATCACCCAGGCTTCGGGTCCGTCCCGTCCCGGCTTCGCACTGTTGCGCGCGGCCCAGCCGATGATGCCGCGATCCCGGAGGACGTCCGCGGGAACCGAGATCCGCTCGGCGAACGCGACCATCGCGGTCCAGCACGGTTCGGACGGACAGCCCCGCGCAGCCGCCGCCATCGTCGCGTCATGCGGCTCCAGCAGACCGACCGCCTGTTCCGCCGGGGTTGCCACCACCACCGCATCGAACAGCGCATCGGAGACTGGATCAAGCCGCCACCCCCCATCGCTGCTCGTGATTGCCTCGACGCGGCTGTTCCACGCGACGTCCAGATCCTGCGCGATCGCCTTGACCAGTGCGTTCATGCCGGGCGTGCCGACCCATGCATCCTCCCCCGCAGCGGGCCAGCGGGCCGCAACGCCGTCCGCCGACCAGCGCGCGACGGCTTGGACGAACGCCGGATCGCGCGCCGTGAAATATTGTGCACCGTGGTCGAACGCGATGGTGCCGGGCGCGCTATCGACCCGCCGGGTCGCCATCCGTCCCCCGGGCCCGCGCCCCTTGTCGAACACGGAGACGGTGTGTCCGCCCGTCTGCAGCGCGTGCGCACAAGACAGACCGGCAATCCCGGCACCGACGATCGCGATTCTCATTGGATATACAGTCCTTTTGCATCCCCGGTCGTTCCGGCGGCGTGGGATCGTAACGCCCGGAACCACCGATCGCCGCTTCGGTAACGCTTCGTTCATTGGTGTTAGTAACGCATTCGGTCATGGCAAAACCCGCGCGCCTGCGCCATCGTTACGGTCATGGTTCAATCCGACGGGAGCGGAGGGGTGGTCCAGGGGACGAGCACCGATGGCGATCGCGCGTTGCTGCCGGATCAGGCGGCCCGGACTCGCGCGCCCGCCGCTCTCCGCGAAGCCATGCTGATCGATCCCGAACAGGTCGTGCTCCAGCGGCAGGTCAAGACAGTCGAGGCGGTGATCGCCAATGATCCGTTCGGCGTCTATCTGGTCGATGCCGACCTGGTGCTCCGCATCGTCAGCCGTGGCGCACGCCCGATGTTCGAACCCGTCCATCCCGCGATCGGACGTCCGCTTGCCGAGATCCTCCACGCGATCTGGCCCGGACCGCTAGCCGATGTCGCGATCGCGCAGTTCCGCCGCACTCTGGAAACCGGCGTTTCCTATGAAGCCCCCGCGAGCTGTGATCACCGCGCTGCACGTCAGATGCAGGACTGGCGGATCGACCGCGTCATGCTGCCCGATTCCTCCTATGGCGTCGTCTGCTACTGCCACGATCCGGCCGAGCGCGCGCACTGGATGCGGACCCTGGAAGAGCGCGAGGCGCAACTCCGCGACCTGACCACCGACCTCGAACGGCGCGTGCGCGACCGTACCGCTGCGCTCAACCGCGCCAATATGCGATTGTCGTCCGAGATCGCCCGCCGCGAGGCGATGCAGGCGGCGCAGCTGCAGAGCCAGAAGCTCGAAACCGTCGGCCAGCTGACGTCGGGGATCGCACATGATTTCAACAATATCCTCGGTGCCGTCCTAGGGGGGTTCGCGATCATCGATCATCGCACGGAGGACCCGCGCATCCGTCAGGTGGTCGCCATGGGCCAGCGCGCCGCCGAGCGCGGGGCGACGCTGATCCGTCAGTTGCTGGCCTTCGCCCGGTTGCAGGAGGTGGACCCGCAGCCGGTCGACCTCGCAGCGGCGATTGCCGAGATATCGGATCTGCTCGCGTATGGCGTTCGCCGTACCGTCGCGCTGGTGATCGATTGCGCGCCCGATGCTTGGCCCGCGCTCGTCGATGCGACACAATTGCAGTCCGCGTTGCTCAATCTTGCCCATAATGCGAGCGACGCGATGCGGGGCGGCGGCGAAGTGCGCATCGCGGTGCGCAACTGCCTGGCCGATACACCGCTGCATCCGCCCGAACTGGAGGGCAAGGATGCGGTTCTCGTCAGCGTCGCGGACAATGGCCCCGGCATGGACAGCGAAACGTTGCAGCGCGTGACCGAGCCTTTCTTCACCACCAAGGCGCGCGGCAAGGGCACTGGTCTCGGTCTGGCGATGGTGCAACGCTTCATCCAGCAGGCTGGCGGTGCGCTGCGCATCGAGAGCCACGTCGGGGCGGGCACGACGTTCTCGCTCTATCTGCCGCGCGCGCGCGCGGGTAGTTGCGCACCGAGCGCCCCCCAGGACGACCCGATCGGCGACGCACCACCGGGGGCCGCCTTCGAGACGATCCTGCTCGTCGACGAAGACCGCGACCTGGCCCAGATTCTCAGCGAAGGATTGTCGGATCTCGGCTTTGACGTGCTGGTGGCGAACGATGCGCGCGCCGCGCTCGATCTGCTGCGGACCCGGTCGGTCGATATCGTCGTGACCGACATCGACATGCCCGACATGTCCGGCATCGAACTCGCTGCCGCGATCCGGGCGTCGGGTGTCGGCATTCCGTGCCTGTTCGTTACGGCAGGCAGCGACTGGCAGGCACCGGCGGGGGGGACCGTGCTCCACAAGCCGTTCAGCCCGGCCGGCCTGCAATATGCGATCCGCCGTGTTCTCAACACCGCCAGCCAGCGCGCATCGGACGAGGAACGCCTGGACCGGTTGGCCCAGCGCCTGAAATCGCAATGCACGCAGGCGCTCTTCGAACATTGGCGTGCGATCCGTGGGCAAACCGGCATTCCGCTGTTCGAACGCTTCACGATCGACGCCTGCCATGAACCCCACCGTATCGTGATGGCGACGATCGACCTGTGCAAAAGCCCGATCGAATTCACCTTTACGCATATCGGCTCCACGCTGCGCGATGCGCTTGGCACCCACGTCCTCGGTACCGGCAGCTTCGAAACCCTGCCGCTGAGTGGCAATGACACGCTGACCGCGCGCGAGGCGGCCTATCGACGGTGTGCCATCGCCGGCAAGCCGTCGTACGAATTCGCGCGGATCGATCTGGGCGAAGGCTATCTCGAAACGTTCGAGCGGTTGTTGCTGCCGTTCTCGGGGGACGGGACTATGGTCGACCATGTCGTCGGCGCAGTCGTCCTCGGTCGCGAACCGGTCAGGGCCCTGCCCTGATGCAAACGTTCGACCCGACCGATCCGGGCGTGCCGGACTTCGACACGCCCGCTCTGGCGCGTGCGGTCGAGGCGCTGCCTACCGCCGTCGTGGACGCCTTGCCGTTCGGCGCGATCCGGCTGAACGCCGATGGCACCGTTGCCTTTTACAGCGCGGCGGAACGGCGCCTCTCGGGTTCCGGGTCGCATGACCGCATCGGGCTGGACTTCTTCGGCAAGGTCGCCCCGTGCATGGACAATCCCGATTTCCGCGGTCGGGTGGAACGCGCGAGTGCCGCCGGGACGCTCGACCTCGAATTCACGCATATCGGCGACTTCGAGGATCGGGACCGTGAATTGAATATCCGGGTCCAGCCCGCGAGCACGGGCGGATATTGGATCTTTCTCCGACGCGAATAGCGACAGCGACCAACCGCTTCGTGTCGACGATTTCATGCAACCAGCCCCGACGTCGCCGGTTCGGCATTTATGGGAACATTCGACAGCGCAGTAGCAATCGTGACCGGCGGCGAATCCGGAATCGGCGCCGCATGTGCCAAGGCACTTGGAGAAGGCGGCGCACGCGTCGTCATCACCTATTTCAAGGATGCGGCAGCAGCCGACGCCGTCTGCAAGGCGATTGGCGGGGATACGCGGGCGATCGCGGTGCAGGCCGATGTCGGTGACGAAAGCGCCGTCGACCGGCTGTTCGAGCGTGCCGAACACGCGTTCGGCACGGTGAACCTGCTGGTCAATTCGGCGGGGCTCAACATGCGCGGAACGCTGTTGGTCGACATGCCCCTGACCCAGTTCGACCAAGTTATCCGGTCGGACCTGTACGGTCCCTTCCTGACCTGCCGCCGGATGGTCCGCGCGCTCGAAGCCGCCGACGCCAAGGGCCGGATCGTCAACATTTCGTCGATCCACGAGCGCGCGCCGCGGGCCGGCGGAGCCGATTACGATTCCGCGAAGGGCGGTCTTGCACAGCTGACCGCAACGCTCGCGCTCGAACTCGCGCCCAAGGGCATTGCGGTCAATGGCGTGGCACCGGGCATGATCCTAACGCCGATGAACCAGTCCGCGCTCGATGATCCCAAGGAACGCGCGAGCAAGGAAGCCGCGATCCCGTGGAAACGCGCAGGCCGCCCCGACGAGGTCGCCACACTGGTCACGTTCCTGTTGTCGCCTGCGGCAGATTACATCACCGGCACCACCGTGACGATCGACGGCGCGCTGTCGCTGACCGTGGCGCAAGGCGCATGACGGTCGCCTATGTCGTCGAGCAGCTCGACACGGTCACGCTGTCCGCCGCGTCGCTGGTCGACGGGATGGACCTGATGAGCCCGTTCGTTTGGCGCGAGGGCGACCTGTACCGGATGATGGTCCGCGGCGTCCCCAACCCGTTGGGGCCGCACGATCCGACCGGGATCATCGCGCGCGGCGAAAGCCGGGACGGGCTCGCCTTCACGATGGATCCGGGGCTGGCGATCGTGCCGGGTCCCGGCAGCGAGGATCTCGGCGGTTGCGAGGATCCGACCGTCGTGCTGACCGAGGATCACCGGTATCTGGTCTATTACACCGGGGTCGATGCGGCGCGTGCGCAAGGGTCGCTGATCCTGGCGAGCGGGCAGGATCTGACCCGGCTGGTCAAGCAGGACGTTGCGTTGAAGGCGCCGCCCGGCGAGGGCAACATCAAGGAAGCCACGCTCGCCCAGACCGCAGCGGGCGACTGGCGGCTGTTCTACGAATATGCCGCCAATGGCGCATCGCGAATCGGCATGGCGGGCGGGCCAAGCGAGATCGGACCATGGACCACGCTGCCCGATCCGTTCGCCATTCGCGAGGACAGTTGGGACAACTGGCATCTGTCGACCGGACCGATCTGGGCGGCACCAGGGTGCGACCCCGTGATGTTCTACAATGGCGCGACGCATGACGCGCGCTGGCGGATCGGCTGGATCAGTTTCAGTCCGGATTACACCCGCATCACCGGGCGCGGGCTGGAACCGTTGCTCGTCCCCCCGCCGCCGCTGCGCCGGGACGCGACCGACATCGCCTTTGCCGCCGCCACGGTGGCGGAGGGCGACAGCATCGCGCTCTATTATTCGCTGGAAGACCGGATGCTGCGGCGTGCACTGATCGGACGATACCGCCGGTAGCGCAACGGACGGCCTGCGTGGCCTATGCGCTGCGCTTCTTGGGGGTAGCTTTGGCCTTGGGTTTGGCCTTGGGCTTCGTCACCGGTTTGGCCTTTGGCTTTGGCTTGCTCGCGACCTTGCACGGGAAAGCCCCCTTCAATGCATCCCGGACGATGAACGCGGGCGCGCTGTCCCATGCCTTGCGATGCGTGCGCAGATACTTGCGGGTGGCGGCGATCGCCTCAAGCGTCGAGGCGCTGGTTGCCGAAGGGCAGATCTGGCGCGACATCGACAAGGTGTCGAACGCACCCAGGATATAGCCCGTACAGAAACCGGGGGTCGAATCCGAATCCTCGCCGCGGCACGCGTCCGCAAGCTGCTCGGTTCGCAGCGAGCTGACCACCACCGGTGCCTCGACGGGCGCTGCGATCATCGCGATCAAGGCCAGGATCATACGGTTTCCTTCGACCGGACAAGCATCGGCATCATGGCGCTATTGCGCAGCCGACGCGGCAAGATACGGCAACAGCCGCACGCGCGGAAAGACGGTTTCGAGCGGCTTGGTATCGGGCAGGATATAGACGACGCCGCCCTTCTTCAGGAACAGCGGTCGTACCTGCTTGGTGTAGAAACTGGTGCCGACATTGATGCAGCCGAAGCTGATGCGATTGTCCTCGGGCGACGGCGACAGCAGCCGTTCGACGCGTTGTTCCTTCTTGTGCGTCGTGATCACCGCATGCAGCGCGACCGAATTGGCATAATCGACCCACAGCACGCGCTGTCGCCCGAACGCCATGCCGAACTTGGCGACGAACCGTCCGGCTGGCGTCGTGCGCTCAGCCGGTCCGATGTCTGCCAGATCCTTTGCGCCGACGCCGGGAGTCGAATCATCGCCGATGCCGATCCCGAGCAGGACCGGAGTCTCCCCCAGGAACTCGCCCTTGGCGGAGAAGAGCGACAGCGATGCCGCCTGCTTGTCGATGATCGCGTAAGGGAGCGACCCGTTATCGTGCGCCGATGCGATCCAGGCGACCATGCGCTGTGCGGCTTCCGTCCGTACCGGCTCGACCAGTGGTACCGTGACGACGGGCGGGGCGACGGTCTTGGATTTGGCCTTAGGCTTGGCGGCACTCTTGCGCGCTTGTGCCACGCCGCTCTTCGCGGGCGCGGTGGTTTTGGTGGCAGCGGCGGGAACGATCGCTGCTGCGAGCGGCACCGGCATCAAAGCCAGCGCCAGCCCCGCAGCAGCTATCATTGCCGAGCGATCGGTGAAGGACAGGCTAGTAAACACGAAACCGTTGTTCACCAGTCCTGTCGATCAATGCAAGCGCGTTGCGACAGCGTGATCAGCCGCGCGGGCGACGCTGCTGGCGCTGTGCCTGCTGCTGCATCTGCTGGTCGAGGCCATCGACGCGGCCGTTGATCTGGTCGATGCGCTGGGCATTCTGCTGCGCCTGACCAGCGGCAGCCTGTGCCTGCGTCAGCGCCTGACCCGACGTACCCTCGACCGTGCGGACGCGGCCGTCGATCCCGTCGATGCGCTGGTTGACGGTAGCGATCTCGCGCTGGACGTAACCCTTGGTCGCGCAACCGCTGATCCCAACCGAGCCGACCATGATGATCGCGACAGTAGCAGCTTTGGCAAAATTCGGACGCATACACTCACCTTTTAGCAATGTTTTTGGTTTCGAAAGCCAAGGCGGGCCGGATCGGGTTGGCAATCGCAATTGGTCGAAACGTGTCCGTAATACGACCGAAGGCACGTAAAGATCCGCAGAAAACCGTGGAATTGTCAGTGTTGAACCGGGGGTGAACGACTCCGGTCCCCCGGCTTGCGAGTCAACTTTAGGTCAAGCGTGCCGCCGTTCAGGATGTCGTCTTGCGCGATCAGCGCGGAGTCGAGCCGCTTCCCATTGAGCATTGCACCGCCAATGTAGATCGCGCCCGGTCGATAGCCATGTGCGACGATGCTGAAGGTGCGACCGTTGGGCAGCGTGATGACACTGCGCGGCTGGTGCGGGGCATGCAGGTAGAAGGACGCGCTGCCGAGCTTGGGGAACAGGCCGATCCGGTTGAACACATAATGCGAACTCATCGCGCCATTGTCCTCGTCCCCGGGATAGGCGGTCGCGGTGAAGCGGGTGAACACCCGGTTGGCGTAGAAGCTGGCGAGATCGGGGCGCCCGACCTCGCTGAACAGCCACGGGGTCGAGAAGCTCGGTTCGTTGGTATAATCGATCAGCCCGGCATCGAACGCGTGTTGCAGCCGCCGCACGAACGCTTCGCGCCCGCCCATGATCGCGACCATCCCCGGAATGTCGTGGACCGGGGCGTAGGAGTAGATCCAGCCGGTGCCTTCGTAGAACCCGAAATTGTCGTGCTTCTTGCCATTCCAGCCGCGCTTGGGATCGTTCGGCTGGAACGTGCCGTCGGCAAAACGCGGTCCCACGAAGCCGCTATAGCCGTCGCTGGTCGCACTCGCGTCCCACACGTTGCGCCAGTTGGCGGAGCGTTTGCGTAGCGCCGCCGCCTCGTCCGTCCGCCCCGCGCCCGCCGCGACAACGCTGGCGTAATAATCGTTGAGCGCCATCCCGACGGTCGCCGACCCGGACCGCGCGCGTTGCGGCTCGCCCTCCGGGCTGCGGTCCCCGACCGCGAAGAACCCGTCGACCAGATAGCGCGGACGCCGCCGTTCGTGCGCGTTGAACAGCACGACATCCGCCGCCTTGCGCCAGTCGACCCCCGGCACACCGCGCAGGAATCCCTCGCCGATCACATTGTCGACTTCGTCACCCGCCTGGCCGACGTGGAAATTGCGCCCCGCGATGAACGCCGTGTCGGCCGCGCCGAACCGCTCCCAGCTATGGATGAACGACCCGATCACCCCCGCATATTCCGCCGGTCGGATCAGCGACATCAGCGGGTAGAGCGTGTGATACGTATCCCACAGCGTATAGTGGTCGTCGTAGAGCGGGGTCTTGCGATCGGCCTCGGGCTGATCCTGCGTCCGGTCGCGCGGCTGGATCGCGCTGTGATAAAGCGCGGTATAGAAGCGACGCTTGTCCGCTTCGGGAACACCGGCGATCGTCACCTTCGACAGCACCCCATCCCAGGCGCGCGCCGCCGCCAATCGCACCGCTGCGACATCCCACCCCGGCACGTCCTGATCGAGCAGCGCCTCGGCGCGCTCGGCGCTGGTGAAGGACACCGCGATCTTCATTGTGACGGGCTTCCGCCCCTGGTCGCCGAAGGTCCACCACGCGCGCAGCGGGCGGTCCGCCGTCACCTGTGCCGTGGTCGCGCCATCCTGGCGCACCCCGGCGGATTCGATCCCCCAGGCTGTCGGCACGGCGTCGACCTTGGCGACGAACCAGATGTCCACCTTGGCCGGCGACCAATAGCCCTTCGACCGGACGCGACCGACGATCTTTCCCTCGCGCGGAATCAGCGTGACCTCGGCCCCGTCGCTGCCGAGCGCGCCCTTGATCTTGCGCGTGACGTCGAACAGCAGATGCGCGTCGCCGGTTTTCGGGAAGGTGAAGCGGTATAAAGCGGCGTGGTGCGCAGGCGCGATCTCGATATCGGTCGCATAACGGTCGAGCCGGACCGAATAACCAGCCGCCCCTGCCCGTTCGTTGCTCTTGGGCGAAAGATGGTCCGCCTCGGCCATCGCCAGCACCCCCGTCTGCGGCGAGACGAGGAAAGTGCCATAGCTGGTCGTGCCGCCCGACCCCTGGGTGTGCAGTTGCGCGAAGCCACTGAGGGGGGCGTCCCGGTCGTAGCCTGCGTTGCTGGTGTTGGTGCTGATCGTCTCAGGGCTCGGATGGATCGACCCTGCGGGCAGCGTCGGTCCGGGGATCGTGTCGCCTTGATCGTCATTGCCCGTGCCGACCATCGGATCGACCAGGCCGTTCAGCGCGCGATCCTGCGCCACGGCGGGGCAAACCGCCGCCAACACCATCGCCAGGGCGATCGTCGGGCGTGCGAACCTCGGTTCACCATTCTTCTCAGTGTTCCTGCGAAAGCAGGAACCCAGAGCCAAGCAAAACAACGCCATAGGATTTGTCGAACTCCTGGGCTCCCGCAGGAGCACGACTGAAGATTTGAGCGAGCCTCGCACCCGACGGTTCAGGCGCGCGCAGGCGTCGCGCGCGCGGTCGCGGTCAGCACCAGTTCCGCCGCGAGCAACGCACCGTCCTGATCCTGCGCGACCGACGTGCGTTCGACCAGATCGGTGACGAACTGCGGACCGAACGGCAACGGCACCTTGGAGCAATCGAGATAGCGCGCCCCCTTGCGGTCCGCGATGAACAAATGGTTGCCCCCCGGTCGCCCGGCAATGTCGACGTATTTGCGCAGCTCGATATAGCCCTCGGTCCCGAGGATGAAGAGCCGCCCGTCGCCCCAGGTCGGCAACCCGTCGGGGGTGAACCAGTCGACCCGCACATACCCCGCGCCACCATCGCCGTTCAGCATCATGTCGCCGAAATCCTGGAATTGCGGATGGTCGGGGTTGTTGAAATTGCCGGTCTGCGACGCGACGACATGCGCGCGCTTGCTCCCCGTCAGATAGACGAACTGGTCGGCCTGATGACTCCCCACGTCGGTAAGGATCCCGCCGTTGCGCGCCGGGTCCCAGAACCAGTCGGGCCGGCTCGGTTTGGACAGGCGGTGCGGCGCGAGGTTGACCGTCTGGATCACCTTGCCGATCGCGCCGTCATGGACCATCTGCCCCGCCATCACTGCTGCTGGGACCTCCAGCCGTTCGGAATACATGATTCCGAACTTGCGCCCCGTCTCCTTGATCGTGCGGCGGACCTCGGCAAGTTGCTCGAGCGTCGTCATCGCCGCCTTGTCGCTCAGATAGTCCTTCCCCGCGCGCATCACGCGCACTCCGAGCGGCGCGCGCAGGCTGGGGACGGCAGCACTGCACACCAGCTTGATCGCGCGGTCGTCGAGAATCTCCTGTTCGGAGCGCGCAAGCTTGATGTCGCCATAGCGCTTGCGGAACGCCGCGATCTGCATGGGGTCGGTCGAGAGGAAGGCGGTCAGCACGCCGCCGCCCCGGATCACCGCGTCGGTGATGCCATAGATGTGGTTATGGTCGAGCCCGATCACCGCGAACGGAACCCGGTATTTCGCCTCGGGTGCGGGACGCGCGGGGGCCGCCTCGGTCGCCGCATCCCCGCGCGTCGCGGATTGCGCAAAGGCATCGCCGGCAAACCCGGCGGCAAGTCCCGCGGTGAGCCCCAGCCCGAGCAGTGCGCGTCGATCGGTATCGGTCACGGTCCTATTCCCTTCAGATGGTGACGAGTGAGGTCGGCCAGGTCAGCGCCTCGCCCCGGTCCATGGCCTGTTCGCCGAGCAGCGACGCAACACTCGCGGCATAAGCCTGCGCCAGCAGGCCGGGGAGCGGCGTGTTGGCGCGCACCGCTTCGCCGAACCCTTCGAACTGGAGCATCGTCTCGTCATATTCGCCCCAGCCGAGCGATTCGCCCGGTGTCGTGACCGGCAGCTCGGGGAACCAGGTCGCGCCGCCGATCGGCACCGCGCGCTTTTTGCCGCGCGCCACGTCCTTCTGCATCCGCTGCAAGGCCAGCACCTTGGGCGGCACCTCCTGGAAGATCCGGCCAAGTTCGGGTTCGATCGTGCCCTTGCTCCCCTGGATCTGCTCCTCGCAGCCATAACGCGCATTGTTGAGCAGCGAGGTGTAGATCAGTTTTCGCCCGCCGGCATATTCGTAAATCAGCGCGACATGGTCATAGACCTCGCGCCCGTCCTTCCAGAAGCAGATGCTTCCCGATCCCATCACGCGCGTCGGCACCGCATCGAAGAACCAGTTGCCGACCTGCAATTGATGCGTCGCGAGTTCGGTCATCAATCCCGCCGAACTGTCGCGGTACAGCCGCCAGTTGATCTGGCGGTCGCTCACCCCGGCCGGGACCGGGCGACGCCAGCTGTTGTTGCGGTGCCAGCTCGCGCGGATCTGCGTCAGCGATCCGATCTCGCCCGCCTTGGCGCGGCGTAAGGCGTTGAGATAGGTCGGGTGGAACATCCGCTGATGCCCGATCTGGAGGATCTTGCGGCTGTCCTGCGAACGCTTCACCATCGCGCTGCAATCCGGGATCGTCCGCGCCATCGCCTTTTCGCACCACACGTGCAGCCCGGCATCGAACCCGTCGAACACATGCTTCGCGTGCAGGTTGAGCGGGGTCGCGATGACCAGCGCGTCGAGCCCACCCTTCTCCAGCATCGCGCGGTGATCCGCGTACACCGGCGTGTTCGCACCGACATAGGGGCGTGCCTTGGTCAGATGCGGTTCGTAATTGTCGCAGATCGCGGCGACCATGCAGTTGCGCGTCTTGTTGATGTTCTGGATGAGCGTGCGCCCGCGATCGCCCGTTCCGATCACGCCGATCCGGACTCGGTCCGATGTCGCCGCCGCAGTGCCCGCCGCGATCGCGGCCCAGGGAGCTGCCGCCGTCATCCCCGCCCCCGCTGCCGCCATCAGCACGCGATCGAGGAACGAACGGCGGGAAAGATCGAAGTCCGTATCGGTCATTGCAAAGCCATTCTTGCAGAGGAAACGCGGCGCGCCACGCCGGGGGTAAGATCGAACACGAACCGGTTTTCCGAGTCGCCGCCCAGAAGACGATCCGCGCGCGCGGGATCGGCCACCAGCAACGCGGTGCTCATCGCTTCGGCCAGCGCGCCCGTCCGCGCGACCGCAACCGCGCAGCGCGGTGCGGTGATCACCGCCCGATCGTCGGGCCGCAGCATCGCGGCGCGGTCGGGCGCCGCCGTCCCCGCCCCGACCGTCGCGGAGATCGACAGCGACTGGTCGATCAGCTCGACCTGGACGAGGCTATCGTCGGGATCGGACGGATTCGGCACCGCGAACGGCCACCCCCCGCCAAGCGGATGCTCCCCAATCACCGCGATCGAACTTTCCCCCGCCGAAAGACATGCCGACACGATCCCCGCCGCGCGCAGGACTTCACCGGCCCGGTCAAGCGCAAAGCCCTTGCCGAACCCGCCGAAATCGAACGCCACGGGGGTCGTGGCAGACAGCCGTGCCGCCGCGCGATCGAAGGTGACTCCGCGCCAGCCCGTCGCGGCAAACCGGCGATCCGCGGCAGGATCGAACAGGCCGAGCGTCGCTTCATGCACCGCATCGATCGCGACGAGCGCATCGAACAGCACCGGATCGTCGACCGGCGCGTCCTGTCCGGCGAGCAGTCGCTCATTGAGCGCGGTCGTCGCCGACGGTCGGTGGATCGTCAGCGCATCGTCCACCGCCTCGATCGCGCGCCGCGCCGCGACGAGCGCATCGTCCGCCCCTGCCGCACCGAAGCGGTGGAGTTCGATCCGCGTCCCCATTGCCATGAAGCGTTCGACGTCCGTGGGGATCGACACTGTCATTGACACGGGCGTCAGCCCTTGACCTCCCAGCCCGGTTCATAGGCGACCGACCACAGCTTCATCGCCTCGGCCCCCTTGGGCTTGCCGGTCGACGGGTCGATCGTCAGCGCGCTGCCGGTGCGATAGGCGATATTGCCGAGGTGGCAGAGCGTCGTGCTGATATGCCCCTCGGCGATCGGCGAGGCGAGCGCACTCGCGCGGCCGCGGATCACATCGACCAGATTGCCCGCATGATAGACGTCGAGCACGCCCTCGCCGACCGTGCCGGTGGTTTCCGACGTCGCCTTCGCCATCACTTGCCGGATCGACTTGCCCGCCAGGTCGTACAGCTCGAACCCGTTGCGATCGACTACCGCCGACCCCTTGGTCCCCAGCAACAGCACGCCGCGGCCCCGCCCATAGGTCAGCATCGCGTTGCAGCTCTGCCCGTTCCAGCGGATCACGCGATCCTTGTCATAAGCGAGCTCCAGCGCGAGCGAATCGTACATTTCCCAATCGTCGCCCGCGTGGAACCGCTTCGCCCCCTGCACCGCCACGCGCGTCGGATAGGCAAGCCCCATCAGCCAGCGCGCTACGTCGAGCTCGTGCATCGCATTGTTGCAGAGTTCGCCCGTTCCGTATTTCCAGAACCAGTGCCAGTTGTACGGCACCAGATTGGACCGATAATCCCCACGCGGGCGCGGTCCCTGCCACAGGTCCCAGTTGAGATGCGCGGGCGGCGCAACCGTCTGCCCGGTGCCGATCGACTTGCGGTTGTTCGCATACCAGGTCTGCGCCTCATACACGTCGCCAAGCTCGCCCGCCTGCACCAGTGCGCGCAGTTGCTGTGTCTCGGGGCTGGAGCGTTGCTGGTTGCCGACCTGGAGCTTCCGCCCGGTTCGCTTCTGCGCAGCGATCATCGCCTCGCCCTCGGCAGGCGCGATCCCGATCGGTTTCTCGCAATAGACGTGGTGCCCGGAATTCATCGCGTCGATCGTAAGCTTGGCGTGCCAATGGTCCGGCGTCGCGACGGTCACGATATCGACCGCCTTGCTGTCGAGCAGCCGGCGATAGTCGCCCTCGAGCTTGGGCGCGGCATGGCCTTTTGCGGTAAATTCCGCCGCACGTTTGGCTAAAACCTGTGAGTCAACGTCTACGAAATGCGTAATTTCGACGTTGGGCAGCTTGGAAAAGGCGCTCATATGCGCCTGACCGCGCGAATTCACACCGACCACCGCGACGCGCAAGCGGTCGTTCGCGCCCTTGATCTGCGCGTAACTCCGCGCACTCATCGCGACGCCGAGCGCGGCGCCTGCCCCCGTCAACATCGTACGGCGGTCCAGCATGGTCTTGTCCCCCATCAGAGTTCGCGCAGCTTGATCGACCGGAAGTCGACGCGATTCCCGTGATCCTGCAACAGGATAGGACCCTGGTCAGCTTCCCCGAAATTCGCATATTTGGCATATTTGCTTTGCGCGACCAGCGCGCGGAAGGCTGGCGAGCCGCGGTCATACTCGACCATCTTGAAGCCGTTGAGCCAATGCTCGACATGCTTGCCCCGCACCACCAGCACCGCACGGTTCCATTCGCCCGGCGGATTGACTCGCTTCCCCGGGCTCGCCGGATCGGACAAGTTCCGCGCCGCGATCATGTCGTACAGCGATCCCACGGTGCGGTTGCCGTCGCGCCCCATCTTGGCGTCGGGATGGTTCGCATCGTCAAGTAACTGATATTCCAGACCAACCGCCGGACCGCCTTTCGCCAGCGCCGGGTCGATCAGATATTTGATCCCGCTGTTCGCGCCTTGGGTCAGCCGGAAATCGACCGACAGTTCGAAATCGCGATACGGCCGCGTGGTGACGATGTCGCCGCCGCCCGTTCCCTGAACGCTCAGCATGCCATCGGCGACGGACCAACCCTTGGGGAAAGCGGGTGCCGCGAAGCTGCGCCACCCCGCGGTGGTCCGGCCATCCCACAGCAGCTTCCACCCGGCGCGGCGCTCGCCCTCGGACAGTTGGTTCGATTGCCACCCCTGTTGCGCGATCGTCGTGGCGGGCAGCGCGTAACGCGCTGGATTATCGGTGATCATCCGCACGCTCTTGAAGCGCACTTCCGGGTGCTGCATGGCGTCGGCATCGGGGATGGCATGAACCTGGAACGCGATGAACCCGCGCGCATCCACATCGTCAACCACGTCCGCTGCGGGCACGCCGTTGATCCACGTCCGCAGCCGGTTGCCGATCGCCTCGACCCGGTAGTGGTTCCAGTCACCCGACCGGAAAGTTTCGCGCGCCGCTTCGTTGCGGCCGAGCGTGTAGAGCCATTGCCGCCGCTGCTCGTCATAAAGCCCGC
This sequence comes from Sphingomonas sp. PvP056, assembly GCF_040549155.1. NCBI lineage: Bacteria > Pseudomonadati > Pseudomonadota > Alphaproteobacteria > Sphingomonadales > Sphingomonadaceae > Sphingomonas > Sphingomonas sp. PvP056. The sequence goes on from NZ_JBEPST010000006.1 coordinate 64,372, forward strand.
CGCTCCACCGCCGCGGCGAGGGATCGATCTCGGCTTGATAGCCGAACACGACGCCCTTGCGATATTCAGGGCGGCTCTGCCCGCGGATCATCACGCCCGAATTGAGTTTGGGATCGGTCTTTGCGTCGAACTCGATGATGAAGTCGCCGTAACTTGTGTCGGACACCAGCCAGCTGTTGGTGGCCCCGGGCATCGCGCGCCCGACGAGTTCGCCCTTGTCGATCGCATAGTCCGCCTTGCCGCCGGTCACATGCCAGCCGGCGAGTCCCTCACGCGGGGTGACGTCGCGCCATGGGGCGCTGGCTTGACGGGTTTGCGCGGAGAGGGTCGCCTGCGACAGCGCCTGAACGGACGTCAGCATCAGCGGGACAGCCGCCAACGCCAGACATGTGAGCGGTCGAGTCATTGCGGCTCCCCCTGTTGTTCTTCCGCTTGTGCGGATTGGGAAATCGAACCGTTGGATTCGATCTTTCGCGCCGCTCGGCTTTTGCCTCGCCTTTACGGCCTCTCCTGTTGACTTCCCTAATTTGTGGCCCGACCACATGCAATAGGATTGTAAGACATTTCGTTGCTGAAACTACGGATTGGCGCGACGGGCCTTGACGACAGGTGTTCCGACGCGAAGGAACGAAGCGATGGGCGCGTGGACGATCCGGCGCCGATTGGCCGACAAGCGAGGACGTTGATGACCATGGCTGAAGGCGGCGGAAAATTGTACCGCAGGATCGTGCAGGCGATCCTCGGCGATATCGTCAGCGGCAAGTTTCCAGTGGGCTCCCGTCTCCCGGCAGAGCGGGATCTGACCGACCGCTTTCAGGTCAGTCGCCCGACCATCCGCGAGGCGATGATCGCGCTCGAGATGAAGGGCCTGGTCGAAGCGCGCAAGGGATCGGGCGTGTTCGTGCTCGCGTCCTCGACGCTCGACGAGGACAAGGAACTCGACATCGGCGCGTTCGAGATTACCGAGGCGCGCCGCCTGCTGGAAGGCGAAGTCGCCGCCGTCGCCGCGACGGAAATCGACGAAGCACAGCTCGAGGAATTGCGGACACTGCTGGCGCAGATGGCGCAGGAGGATACCGCCACCGCTGAAGCTGCCGACCGCCGCTTTCACATCGCGATCGCCGAGGCGACGGGCAATGCGGTGATCATTTCCGCGGTCACCGACTTTTGGGACATGCGCTTCCGCTCGCCGCTCGCGCGCGAAGTGTTGCTCAAGGCGGGCAGCCTCGGCACCGAGAACCGCATGGCGGAGCACGGCCGCATCCTCAGCGCGCTCGAGGCCCGCTCGCCAGTCGACGCGCGCAACGCAATGCGCGACCACCTCGCGCGGCTGATTGATCATCTGCTCGACGTGACCGAAACCGAAGCGGTCGAACGTGCCCGCGCCGAAACCAACCAGCGCCGCCGCGCGCTGGCCAGACGGTCGGTCTGACCGCCAGGGATCTCAAACCCTAAAACCTCCCCTCCGTGTAAGGGAGGGGGCCGGGGGTGGGTCGGTTTGGGGAGAGGGTAGCGTCCGCCGCGAGCCATCCACCCCTCTGCCCCTCCCTTCCACGGAGGGCAGGAAGTAGCGGCACCTCACACACGAACCTCCCTGACCAAACATAACATCATTGTCATACTGAAACGGCAATGATACCCAACGCTCCAGCCAACCGATCAAACCAGGTGGCAGGTCAGGGCCTGAGCAGCGGCCATTCCGTATGCGCAGGCATAAAGGGAGAGGGATATGCGCTGCAAAAGCATCGATAAGCCGCGTCTGCTTATCACGACGAGCGTCATCGGCTTGTTGATGGCGACGCCCGCCTTCGGGCAACAAGCCGTCAACCCGGTCCCCGCCCCACCCAGTGACCAGACCATCGACCAAGATCGAAACGATCCTTCGCAGGCCGCCCCCGGCACCACCGTCGACAGTCCGGCAACCGACGATATCGTCGTCACCGGCTTCCGCGCCTCGCTCAACAACGCGCTCAACCTGAAACGCCGCGAAACCGCCTCGGTCGACAGCATCGTCGCCGAGGACATCGGCAAGTTCCCCGATTCCAACCTGGCCGAGTCGATGCAGCGCATCCCCGGTGTCGCGCTCTCGCGCGGCGATGGCGGCGAAGGGCGCAACATCTCGGTCCGGGGTCTCGGCGCGCAATTCACCCGCGTCCGCATCAACGGCATGGAGGGCGTGTCGCAGGTCAGCGGCAGCGACATCCGCGGCGGCGTCGCCACCGGGCGCTCGTTCGACTTCGTCACCTTCCCGACCGAGATTTTCTCGGCGCTGTCGGTTCGCAAGACCACGTCGGCGGATGTCGAGGAAGGCTCACTCGGCGCGACGGTCGATCTGCGCGCGCCCAAGCCGTTCGACCAGAAGAAGGACTTCGTCGTCTCCGCGACTGCGCGCGGGATCTACAACGACATCAGCAAACAGGCCGATCCGCGTCTGTCTGCGCTGGTGTCGAAGAAGTTCTTCGGCGGCACCTTCGGCGTGCTCGGCAGCGTCGCCTATGCGAAGCGCCATATCGACGAATACGCTTATTCCGCGGTCGATATCCTGCCATCCTATGTCGCGGGCCTCGCGCAGACCGTGCCGACCGCGCCCGGCGCGACCACGACGAGCAGCGTGCTGTTCCCCTACTGCACGCCCGTCGGCTACACCTACAACGGCGTTGCGGTGAACAGCCCGGGCGCGAATTACGCCAACAGCGGCAACAATGTCGGCGCCAACGCCGCCAATTGCAGCGTCGGCAACCCGCGCACCAGCACCAAGGAAGCCTATGATTACATCATGAGCCGCAAGGGCGTCTCGGGCCGTCCCGGCGGCGGCGTGTTCCTGCCGCGCCTGCCGCGCCCGGCGAAATCGAGCCAGGTGCAGGAACGCATCGCAGGGTCGCTGACGCTGCAATGGAAGCCGGACGACCGCACCGACATCTCGCTCGACGGCTTGTATGCGCGGTTCAAGGTGAATCGCCTCGACACCTATCTCGACGCGCGCTCGATGGGTCGCACCGCCTCGAACAACGGGCAGCCGATGATGTCGGTCCGCGAGATCGAGGTCGATGATCTCGGCTCGCTGGTGCATGGCACCTGGGATGGTGTCGATCTGCGTTCTGAAATGCAGAACGAGAAGTTCACCTCGACCTTCCGTCAGGTCAATCTCAACCTGGATCACCGCTTCACCGACAATTTCCGCGTCTACGGGCTCGCGGGCATTTCGGATTCGATCCTGCAATCCAATCGCCTGCAAGTCGCGATGGACTCCAACGATACCGACAATTTCTCGATCGACTTCCGCGACAGTCCCAACCTGCCCAAGCTTGGCTATGGCGTCGACCCGGCGGATGCGTCGATCTTCTCCTACGGTCCGCCGCTCCCCGACGGGAACCAGCGCGGGCAGATCTCCTATTTCGATCGTCGCAACACGATCATCAGCAAGACCTTCGAGCTCAATACCGAATGGGAGGCGGCCCCTGGCTTCACGCTGCAGGTGGGCGGCCAATATCGTACCGGCGACTATACCCAGCGTCAGCTCAACCTGACCCCGGCGTACAGCCTGCCGCGCGCACTGCCCGCCAACGTCTCGCTGCGCGACCTGACCTTCACCACCACCGGGGTAGCCAAGAACCTCGGCGGCAACATGCAGGATTTCGCGGCGGTCGACCCCGACAAGTTCCGCGCTGCGGTCAATTTCGACAGCTTCCCCTTGTGCGGGGTCGAGTGTGGCAGCCTGTATGGCAAGGTCAACGAACGCTATAGCTCGGGCTATCTGATGGTGAAGTTCAACACCGAAGACCGGCTCCCGATCGCGATCCGCGGCGATGCCGGCGTCCGCTACATCTACACCGATCTCCATACCGAGGGTGTCATCCCGACCGCCGCACCGGCCGGATCGGTCTATCCCACGCTCGGCCTGATCTCGAAGGTCGATCGCGAATACCAGGACTGGCTGCCGTCCGCGAACATCGCGTTCGACATCACCGGCAATCTGATAGGTCGCCTCTCCGCCGCGCGCGTCATGTCGCGCCCGGCCTACGGCCAGCTGATCCCGAGCGGCACGGTCAACGTCGCGATCCGTACCGGATCGTTCAGCAACCCGTTCCTCGACCCGATCCGCGCCAACACGTTCGACGCTGCGCTCGAATGGTATTTCGCGCCGGGCTCGCTGATCTCGGTCGCCTATTTCCACAAGAGCATCGAAACCTACATCCAGAACACCACGCAATTGCTGCCGTTCCGCGATCTGGGGCTGCCGGATTCACTGCTGGTCAACAGCAACGCGACGCCGGACGAACTGTTCAACGTTTCGCGCAGCACCAACACCCCCGGCGGGCCGCTCCGCGGGTTTGAGGCGAACGTGCAATTGCCGCTGCGCTTCCTGCCGGGGCCACTGCGCAATCTCGGCGTGCTCGCCAATTTCACGCGGGTGCGCTCGAACATCAATTACATCCTGCAGAGCGTCAACGGCATTGCAACGCTGACGCGCACCGCACCGCTCGTCGGCCTGTCACCAGAAACCGCAAGCGGCACGCTCTATTACGAGGACAAGAAGTTCAGCATCCGCTCGACCGTCAATTACCGCTCGGGCTACCTCACCAGCATCCCCGGCCCGCAGGACAGCGACGCGGTCGGTGCGAAGAAGACGATCTTCGTCGATGCCTCGGCCTCGTACAATCTTAGCGATCACATCAAACTGATCGCCGAGGTGTCGAACATCACCAACGAGCAAAACAATCTCTACACCGACAGCATACGCCAGGACCCGCTCTACACGTCGACGTTCGGCCGCACCTACGCACTTGCCGTCAACTTCCAATTCTGAGCGTGGCTGGGCATGCGGCGTGCCCTGCGCCGCATGCCAATCCGGGGGTTGCCCGCGATTGCGTCCAAACAACGGAAACTACGCGGGATCATCGCCATCTCACAGAAGTGTATTACCAATTCATTGGTTCTGGCCTATCAAATTTGCGACTGCTACAGACTGTAGATCCGCAGTGGACGCGTTGTCCCATGCCGCTGCGGGGGGAGGCTACTGACGGTGTTGATGACTGAGACGATGCGCTGGTTCGGACCCTCCGATCCTGTAACCTTGCGCGACATTCGACAGGCGGGTGCCAGCGGCATCGTGACCGCGCTGCACGAAATCCCCAACGGCGCGGTCTGGCCGCGTGACGCCATCCTCGCACGCAAGCAGATGATCGAGGACGCAGGTCTCGTCTGGTCGGTGGTCGAGAGCCTTCCCGTCCATGACGGTCTCAAGACGCACGGCGCGGACTGGGACGGGCTGATCGCGCGTTATCGGACAAGCCTCGTCAATCTCGCGGCGTGCGGGATCCAGGTCGTCACCTACAATTTCATGCCGCTGCTCGACTGGACGCGGACCGACCTTGCCTGGGCGATGCCCGACGGCGCGCTGGCGTTGCGGTTCGAATTCGAGGCCGCCGCGGTGTTCGATCTCCACATCCTGCGTCGTCCCGGGGCTGAGGCGGACTATACGCCGGACATGCGCGATCGTGCCGCACGCCGGTTCGAGGGCATGACCGAGGACGAGCGTCGCGTGCTCGACCGCACGATCATCGCTGGGCTGCCGGGAAGCGAGGAAACCTTCACGGCCGAACGGTTCCTCGAGGCACTCGGCCAATATGACGGGGTCGATGCCGATGCACTCCGCGCCAATCATGTCGCTTTCCTTCAGGCGGTCTGCCCGCTTGCGGACGAGCTCGGCATCCGGCTGGTCGTCCATCCCGACGATCCGCCCTTTGCGCTGTTCGGCCTTCCCCGCGTCGTCAGCACCGAGGACGATCTCGTCCGGCTGTTCGACCAGGTTCCCAACCGCTCCAACGGCTTGTGCTTCTGCGCAGGGTCGTTCGGCGTGCGCGCGGATAACGATCTTCCGGGGATGATCGACCGGCTGGGGGAGCGGATCGGGTTCCTTCATCTGCGCTCGGTCCAGCGCGAACCCGATGATTCCTTCCACGAAGCCGCGCATCTGGCGGGCAGCGCGGAGATGGTGTCGCTCGTCGCGGCAGTCCATGCGGTGCAGACCCGCGAAGGACGCTCGATCCCGATGCGACCCGACCACGGGCACCAGATGCTCGACGATCTGACCAAGCAGACCTTGCCGGGATATTCGCTGCTCGGGCGGATGCGCGGCCTCGCGGAATTGCGCGGGGTCGAACGCGGGATCGCTTATGCGCACCAGCAGGCGCGCAACGAGGGGGACGCCTGACCCTGCCGAGCCGAACCAACGCCGGACATTTCGATACACGATAAACAGAACAAGACCGCAGGGAGAGCGCGCGTGGACGGATCAACAGGAGCGGTGGGTTCGGCCCCGATCGACGCGGCACCACAGCGCGCGGGCGGCAATGTGCGCTGGGTGATTTGCGCGCTGCTCTTCTTTGCGACCACGATCAATTACATCGATCGCCAGGTCATCGGCATCCTTAAGCCGACGCTGCAGGGCGAACTCGGCTGGACCGAAGTCGATTACGGCATGATCGTCTTCTGGTTCCAGGCGGCCTATGCGATCGGCCTGTTGCTGTGCGGCCCAGTGATCGACCGGATCGGGTCCAAGCTCGGCTATGCGGCGGCGATCACGGTCTGGAGCTTCGCCGCGCTGGCGCATGCGCTGGTGCGCAGCCCCGGCGGGTTCGCGACGATGCGGTTCGCGCTGGGGCTGGGTGAGGCGGCCAATTTCCCCGCCGCGATCAAGTCGGTCGCCGAATGGTTCCCCAAGAAGGAACGCGCGCTTGCCGCCGGCATCCTCAACGCGGGCGCAAACGTCGGCGCGATCGCAACCCCGATCATCGTTCCCCTGATCGCGCTCAATTACGGATGGCAGGCCGCGTTCATCGGGACGGGGTTGCTCGGTTTCATCTGGCTGGCGGCATGGCTCGCCTTCTACCGCGCGCCCGAACGGCATCCGCGGCTGTCGCCGCAGGAACTGGCGTATATCACCAGCGACCAGGACAATGATGCGGGTGTGGCTCGCATCCCGTGGCGCGACCTGTTCCGCAAGCGGGCGACCTGGTCGTTCGTCGCCGCGAAGTTCCTGACCGACCCGGTGTGGTATCTCTTCCTGTTCTGGCTCCCCGACTTCTTCGCCAAGCGTCACGGGCTCGACCTCAAGACCTTCGGTCCGCCGTTGATCGCGGTGTATCTGCTCGCGGATGTCGGCAGCATCGGTGGCGGCTGGCTGTCGTCGGCGCTGATCAAGCGCGGCTTCAGCGTCAACGCCGGGCGCAAACTTGCGCTGCTCGTCTGTGCGGTATGCGTGCTGCCGATCATATTCGCGAGCAGCGTTTCGAGTCTGGTCGCCGCGGTCGCGATCATCGGGCTTGCCGCGGCTGCGCATCAGGGCTGGTCGTCCAACCTCTACACGATGGTCTCCGACACTTTCCCCAAGAGCTCGGTCGCCTCGGTGATGGGGATCGGCGGCGCGGCTGGGGCGATCGGCGGGATGATCATGGCGCGCTATGTCGGGCATGTGCTGGAAACCGTGGGCAGTTATGCGCCGGTGTTCATCTGGGCTGGGACGGCCTATCTGATCGCGCTGGCGATCGTGCATCTGCTGGTGCCGCGGCTGGATGCGAAGGCGGGGTAAGCGCTCGATTTAGGAGACGCCGTCTGCTCGCCTGCGAAGGCGGGATAGTCCTAGAACTAAGGGCCGTGCTCCCGCTTCCGGCCAACCCACCCCCGGCCCCTCCCTTCCAGGGAGGCGAGAACAAGGCCCGCCACGCGCACCTCCCCTCCCTGAAAGGGAGGGGCCGGGGATGGGTTGCCCTCCGCAGCGCGCACCGCCAACCTGCAAAATGCCGCCCTAAACCACGGCCTGATACCGTCAGGCCGGAGCAAGAGCCGACACGAACGCCCTCTTACGCCTTGCGCATTTGCTCCACCGCATGCGACGCGGCGCGCGCTGTCAGTGCCATGAAGGTCAGCGACGGATTGACGCACGACACCGACGCCATTTGCGCGCCATCGGTGATGTACAGGTTCGACGCCTCATGGGCCTGGTTCCACTTGTTGAGGACCGACTTGCGCGGGTCGAGGCCCATGCGCGCGCCGCCCATCTCGTGGATCGCATCACCGGGGACATGCTCGCTTTCGTTGCTCGTGACGTTGAGCAATCCGGCACCCTTGAGCATCGCCTCGCCCTGGACGCGCGCATCCGCCATCATCTTCAGCTCGTTGTCGCGGAAGCGGACGTCGAACTTCATCAGCGGGACCCCGAAGCGATCGACCTTGTCCGGGTGGAGCGACACCTTGTTGTCGGCATAAGGCAAGCATTCGCCGAACGCGCCCATGCTGAACTTCCACGGACCGTATTTGCGCATTCCGTGCTTCATATCGGCACCGAACCCGATCGGCGCTGCGGCTTCGCGGCTCGCTCCGCCCTGATAGCCATAGCCGCGCAGGAAGCCGACCCCGTCGTCCTTGCTGTTATTGCGGAAGCGCGGAATATAGACCGCGCCCGGACGACGGCCATATTCGATCATGTCCTGCATCCCCGGGATCTCGCCCGAGATCCCGACGCGGAAGATGTGATCCATCACATATTTGCCGAGCGTGCCGCTGGTGTCGAAATAGCTGCGATCCCCACCCGGCATGCGCGAGTTCATCAGGATCTGGTTGGTCCCCATGGTCGATGCGCACAGGAACACCAGATCGGCCGAGACCAGTTCGGAGAGTCCGGTCTTCGCATCGGTGAAGTGAACGCCCGTGACGCGCTTGCTCTTCGCGTCATACGCGAGCTTCGTCACCACCGCGTCCGACCGCAGCGTCAGCCGCCCGGTCGCGCGTGCGGCGGGAAGCGTCACCGCCTGAGTCGAGAAGTATGCGCCGAACGAACAGCCGTTGCCGCACTGGTTGCGGAACTGGCATTTGGTGCGGTTCTGGTCGGGCTTGTCCTCGGTCATGTTGGACAGGCGCGTGTTGATCAGCTTGCGCCCCGGGAACTGCGTCTCGAGCCGCTGCTTGACCCACTTTTCCGCAACGTTCATCGGGATCGGCGGCTGGAACTCGCTGTCGGGCAGATACGGCAGGTTCTCGCGCGAGCCCGAAACGCCGATGTATTTCTCGACATAGCTGTACCATGGCGCGACATCGTCATAACCGATCGGCCATTCGCCATCGATCCCGTCGCGCTTGTTCGCCTCGAAATCGGCCGGGCTCCAGCGGAACACCCAGCGGCCCCAGATCAGCGACTTTCCGCCGACTGCGGCGGGGCGGATCCAGTAGAACTTCTCGCCCTCATCGAAGGCATAGGGGTTCAGCCGGTCGTCATTATAGAACTTCTGGTTGCTGGGCGCGACATAGCCGTGCTTCGCAATGAAATAATCGCTGTCTTCCAGTGGCTTGGGCATACGATTGCGCGCCGGCACCTCATAAGCTGGCTTGCCGTCATATGTGTAATCTTCGCCATGTTCGACCATGATGCCGCGATCGAGCATGAGGACGCGAAGGCCCTTTTCCGTGAGTTCCTTGGCGGCGAACCCGCCGCTGACGCCCGATCCAATAACGATCGCGTCAAACCTGTTGGTGGATGCCATGATGGTATTTCCCGCTAGACTGATCAGTACCGCAACGCGCGCAGCGTCTCGAAGCTGGTGGTGACGTCGGGCAGATACGGCGCAGGCGCCTCATCGTTCTCGACATAGAAATGGCGGACGCCTGCGCTGCCCTTGCGGCGGAACAGGGCGGCAAAATCGGTCTTGCCCGCGCCGACGGCCGACATACTGCGGTCCGCGCGCATGTCCTTGACGTGATAGGCGTAGAGCCGTGCCCCGAGCCGGTCGATCAACGCGCCGACATCCTCGCCCGCATGCGCGGCCCAGTAGAGGTCGAGCTCGAGCTTGACGAGCGACGGGTTGGTCTCGCGCAGCAACCGCTCGTACAGGCTGACCCCGCCCGGCTTTGTCGTGAACTCGAAATCATGGTTGTGATAGGCGAAGCCGATCCCAGCCTTGCGCAACTCGGTCGCGAACCGCGTGAAATTGGGGAGCGCGGCGTTCCAGCCAGCCTCGGTACGGTGCTGGTCGGTCATATACGGCAGGACCACCGTGCTGACCCCGAGCGTCTTCGCCATCGCGAGCGATGCGTCGAACTTTCCGAGCAGCGCGTCATAGCTGATGTGCGCCGATGGTGCGCGCAGGCCCAGCCGGTCCATCGTCTTGCGCAGCATCGCGTGGTCCATCGCGTCATAGCCGCCACCGCCGAACTCCATCTCACGATAGCCAATCTTCGCGAGGGCCTCGAGCGTGCCGACGGGATCCTTCTGGAAGATCTCGCGCACCGTATAAAGCTGAAGTCCGATCGCACCGATCCGGCGCGTCGCCGCAGCGCGGGCAACCGTGGTTCCGACGAGCCCGAGCGCTGCGGCGCCACCGGCCCCCGCGAGCAAGTGTCTGCGATCGAGGATCATGCCGTGTACACCTTGTTGACCTTGGAATAGGGGAAGGCGCCGTTATATTCGCCGGGCACCGGCAGATATTCGCGCTCCTGCGTCATGCCGATTTCCGACGTGAAATAGCCGGTCAGCACGAGCTGGCGGAACACGAGGAAAAACGCGTTGCCGCCGGGCAGCTGGTCGTTCATCGCCAGCGTCAGCAAGGCGTCCTGCTGCGCCGCGGTCGCCTTGGCGACGGACACCTTATAGTCCTGCTGACTACGCGCCTCGAGCATCGCCAGCCCGGCAATCAGCGGCTCCCGCTCCTTGGGATAGGACCAGTCGGCGAGCAGTTTCTCGATATAGGCGGGCACGCCCGCTGCGATCGCGCCGGGGGTGTCGGTCGTTGGAAGGACCCGTTCCGACAATACCGTCACCGCTTCGCGCTGCGCGGGCGTGAACACCGCGACGCTGGGCGGGCCGTCGCTGATTTTGGGTACGGCCACCGGCCCGGCGGGCCCCGCCGCACGCGCGATCGGCGCGAATACCGCGGTGCCGAACATCGCCGCCACGCTTGCAAGCGCGCCTCTGCGATCGATCATGTCTTGTCCTCTCCTGTATAGGCGCCGGTGCGGATCATGCCGCGCCGTCCGCTGAGTCAATCATTCGATAAGCGGCAACCAACCGGTCCTCGCCCGCGCGCCCGGAGGTCGCATTACCATGCTCCATGCCGATCACGCCGGTATAGCGCTTGGCCTTGAGGTGGCGGACGATCGGGCCGTAGTTGATTTCACCGGTCCCGGGCTCGTTACGCCCGGGGTTGTCGCCGAACTGGATATAGCCAATCTCGTCCCAGCACGTATCAAGCGTCGGGATCAGATTCCCCGACTGGATCTGCTCGTGGTACAGGTCTGCCAGCACCTTGACCGCGGGGCTGTTGACGCCGCGGGCGACTGCATAGCCCTGCGAAATCGACTGCATATAGACGCCGGGATGATTGGTCCGCGTATTGAGCGGCTCCATCACCATCGCAATGCCGTGGGGTGCGACGATGTCGCCAGCACGACGCATCACGTCGATCACCCGCGCAGTCTGGATATCGTGCGGGACCTTGGGGTCGAGGAACCCGGTGACGACCGTCATTCGGGTCGCATTCAGACGTTTCGCAACCTCGATCGACCCGCGGACATCGGTGAGGAACGCCTCTCGCTCCGCACCGTCGGTGCTGCCGAGGATCGGGCGCGACTTGGACCATTGCGGCATGCTCGCGACGAACACGCCCATCGTCATCCCGCGCTGCGCCAGCGTTCGCGCCAACTGCTCCTGTTGCGCCACCGGCCGCGCGCGTGCCTCATTGTCTTCCCACGCGGTGAAGCCCTGATCGGCGGCATAGGCGATCTGTTCGAACAGACCGCCGCGGCTGGCGAAGCTGCCCTCGTGCGGCGCGAACTTGAGACCGAACTTGGCCGTAGTGGACGGTCGGCCGCGGGCGACGGCCACCCCGGACGCTAGGGTCGCCACGGCACTTGCCGCGAGGAGCGTCCGGCGTGACAGCGTCATGCGACCGACCGCATCATTTCGCGCCAGCGCTCTTCAGATAGGCGATGATCGCAGCGCGCTTTGCCGGGTCCGGAGTCGAGATCGGCATCCGCGTGCCGGGGACCTTCTTGCCCGGGTTGGTGAGATACTCGTCCAGCGTCTTTTCGTCCCAGCGCAATTTGGACGCCTTGAGCGCTGGCGAGTAGTTGAAGCCCGGCAGCGATGCGGCCGGACGCCCGACGACGCCGTGCAGATTGGGACCGATCCCGCTCTTGGCATCCTTCTGGACGGTATGGCACGCGCGGCAGGCATTGAACGCGGGCGGTGCGCCGGGGGCACTCTGTGCTGCGGTCGGGGTGGTCGGGGCAAGCACGGCTGCCGCAACCGCGGCCCCCGCCAACAAACTGATCTGAAGCTTCATTCATACTCTCCGGAACCGACACGAGTCCATTTCTGGTCGGATTGGGCATTGGATATCACGGCTTCGATGAACGCCATCGTACGCAAACCGTCAGGAACACCCGGAAACGCTGCGGCATCGCTCTCGCCGCGGATCGCGGTGGCAAAGGCGCGGTACAGATTGGCGAAAGCCTCGATATAGCCTTCGGGATGACCGGACGGCGTGCGCAGCAACGCGCTCGTCGCGGCGTCAAGCCCCGGACCGCCTGCACGAACGATCTCGGCAGGGCGATCGAGCCAGCGCAGGATGAGCGTGTTGGGCTCCATCTGTGCCCATTCGAGGCCACCGTGTTCGCCGTGGATGCGCAGGCGCAGTCCGTTCTCCTCACCCGCGGCGATCTGAGTCGCCTTGAGCAAGCCGCGTGCGCCATTGTCGAACCGCAGCATCGCGCCGACATCGTCGTCGAGCCGCCGCCCGGCGACATGCGTTGCGAGATCGGCCGACACCGTCTCGACCCGCAGCCCCGAGACATGTTCGGCGAGCTGGAAGGCGTGGGTGCCGATGTCGCCAAGGCATCCGCCAAGCCCGGCGCGCGCCGGATCGGTGCGCCATTCGGCCTGCTTGTTGCCATCGGTATCGATCGGCAGGCTGAGCCAGCCTTGGAGATACTCGACCTGAACCAGCCGGATCGCGCCCAGATCGCCACGCGCGATGCGGAGTCGCGCCTCCTCGACCAGCGGATAGCCGCTATAGGTGAAGGCCAGACCAAAATGCCGGCCGCTCGCGGTCGCGGCGGCGGCGATCGTCTCGGCTTCGGCCAGGCTCATCGCCATCGGCTTCTCGCAGAAGACGTGGAAGCCTGCATTGAGGCCCGCGATCGCCATCGGCGCATGGAGGTGATTGGGCGTGACGATCGCGATCGCGTCGATCCGCTCGTCCGCGGGAAGCGCGCTTTCTTGCGCGATCAGGGCATCGAACGTCGGATAGACCCGTTCCGGCGAAAGCCCGAGCCGTTCGCCGCTGCGCCGGCTGCGCTCGGCATCGGTGCTGAACGCGCCTGCGACCAGCCGCCAGTCGCCATCGAGCGCTGCGGCGCGCTGATGGATCGCACCGATGAACGCGCCGTCGCCGCCGCCGACCATGCCGAGCCGAAGAGGATGTCGAATCATGGCTTAGCCTTCGCTCGCCGGCAGCCCGAGGATCGTACGGATCGCCGCCCGGTCAGCGCCGCTTTTGGCGAAGTCATCGAACGCATGATCGGTGAGGTGGATGATATGATCGCGGATGAAGGGTGCCCCTTCGCGTGCGCCATCCTCTGCCCGTTTCAGCGCGCATTCCCACTCCAGCACAGCCCAGCCTGTATAGCCATATTGCGCTAGTTTGCTGAAAATAGACGAGAAATCAACCTGACCGTCACCGAGCGAGCGGAACCGGCCAGCCCGGTCGACCCACGGCTCGTACCCGCCGTAGACGCCCGACCGCCCAGTCGGGTTGAACTCGGCATCTTTGACGTGGAAGCAGGAGATGCGGTCGTGATAACGATCGATGAAGTCGAGGTAGTCAAGCTGTTGCAGCACGAAATGCGACGGATCGAACAGCATCCGCGCCCGCGGGTGGTGATCGACCGCGGTCAGGAACCGCTCCCACGACGCACCGTCGTGGAGATCCTCGCCCGGATGGACTTCATAGGCGCAATCGACCCCGGCGGCGTCGAACGCGTCGAGGATCGGCAACCAGCGCCGCGCCAGTTCGGCGAACGCTTCCTCGACCAGCCCGGCGGGGCGCTGTGGCCACGGATAGACATAGGGCCAGGCAAGCGCACCCGAGAAGGTAGCGTGCGCCGACAAGCCCAGATTGGCGCTGGCGCGCGCGGCGAGCTTGAGCTGCTCGACCGCCCAGGCTTGCCGCTCAGCGGGCTTGCCGTGAACTTCGGGGGGCGCGAAACCGTCGAACAGCGCGTCATAGGCGGGATGAACCGCGACGAGCTGGCCTTGCAAATGGGTCGACAGTTCGGTGACCGCGATCCCGTGCTTGTCGAGCATCCCGCGCAGATCGTCGCAATAGGCATTGCTCTCCGCCGCAAGCGACAGGTCGATCAGCCGGTCGTTGCACGGGATCTGCACCCCGACATAGCCAAGCCCTGCTGCCCAGCGCGCGAGGTTTTCGAGCGTGTCGAACGGTGCGGTGTCGCCCAGGAATTGCGCCAGGAAGATCCCCGGCCCCTTCATCGCGGTCATACTTCGGTCCTCGTTCTCGAATCGTCTTTGAACGCCAGCTGGAACAGCACGGCGATGCACGCTGCCGCGATCGCGGGATACCACCACATCCGGTGCCAGTCAGCGATGTCCGCCACTGCAGGCAATTGGGCATAGAGCAATGCGCCGATCTGCGACCCGAGCAACATCCCCACCCCGTAGGTAAATAGCGTCAGCATCCCCTGGGCCTGCGCGTTGACGCCCTTGGGCGTCGCGATCGTGCCCGTGTAGATCGCGCCCGCGACGAAGAAGAAGTCATAGCAGACGCCGTGCAACGCCACGCCGAGGTACACCGCCCACAGACCCGAGCCGCCGTCGCCGATCGCGAACAGCGCGTAGCGCACCGCCCAGGCGGCCATCCCGACCAGCAGCAGCGGCTTGACGCCGAACCGACGGTACAGCCACGGCATCGAGAACATGAAGGCCAGTTCGGACATCTGCCCGATCGCGAGCGTGCCGCCGACATTCTCGATCCCCGCCGCGCCGACATAGGGCGAGGCATAGGCATAATACATCGCGAGCGGGACCGAGATCAGCGTGGCGCAGACGATGAACACGAGGAACGAGCGCTGCTTGAGCAAGCTGAACGCCTCGACGCAGAGCACCTGGCGCAGCACGCCCTCGTCGCGCGGCGCATCCGGCGCGACATTGGGCAGCGTGAAACTGTAGAGGCCGAGCGCGATCGATGCGACCGCGGCGATGGTGAAGATCTGCGGGCTGGCCGACAGCCCCGCCCAACCGACGATCAGCCCCGCGGTGATCCAGCCCACCGTGCCGAACGCCCGCGCGAAGGGAAAGCGGTCGGCGCGGTCGCCAAAGCTCTTGAGCGCGATCGTGTTGGCGAGGCCGACGGTAGGCATGTAGAGGATCATGTAGCAGAGCAGCAGCCAGACGAACGTTGCACCCGCCTCCGGGGTGATCAGCGACGGAAGCACGAACAGCAGCGCGCCACCGACGAGGTGCAGGATCACCATCAGCAGGCGCGGCGCGACATAGCGCGCGGCTGCCATGCCGATCAGGAAGGACCCGACGATCGAAGCGATCGGCCCGACCGAAAAGGCGTTGCCGATCAATGACCCGATCCCGACCGTCTGCATTACCAGGCCAAGCGTGACGGTCCACGCCCCCCAGACAAAGAACTGCAGGAACATCAGGACGCTGAGGCGCCCGGTCAGCCATCCGTCCGAGGGCGTGACGACTGTTCGATCAATCTGTTCCGAAACGGCCATCGTCATCCTCACTCGCGCAGTTTGCCTGCTTGTCGGACAAGAAGCTAACCGGGGCAAATCAGGATGTAAAGGATTACATCGGATCGTCATCGACATGCGCCGCGACTCGATCCATGACGGTTCGATGACGACCATTATCGACGTAGCCGCGAGGGCCGGGGTTTCGACTGCCACGGTCTCGCGTGTCCTCAGTCGACCCGAGCGAGTCGCCGAACCGACCCGCCTGCGCGTGCTCGAAGTGGTCCGCACGCTGGGCTACGCCCCCAACGTCGCCGCACGCACCCTGCGCACGTTGCGGGCGGCCAAGATCCTGCTGACGGTTCCCGATATCTCCAATCCGTTCTTCGCCAGCGTCATTCGCGGTGCCGAAGAGGCAGCGCGCGATGCGGGTTATGCGGTGGTGGTGGGGGATACGCGGCACGACCCCGAGATCGAGGACCAATATGCCGAAATGCTGTCGCGACGCGAAGTCGACGGGCTGATCTTTCTTGGTCATCGATTGCCCGAAAGCCTCCAGCCGTTGCTCGACCTTCGTGGCGACGCTGCGCCGATCGTCAACGGGTGCGAATACAGCCCGGGCATCGGCGTCCCCAGCGTCCACATCGACAATGCCGCCGCAAGCGGCGAGGCGTTCGAGCATCTCGTCGCGCTCGGCCACCGCGACATCGGCGTCATCACCGGGCCGACGATCAGCCCGATCAGTCGGGATCGGCTGAGCGGTGCGACCGCGGCAGCGGCGCGGCACGGTCTGGTGGATCGGCTGCGGGTCCGCACTGCAGACTATTCGGCGGGAGTCGCGTTCGAACAGGCCCGCGCCTTGCTCCTCGAGGGAGTGACCGCACTGTATTGCTTCAGTGACGAAATGGCGATCGGCGCAATCAGTGCGGTGGCCGAGGCTGGCCTGTCGTGTCCCGGAGACGTTTCGGTGGTCGGCTTCGACGACGTTCCGCTCGCGCGCTATTTCCAGCCCGGTCTGACGACGATCGCACAGCCCAAGGCAATGATCGGGCGCCGCGCGGTTGAGCTGCTCGTCCATATTCTGCGTGATGCACCAAGCCCGCCACGTCAGGTCACGCTGGACCATATGCTGATCGTCCGCGGCAGTACGGCACGCCCACGGCATTAGTCGCGTGCCGGGCTTGCACCGCGCAACATGGTGGTTTGGCGCACGAAATTTGGTCGTGAGCGATCGGTCGCTTGCTCCCGCGGGAATCGGCTGTCAGGTTGCGGCAACGAAACGGGGGGAACGGTTCGATGTTCGGCCGCAATGGCCGTTCGGAAACGGTTCGCCGAACCCTGTAAATCTATGGTGCTGCATCGCCTTGCGGCACCGCTATTGGAAAGGATGGTCCTATGACCGCAACGCTCTCGCTCCTCGCCGTCGCCATGCTGGCGCAGGCCGCGCCGGCCTCTCCAGCCGCGACCGCTCCCGAGCAACGCCCCGAGGCAACCGAAGTCTGGCAGCCCGAACCCCCGGTGGTTGTCGTCGCGCCGACGCCGTCCGTTCCCGCCCCCGCCGACGCGCTGGTATTGTTCGACGGCAAGAACCTCGATCAGTGGATCAGCACCAAGGACAAGGGTGCCGCGCGCTGGACGGTCGGCGACGGTGTGCTGACGGTGCGCAAGGGCACCGGCAACATCGAGACCAAGCGCAAGTTCGGCAATTATCAATTGCACCTCGAATGGCGCGTTCCGGCCAACATCACCGGCACGGGGCAGGCACGGGGCAACAGCGGGCTGTTCCTCGCCTCAACCGGCGAGGGCGACGAGGGGTACGAACTCCAGATCATGGATAGCTTCCGCAACAAGACCTATGTCAACGGTCAGGCGGGTGCCATTTACAAGCAGATCATCCCGCTCGCCAACCCGACCCGCGCCCCCGGCGAATGGCAGAGCTACGACGTGATCTGGACTGCGCCGGTGTTCGGCGCGGACGGGAAGCTCACCAGCCCCGCCTATGCGACCGTCTTCTTCAACGGCGTCCTGGTCCAGAACCACGTCGCGTTGAAGGGCCAGACCCGCTACATCGGTGCGCCGGAGTATAAGGCGCATGGCCCCGCCGCGATCAAGCTGCAGGACCATGGCGACCCCAGCGCACCGATCAGCTTCCGCTCGATCTGGATCCGCGATCTAAAGTAATCCTAGCTCGAGCAAGACAGGAGGCGCGTCGGTTCGCCGACGCGTCCTTCGGAAGAAAGGGGACCTGTTTGCGTCACTGACCGTTAACGGTGATGCACCTGTTCGAAAGCCTCGACGCGATCCTGCTCGCAGCCTTGCTGCTGCTTGCGCTCGCGCGGAAACTCAACGTCCCCTACCCCACGCTGCTGGCCGCCGCCGGAATCGGTTTTGCGCTGCTGCCGTTCGTGCCGGACATCGCGGTCGATCCGCAGCTCGCGCTGGCGTTGTTCATCGCGCCTGCACTGCTCCATGCGGCGTATCATACTAGTCTGCGCGGGCTTCGGCGCTACTGGTTCCCATTGGTGTCGCTCGCAGTGTTCGCGGTCATCGTCACGACGGCGGCGGTCACCTTCGTCGGCATGGCAGCGGGGGGACTGTCGTTCGCCGCGGCCTTCGCGCTGGGGGCGATCGTCGCACCGCCCGACGCCGCCGCCGCGGAAGCGGTTCTGTCGGAGATCGGCATTCCGCGCCGGGGCATGTTGCTGTTGCAGGGCGAAAGCCTGCTCAACGATGCGACGGCACTGCTGCTGTTCGGGCTGGCGGTCGCGATGGCGAACCATACCGACACCGCCGCGACCCCGTGGGTCCTCGCCGCTGCCGCCCCCGCCGGTGCGCTGTTCGGGCTGGCGTGCGGTTGGGCGTACCTTCGGATTGTTCCGATCTTCGCAGGCACGCTCGGGTCGAGCCTCGCCGATTTTGCGGTTACCTTCGCGATCTGGCTAGCGGCGGAGCGCCTGCACCTGTCGCCGGTGCTCGCGGTCGTGGCGTTCGGATTGCTGGTTGCGCAACGCCGCCCCGCCGGCCAACCGGCACGCGACCGGATCCAGTCCAAGGCAGTGTGGGCCGCCGCGGTGCTGGTGCTCAACGTCGTGGCATTCCTGCTGATGGGTCTGCAGTCGCGCGATATCGTCTCGAAGCTGTCGCCATCCGAGCGCCTTCCCGCACTGGGCTTTGCGCTGCTGGTGCTCGTCACCGTGCTCATCGTCCGGCTGGCGTGGGTGTTCCTGGTGCGCGCGATCGAAGGGGTGATCGTTCGCCGCTATGCGCCCGCATGGCTTCCCGAACCGCCGCCGTGGAGCGCGTCGCTGGTACTCGGCTGGTCGGGAATGCGCGGGCTGGTCACGCTCGCCGCGGCCTTCGCGCTGCCGCATGCTTTGCCCGGGCGCGATCTGATCGTGCTGTCCGCCTTCGCGGTCGTGATCGGGACACTCGTGGTTCAGGGGTTGACGCTGGGGCCCTTGATCCGATGGTTCGGCAGCGACGAGGATGCGGGGCTTGCGGCCAAGATCGGCACTGCACGGCGGCAGGTTATCCATGCCGGACTGCACGCGCTCGACGATGACGACACCTCGGATGCGGCCAACGCGCTCCGCGTACGCTACGGCGCGGCGCATGACGTGGCGTCGAACGCGGAAGATCCCCAGGCGCCGTCGGAATTCGATCGGCTCCACCTCAAGGTCCTCGAACAGCAGCGTGCCGAACTCAACACGATGCGCGAAAGCGGCGACCTTGCGGAAGATGTGTATCGGCGGCTGCTCGAGGAACTCGACTGGTCGGAAGTCGAGGCGCGGTCCTATTCGGACAACATGTTGCGGTCGGCCTGAGCGCTGCGGTCGCGGCCTGGAAATGCCGCGACCGCAAAGACCGCTCAAACCAGCCCGTCGCCTTCCACGACCAACGCAACGCCGATCGGGTCGCGACGGGCGGCAGGCAAAGTGACGTACAGCGCGTCGCTTCCCTGCCGGATATCGAGCGGCGCGGTAGAGCCGGGGAGCGTCACGCGCCGGACGGTGCCGCGCTTGGCGAGTTCGGGTAGCCGCGCGACGCCATTCTCGGGCCAGCCCAGCACGAAGGCATGGACCGCGGTGCCCTTGCGGACGTAGCGAATGTCTTGCGCGGTATAGGGCGAAGTCGGCTTGCCTTCGCTAAAGTCCCCGCTTTTGATGCTGGTCGGCCCCTCGCCGAACACACGCCACGGGCGTGTTCCGTAGATCGCGGCACCGTAGCGACCCATCCATGCGGCGATCCCCTCGACCACCGCTTCTTCCTTCTCGTCGATCGTGCCGTCGCCACGCATCGGCACCGAGACCATCAGATTGCCGTTCTTCGAGACCACGTCGCAGAGGGTATGGATGACTTTCGCCGGAGTCTTGTACCCGTCCCGGTCATACAGATCGCGATCATAATGCCAGTTGCCGATGCACGTGTCGGTCTGGAACGGATATGGCTGAATGTCGTCGTGGACGCCGCGTTCGACATCGTCGACGATCCCCATCCGGCGGCCGACCGGCGTGCCCTTTGCGGTAACGACAGCCTCGTTGCGGCCGTCATGCCAGCGCATCGACTGGTTGTAGAAATAGGCGGTGATATCGAGCCCCGCCTGCCCCAGCGGCAGGTCGAAATTATCGAAATACACCATGTCCGGGCGATACCGGTCGATCAGTTCCTTGCAGCGCAGCGACCAGTTGCGCGTGAAGGCGGGATTGGCGACAGGCGCAGCCTCAGTCCACACGCGGTCGTGCGCTTCGTGCCAGGCGTTCGCCGCCTTGATCGTGCGCAGACCGTCGGGCATTGGCATGGTGCGTCCGGTGTAGAGTTGCTGCGGGTCCAGCCCATCCCACCATTTCCCGCGCCCACCCGCCTTGGTCAGCCACGCCGCGTCGTAGCGCTTGCCGGCCAGGGGGCCCTCGGGATCATAACCATAGGCCGGTTGCAACCAATGCCAGGCATGCGCCGAATGGTTGGATACGCCAAACCGCAAACCACGATCGCGCGCCAGCTTGCTCCATTGCCCGATGATATCGCGGCGCGGGCCGATGCGGGTCGCATTCCACGGATGATGGCTCGACGCATAGGTGTCGAAATTGTCGTGGTGGTTGGCAAGCGCCATGAAGTAGCGCGCGCCGGCGCGCTGATACAGATCCATCAGTCGCGCAGGATCCCAGCGGTTCGCGGTCCAGCGCGGGAACATCTCCATGAAGCCGGTGCGCGACGGATGCCCGTAATGCGCGACATGATGATCGTACGCGCGCGACCCTTGCAGGTACATGTCGCGCGCATACCAGTCACCGGCCTCGGGAACGCATTGCGCAGACCAGTGCGCCCACATGCCGAACTTGGCATCGCGGAACCAGTCGGGTGCGCGGTAACGCTCGGTGAAGGACTGCCAATTTGGACGGAATGCACCGTCGGCAGGCGCGGCGCGCACCCCTGTCGCCAGGGCACTCAGACCCAGACCCGTCATGGACAGCATCGATCGGCGATCAACGATCATTATCGTCTCCTATTGCCGGCTTGCGCGGCGTTTGTCGGACAAGATACGGGATCGATCCGTTCGCACAAGCAAGAAAGGTTTTGCATTAGCGAGAATTCTGGGCTGCTTGCCTGAAATGCTCGGACTGCACCGCCCCTAACGACCTGTTTTGTTTTGCCTGCCGCGGCACCGGGGGACCGATGCCGCGTTGCACCGCCAATGAAAGTTCCAGCCGAGCAAACCACCGACGCAGCCTCCTGGTGGTTGATCGGCGCAATGGGCATTCTCTGCCTTCTCGTGTCCGCCGATCTCGGCTTCTATGTACGCGCAGCCAGCGTCCTGCCGCTCGGGATCGGGCTGCTGACCCTTATCGCCGGAATGGTGATCGGATCGCGCACGGGCCGTCCGCGGTTATCGGCCGGAGCCACAGCATTCCTGCAGATGACGCTGTTCACGGTGATCGGCGTGGTGCTGGCTTATGCGCTGGCGGCGCGGGCCGGGCCATTGTGGGACGATAGCTTTGCCGCATGGGACGTGGCGCTGGGCTTCGACTGGCCTGCAGTGTTCGCAGCAGCAGACCGGTCGCCCGTGATGTTGTGGATCGGAGGGCTCGCCTATCACAGCCTGACGCTACAAATGATCGTCGCGATCGTCGTGCTCAGTGCAACCGACCGCGCCGACACGCTGCGGATCGCGGTTGCAGCGGCGATCCTCGGGGGTTTTGCGACGATCGCGATTTCGGGCATTGTGCCCGCACTGGGGAACGTGTTCGATCCCGCCGCGTATCATATCCTGTGGCCGTCGGTGGCCTGGATCGAACGGGACATGATCCTCGGGCTTCGGGACGGGTCGTGGCGGATGATCGACCTGACGCAGCTTATGGGCATCGTCAGCTTTCCGAGCTATCATGCGACGTTGCCGGTAATCCTCGCCTGGGCACAGCGCGACGTTCGCGGATGGCGGTTCGTCGCACCGGTGTGGGCTGGCGTGACGATCCTCGCGACGCCGGTGTTCGGCGGGCATTACGGGGTCGACGTGCTGGCGGGGCTAATCATGGCGGTGCTGGCGCTGTCGGTCGCACCGTGGATGGCCCGTCGGCGGATCGGCTGGCGCGGAAACCTGCCGACAACGGCTAGCCACGTCGGGTAGACCGGCGATAGGAGACACACTCCGGCTTGCCGCAACGAGACTCGGAGTTTGGAATGGCGTGGTACGACAAACTGGCGATCGTAGTGGGCATGGTGCTGTTCATGGAGTGCTTTGCCTGGGCGACGCACAAATATGTCATGCACGGATGGGGCTGGGGCTGGCATCGGTCGCACCATGAACCGCATGACAGCGCGTTCGAGAAGAACGACCTTTACGCGGTAACCTTCGCGGTGCTCGTGATCGCGCTGTTCGCGCTCGGCGTGCTGTGGGAGCCCTTGTGGTGGGCTGCGCTCGGCATCACCGTTTACGGCGGCATCTACGCCTTCGTCCACGACATGCTCGTCCATCAGCGGTTCGGTTCGCGCTGGGTGCCGCGGCGCGGCTATGCCAAGCGCTTGCTTCAGGCGCACCGGCTCCACCATGCCGTCAAGGGCAAGGACGGCGGCGTGAGTTTCGGCTTCCTGTTCGCGCCCGATCCCGCACGGCTCAAGCGGCAACTTGCGGAGCGGAACGAGCGATGAGCGTGCTGTCCGCTGCCGACACGCGCAACCCTGTTTCGCGCGACGGCGATGCGCGCACGAGCCTGTTGCTCGCCGCCGCGATCGGGCTGGCATGGCTGACGATCCATGTCGGCGCGATCTTCTTCTGGCGGTGGAACGCCATGACGGTGTTGCTCGCGGTGCCCGTGATCCTCGTGCAGGCATGGCTCAGCACCGGCCTGTTCATCATTGCACATGATTGTATGCATGGCTCGCTGATGCCCGGCCGACGCGGCGTCAACACGGTGGTCGGTACGCTGTGTCTCGCGGCTTATGCCGGGCTGTCCTATCGCGCGCTGTTTCCCAAGCATCACGCGCACCACGCCGCACCCGGCACCGCGGACGATCCCGATTTCCATGCAGGCGAACCACGGCGCGCAGGGCCGTGGTTCTTCCGGTTCTTCCTCGGTTATTACACCCATGCGCAGATCCTGCGCATCACGGTCGCCGCGATCGTCTACATGCTGTTGGGCGCTTCGCTCCTCAACATCGTCGTATTCTGGGCGATCCCAGCACTTCTTGCGCTGGTGCAACTGTTCCTGTTCGGCACCTATCTGCCGCATCGCCACGAGGACACACCGTTCGCCGATGCGCATAACGCCCGCAGCAATGCACTATCCCCGCTGGTCTCGCTGATGACGTGTTTCCATTTCGGAACCTATCATCATCAGCACCACCTCAGTCCGCGGACTCCGTGGTGGCGGCTCCCGAGTTCAATCGGGGGTCGATAGCGCGGCATCGATCCGTGCGGCGGCCTCCGCCGCGCCCCCTGCCGAAAGCATTTCGGTCGCCAGCCGAGCCGCCGCCGCCCGGTAGCCGGCACCTTCCATCACGTCGGTCAACGCCGCTGCCAGACGTCGCACGGTCAGCCCCCGCGGTGACACGGCCCGCCCCGCCCCGATCCGTACTAGGCGCGCAGCCGTACCAGGCTGTTCGAACGCGATCGGCAGCGCGACAATCGGCACGCCCGCGGCAAGCGCGTCGATCACCGAATTGAAGCCGCCGTGGAGCACCGCCGCGGAACACTGCCGCAGCACCGCCTCCTGCGGCCAGAACGCGCGCACCAGCGGATCCCCCGGCAGCGCAGACGCCTCCGCCGCGCTCAGCCCGCCGCCATGCGCGATCACTGCGCGCGCACCGATCATCGCGCACGCCTCTGCCATCGTCGCAAAGAGCCCTCGCCGCCCCCCCTGCAGCGTGCCGAGCGAACAGAACACCAAGGGCCGCCCATCGGACGGAAGATCGACCGGCACGTCCATCGTCGCGCGCCACGGGCCGCCGTAAACGATCGCGGCCGATCGCGGATAATCCAGCGCTTGCGGGCATTGCGCGATCGACAGGCGGCCGCGCGTGGCGGTGCGTGCATCGAGGTTCCACGCACGACGGCGGGATGCGAGCACCTGCGTGATCGGGCGCAACAACAGGTCCGACACGAAATACCCACCGTGATTGCGAAACCGACCGATCCGATCGGGCCGATACTTCCAGCCCAGGAAAGGCGGGGGGACGTTCGGCTCGCGCAGCAGCGGCAGGCCGGTGATGCTCACCACATGCGGAACGCCGAGCCGCTGCGCGATCAGTGCCCCCGCAGCCTCAGCAGAATCGGCGATCACCGCGTCCACGCCGATCGCGCGCAGCACGTCGGGTGCCTCGTCGAGCAGCGTCGCGGTCATCGCCGCGGTACTGTGGATCATCCGCGTAAGCCCGACCGGGCCGGTCGGATCGGCGAGCTTGGCAAGATAGGCATCGATCGATGCCGTAGGTGCGCCGGACCCATCGAGCGCGGCGAAACCGATCCCCGGCGTCGTCACGAACCGCGACACCGCCGCAAGATGGACGACCGTGACGCGGTGGCCATGCGTCGCGAGCGCGGTGCCGAGCACCTGCAACGGGTTCAGATGCCCCGGCGTCGGCGGCGCGATGATCGCGATATGACGAGGAGCGGACATCACGAACCTGCAGATTTCGAACGAAGGGGTTACGCGGCGTTCCGCTGTTGCCGCTGCCGATACGTGACGGTGTTTCCGCGGCAATAAAGCAAGATAGCGATTGCCGACCTACCTGCGTGCGGACGAAAAGTCGATGCACGCGATTCTGGATCGCAATGCCCCGCGGGAGCGCGACAGGATCCGACGCCCTCCGCGACCCGGCTCAGGCGCGGTGCGGCCCGAAGAAGATCACCGCTGCGCCAAGGAGGCAAAGCGCCGCCCCCGCCAGATCCCACCGATCAGGCCGCACGCCTTCGGCCAGCCACAGCCACAGCACCGCCGCGGTGATGTAGATCCCGCCATAAGCGGCATAGGCACGGCCTGCGTCAGATGCCTCGACTCGGGTCAGCAGATACGCGAATGCCACGAGCGCTGCGCATCCCGGCACCAGCCACCATGCTGACCTGTCCATGCGCAGCCATGCCCAGAACGCGAAACACCCCGCGATCTCCGCGACGGCGGCGCCAATGTACAGGATGATGGACTGCATGGTGGCGTGTGTAGCCGAGCGATGGCGCAAGGAAAGACCGAACCTATGCCGGTGCGTGCCACGGCACCGTCAGCGCGTCTGTTTCACCCCCAGTTGCCGCGCCGCGATCGCCTGGAGCGCGCTCGCGGTTTCGGGCGCAATCGCGAGATCGCGCGCCGCCGCCTCGCCCGCGCCCAGCGTCCGTGGGTCGACCCCGGTGATGCTCCCGAACACCATCAGCGCCTCCAGATAATAGCCGAACGTGCTCGCATGATACTGGTCGGCTCCCCAGAGGTCGATCTTGCCGGGATCGATCCCATCGAACGGATCAGCGTCGGCGACCCCTTCCCCGATCGCCGCATTGAACGCGAGCCCCACCGGAACCATCGCCCGAACACCCGGGGTCGCGGCGACCACCGCGCGATAGGCACGGTCGAGGTCGATCCCCATCGCCGTGACCGGTTGTCCCCGCCACGGGCTCGCATCGCGATACACCAGGTCGGGGCGGCTCCACGTCGCGGTCAGGCGGATGTCGGCCGATGGGTTGCGCGCCCGAAACATCTGCGTCAGTCGCGCAGTGTACGCCCCGAATTGCGCAGGGTCGCCCGGCGTGTCGGGATTCAGCGTACTATATTCCTGCAGAACGACATGGTCCCATCTGCGGTCGAGCAATGCGCGCCGCTCCTCATAATGGAAGCGCAGTGTCTTGCCGCCTTCGGTTTCCAGCGCGACGCGGTAGGAAAGCCCGGCTTGCTCGCTGAACCGTTTGAACAGCGCGGGCACGCCCCCGACGCCGGTGCCGTTGAGATCCTCGACGCTATCGGGTCGGTAGCGCCACACGTCGCTGGAAGCGCCGAAGGTAAAGCTGTTCCCTACGAACAGGACCGTCCGGGGCGGCGGAGGCGTGCGCACGTCGCTGATGGTCGACTGGCTGAACGCCGGCGCTATACCAAGGACGGCAAGCAGGATCGCGCCCATGCGACCAAAGATCTTCATTCTTTCCGACCCCTGCAAATCGAACCTGGGCTTTGGCTCCTGCCCGAGTGCTGCAATGATCGCAACGCCGGTACAGGTCGCGCCCGCTTCCGCGCCAGCCGCCGTCGGAACAAGCAGCCGACGGTGCGCGCTTGACCCTTTGGAACGTCGGCTCGGCCGGCGATGACGGCAAGGAGCGAACATGACGGAAGCGACCTGGGGCGACGACGCGAAGACGCCGGAGATCGACTGGCGGATGAGCGCCGCGCTGGAGAACGTGCCGCGCGGGGACGCGGATCTGGCCGAGGTGACAAGCCTGGAGGGCGCGGTTCGTGCCTGGACCTTGCTCGATCCCGAACATCGCAACGCAGCAGTGCTCACCCCGGAGCACGCCTTGCAGATCGACGGCACATCGCTGACGACGTTCGCAGGCGACGGCATCGCAGCGCTGGTCGACCTGTTGCCCAGCGCGAATGACGAGGGCTAGGGATGGCGGCTGCAAGCGTTCGC
The DNA here is from genome assembly GCF_040549155.1 of Sphingomonas sp. PvP056. Taxonomy (NCBI): domain Bacteria; kingdom Pseudomonadati; phylum Pseudomonadota; class Alphaproteobacteria; order Sphingomonadales; family Sphingomonadaceae; genus Sphingomonas; species Sphingomonas sp. PvP056. Next base: position 91,231 of record NZ_JBEPST010000006.1, read on the forward strand.
TTCGAGCGTGGCGAGTATGAATGGCTTGCCGAGCGCAACGGCATCCTCTTCCTGGGTCACACCGACCTCGGCGTGGTCGAATTCCTGATCACCGGAGAGGCGTTGATCGAACTCGCCAACCCCGACCTCGACGGAATCGACCGGGACACCGCGATCGACAGTTTCGTCGAATTCGAGCCTGACATCCATCTTCTCGCACGGCGGGAGTTCGTCAGCCGGCTCGGCGGGGAGCCCCCCATCTTGCTCACCGCTGCCGACGTTTCGGGGTGAGCCCCGGAACGCGTTCGACGCGGCGGCAGCACTTGTGGGAAGGTTTGTGGTGACCAAGACGCTGACGATCATCGGTCGCGGCATCCACGACATTCCGGCGTTCTACGCGGAGATCAACCGCGTGTTCATGGCAGGAGAAGACTGGACGCTCGGCGAGAGCCTGGATGGGCTCGATGACATGCTGCGCGGCGGCTATGGTGCCATTAAAGGACGCGAGCCGATCACGCTTGTGTGGCAGGACATTGCGGTTGCCCGTTGCAGCCTGGGCTTGAAAGCCACGCGCGCATTCCTGCAGGCCAAGCTGGAACGCCCCGATGTGTACGACTCCGAACGGATTGGCCGTCAAATCTCCCAGCTGGAAAACGGCACTGGCCAGACCTACTTCGAGACCATCCTCGAAATCATCGCCGAGCACCCGAACATCCATCTCGTTTCCGGCTGACGGATTGGGGCCCCGTGAACGGGACGGTAACTCGCGGTGACCGCTGGTTTTACGACTGGTGCCCCGCAGGGAACAATGCTGGGCACTTACATCATCGGAGAATTTGCATCAGTCGCCGCTGATATCGCCATCGCCGTCGGGCAACTTCGCTTTGACGCGACTGCGGCGCGCATCGCGCAATACCTCCTCAATTTCGACGAGAAGCACCCGTCCCTCATCGGTCTTGCCGTTAGTGTCGTCCTGATCTGCCGCGAAGAATGCCTTGGCGCGCGCAGCCAAATCGATCAGAAGGGAATAACGCTCCTCACCAAGCTTTTTTCGAACGACGTCAAAGCCTCCGACCAGCGTATCGAACTCGCTGTGGATGTTTCGATCGGGAAAGACGAGAGTCCGGTCGATGAATGTAGGGGCGTGCAAGATCATCGATCCAAGTTGGTCGTTAATCTCGCTCAGCGAAGCCGGGATATACGGCTTGGGGTTAAAGTAAGGATTGGGTCGGGTCATCGCTTCGTCTCCGGGTGGGGGATGACATATGTGTGATCGGCGCCGAGCTGCCGCGGACGGATAATGATGACCCGGCGCGGTTGAAAGTCAGTATTGAAGAAGCCGCGAATTTGCGGTGTCCCCAGCGTCTTTTGCGTCAGTGACACGTCGAACGCGACGTCATTCACACGTGCATCGGGCCGCCGGTATGTAAGATTGGTGCCCAAGCTGTCGTATTCTCTTGGATTCACCCGCACTGGTCCCTTTCCGCTCGGGTCGATACCCAATTGACTATAACGCACCCGAAGATCTCTTCGCACTTCTCGATCGACATAGTTTCCCACCGCCTCTTGATTCGAGAGACGTTGAATGAGTCGGCCTGCCTTCAGCAATGCGACTCCATCATCATAAGCATTGTCGACCCTCTGCTGCACGAAGCGCAACGTCTCAACCTGAAGTGGCCCATAATCGCCTTTTACTCGCGCGACGACCGCCGCACGCTGAATACGCAAATCGTCGAACTTCGCCTGCAACCCTTGAACCGTAGCAATTGGAGTTCCAAACGCGTCGGTCGGACCAAGTTCATCATAATGCCAGTTCGGATCGAGCGCCTTGATTTGAGCAGTTATCTGCTTCGTCTGGTCCTGCAGGAATTGTGCTTTGAACGCGGTTGCCGGCCCGGTCAGATCTAGCAGATTGTCGCTCACCGCTATCACCGCGTTACCCAATGCATTTCGAAGTTCCGGCACAGCCTGTTCAAGCGTCATCGGATCCTCGAACGCCCGGCTATTGCTGCCCCGCCCTACAATGACCTCAGCTTCGACAGCGGCGAAGGGTGCCATTTGCTTGAACAGCTGAAGCGGGTTCAATCCTAGCTGTGACAAAATGCGTTGGAACGATGCCGCGACCGACGTTGGACTGTGTTCTACCAAGCGGCTGCCAATAGCTTCACCGGCGGCGCTTGTGACATTTGCAGAAACACTATCGGTGGTTACCGGCGTCCAATTGGCTAAAGGCGCTGTGTTTCGAAGCGACGGTCCATCCGCCGGAGGGCGCAAGAACGCATCTCTATATATTTGATAGCGAGCTTCGATCGCCGCGGCATATTGTGGATCTTTGCCGTGTTTGGCCAACTCCTTCGCACGCCACGCGTCGGCCTCGGCCATTGTCGCGATCGGAGCCTTGTCGGGGTCGCTAACATACGCAACTTTTGAGCCCGGGTGTCCCCGGCGAGTGGCGGACGTAAAGCTGGCCGTGGTGCCGGAACCATCGGCAGTCGTGAACTGCCCATTCGCTGAAACATGATACGGATTGAATTTGAACTCGAGCCTGCACGTACCGGCCCGCCTTGGCCACCGCCCAGTCCGCAGTCACACAGAAAAGTTCTGCCGCTGTTCTGCCGAAATGTCCATCTAGCGCCCCCGCCTGTTTCAGGAGCGAGAACATTTGAGCAACATTTTCCAACATGTCAAGATTAACGCCATGGCACCTCTATCGGATACCATTCATCGTCCTGTACGAGGTGGAGTAGTCTAAAGACTGGTGCCGCTTACAGGACTCGAACCTGTGACCCCCGCATTACGAATGCGATGCTCTACCAACTGAGCTAAAGCGGCATGCACGACACCATATCGGTGACCGTGGAGGCGGGCGCTTATCAAATGGATTTCGGGATGGCAAGCCAATGCCGTAAAATCGTGACGATTTCCCACCGGTGCCCGAGCTCTTTACCGGACGTTTACCACGCGGAGTGCACAAGCAGGCCAGTAGCGGCCCGGCGGGCCAGATAGGGCGTTTGCGCAATGGATAGTGTTCACGACTATGAGGACGATCGGTTCGGTGCCGATGCCCCCGGTCGGGGCGGGCAGGATGCGACGGGAGACCGGGTTGCCGACATCCAGTTCGCGGTCGGGACCGACGAACGTCGGATGCACGTCCGCGCCTATAACCATTGGGTGTCGCTCCTCAGGGGCCGGAGCTATCCCTCGATCCAGGACCTGGACCCGGCAACGATCGCCGATTTCGGCGCAAACAGCGTCCTGCTCGATTTCAGCAAGGGCACCGAGAACCCCGCGATCGCCTATCTCGGGCGGGCGCTGCGGGACGAATGTTCGCTCGACGGCGGCACGACGCATATCGCGCAAGTTCCGAGCGGGTCGCTGCTGTCGCGGCTGACCGATCATTATCTGCAGATCATCGCCAACCGCTCGCCGATCGGGTTCGAGGCCGAGTTCGTCAGCACGCGTGGCCACAACACGCTGTATCGCGGCATCCTCATGCCCTTTTCATCGGACGCGGACTCGATCGATTTCATCTACGGCGTCATCAATTGGAAGGAACTGGTCGACGCCGACACGGAGGCACGGCTGTACGCCGAGATCGAGGCCGCGCGGACCGTTCAACCCCGCACTGCAACCGCGCCCGTCTGGGCGGACGGGCCCGGCCACGCCCTCGCGACACTGGTCGATTCGGAAACGACGGCCTCCGATGACGATGAGGTAAGCGCGGACGAGGATGCGGACGGGGACGTCGACGGGGATGACCCAACCTCCACGGACGACAGCCTGTCCGACCGCTTGCTCCTCGCGCAGCAAACCGCCGCCGCCGCCGCCACTGCCGACTTGCGCAGCCGCGCGACCCTGTATCGCGCATTGGGCCGCGCGCATGATTTCGCGATCGCCGCCGATGCCGATCCGCGTGGCTATGACATGCTGCTGGAACAGGCGAACATCGCTGTTCAGCTGCGCGCGCCGATGACCCCGGTGGTCAAGCTCGTTTTCGGCACGGCGTACGACAAGACCCGGCTGACCGAATATGCAGCGGTCCTGGCGCACGCACGTCGCAAAAGCGTACCGGTCACCGGCATGCAAAATTTCCTCGAAGGCTTCGCCGGAGGAATCAAGGGTGTCGTACGCGCCGAACGGCTTGCCCGCGGACCCTTTTCGCACGCGCGGACCAGCCCCGGCGATGAACTCGCCGAACGCCCGGCGCTCGCCCGCATCGCGCTCGACACCGATGCGAACGAGGGCGAGTATGTCTTGCTGCTGGCGCGGTCCGCGCCGTCGGGAACGCTCGATATCGTTGCAACCGTAACCGACGACACCGCGCTGACCGAGCGGGTGATGCGTCACGCGGTGCGCTGAAATGCTGCACTGCCACAAGTCTTGAGGTCCTGAACGGACCGGAGCATAGGGGCGCGCATGCCTAAGACCACGCTGAAATCGCTGTCGGATGCGCTTGCCGTTCGACTTACCAAGGGCGCTCTTCCGGGAGAATTACAGGGGTTCGGGGAGGCCGAGCGGGCGGCCGCTGCCAGCTTCGTCGCCGCCACCGCCGAGGAGCGCACGCCCGGGACCGCGAAGATCGCGCTCGAGCCGCTCCCCGCGACCGACCCGCGCCGTCTGATGCGGCTCGCGATCGTCAACGACGACATGCCGTTCCTGGTCGATTCGATCGCCGCGACGATTGGCGCGCACGATGTGTCGATCGACCGCATCATCCACCCGGTGCTCAAGATCACCCGCGATTCCGACGGGGCGCTGACCCAGGTCGACGACGGGAACGCCGAATCGATGATCTACATCGAGCTCGAGCGCGTCGATGCGCGCGAACGGCGCGATCTGGTGGTCGAACTGGCCAAGAACCTTGAGGATGTCCGCGCCGCGGTCACCGACTGGCAAGCGCTCGAAGCCGCGATGAGCGCCGACATCGCCACCTTGCCCGAGGGCGAAGGCAGTGCGCTGCTGGCGTGGCTGCTCGACCGCAAGATGACCTTGCTGGGACACGAGACGTGGTGGGCGGACGCATCGGGCGAAAACCGCGCACTGGGTATCGCGCGCAATCCGCAACCCGTGCCGATCCTTGCCGAAGCGTCGCGCCGCCTGGCGATGCAATGGTTCGAGGATGGCGGCGAAGCTCCGCTGTTGCTCAAGTCAAATCTGATTTCGGGCGTTCACCGCCACGTGCCGCTCGACCTGGCGCTGGTGCCGCTGCGCGACGGCGCGCGCGTCGCAGGGCTGTCGATCCACGCCGGGCTGTGGACCAGCGCCGCGCTGCTCGCCGCACCCGAGGACGTTCCGGTGTTGCGCGCGCGGCTGGCGGAGCTCGAAACCAAGTTCGGCTTCGACCCCAAGGGGCATACCGGCAAGGCGCTGACCCACGCACTCGTTGCGCTGCCGCACGATCTGGTGACGGGCTTCACGCGCGAATCGCTCGAGAATGTCGCGCTGACCGCGATGTCGCTGGCGGATCGGCCGCGACCGAAGCTTGCGCTGGTCCGCAGTACGCTCGGACGGCATCTGTTCGCCTTCGTATGGTTGCCGCGAGACGACCTGACCACTGCGCGGCGCCTCGCGATCGGTGACATGCTCGCCGAGGTGGCGAATGCCAGCATTCTCAACTGGTCGATCGCGGTCGACGATACGATCGCGCTGATCCGCTACACGCTCGATTTGCGCGAAGGCGGCGTGCTGCCCGACGCGGATGCGCTCGACACGCGGATCGCGCGGATGGTGCGTGGCTGGGTCCCCGCGGTAGAGGCGGCGCTGGTCGAGCAGACCGATGCACCACGCGCGGCGCGGCTTGCGCTGCGCTGGGCAGCGGGCTTTCCGCAGAACTATCGCAATGTCAGCACCCCCGCCGAGGCGGGCGAGGATATCCAGCGGCTCGCGGCACTCGAGAACGAGAGCGCGCGTGGCGTGCGCCTGATCCCGACGGCCCCAGGCGAGGATCGCCATCTCAAGATCTACAAGCTCGGCAATGCGCTGCCGCTGTCCGATGCGGTGCCGGTGCTCGAGAATTTCGGCTTCCGCGTGATCGGCGAGTTACCGACGCGGTTGCAGGACGAAAGCAATGCCTTCGTCCACGAATTCATCGTCGAATCGAACGACGCCGCGTCACAGGTCGACACTGCGGTGCTGGAAGGCGCGATTGCCGCAGTGCTGGAAGGGGCTGCCGAAAATGACGCGTTCAACCGGCTGATCATCGAAGTTGGCGTCAGCCCGCAGGCGGTGGTGCTGTTCCGCGCGTGGTTCCGCTACCTGCGTCAGGCGGGGCTCACCTATGGCCTGACCACCGTGGTCGATGCGCTGCGTCGGGCACCTCGCGTCGCCGAGGCGCTGATCGCGCGCTTCGCCGCCGTGCATGATCCTGCGCAAGACCGCGACCCAGCCGAGACGGACACGGCGATCGAGGCGGGCCTCGACGCCGTGACCGCGATCGACGACGACCGCATCCTCCGCGCGTTCCACGCCATGATCGCGGCGACGCTGCGCACCAACGCGTTCACGCCCGCAGGGGCCGAGGCACTTGCGTTCAAGCTCGACAGCCACCGCATTCCTGGCCTCCCGGCCCCCGTGCCATGGCGCGAGATCTGGGTGTACAGCCCGCGGATCGAGGGCATCCACCTGCGCGCCGGCCCGGTCGCGCGTGGGGGCCTGCGCTGGTCCGACCGCCGCGACGACTTCCGCACCGAAATCCTCGGGCTGATGAAGGCGCAGCGCGTAAAGAACGCGGTGATCGTGCCGACCGGCGCGAAGGGCGGCTTCTATGCCAAGCAGCTCCCGCCCGCGTCCAACCGCGATGCGTGGCTGGCGGAAGGTACTGAAAGCTACCGCGTGTTCATCCGCACGCTCCTGTCGATCACCGACAACATCGTCGAGGGCAAGGTCGTCCACCCGCAGGGCGTCGTCGTCCATGATGGCGAGGACCCCTATTTCGTCGTCGCCGCCGACAAGGGCACCGCGACCTTCTCCGACGTCGCCAATGCGATCGCGCTCGAACACGGCTTCTGGCTGGGCGACGCGTTCGCCAGCGGCGGGTCGGTCGGCTATGACCACAAGGCGATGGGGATCACCGCCAAGGGTGCGTGGGTCAGCGTCCAGCGGCACTTCGCCGAGCGCGGGACCGACGTCCAGACCCAGCCGATCCGCGTCGTCGGGTGCGGCGACATGTCGGGCGACGTGTTCGGCAACGGCATGTTGCTCAGCCACGAACTGAAGATCGTTGCAGCATTCGACCATCGGCATATCTTCCTCGATCCCGACCCCGACCCCGCCGCCTCGTTCGCCGAGCGTCTGCGGATGTTCGCGCTGCCGCGCTCGAGCTGGGCGGATTATGACGAGACGCTGATCTCGACCGGCGGCGGGGTGTTCCCGCGGACCGCCAAGGTCATCGCGCTGACCGACGAGGTTCGCGCGGCGCTTGGCCTGACCGAGCGCGAGATGGAGCCGGGCGCGCTGATCTCGGCGATCCTCAAGAGCCCGGTCGACCTGATCTGGTTCGGCGGGATCGGCACCTATGTGAAGGCGCGTGCCGAGAACAACATCGCGGTGGGCGACCCCGCGAACGACCGTCTTCGCGTCGATGCGGAGGATCTGCGTGCGACGGCGATCGGCGAGGGTGCGAACCTCGGCGTCACCCAGGCCGCGCGCATCGCCTTCTCCGCGCACGGCGGACGGATCAACACCGACTTCATCGACAATTCGGCAGGCGTCGATTGCTCGGACAATGAGGTCAACATCAAGATCGCGCTCAACCGCGAAATGATCGAGGGACGTCTGGGGTTCGAGGACCGCAACAGCTTCCTCGCGAGTATGACCGACGACGTCGCGCATCTGGTGCTCGAGGATAACCGGCTTCAGACGCTCGCCTTGTCGATCGCCGAGGCCGGTGGCCCGCAGACCGTGCCGAGCTATGTTCGGCTGATCGAGATCTTCGAGGCATCGGGATCGCTCGACCGTGCGGTCGAAGGGCTTGCCGGGAACGACGACCTGCTGCGCCGCTCGACCGAGGGCCGCGGACTGACGCGCCCCGAGCTCGCGGTGCTGCTGGCGACCGCCAAGCTGGCGTTGCAAGCGGCGATCGAACGGTCGGGCCTGGGCATGGCGGACGAATTGCTCCCCGATCTGCACGCGGCCTTCCCGGCGGCGATGCAGGAACGCTTCGGCAAGGCGATCGACGAGCACCGGCTGCGTGGCGAGATCGTCGCGACCAAGCTCGCCAACCGCATCATCAACCGGATGGGCGTGCTCTACCCGTTCGAGCTGGCCGAGGAAGAAGGCGCCGCAATCGCGGATATCGCCGGGATGTTCGTGGTGGCCGAACGGCTGTTCGACCTGCCGACGCTGTGGCGTGAGATCGAGACGACCGACATGCCCGAAGCAGCGCGGATCGCGCTGTTCGACGAGACCGCGGTGGCGACGCGGTCGCAGATCGCGGACCTGCTCCGCGCGACGCGGACGGACGCGGGCCCGGGCGATACGCTCAAGCGGCTTGGCAAGGGGATCGCGGATCTCGACCGCCAGACCAAGGCGTTGCTGCTCGAGGAAGCAAGTGCGCACAGCGCGCGCATTGCCGCCGCACTCGAAGCGGCGGGCGCCCCGACCGCGCTGGTGCAGAAGGTCGTCCGGCTGTTCGAGATGGACGGCGCGGTGGGGCTTGCCGATCTCGGCGACCGGCTCGGGATCGACGAGACCGAGCTAACGCGCGCGTTCACCCGGCTCGGGCAGGCGCTCGGGCTCGACTGGGCGCAGGCGAATGCCGCACGGATCGAGTCGAGCGATCCGTGGGAGCGTTTGCTGATCGCCGGGCTGGCGCGCGATTTCCAGCAATTGCGGCTGGAATTCCTGGCGCGTGCGGCGGGCGGCAAGCTCGATCCGCAGGCGCTGGTCGATGCATGGCTGGCGGACAATGCCGCGCGTGTCGGGCAGTTCAAGGCGGTGGTCGACCGGGCACGGCTGGCCCCTGCCCCCAATGCCGCGATGCTGGCGCAGATTGCAGGCCAGACGCGCGTGTTGCTGGGGCGGTAGAATGGCTTGCCCCCCCCAAGCGGGGGGGCAAGCTTGGCACCCCGTCGACGCGGCAGTTCCGGCTGCCAGCGGGGTGACGACGAGCTGGCTGATGTGCCGCGCGCGCTCCTAGTAGAGGGCTAGCGAGCAAGCCTTCAACGGCCTGACACGATTAAGCCGACGGCAACGCCTGTCCGTTACCCAACTGCGCATGACTGCTGCAAACCTTTCGCTCGCCTTCAGACGGTTTGGGGCATGGAGCCCGGCGTATTGGGTCGGAATGCTTGCGCTATTCGCGCTTGCGCAACAGGCGGCCTCTTCGCTCAACTGCGATGTTTCCTGGCTGATCACCACCGCCGAGCGTGTGCTCGATGGAGCAAAGTTGTACCGCGACATCGAAGAGGTGAACCCGCCCGCCTCGGTGCTCATCTACATGCCGTTCGTGGCGTTGGCTCGCGAACTGGGCCTACATCCGGAAGCGGTAACGGTGGTCATGGTCGCCGCACTGGCGGTCTTGTCGATCTATATCTCGGGGCGCATCTTCTACCCGCTCCCTGCCACGCGGTGGCGGTTGGCGGCATTTGCCGCGTTTGCGCTGCTGGTGTTACCGGTCGACCAGTTTGCCCAGCGCGAGCACATCGCCCTGATTGCAGGTCTACCGATGCTGACGCTGCTGGTCACCCGCATCGAGGGGCGAATGCCCGGCCTGCATCATGCCTGGACTGCGGGTCTCGGCGGAGGGATCATGGTGGCGATCAAGCCGCACCTGCTGTTGGCCCTGCTTCCTGTTGCGGGATGGGCGGTCGTGCGGCAACGTTCGATCAGACCGGCGCTTGGTGGTGAATGGATTGCCCTGATGCTGGTATGCATTGGCTACACCGCCATAGTGTGGCTGGTCTTCCCCTCGTATTTCGATCACATGCTGCCGTTGCTGCGGCTCGTCTATTTGCCAAATCGCGATAGTTGGATGCACCTGCTAACGGGATCGATGGTGCTGATCCCCGCCTTCGCGGCCGCGCTTACGTTCCGCATTGCTCATGGGTACCCCACGGTCCCGGCGGGAGCGGCCCTGCTCGCCTCGTGTGGTTTCGCCGTTGCCGGGCTGATTCAGGGCAAGGGCTATCTCAACCATGGTTATCCCGCGGTTGCCATGGCCCTGCTGGCGATTGCCCTCGAACTCTCCCGCCCCGGGGCGGCGTGGCGATTTGGGACGCTGTGCTGGGCATTACTCGCCCTCGCCTCGACCTTCAGCTACGCTCAGGTAGCGAAACCCTATGCGCTGCGGGACGCCGTGCTACGGCTGGGTCCACCACATCCGAAGCTTCTTGGCATATCCTTCGACTTCGGGCTCGGTCATCCGCTGACACGCTGGGTGGCAGGTCGCTGGGTAGGGCGACGCGGCAGCCTGTGGGTGACCGGAAGTAGCCGACAGCAATTGGGCGATCCGTCGCTTGCGCCTGCGCAACGTGCCGCCGTTGCGCGAGCCGCGGCCGAGGATGCGGCGATGCTTGCCGACGATATCCTGCGCAACCAACCCGACATCGTCCTCGTGGATGCGGAACCCGGATCGGCCTGGATTGCACGCCACCCCGGAGTCCGGAGCGCAATGCAATCGTATCGTCCCGCAACACACATCGGCGCTGTGACCTTATGGGTCAGGCAGTGTGCGGACAAGCAGGACGTCTCCCGCCATTGTCCGCAGTAGCCGCCTGACGGCTCTGCCTATCGTATGCCCGGCGCGAAGGCCGCGATGTCCTCCCGCAGCGGCGTCTAGAGATCAAACCGGTTGCGCAACCCATGCTGATGGCCCTGACGGATCCTCAAGCAACCGCCCGAGCCCGCTGCCTGGTCTTGAGCTGCGCCTTCCACCCGCGGGCGCGCCACCACATGATGATCCCCGTCACCGCAAGCACCGCGGGCAGAATGCCGCCGAGAAACACCAGCAGCTGCCACACGAACCCCATCCGCGTCCCGTCGTGCAGCCGCCGCATCGTTCGCGCGAGCGTCTCACGCTCGGCGCGCGCTGGCCTGGCGCGGCCGGTGACGTCATCGACCGTCACGCTCTTCGCTTCCCCCAACAGAACCTTCCATTCGGGCTTGCGATCGGTCGGCCAGTCGACGCGCGATATCGCGCCCGGTGCCACCCTGCCAGCCCGCGCGAGCACCGCATCAAGCACCAGCGTTGGACGCTCCAGCGCGACCGGACGCCCGCCTCCACCGCTACCGGGACCCCCCGCGCCGCGTGGCGCACCCCCGCCGGCGAACACCTGCGGGAAGGAGATCCACACCCCCGTCAGCGACAGCACGAACAGCGGTAGCGCGATCCAGAAGCCGAACAGATGGTGCAGATTGGTGTCGGTGTTGCGATGCCGCCGCCAGCGCAGTCCGCGCGCCCAGCGCCCGACCGTCGGCCACCACAGCCACAAGCCCGAAACGCACGACACCAGCATCGCCACGCCGATCCACCCGACGATCTGCCGCCCGCCCCCCGGCACCAGCAGGTTACCGTGGAGATTGTGGAGCACGCGCAGCACGCCGCGCGCACTGCTGCCCGTCGCGAGGATCTTTGCGGTCGGCGGATCGAGATAGACCGTCGTGCGCTGCGGAGGCCCGCGGCGGCCGAGATCGGGCGGGGTGATCGCGGTTACCTGGACCGGGCCGTCGCCCCCAGGCAGTGCGAGGCTGGCGATCCGCTCACCGTGCTTGAGCGCAGCGCGCGCCGCCGCGACATAGCGTTGGGGGTCGAGCGTGGTCGTGCCGGTCGTCGCATAACGCGCGGGGTTGAGGACATGGTCGACCGCTTCGTCCCACACCAGCACCGCTCCGCTGAGCGACAGCGGGATGATGAGGACCGCGAGCAGCAGCCCGATCCATTTGTGGAACTGAAACCAGACGTTTCGGAGTGCGATCTTCGACATCAGACCTCCGCCCAGCGGCGCAAAAGATTGTGATAGACGCCCGTCAGCCGGACGATCTCGGGATCGTCGCTGCCGAGCCGCGCCGCGATCGACTGGATCGCAGTGTCCTGTTCGAACAGCAGCGCCCGCGCGCCGTCGTCACGCACCATCGACTGAATCCAGAAGAACGATGCGACACGCGTGCCCCGCGTCACCGGGGTGACGTGATGGACGCTGGACGCAGGGTAAAGCACGAGCTGGCCAGCCGGAAGCTTGACGCTTTGCGCGCCGAACTGGGTCGTGATCGTCAACTCGCCCCCGTCGTAGCTGTCGGGATCGGACAGGAACAACGTCGCGGACAGGTCGCTTCGGATGCGGAAATCGCTGCCGCGCCGGATGCGGATCGCGGTGTCGACATGCGCGCCGAAGGCGTCGCCCGCGGCATAACGATTGAACAGCGGTGGAAAGACCTTGAGCGGGAGTGCTGCTGCGACGAACAGCGGCGACGCCGCGAGCGCATCGAGCGCCATGCTACCCCCCGCGCGCGCGGCGGCGCTGTCCTCGGGCAGTTGCGTGTTGCGCTTGGCGAGCGCGGATTGCGCGCCCGAGGTTGCATTGCCGTCGATCCAGTCGGCGGCGTCGAGCTCGGCGCGCAATGCGACCAGCTGCGCGGGTGTGAGCAGGTCGGGGATGACGGTCAGCATGTCGTCCCCCGGATCGCCTGGCCCCCGCGCGCGCGGAACGCCGCGATGTCGCACGCCGCGAGCCAAGCCGCCGCCTTGTCGACGAATGCCGGGGTGGCGGTCGCGCCCGCGCGGCGGAGCCAGCCGATCGCATCCTCGATCTTGCCCGCCGCGCCAAGCATCCGCGCGTGATTGAATGCACCGCGGAAATCCCCGCCCTGTGCCGCACGCGCATAGCAAAGCGCCGCTGCCGCGAGGTCGCGCGGGACGACCCAGCCATCCTCGTGGAAGCTGCCGATGAAGTTGATCGCCTTGGCGTTCCCAAGCGCGGCCGCCTTGCGGAACCAGTTGAGCGCGGCTACCTTGTCTTCCGCGACACCGTGGCCGAGCGCGAGCAGCGTCGCGTAATTATACATGCCCCAGTCGAGCCCCGCCTCCGCGGCGATCCGGTAGCATTCCGCCGCGCGCATCTTGTCGGGCGCGGTGCCCCAGCCGAGATCGTAGCAGCGCCCGACCATGTTGATCCCCATCACATGATGTTGTGCCGCGGCGCGCGTGAACCAGCCGAGCGCAGCGGCGGGATCGCGTGCCACGCCCGCGCCATCGAGCAGCATCTGGCCGTACACCGCTTGCGCGTCCGCCATGCCGGCATCTGCCGCCGCGCGGACGAATGCCGCGCGGGTCTCGGGCGGGCCGGAGAGATGCGTGCCGATCTCTTCCGGGGTTAATGCCACGAGCTGATCCGGCGTCAGCATCAGAACTTCGCCGTGATCGTGCCGAACACGGTCCGCCCCGGCGCGATGTTCGCGAAGTGCGAGGCGTAGGTCTGCGTGAAATAGACCTTGTTCGTCAGGTTCTGCGCGTTGACGCTGAGCTCCAGATTGGGCGTGATCGCGTAGCTCGCGCGCGCATCGAACCGCCAGTAGTCCGGGATGCCGCGCAACAGGGTCGTGGTGGCGGGGTTGATCGTGACGACGCCCGCAGTCGTCTGCGTCGCGGTACGATTGTCGGCATAGCCGCCATATTGCCGCCCCATGTAGATCGCGCTGCCGCCGACCTGCAGGCCCTTGACCAGTTCATAGTTGGTCGTCGCGGTGAAGCTGTGCTGCGCGGTCTGGGGCACCTGCCTGCCGGTGTTGACCGAGGGAACATAGACCGTCTTGGCCGCAGCCGGACCATTGGCGGCAGCGGTCAGCGCGCTGTTGCCGCCGTCGATGACCTTGGGGTCGAGATAGGTGTAACCGCCGAACACGGTCCAGCCCGGCCGGATCGTCCCGCTCGCGGTCAGTTCGACGCCGCGGATCCGCGTTTTGCCGAGGAAACCGACGGTATTCGCGTCGATCTGCACCCGTGCGTTGCTGATATCGGTCTGGAATACCGCAAGCCCGAGCTGGAGCTGTTCGTGGAACAGGCTGCCCTTGGCGCCGACTTCGTAGGATTTGGTCTTCTGTACCTTGAGCGCATCAAGGATCGTCAGATTGACCGGGGTCGCGGTGGTCGGCAGCGCATTGTCCTCGCGGCCTTCGCCGAGCAACGCATTGGGCGGCGTCGCGGCCGTGGCATAGCTCGCGTAGAGGCTGGTCTCGCTGGTCGGCTTGAACACCAGGCCCGCCTGCCAGTTGAACAGTTCGTCCTTGCGCGACAGTCGGGTCGCATTGCCGCCCGCCGCGAACGGCAGCGTGACGGTCGACTTGAACCGGTCGTAGCGCGCGCCGAGGTTGAGGATCAGTTGCGGGAGCAGCGTGATCGAGTCGAACCCGTAGACGCCGATCGTCGTCGCATCGTTCTGCGTCTCGGTGTTGGACGCACCGCGCGCGATCGGCGTCGCGACGCTGGAGGTGTCGCTGGTGTAATTGACCCAGGGGTCGGACGGGTTGGGGTTGAACAGGCTCGCGCAATAATAGCGTGCGATCGTCGCGGTGTTGCAGCGCGGGCTGACGGTCGATCCGTTCGCCGAGACGAAGGTGCCGCGCCGGGTCTTCTCCCACGCGACTTCCGCACCGACCGCGAAGCTGTGCTTGATGCTGCCGGTCGCGAACGTGCCGCTGAGGTCGGTCTGGTCGATCAGGCTCTCGCTATAGCCGTAGCGCGTGTTGCCGCGCCGCCAGACGTATCCGCCGGTCAGCACGTCGCCGCGCGTCCCCGCCGCCCCGGTGGTGGGATTGGTCGCGGCGGTGCCTGAGACGTTGCCCTGGCTGTCGTCGGGGAGCGTGAAGATATACGCCTGTTCGCTGTGCGAGACGCGCGCGGTGTTGCGCAGCGTGATCCCGCCGAAGTCATGCTCGACCCGCAGCATCGCCTGGTTGGTCGTCGCATCGCGGAAGTCGCGGTCCGCCAGGCCATAGAAGGCCGAGCGCGACACCGTCCCCGTCTGTCCGCCGCGCGTCGTGATCGTGCCGACCGCGGGGGTGGTGAAGACGTTCCCCGCGGGGAGCGTGCAATTGGTCGCCGAGCAGACATATTGGTACGGGATGCCGCTGTCGGGGAGTTCGTGGTTCTCGAGATAATAATAGCTCGCGGTCAGCCGCGTCGGCGTACCGAGGCCAATCGTCACGCTGGGCGCGAAGCCCCAGCGGTTGGCGTACACCGCGTCGCGATCGACGACGTTCTGGTCGTGCCATAGTCCCTGAAGGCGGACCGCGGCGGTGTCGCTAAGCCGGACGTTGACGTCGCCCGTCACGCGTTTGAAATCACCATTGCCGTAGCTTGCGCTCGCCGAACCAAAGGTCAGCGCCTGCGGCAGCCGCGAGAGGATGTTGAGCGAGCCGCCCGCATTGCCGCGCCCGCCGAGCGTCGAATCCGACCCACGCACGATCTGCACCGAATCGACCGCGAACACTTCGCGCGTCTGCGACGACAGGTCGCGCACGCCGTCGACATAGACGCTGCCCTGGCTGTCGAACCCGCGGATGAACGGGCGATCGCCGATCGGGTTGCCGCCTTCCGCGGCACCGAAGGTGATGCCGGGAACGGTGCGCAGCGCATCCTGGAGCGAGGTCGATCCGGTCTGCTGAATGACGGACTTGTCGAGCACGACGATCGACTTGGGCGTGTCGACCAGCGGGGCGACCTGCTTGGGGTCGCGGCGTTCGCGCTGGCCGTGGACGATGATGTCGAGCTTCTGATCGGGGTCTTCGTCGTTCGCGGGCGGCGGTGCGGCGGCGGGCGCGTCACTGGCAAAGGCGGGCAGACTTGCGAAAGCCCCGACGCAGGAAAGCGCCAGATAGGCAGGCTTTGCAACGGCGATACGTGACATGAAATTCCCCCTTTGATTGGGGCCTCGCTATTGCGAGTCACTCTCATTGTCAACGCTATTGAGAATTACTCTCAAAGTTTGCGAGCGAAACGACCCAGCTTCTGAGCGCACTTGCGAGGTTTGGCGGGTCGTCGGTGCGTATCCGGAGAGCATCTACCTGCGCTATCAATGCGTTAAGCGGCAGCGACCGAACGTGCGCAGCATTCTCGAGCGCCCGCCAGAAAATCGGTTCCAGACTGATCGAAGTCGCGTGCCCGGCGATCGTCACCGATCGCTTGACCGGACCGATGAAGCCACCCGCGGGGGGAACGATGCTCATGCGGTACGGGTCGCTCATTCCGACTGCTTATGGAGATAGAAGGTCGTCGACCGCTTCTTGGGTCCATAGACCCCGGTCGCACGGATCGTCCGCTGGTCCGGCATCATTTGCAGGGAGAGGACGTCGTCGACGGTACCGCGCACCGAGAGATCGGTCTCGACGATAAGATCAGGCCGAGGTCTGGTGATCTGCGCCCGAACACCCGAGTTATCGCCATCAAGCCTGACCGGGTCGCCCCCGATGATGGCGTCGAACCCGCTTCCGCTGTCGGTCCGCGAGCTGAAATGATTCCCGTCGAGTTTGAGAATCGTATCCTGCCGAGAATCGACCGTCACGCCGACCCGTTTCCATGTTCCCGAAATCGGATGCGCGCCTTTCGATGCCGATCCGACACGGCGCTGCACTGTTTCGCTCTTTACGGCGTGGCCATCCGGGCCCGTGTAGCTCGCCACATGCCAGGTAAGGGTGTTGCCATCGGGCGAGAGGACATAGTCTACGGTGTAGGGGAGCTTCCCCCGGACCTTGTCGATCTCCGTGATGACACGATCGCTTTCGACCGAAATCGACTGTTCATCCACATAGCCGTCCGAGGGGACGCGGTGAAGTTGACCATCGGCTCTGACCGCCGTGTTGTCGTCTCGCCTGAACACCCCGCCGCGCACGCGAAACACGGTCGGTTTGATATCGCCGGTAATCGACGCCGTATCGATCCGCCATCGCCCGGTGAAAGCCTCGTCGGTCTTGGCGGCCGATGCCACCCCGCCAACCGACAGGACGGCAAGCGCGATTGCGCGAGCGCCTGCGGCGCCCCTGTCGTTGCGACACCCCTTTTCAGAACGGATCACGCGCAACTCCTGTGCTCGAACGTCTCCGGACGGGATCGCACAATTCGGGCCCACAGGCGATTGGCGCTTTGCCAAACGCCCGGCGCTATGGCGTATCGAACAACGCCGCCAACTGCTCGATCAACGTGCCGCCCAGCTGCTCGGCATCCATGATCGTCACCGCGCGCGCATAATAGCGCGTCACGTCATGCCCGATCCCGATCGCCGCGAGTTCGACCGGCGACTTCGCCTCGATCCAGCCGATCACCTGCCGCAGATGGCGTTCCAGATACGACCCCGAATTGACCGAGAGCGTCGAATCGTCGACCGGCGCGCCGTCCGAGATGACCATCAGGATCTTGCGCTCCTCGGGCCGCGCGATCAGCCGAGAATGCGCCCAGAGCAGCGCCTCGCCGTCGATATTCTCCTTGAGCAACCCCTCGCGCATCATCAGCCCGAGCGAATTACGCGCGCGCCGCCACGGCTCGTCCGCCTTCTTGTAGACGATGTGGCGCACGTCGTTCAGCCGCCCCGGCTGGGGTGGGCGGCCTGCCGCGAGCCAGGTCTCGCGCGATTGCCCACCTTTCCAGGCACGCGTGGTAAAGCCGAGGATCTCGGTCTTGACGCCGCACCGTTCGAGCGTCCGCGCGAGGATGTCCGCGCTGATCGCCGCGATCGAGATCGGGCGGCCGCGCATCGATCCGCTATTGTCTATCAGAAGCGTGACGACGGTATCGCGAAAATCGGTCTCGCGCTCGATCTTGTAGCTGAGCGATAGCGTCGGATTGACCACGATCCGCGCAAGCCGCGCTGCATCGAGGATGCCCTCCTCCTGGTCGAAATCCCAGCTGCGGTTCTGCTGCGCCATCAGGCGGCGCTGCAGCCGATTGGCGAGCTTGGTCACCGCGCCCTGCAAATGGACGAGCTGCTGGTCGAGATAGGAGCGCAACCGGACGAGTTCGTCCGCGTCGCACAGGTCGGTTGCGGCGATCACCTCGTCATAGGTGGTGGTCCACGCCTTATATTCGAACTGCGGGGACATGTCGGCGGGCGGGCGGTTGGGGCGGACCGGGAGCATGCCCTCCTCGCCGTCGTCGCCGGGCTCGCCGTCCATGTCGTCGGTGGTCTCATCGCCCTGTTCCTGGCCTTCGCCGTCCTCGGCATCGGAATCCTGTTCGGACCCGCGCGCCTCGATCTCGCCCTGGCCTTCGTCGCCCTGGTCGTCGCCTTCGTCGCCCTCGTCCTGCTGCTGCTCCTCGGTGCCTTCGTCCTCGTCGCCGCCCTCGTTCGATTCGTCAGGGAGAATGTCGCCCTCGACCAGTTCGAGGTCCTCAAGCAGCCGCGTGATCAGCCCGGCAAAGGCGCGCTGATCGTCGATCGCGAGCGCCATCGCATCGAGATCCCCACCGGCCTTTTGTTCGATCCAGTCGCGCACGAGATCGAGTCCCTGCAGCGTCGCCGCGGGCGGTGCGACCCCGGTCAGCCGTTCGCGCACCAGCAACCCGAGCGCGGTCGACAGCGGGACTTCGTCGCGCGTGCGCGCCCGCGTAATCGGGTCGGCGCGCAGCCGCGCTTCCATCGCGGTGTCGAGATTGGCGGTGATCCCGGCATAACCGCGACTCCCCAGCGCCTCGACCCGCGCATTCTCGGCGGAATCGAACACCGCGCGCGCAACCGCCTCGCCGGGGGCGTGGCGATTGTGGATCGCGGCATTGTGGTGCCGCAACCGCAGCGCGAACCCGTCCGCGAAACCGCGTGCCTCGGCGACCTGCTCGGGCGGGAGCGTGCGCGCGGGCATCGGCACCTTGATGTGCTTGCCCGATTGCGTCGGGGCGTCCGCGGTATAGGCCAGCTCGATCTCGGGTTCGTCCGCCAGCGCGCGCGCGGTTCCGCCAAGCACGGCCTTGAAACGATCGAGGGGGGTATCAGTGGCCACGGTTCAACTCCGGCACGGCAATGTGCCCAGGTGCGAGATCGGGATTCGGGTGGATCGTCGCAACCCGGGTGGTGGGTTTGTGGGGCGACACGTGCAACGCAGCGCCACGAGACCTAGCTACCAGATTGCGTCCGCGCCGAAAGGCAAAACGACCGGCCGCAGAATCGCGTACGGATCAGCCCTCGATCCGGGGTTGGGCGTTGCTCCGTACGCCCATCTCGACGATCGTCTCGATCCGCACGACGCGCTTGTCGATCGCGGCGGCATAGTCGCTCAGGCCCTTCACGTCGTTCGCGAGGCGATCGACCTTGCGGTCCATGACTTCCAGGCGTTCCTGCATCAGCACGACGTTGCGGATCGCCTCCAGCGCGTCCCCAAGCGAACTCACGTGCGGATGCCGGCGGCGCGCAAAGTCCGGTCGACGTCGTCATGGGTCGCATCCAGCGTCTGGATCATGCGGTCGATCGCAGCGGCCATCCGTGGCATTGCCACATTGACTTCGCTGACCAGCGCCGCGAGGTCGGCGTCTTCGCGGTCCGCGCCCTCGGCGATGTAGCGGCTCGAGGCCTCGCGCAGCACATGCCCGACCGAATGGCCGGTCCGCGCGGCATAGGCATCGAGTGCTGCCTTGTCGTCTGGTGTGGTCAAGAACGTCACGCGCGCGGTCTGCATGGGGCGACTCCTTATAAGGTCATTATAAGGCGCGCCTGATCGGTTGCAAGGTAGGGCCCCGGGAAGGACTCACAACGGAATGTTGTCGTGCTTCTTCCACGGATTCTCGAGCTGTTTCCCGCGCAGCTTGCGCAGGCCGAGCGCGATGCGGCGGCGAGTCGAGTGCGGCTGGATCACTTCGTCGATGAAGCCCTTGCTTGCTGCCACGAACGGGTTGGCGAAACGCGCTTCATATTGCGCGGTCTGCGTCGCGATTTCCTCGGGGGTGCGGCCGCGGAAGATGATCTCGACCGCGCCCTTCGCGCCCATCACCGCGATCTCGGCGGTCGGCCAGGCGTAATTGAGGTCGCCGCGCAGATGCTTGGACGCCATCACGTCATACGCGCCGCCGTAAGCCTTGCGCGTGATCACGGTGATCTTGGGGACAGTCGCCTCGGCATAAGCGAACAGCAGCTTGGCACCGTGCTTGATGATGCCGTTCAGTTCCTGCGACGTGCCGGGCAGGAAGCCGGGGACGTCGACGAAGGTGACGATCGGAATTTCAAACGCATCGCAGAAGCGCACGAACCGCGCCGCCTTCTTGGACGAATTGATGTCGAGGCACCCCGCCAGCACCATCGGCTGGTTCGCGACGAACCCGACGGTGCGCCCTTCGATCCGCCCGAAGCCGGTGATGATATTGGCGGCATGGGTCGGCTGGACCTCGAAGAAATCGCCCTCGTCGACGGTCTTCCGGATCAGCTCGTGCATATCGTACGGCTGGTTGGCGGACGCGGGCACGAGCGTGTCGAGCGAGTCCTCGAGCCGGTCCCACGGGTCCGACGACGGCCGCTCGGGCGATCCCTCACGGTTCGACGCGGGAAGGAAGTCGACGAAGTCGCGCGCGGCGAGCAGCGCCTCGATGTCGTTCTCGAACGCGACGTCAGCGACGCCCGACTTGGTGGTGTGCGTGACCGCGCCGCCGAGTTCCTCCTGCGTGACGATCTCATTGGTGACGGTCTTCACCACATCGGGGCCGGTGACGAACATGTAGGACGAGTCCTTCACCATGAAGATGAAGTCGGTCATCGCCGGCGAATAGACCGCGCCGCCGGCGCATGGCCCCATGATCAGCGAGATCTGCGGCACGACGCCGCTCGCGAGCACGTTGCGCTGGAACACTTCGGCATAGCCGCCGAGCGATGCGACGCCCTCCTGAATCCGCGCGCCGCCGCTGTCGTTGAGGCCGATCACCGGCGCGCCAACCTTCATCGCCATGTCCATGATCTTGCAGATCTTCTGCGCATGACGCTCACTGAGCGACCCGCCGAACACAGTGAAATCCTGGCTGAACACGAACACCAGTCGCCCGTTGATCGTCCCTGATCCGGTGACGACGCCGTCGCCGGGGACGATCTGGTCCTGCATCCCGAAGTCGACGCAATTATGCTCGACGTACATGTCGAGTTCCTCGAACGAGCCTTCGTCGAGCAACACCTCGAGCCGTTCGCGCGCGGTCAGCTTGCCCTTGGCGTGCTGCGCGGCGATCCGCTTCTCGCCCCCGCCCAGCCGCGCCGCGGCGCGCTTGCGTTCCAGTTCGGCGATGGTCGAGGACATGGCAACTCCTAGGCGTTCGGCTTGGACATCCGGTTGCGCCGTCTTTTCGCGTTTTCAGACCGGAACGCAACACCGATTGCAGCGCCCGAACTCGGTGCTATGCTCGGGTAAAACACGGGGAGAATGTCAATGCGTCGCCTGCTCATGCTTCGTCTGTCGACCGCGGTCGCGCTGGGGGCGTTGGGCGCCCCCGGCCTCGCCAAGACCGAACCAGCCGCCACCCCGGCGGCAACCGGCGCGCGCTACGGCAGCTTCGGCATCGACCTGACCACGCAGGAAAAGACGGTGAAGCCCGGCGACGATTTCTGGACCTTCGCCAATGGCGGATGGGACAAGCGCACGCAGATCGCGCCGGACCGGACGTCCGCCGGATACGGCGTCGTGCTGACAGACGAGGCCGAGGCGAACGTCCGCAAGATCCTCGACGATGCCGCCGCCAACCCCGCCGCGGTCGGTGCGGGGGCGAAGCAGTTCGGCGACCTGTACGCGAGCTTCATGGACGAAGCGGCGATCGACAAGGCGGGTGCCGCGCCGCTCGCGCCCTATTTCGCCAAGATCGACGCCGCCACCGACCGCGCCAAGCTCCAGACGCTGTTCGCGACCACGGGGTACGCCAGCCCGGTCGAGATCGGCCAGCTTCCCAACCCGTCGGATCCGTCGAAATATACCGTCGGCACCGGACAGGGGTCGCTCGGCATGGGCGGACGCGATTATTATCTCGAGACCGGCCCGAAATACGACGCGTTCCGCGCAGCGTATCGCGCTTATGTCGAGCGAATGCTGACGCTGGCGGGCCTGACCGATGCGAGCGCGCGCGCCGACCGGATCATCGCGCTCGAAACCGCGATGGCGAAGGTGCAATGGTCGCCGGTCCAGTCGCGCGACCTGTTGGCGATGCTCAAGCCGATGACCGCGGCGCAGCGCACCGCGCTCGCGCCCGAGTTCGACTGGCCGCTGCTGCTCCAGACATCGGGTTATGGCGATTTCCCGGTCGTGATCATGAGCAACTCGACCGCGCTGACCGGGCTCGGCAAGATCTTCGCCGAGACCCCGGTCTCGACCTGGCAGGACTGGATGAAGTTCCGCTTCACGGTTGCCGCAGCCCCGATGCTGCCCAAGACGTTCGACGACGCGACCTTCGCTTTCTACGGCAAGACGCTCAACGACCAGCCGTCGCAGCGCGCGCGGTGGAAGCGCGGGATTGCGATGGTCAACGGCACGATGGGCGAGGCGATCGGCGAGATTTACGTCAAGCGCCACTATCCGCCCGAGAGCGAAGCCAAGATGGGCGAGCTGATCGCCAATCTGCGCGCCGCGTACAAGGACCGGATCACCGCCAACGGCTGGATGGACGCGAAGACCAAGACCGCCGCGCTCGCCAAGCTCGCCGCGTTCGACCCGCGCGTCGGGCATCCGGTCAAATATATCGACTATACGTCACTGCAGGTGGTGCGCGGCGACCCGCTCGGCAATGCGATCCGCGCGGGCGAGTTCCAGCATCAGCTCGACCTCTCGCGGTTGAAGGCCCCGGTCGACCGGACTTTGTGGGAGATGACCCCGCAGACGGTGAACGCCTATTACAACCCGCTGGCGAACCAGATCACCTTCCCCGCCGCGATCCTGCAACCGCCCTATTTCGACCCCAAGGCGGATGCCGCGGTCAATTACGGGGCGATCGGCGCGATCATCGGGCATGAGATGGGGCATGGCTTCGACGATCAGGGTAGCCTGTTCGGACCGACCGGCAAGGTCGAGAACTGGTGGACGCCC
The DNA here is from genome assembly GCF_040549155.1 of Sphingomonas sp. PvP056. Classification (NCBI taxonomy): domain Bacteria; kingdom Pseudomonadati; phylum Pseudomonadota; class Alphaproteobacteria; order Sphingomonadales; family Sphingomonadaceae; genus Sphingomonas; species Sphingomonas sp. PvP056. The sequence continues at coordinate 114,166 of NZ_JBEPST010000006.1, forward strand.
GAGGCGAAAACCGCGTTCAAGGCGCGGACCGGTGCGCTCAGCCAGCAATATGACGCCTATGAGCCGATCCCCGGCGTCCATGTGAAGGGCGCGTTGACGCTGGGCGAGAACATCGGCGATCTCGGCGGGGTCGAGACCGCCTATGCCGCCTATCAGAAGTATCAGCAGACTCACGGCAAGGCCCAGGTGATCGACGGGCTGACCGGCGATCAGCGCTTCTTCCTGTCCTATGCGCAGGCGTGGCAGTCCAAGCTCCGCGAAGGTGCCGCGCGCGCGCGGTTGCTGACCGACCCGCATTCGCCGCCGTTCTACCGGGTCAACGGGATCGTGCGGAATGTCGACGCCTGGTATACGGCGTTCGGGGTGAAGCCGGGCGACAAGCTGTATCTGGCACCGGCGGACCGGGTGCATATCTGGTAGGCGAGAGGGGATGGGCTGGACAGGTTTGCGGCCAAGTCGTACGTTCAGCCCATGGCCCAGATGATGATTTCCGTGCCGGATTCGCTCGAGGACTGGGCGAAACAACGGGTCGCCGAAGGCGATTTTGTAAATACCAGTGCTTATGTTCGCGACTTGATGCAGCGGGATCTCGATGCCGCGGCTGGGCTTGCCTGGCTTCAGGCGGAAGTCGCGAAGGGCTTTGCCTCGGGGATCGATCCCCGGCCGGTCCACCAGATATTCGCCGATATCCGAGCCAAACACTTGCCAAGGAATGCTTGATCTCAAGGTCGCTGCCGAGGCGTCGGCCGATCTCGACGAGATTCTGCGTTTCAGTATCGAGACTTTTGGCGAGGATGTCGCCGCGAAATACTTCGACATGCTCGAACACGCGATCTTGCGGCTGCGCGAATACCCCGAGTCCGGTGCGATCGCGCCGGACATCACGCCGCCGACCCGGTTCGCCATGGCAGGGAGCCATCGCATCTTCTACGATCGCACAGGGGATCTTCTGACCGTCCGCCGCGTGCTGCATCGGGCGATGCGCACGCGGGGTCGGTTGTAACGGCCAGCAGACCTTACCGCAGCAGCACCAGTTCCTCCGCCATCGACGGATGCAGCGCTACGGTCTGGTCGAAGTCGTCCTTGGTCAGCCCCGCCTTCACCGCGACCGCCGCCGCCTGCAAAATCTCAGGCGAGTCCGGGCCGATCATGTGGAGCCCGAGCACCTGACCGGTCTCTGGGTTGCACACCATCTTGTACAGGGCGCGCTCGTTGCGGCCCGCGAGCACGTTCTTCATCGGGCGGAAGTCGGACATGTAGACCTTGACCGAACCGAACTTGTTCTTCGCCTGCGCCTCGGTCAGCCCGACGCCCGCCATCGGGGGATGGCTGAACACCGCCGAGGGGATGTTCTCATAATCCACCCGGTGCGGCTTGTTGCCGTACATCGTGTCCGCAAACGCCTGCCCCTCGCGGATCGCGACGGGGGTGAGCTGGACGCGGTTGGTGACGTCGCCGACCGCATAGATGCTGTCGCAGGTCGACTTGTTGTCCTCGTCGACCACGATCGCGCCCTTGTCGTCCATCTCGACGCCCGCGCTGTCGAGCCCCAGCCCTTCGGTGTTGGGCGACCGCCCGGTCGCGAACAGCACGCAATCCACGTCGATCGGCTCATGGCCGGTCATCGAGACGCGGAGACACCCGTCGCCCTGCTTCTCGATCCCCTGGAAAGCGGCGTTGAAGCGGAATTCGAGCCCCTTCATCATCGAGATCTGGAGCAGGCGATCGCGGATCGATTCGTCATAGCCGCGCAGGATCACGTCGGTGCGGTTGATCAGCGTCACCTTGCTGCCGAATTCGTTGAAGATCCCCGCGAACTCATTGGCGATATAGCCAGCGCCCGCGATCAGGATGCGCTTGGGGAGCGCGTCGAGATGGAACACTTCGTTCGAGGTGATGCCGTGTTCGTTCCCCGGGCAGTCGGGCACGACCGGCGTTGCGCCCACCGCGATCAGAATCTTGCCCGCGGTCACTTCGCGCCCGTCACCGAGCCGGACCGAATGCGGCCCGGTCACGACCGCGCGATCGAGGATGATGTCGACCCCGTTGTTGTTGAGCGTGTCGGTATAGGCGCCGTTGATCCGGTCGACCTCCTCCATCACATTGTCGCGCAGCCGGACCCAGTCGAACCCGAGATTATCGGGCACGTCCCAGCCGAACCGCTTCGCGTCCTTCAGATCCTCCGCGAAATGCGCGCCATAGACGAGCAGCTTCTTGGGCACGCAGCCGCGAATGACGCAGGTGCCGCCGACGCGATATTCCTCGGCCACCGCGACCTTCGCGCCATGCGCCGCCGCAACGCGCGACGCGCGCGTACCGCCCGAGCCCGCACCGATGACGAAAAGGTCGTAGTCATACTCAGCCATGTCTTGTCCTTCTGCAGCCGCAAAACACGCGGCCCGTAAATCCTGGTTAGTCACTGCCCCCCAAACGGGGATAAGGGTAGGCCACTTATCCTAGCGCTGCCCCGCCCGGCGCATCGGCATCGCGTCGATCGTCGCGACCAACGTGGACGCGTCGATCGGCTCGGAGCGGCGCAGCGCGGCGTGGCCATCCTTGCCGACCAGCACCACGCCGAACGCCGCCTTGGGCAAACGCCACCGTTCGCGCAAAGCCGCGGCAGTGTCGGCAGCGCCGCGCACCGTGTCCCCGGTCAGCGCTACCACCGTGACGTCGCGATCGGCGAGGTCCTTGGTCATCCCCGCCAGTGCGGCGTCCTGCGCGACCCTGCGCGCATCCGCCGCGCTTGGAGCGGCGACGATCAGCACCCGGCGCTGGTGGCGCATGTCCGCCACCGTCATCGAAGCCATCATCGCCGCCAGCACGATCATCCGAACGCGCGCTTGATCAGGTCGGTGGTCGACACGTCGAATTCCTGACCACCCGCATCCGCAGCCTTGGCCATTTCCTTGCCGAGCTCGACGCCGAACTGGTCGAACGGGTTGATCCCGATCAGCACCGCATTCACGAACACGCGCTGTTCGTAGAAAGCGATCAGCGCACCCAGCGTCCGCGCGTCGAGATCGTCGAGGAGGATCGTCGACGACGGGCGATCGCCCGAATAGCTGCGCGCGGCGTCGTCGTTCGGGCGGCCCTTCATCAGCGCGGCCCCTTGCGCGAACGCGTTGAGCAGCAACTGGCGATGATGATCCTCCGCCAGCGTATCGCCCGCCTCGATCACTGCGACGAACTCGACCGGCACGAGGTGCGTGCCCTGGTGGAGCAGCTGGAACACCGCATGCTGCGCATCGGTGCCCACGCCACCCCAGGTGATCGGCGCGGACGGGCCCTTGAGCGGCTCGCCGTCGATCGTCACGCCCTTGCCGTTCGATTCCATCTCGAGCTGCTGGAGATAGGACGGGAGCAACCGCAACCGCTCGTCATAAGCGAAGGTCGCGCGCGTCTCGGCGTGGCGGTTGTGCGTGTAATAGAGGTCGGCAAACGCCGCGAGCACCGGCGCATTGTGCGCGAGCGAAGTCTGGCGGAAATGCCGGTCCATCTCGCCGGCACCCTCGAGCATGTCCGAAAAATCGTCCCAGCCGAGCGCGAGCGCCGCGGGGAAGCCGATCGACGACCACAGCGAGTACCGGCCCCCGACACTCTCGGCGAACGGCAGCACGCGCGTTTCGTCGACACCCCATTCGACCGCCTTGTCGGGGTCGGCGGTCAGCGCGATGACCTTGCCGTACACGTCGTCGACGCCGCCTTCGCCCATCCACTGCAACACCGATTCGGCGTTGAGCATGGTCTCCTTGGTGGTGAAGGTCTTGGACGCGACGACCAGCAACGTCGCGGTCGGATCGAACTTGGCGAACGCTTCCTCGAGCGCGCAGCCGTCGACGTTGGAGACGATTGCGACATCGTAGCGGCCGGACTCGCGCCCTAGCGCATCGACGAGCAGATCGGGGCCAAGCGCCGAGCCACCGATGCCGACGTGGAGCACATGGCGAATCTCGCCAAGCGCACCGCCCTCGATCGCGTCGATCAACGCGCGCATCCGCGCATGCAGGATGCGTGCGGCGGCGACATCGTCCTCGGAACCCTCGCCACGCTCGGCGACATGCGTCACGGCGCGGCCTTCGGTGGTGTTGATGACCTTGCCCGAGAACAGCGCCTCACGCTTGCCGTGCAGGTCCTGCGCCTTGGCGAGCGCCTCGAAGGCAGTAACCGCCTGTTCGGTCAGATGCGTCTTCGACCAGTCGAAATGAATCCCCGCGACGTCGACGGTGAAGCGCGCGAGCCGCTCGGCATCGTCGGCGAACAGGGTTTCAAGCCGGGGGCTGGGAAGCCCCTCGATCGCGGTCCAGTCGGCTGCCATGAGTACCTCGTTGCTTGTAGGGGTGGATCGAATCCCGGTGTAGATCGCCCTAACGGCGCCCAGTTACAACCGCCAGCTTGACGACACGCTCCGCCGCCCGCAAACCGCGCGCTATGCCCGACATCGAACCCGCGCCCGTTCCGCTTGGCCAAGCGGTCCCTCGCAAGACCAAGCCCCGCCAGTCGGAAACGCGCGAAACGCTGAGCTTCTTCCTGAAGCTCGCGATCGTCGTGTTCGTGTTCCGCAGCTTCATCTTTGCGCCGTTCAGCATCCCGTCGCAATCGATGCTGCCGCGGCTGTACATCGGCGATTACCTGTTCGTGTCCAAGTGGAACTACGGCTATTCGCGCTGGTCGCTGCCGTGGGGCGTGCCGCTGATCCCCGGTCGGATCCTGCCGCGTGACCCGACGCGCGGCGACGTCGTCGTGTTCCGCGGCCCTCCGGGCGAGGACCATGACGTGATCAAGCGCGTGATCGGCCTGCCCGGCGACAGCGTGCAGATGCGCGGGGGTCAGGTGTTCCTCAACGACAAGGCGATCCCCAAGGTGCGGATGCCCGACTTCACCATCCCGCTGTCGCCCAATTATCCGGGCGGGACCGAATGCCCTGGCGAATTCATGGATTCCGACGCCGCAGGCACGCCGATCTGCCGCTATCGCCAGTTCCGTGAGACGCTCCCGAACGGCAAGAGCTACGCCGTGCTCGACCGTGGCGAGATGCCGAGCGCCGATGATACCGCAGTGTACAAGGTGCCCGCGGGCCATGTCTTCGTGATGGGCGACAACCGCGACGACAGCGGCGACAGCCGGTTCGACCCGCCGCAGGGCATGGGGTTCGTGCCGATGGAGCGGATCGAGGGCAAGGCGGTCGTGTCGTTCTTCTCGACCGATGGCTCGGCCAGCTGGCTGCTGCCGTGGACCTGGTTCAGCGCGGCGCGCTGGTCGCGGGTCGGGGAAGGTTTTTGAGCGTAGCCTTGCAGGACTGGGTGGCCGAGACGTTCGGCCACCGCCCGATCGACCTCGTCCCGTTCGAACGCGCATTGACGCATGGCAGCCAGGCGGCGGCCAATTACGAGCGGCTCGAGTTTCTCGGCGACCGCGTGCTCGGGCTGGTGATGGCGGAATGGCTGTTCGAGCTGTTCCCGAAAGAGCCCGAGGGGGCGCTGTCGAAGCGGTTGAACGCGCTGGTGACGGGCGCGATCTGCGCCGATGTCGCGCGCTCGATTGGCGTGGTGCCGTATCTCAAGCTCGGCAAGCAGGCGCGCGACGATGGCGCGTCGGACAGCGACAATGTGCTGGGCGACGTAATGGAGGCGCTCATCGGCGCGGTCTATCTGGAAGCCGGGCTGGAGGGTGCGCGCCATGCCGTCCGCACCTGCTGGCAGGATCGCGCAAGCCGGCAGCTCGCAGCACCGCAGCATCCCAAATCCGCGCTCCAGGAATGGGCCGCGGCGCACAACCGCAAGGCCCCGACCTATGAAGTGCTGGAGCGCTCCGGTCCGCATCATGCGCCCCGTTTTCGCATGAAGGCCGCGCTCGGCGGGTTTGCGGAGGCCGAGGCGGAGGGGAGCTCGAAGCAGGAAGCCGAGACGGCGGCGGCGACCGCGCTGCTCGAGAAGCTGCGCTAACTTCGCAATTTCACGCCGTCCCGCTTCCCCGGCGAAGGCCGGGGCCCAGTCGCGGAACAGAAAATTGCTGGCGGATGCGCGCAGTTACCTCGGCCATCGCTCCTGGGCCCCGGCCTTCGCCGGGGAAGCGCATTTGGTAGATGATCCACGCTACAAACGAGGCGCAGGTGCTGTTGAAGAAACGGCGCCAATCTCACAATTTCACGCCGTCCCGCTTCCCCGGCGAAGGCCGGGGCCCAGTCGAGGAACAGAAGATTGCTGGCGACTGCGCGTAGTTACCTCCGCCATCACGACTGGGCCCCGGCCTTCGACGGGGAAGCGCATCTGGGAGATGATCCACGCTACGAACGAAGCGCAGGTGCTGTTGGAGAAACGGCACCAATCTCACAATTTTACGCCGTCCCGCTTCCCCGGCGAAGGCCGGGGCCCAGTCGAGAAACAGAAGATGCTGGCGACTGCGCGCAGTTACCTCGGCCATCACGACTGGGCCCCGGCCTTCGCCGGGGAAGCGCATTTGGTAGATGATCCACGCTACGAACGAGGCGCAGGTGCTGTTGAAGAAACGGCGCCAATCTCACAATTTCACGCCGTCCCGCTTCCCCGGCGAAGGCCGGGGCCCAGTCGAGCAACAGAAGATTGCTGGCGGATGCGCGCAGTTACCTCCGCCATCACGACTGGGCCCCGGCCTTCGCCGGGGAAGCAGATAATGAATAAGCGTCTGTAAGCACGGAAGCGCCCCTAGCCCCTCCTCCCTTTGGTTGACGCCCCCGCGACCGCGCGCGTAGGCACGCCCCATGCGTTTCTTCTCAGACAATGCCGCCCCGGTGCACCCCGCCCTGTTCGCCGCGATGGCCGACGCCAACACGCTCGACACCGCCTATGATGGTGACCGCTGGAGCAAACAGCTCGATGCGCGTTTCTCCGAAGTGTTCGAGACACAGGTGCGCGCGCTCTGGGTACCCTCGGGCACTGCGGCGAACTGCCTTGCGCTCGCCGCGATGTGCCCGCCGCACGGCAGCATCATCTGCCACCGCGACGCGCATATCCAGAACGACGAATGCGGCGCGCCCGAATTCTACACCCATGGCGCAAAGCTGTTCCTCGCGGACGGCGACGGTGCGAAGCTGACCCCGGAAACGATCACCGCGGTGCTCGACGCGACCCGCTACGACGTCCACCAGACCCAGCCGCACGCGATCTCGATCACCAATGCGACCGAATATGGCCGGGTCTATTCCCCCGCCGAGGTCGCCGCGATCGGCGAGATCGCCAAGGCGCGCAAGCTCGGGTTGCACATGGACGGCGCGCGCTTTGCAAACGCCATCGCCTCGGTCGACTGCTCGCTCGCCGACATGACGTGGCGCGCGGGCGTCACTGCGCTGAGCTTCGGGTTCATCAAGAACGGCGGAATGAACGCCGAGGCTTTGGTGTTCTTCGACACCGACCTCGCCGACGCGACACTCTACCGCCGCAAGCGCGCCGGGATGCTGCTGTGCAAGGGGCGCTTCCTCGCTGCGCAGTTGCTCGCGATGCTCGAGGGCGATCTGTGGCTCGATCTCGCGCGGAACGCCAATGCGGGCGCGGCGCTGCTTGCACAGGGTGCGGGCGACCGGCTGATCCACCCGACCGAGGCGAACGAGGTGTTCATCCGCGTCACCGCCGAAGAAGCCGCGAAACTCCGCGGCCTCGGGTTCGATTTCTACGACTGGGGCCCCGGCGAGGCGCGGCTGGTCGTTTCTTGGGACCAGCAGCCGGAGGACATCCGCCCGCTCGCCGACGCGATCGCCGCGCTTTGAGTTCCGCGCCCCCCGGCGCCTGGCCACCCCGGTCGAGCCAACTCGCGATCCTGATCCCGTTCGGAATCGTGACGCTGATCTGGGGATCGACCTGGCTGGTGATCCGCGGGCAATTGGGCGTCGTGCCGGCAAGCTGGTCGGTGACCTATCGCTTCCTCGTCGCCGGCATCGTGATGGCGATCTACGCATTGGCGCGCGGGGAACGGATCAAGCTGGACGCGCGCGGATTGCGCTTCGCGGTCCTGTTGGGCCTCGCGCAATTCTGCCTCAACTTCAATTTCGTCTATCGCGCGGAGATGCACATCACCTCGGGACTGGTCGCGGTCGTGTTCGCGTTGATGCTGCTCCCCAATGCGGTGTTCGGGCGGATCTTCCTCGGGCAGCAGCTCGGGCGGCAGCTGATCGTCGGGATGGGCGTCGCGATGGCGGGGGTAACCCTGCTGTTCCTGCGCGAGACGCGCGTCGACCCGCACGGGCCGACCGAAGTGCTGATTGGGATCGGCTTTACGGTGCTCGCGATCTTCTCGGCCTCGACGGCCAACGTGATGCAGGGGACACAGACCGCGCGCGCCTATCCGATGATCCCGATGCTGGCTGTCGCGATGCTGCTCGGCGCTCTGTTCGACGGCGCGTTCGCCTGGATCACCACCGGGCCGCCGGTGTTCGAGCCGACCTTGTCCTATGTCGCGGCAACGCTCTACCTCGGCGTGTTCGCGTCCGCGGTCGCGTTCCCGCTCTATTTCGGCGTGCTCCGCGTGATCGGCCCCGCGAAAGCGGCCTATTCGGGCGTGATGGTGCCGGTGATCGCGATGTGCCTGTCGACGCTGTTCGAGGGCTATCGTTGGTCGGCGCTGGCGGGTGCTGGCGCGGCGCTGGTCATCGGCGGGCTCGTCATCGCGCTCAAGGCACGCAGACCCACGCGATAATCCGGGTAGCGCGGGGTCCAGTACAGCACGCGTTTTGCTTTGAAGTTAGAGATGCGGCGGTTCTCGGCGTAAAATCCCTGCGCCATCGGCGACAGCGTTTCGAGCGCGACGAACGGTGGCGGTTCCATCCCTAGCAGCCGGGCGGCAAAAGCGACGACGTCGTTGGGGCTGGCGGGAACTTCGTCCGCCAGATTATACGCCCCCGCCGGGCCGTTCATCCCCGCGATCACGCCCGATACGATATCCTCGACGTGGCAGCGGCTGAACACTTGCCCGGGCACGTCGACGCGGTGCGAGCTCCCGCGCGCCACGCGGTCGAGCGGGGACCGCCCCGGTCCGTAAATGCCCGGTAGACGAAACACATGCGCGCCCGACGCGAGCCACGCCGCATCCGCCTCCGCCCGCGCGCTGCGGCGGCCGGTGCCGGTCGGGGCGGTCTCGTCGATCCACGCGCCGCCGACGTCGCCATAGACGCCGGTCGAAGAGAGGTAGCCACGCCATGCGTCCGCGCGCAGCAGGTCCGCGCCATAGGTCGTCAGGACGGGGTCGGTCTCGTCTGCCGGAGGAACCGACGACAGGATGTGGCTCGCCACCCTGATCTCACGCCGTACCGCGTCGGCATCATCGAAGCGGATCGTGCCAGCGCGCCCGTCGCGGCTGGTGCCGACGACGCTCCAGCCGTCGCCGCGCAGCCGGTCGGCAAGCGCCTGTGCCGTGTAACCCAGTCCAAAAATCAACAAGCGCATGACGACGTCTTTCGTGGGTGGCGGAAGGTGGCGCGGTAGCCCGAACCCCACAGACGCGCCAACCCTAGCGATAGATCCAGTGCCACACCCCCGCCGCGATCCCCGCAAGCGGCAAATGCGCCCAGGTCGCGACGAGCCAGATCACTACGCCCCCCGCGATGTCATGCGGGCGGAACCCGCCGAACTTCGCGCGGCGCTGTGCGATCGCAACGAACGGCCAGTAGCTCGTCTTGCGTTCCCAGTCGCGCCACAAGTCGGGCTGGAGCGATTCCTTCTTGGCGTCCTGCAGCGCCGCGCCGACCAGCGCGAGCACGATGATCGCGACCGCGACGATGATGTTGGCCGCGATCGGATAGACCGCGATGTGGCACAGCCCCCACAAAGCGAACGCCCACATCATCGGATGGCGGGTGATACTGAACACCCCGCGCGCCGCCGCCGGTGCGGTGGTACCCGGGTTGCCCGGCAGCGCCGGATTGCCGAGCAGCGACCCCATCAGCAGGACGCTCGCGACCAGCATCACCAGCGTCACCGGCCCCCAGATGCCCTCGCCTACCGCCCATAACGGCGCGGTGGCGGGGGCGGTCCGGTAAGCGTGCGCGAGCCAGCCGAGCGTGGCGAAGGCGACCAGCGAGTAGATCCCGAGAAACCCGTTCGCGCCGACCGCCCTGACGATCGGCGCACGGAGTGGATGGGAGAGCACGAAGTGCGAGCCGACGAATGCCGCCGCACTCACGAGAACCACTGCCGTGCCGTCCATGCCCCTACCCCCCGGTTATTTGACCCCGTGCATCCACTTCTTGAGCGGCCACGACAGGACCAGCAATACCACGCCCAGCGCGATCGCGACCTGTGCAATCGTCGTGAAGGTGCCGGTATAGGTGTCGAGGCTGACCTTGAGGTTGGTGACCTGCCCGCCGACCGTGTCGACGCTGGCGAACTGCGCGACGATCCCGGCGACATATTGCGCGCAGCTGATCGACAGGAACCACACGCCCATCATCAGCCCGACGATCCGCGCGATCGACAGCTTGGTGATCATCGACAGGCCGACCGGCGAGATGCACAATTCCGCCAGCGAGTGGATCAGGTAGAGCCCCGCGAGCCACCAGACACCGACTTGGAACCCCGGACCGGCATAGCCGGCGCCCAGCACCAGGAACAGGAAGCCCAGCCCCACGCCGATCAGCGCGATCCCGAACTTGACCGGGATCGACGGCTCGATCCCGCGCTTGGCGAGCGTCGTCCACAGGATGCTCATGATCGGCGCGAAAGTGACGATGAAGAAGGCGTTGAAGAACTGCGTCTGCGGCGCGGAGATCGCGAAATCGCCGAACAGCCGCAGATCGGTGTTACGGTCGGCGAACAGCGTCAACGACGAGCCCGCCTGTTCGAACAGCGTCCAGAACACGACGTTGAACACGATCAGCACCATCGCCGCGAGCATCATCTGGAACTCGCGCTTGTCGCCGATCACGAACGACCAGATCAGGATCGCGGGGATCCCGATCAGGAAGGTCCCGAACAGCAATTTGCCCATCAGCGACAACGACGCGAGATAGCCGACGAAGCCCGACCCCGGCACCGGCGGCACCGCGTTCATGAGATTGACGAACAGGAAATACAGCACCGGCACCGCGATCAGCGCACCGATGAAGATCGGGATCGTCCGGTCGGGTCCGGTGCGGACCGGGGGTTCGCCATACCCGTTGAGCTTGCCGCCATCGAACTGGATCAGCGTGAACGAAATCAGCATCCCGATCGCCGCAAGCCCGAAGCCCGCCCACCAGCCGAACGTCGCCGCGAGGATCGGGCACAGGATCTGCGACCCGAGCGACCCGACGTTGATCCCCATGTAGAAGATCGTGAACCCGGAATCGCGTCGTCGATCGCCTTGCGCGTAAAGTTCACCGACCATGGTCGAGATGTTGGGCTTGAAGAAGCCGTTGCCGACCGAAACGAGGCTGAGTGCGATCAGCATGATCGTGACGAACAGCGGGCTGCGCTCGGCGTCCGACTTGAAGCCGTCCTTTGCGATCGTCCGCGCGGTGCTGCCGTCGGCGCCGAGCAGCGAGACGGTGCCGTCGTCATTGCCCTTCACCTGCAGGCGCTTGCCCTGGTCGGTGATGAAGCGCTGCTCGGTCCCGGCGTTGGTTTCGACCGTGACGTTGTAGCGCTGCCCGTCGATCGTCGCGAACGGCACCGCGGTCTGCCCGCCGAAGCAGAGCGTGAAATACCCCACCGCCATCATGATCGCGCCGAACTTTACCGAGCGCTTCGAGCCGAGATACTGGTCCGCGAGATACCCGCCGACGAGCGGGGTCAGATACACCAGCGCGGTGAACCCGCCGTAGAGGCCAGTCGCGGCGCGGTCGCCGAAGATGAAATGCTTGGTGAGATACAGCGTGAGCAACGCGCGCATGCCGTAATAGCCGAAGCGCTCCCACATTTCGGTGGTGAACATCCGCGCGAGCTGGCGCGGATGACCGAACCACGTCTCGCCCGCTGCCGGATTGACATGGGAAATATCCGGCTCGCGCGGGGTATCCGCGGTCGGGGTGTCCACCATGTACAAACTCCTGAAAATGTCGTGGCGCCGGCGATTGTGGCGCGTTTGGTTGCGGGCGAGACTAACGTCAATCGCAAGTGTGTAAATATGCGGCGTACCGCGTTAAGGGCAAAGCATGTTCAATGATCGCACAACCCCGCTCTCGCTCCTCGCCACCCGCCGCTCGGGCAAGCCGCGCGATCTGGTCGCGCCTGGGCCCGACGCCGCCGAGCTCGAGACGATCCTGACGATCGCCGCGCGCACGCCGGATCACGGCAAGCTTGCGCCGTGGCGCTTCGTCGTGGTCGCACCCGAGCAGCGCGCAAAGCTGGCCGAAGTGATTACCACCGCCTATCGCGCCGAGCGTCCACAGGCTGGCGCGACCGAGCTTTCTTCGCTGGTGCAGTTCGCGGAACAGGCGCCCACTCTGGTGGTCGTGCTGTCCTCGCCCAAGACCGAAAGCCACATTCCACTGTGGGAACAGGAAATGTCGGCGGGCGCTGCGTGCATGAACCTGCTGCACGCAGCGCATGCGCTTGGCTATGCCGGCGGGTGGTTGACCGGCTGGCCGAGCTATTCGAGTGCGGTCCGCGATGCGTTCGGCGCAGATCCGGAACGGATCGCCGGGTTCATGTTCCTTGGAACGCCCTCACGGCAATTAGACGAGCGTCCACGTCCCATTCTGGAAAACATTGTTACAAAGTGGAACCATTAAAAGACTGGACATGACAGGCCTGTGCTGTATTATATCAGCATGACAGCCCTGAACAGCGAAGACTCGCCCGTGTACATCAAGCTGCGCGGGACGATTTCGGCCGCGATCCTGCGCGGCCAATTCCGCGCGGGGGATCAGCTTCCCTCGGTCCGCGCGCTTGCCGCCGAACATGGTGCCAATCCGCTGACCGTCGCCAAGGCGTATCAAAGCTTTCAGGACGACGGCTATGTCGAGGTTCGGCGTGGCGTCGGGATGTTCGTCCTGCCCGGCGCGGCGGAAAAACTGCGCGCCGCCGAACGCACGCATTTCCTTGAGACGAGCTGGCCGCGGATTGCCGCGCATATCGACCTGCTCGGGCTCGATGTGGCGGATCTGCTGGAGCGCGAGAAGGCGTAAGGAAGCATCGGATACAATACGCTTCCCCGGCGAAGGCCGGGGCCCAGTCGAGGAACGAAGGATTGCTGGCGGATGTGCGCCGTTACCTCGGCCACCGCTCCTGGGCCCCGGCCTTCGCCGGGGAAGAAGCGAGTGAGGAAGGAAGGGAGTCCCCCTTTCCCTACTCCGCAACCACCCCGAGTGCCGCAACCTCCTCCGCCGACAGCGTGATCCCGAACATCATGCTCAACCGCAGCCGGTACACGCGCGGGTCGGTGATGACCGCCTCGGTCGAATCCGCGCCCGCCCGACGCCGATAGGTCGAGTCAGTCAACGAGGCGAAGCCGTTGGGCAGGACGATGCTGACGATCCGTGCCTGGCGGAAGCGGCCGCCGGGCGCGGTCGAGGTCCAGTGGTTGCTCAGCGCGAGGTCGGCATCGTACACCAGCCGCGTATCGAAACTGTACTGCGGCTGGAATCCCGCCCCCGCCCCGCGCCCGTCGGTGGTCGCGGCATCGCCGTCGCGCAACAGCATCCAGCCATGCTCGCCCGCCCGGTCGAGCCGGAACAAGGCGCCGTCGGGCGCGGTCGCCTGTGCGCCGTCGATCAGCGGCATCGGCGGGGTGTAGCTGCCGCCGAAACCGGGATCGGCGATCCACTGCTCTTCTCCGAGCGTCACCAGGCTGAGCGTATGGGTCAGGGCGGGCACATCGCTCGCGCCGAGCCAGACGCGCGCCAGCAACGGGCGCGCGTCGAACCCGAGCGCGTGCAGCGCATCGAGGAAAAGCCGGTTGTGCTCGAAACAATATCCTCCGCGCGCCGCACCCACCAGCTTGGCGAAGACCGACGCACTGTCGATCGCGATCGCGCGCCCCAGCCGCACGTCGAGATTCTCGAACGGGATCGCCAACCGGTGCGCGCGTTGCAGCACGCCAAGGCCAAGATGATCGACCGAGGGCCGTGCGGGGAGGTGAACGCGCGCGAAATAGGCGTCGAGGTCGAACACAGCGTCGTTCATGCGGCGAACGCCTCGGGCGCGATCGAATAGAGCACGCTCGCATCCGCCATCGCGGCGGCCTTCAATCCCATCGCCTCGGGGACGATCTGCGCGACGTAGAAGCGCGCGGCGGCGACTTTCATGGCGAGGAAGTCGCGGTCGCCCTCGGCGTCCGCTGCGATCCGGCCCTGCCGCTCCATCAGCCAGCCGCACACCGCGACCGACAGCATCGTCAGGAACGGATAGCTCGCCGCGAGCTTGTCGTCGGCGTCGAGCGTCGCCAGCCGCCGCCCCACCTCGTCGCAGGCGTCGATCAGCGCGTTCAGCCCGCTGTCCTGCGCCTCGGCGCGCATATCGGCGATCAGGCGGGCGAAGACGCCGCCATTGTCCATCGATAGCTTGCGCCCGACTAGATCGGCGGCCTGGATCCCGTTGGTACCCTCGTAAATCGGGGTGATGCGCGCATCGCGGAAGAACTGCGCCGCACCCGTTTCCTCGACATAGCCCATCCCGCCGTGGATCTGGATGCCGAGGCTCGCGACTTCATTGCCGAGATCGGTGCCATGCGCCTTGGCGAGCGGGGTCAGGATATCGAGCCGCTCCTGCCCGCCAGCTTCGCCGAGCGTCGCGCGATCGACCTGCGCCGCGGCGTAATAGACCAAAGCACGCGCCGCTTGGGTCTGCGCCTTCATGCGGAGCAGCATGCGGCGGACGTCGGGATGCTCGACGATGCGGACGGGGGCTGCATTGCCCGAGCCCGCGCGCGCCGACTGGACGCGGTCGAGCGCATAGCCGACCGCCGCCTGAGTCGCTGCCTCGGCGACCTGAACGCCCTGGAGGCCGACGTTGAGGCGCGCGTTGTTCATCATCGTGAACATCGCACGGATGCCGCCGAACTCGGCACCGATCAGCTCGCCGACGCAATCGTCCTGGTCGCCGAAGCTCAGCACGCAAGTCGGAGACGCGTGGAGGCCCATCTTGTGCTCGATCGAGACGACGCGGACGTCGTTGAAATCACCGGGGTTTCCGTCCGCGTCGAGGCGGTATTTGGGGACCAGGAACAGCGAGATCCCTTTGGTCCCAGCGGGCGCACCGGGGGTGCGCGCGAGGACGAGGTGGACGATGTTGGGCGCCATGTCGTGATCGCCGAACGAGATGTAGATCTTGGTACCCTTGATCAGGAACGTGCCGTCTCCCCGCGGGGTGGCGGTGGTGCGGAGTGCCCCCACGTCGGAGCCCGCCTGCGGTTCGGTCAGGTTCATCGTGCCGGTCCATTCGCCGGTCGCGAGGTGGGGGAGATACAGCGCCTGCTGTTCCGGCGAGCCATGATGCGCGAGCGCTTCGATCGCGCCAACCGTCAGCGTGGGGGCGAGCGCGAAGCCCATGTTGGCCGCGCCCAGCGTATCGAGCACCGCGGTCTGGATCGCGAAGGGGAGCCCCTGCCCGCCGAATTCCTCGGGAACGCCGATCGTGCCCCAGCCGCCCTCGACGTAATCGTGATACGCCTTGATGAACCCGTCGGGCATGACGACGCCTTCCGGGGTCCATTTCGCGCCGACCGTGTCGCCGGTGCGGAGCAATGGCGCCCATTCGCCGACCGCCAACTGCCCAACACCTTCGAGCACCGCATCGACGACATCGTCGCTCGCGGCGGCGAAGCGTTCGGTCGCGGCGAGATCGGCAATCCCGACGATATGGTCGAGCACGAAACGCTGGTCGGCGGTGGCTGGAGTGAACACGGGCGGCATCCTCTTATCGCGCAGGTTTGTGCGGGCTATAGCGCCGCATGATGACCGCGCCAAACCCGCCGATGCAGACGCGAACCTTACCCTACGGTGCCGTAGCGATCGCCGAGGCCGCCGCGCTGATTCGCGCAGGGCAGCCGGTCGCGATCCCGAGCGAGACGGTCTACGGACTCGCCGCCGACGCGACCGACTCGGGGGCGGTTGCGAGGATCTATGCGGCCAAGGGGCGGCCGAGTTTCAACCCGCTGATCGTCCATGTGCTCGATCTCGCGGCGGCGGAGCGGATCGCGGTGTTCGATTCAACCGCGCGCGCCTTGGCGGCGGCGTTCTGGCCGGGGCCGCTGACGCTGGTGTTGCCGGTGCGTACCGATGCGGGGATTGCGTCGCTGGTGACCGCGGGGCTTGCGACCGTTGCGATCCGGGTGCCTGCGCACCGGGCGATGCGCGCGCTGATCGAAGCGGCTGGGGTGCCCCTCGCTGCGCCGTCCGCCAATGCGAGCGGCGCGATCAGCCCCACGCGCGCGGCGCATGTTGTGGCGTCGCTGGGTGGGCGAATCGCGCTGGTGGTGGATGATGGCGCGACCGAGGCTGGGGTGGAGTCTACGATCGTTTACGGGTTGCAGGTGTTGCGGCCTGGGCCGGTGACGGCAGAGGATCTAGCGCGGTTCGGGGATATTCCCCCCGCCCCCCCATTGCACTTCCCCGGCGAAGGCCGGGGCCCAGTCGAGGGCGATGTGCAAGCGAGTACTGCGCTCTCTTCCGACCCGGCCACTCCTGGGCCCCGGCCTTCGCCGGGGAAGCAAGGAGAAGACGGGGAAGCGGCAATCATCACCGCCCCCGGCCAGCTCGCCAGCCATTACGCACCGAACAAGCCACTCCGGTTGAACGCGACCGAGGCGGAGGCTTCCGAATATCTCATCGGGTTCGGCGAAGTCGCGGGCGACACTACGCTATCGGCGCATGGCGACCTGACGGACGCCGCCGCTGCCTTGTTCGACGCGCTCCACCGCGCCGACGCTTCCGACCGCGCGCGCATCGCGATCGCACCGATCCCGTCGGATGGCATCGGCACCGCCATCAACGACCGCCTGCGCCGCGCCGCGCATCGGGACTAGCCGTCACCGGTCGCAAGACCGGTGACGGGCAGAGTCCCACAATACCCGAGTGCGCTTCCCCGGCGAAGGCCGGGGCCCAGTCGAAGGCGGTCGGCAAGCACGTGCTGCGCTCTCTTCCGACCGGCCCGCTCCTGGGCCCCGGCCTTCGCCGGGGAAGCGCGAAAACGCAGAGGGGGCAGGCAATCGACGATCGCCTGCCCCCCGCCCCCACACCGCGTTACGCCGAGACCGTCTTCGACCGTTCCGCAAAGCTCTTGCGCAGCTTTGCCAGCTTGGGCGGAATCACCGCCATGCAGTACGGATTGCGCTGGCCTTCGCTGTCCCAATAATCCTGGTGATAGTCCTCGGCCTCATACCACTCCGTCAGCGGTTCGATCGTCGTGACGATCGGCGCGGGCCAGTCCTTTGCCGCACGCTCCATCGCCGCACGCGCTTCGGCGGCCTGCTCGTCCGAATGCGGGAAGATCGCCGAGCGATATTGCGTGCCGACGTCATTGCCCTGGCGGTTGAGCGTCGTCGGGTCATGCGTTGCGAAGAACATGTCGAGGATGTCGCCATAGCGCACCTGATCGCTGTCGAAGGTCACGCGGATCGCCTCGGCATGGCCGGTATCGCCGCCGCTCACCTGCTTGTAGGTCGGGTTGGCGACCTTCCCGCCAATATATCCGCTCTCGACGCTTTCGACGCCGATCACGTCCTTGAACACCGCTTCGGTGCACCAGAAACACCCGCCTGCCAGCGTTGCGACTTCGCTTGCCATCATTCGCTCCTTGTTTAGGGGTCTAAGATAGGTACGGCGGCAGGCGACAAAAGGGGACGGCGATGCTTGACGGTTCGGTGCTGGTGACGGGGGGCGCAGGCTATATCGGTAGCCATGCGGTACTGGCGCTGCTCGATGCGGGGCACAAGGTCGTCGTCTACGACAATCTGACGACCGGGTTCGACTGGCTGGTCGATCCGCGCGCAACGCTCGTGCGGGGCGAGATCGAGGACGACATGCTGGTCCGCGCGACGATGCGCGATCACGGTGTCCGCGCGGTGATGCATTTCGCGGGGTCGATCATCGTCCCCGAATCGGTGAGCGACCCGCTCAAATATTACCGCAACAACACGGTCGCGAGCCGCGCGCTGATCGAGAGCGCGGTCGTTTCGGACGTGAAGCACTTCATCTTCTCCTCGACCGCGGCGACCTATGGTACGCCCGAGCGCGTGCCGGTCGCGGAAGGCGACCCGACCGTGCCGATCAACCCGTACGGCACCTCCAAGCTGATGACCGAGGCGATGCTGCGCGACGTCGCG
The DNA here is from genome assembly GCF_040549155.1 of Sphingomonas sp. PvP056. Taxonomy (NCBI): domain Bacteria; kingdom Pseudomonadati; phylum Pseudomonadota; class Alphaproteobacteria; order Sphingomonadales; family Sphingomonadaceae; genus Sphingomonas; species Sphingomonas sp. PvP056. The sequence continues at coordinate 132,373 of NZ_JBEPST010000006.1, forward strand.
GCGGCGCATCCGATGAATTACGCGGCGCTGCGCTATTTCAACGTCGCTGGCGCGGACCCGGCGGGGCGCACCGGCCAGTCGACGATCGGCGCGACGCACCTGATCAAGATCGCGGTCGAGGCGGCACTCGGCAAGCGTGCGACGGTCGGGGTCTATGGCACCGATTACGCCACCCCCGACGGCACCGGGGTGCGCGACTATATCCATGTCAGCGATCTCGCGGCGGCGCATGTCGCGGCGCTCGACGTGCTGATCGCCGAACCGACCCGCAGCCACACGCTCAACGCGGGCTATGGCAAGGGGTTCTCGGTGCTCGAGGTGCTCGATGCGGTCGACCGGGTGACCAACCGCAAGCTCGAGCGCGTGGTGGAGGGTCGCCGCGCGGGCGACGCGGGGGAACTCGTCGCGGACAATCGCGCGATCCTGGCGACGCTCGACTGGACGCCGCAGCGCGCCGACCTGGACGTGATCGTGCGCGATGCGCTGGCATGGGAACGCAAGCTGAGCGAGCGGGAGTAGGCACCGCCATTGTTACCGCTTCCCCGGCGAAGGCCGGGGCCCAGGAGCGAAACGGTGGACGTCGAAGCACTGCGCTTCGTTACCTCGACCACTTCGACTGGGCCCCGGCCTTCGCCGGGGAAGCAGCATGGGTATATCGCCGCTCAGATCGTCTTGCTGATCCCGAACAGGAACCCGCGCCGCGCGCCGAACTGCGGTGCGCCCACCCCGACGCCGGATCCGTCGCGGATCTGGTACACATGGTCGCCGACGTTGATGATGTCCGCGCGGATCTCGATCCCCGGGCCGGCGAAATTGTGGCTCGCGGTCAAATTGACCACCGCAAAGGGCGGCAGCTTGGCGCCATTGGGGACATCGCCATCGCGACGCAGCCCCGATCCGTAGAGCATCGACGCCCCGACCCGCGTATCGCGCAGGAAGCCCTGCTCGATCCGGTAGGACGCACCCGCCGAGGCGGTCCACGTCTGGTCGTGGTCGAGATAGATCGACCGGCTGGCGATCGTCGCCAGATCGGCGGGGTCGAAGTTGAACTGCGAGGAGACGATGTTGGTCCCCTGCGCCTTGGCATAGGCAAGGTTGCCGTACAGCGACAGGCCGTGCGCGGCGTAGCTGATATTGCCCTCGACCCCCTTGATCGTCCCGCGCGCATAATTGAACGGCGTCAGGATGATCGGCGCGCCGAACTGGCCTTCGTCGAGCAGATTGTAAGACTTGCGATAATAGCCATCGAGCCCGACCGTCACCGTAGGCGACAGCTTCCACTGCCCGCCCACATCGAAATAGTCCTGCTTCTCGGCATAAGGGGTGTCGGTCAGCGGCGGGGAGACGCCGTCGTCGCCGGGGGCCTGCGCGCTGGTGCCGCGGAACTTGAGCACGCTGGTGGTGGCGACGTTGCTGAACGGCGGCGGCGAGAAATAGCGCGAATAACCGGCGTGGAGCGCAAGCCCCTCGACCGGGGTCAGCACCGCGTTGACGCGCGGAGAGAAGGCGCTCTCGGCGCGGTAGCCGTTATAATGATCGAACCGGCCGCCAAAGTTGACGATCAGCGGGTCGGCGATCTTCCATTCGTCCTGCAGATAGACGCTGTAGGTCATCTCGGTCGCGCTACCGTTATCGATCACCGTCACCGGCTCGCCAAGCTGCGCACCCGCGTCGTCGACCTGAAATACCTGGGTCGAGGTACGGCTGTTGTTGCGGTCGCGTGCGATGATCACGCCGCCGCGCAACGTGTGCGCGGGGCTCAGCCGATAGGCCCCCTCGATCTGCCCGCCGAAGGTGAAGTCGCGCTTGTACGCATTCTGCGCGAGCCCGTTGAACAGCAATTCGCCGAGCACGTCGGGGGTGTAGCGCAGCGCCGAATAGCGCGCGAACAGTGAGGCCTGGAGCGTCAGCGGCCCGGAATCGTGGAGCAGGCTGGCGAGCGCGAAGGCGGTCTGTTCGTGCTGGCGCTCGTCGAGGTCGTTGCTCAGGAAATCGCTGACGCCGCCGACGCTATAGCCGCTGTCGGGGCGAAGCCCGCGTGGATTGGGGATCTGGTAGCTCTGGTCGGCATAGCCGCCGATCAGCGATACGCGGTTGTTCACATCCAGCGTGTGGTCGAGATAGACGAAGCCCTGATATTGGTCGGTCTTGTCGTGCAGCGGGGTGCGCCCGGAATCGACCGGGTCGATCCCGTTGTTGCTGTGCTTGTAGCTGCCGGTGACGAAGTAATTCGTCTGGCCGGTCGAGCCGCCATATTCGATGCTCGGCTGGATCGTGTCGTTGGTCCCGCCGTAGATTTGCGCGACGCCGCTATTGTCGAAATGGCTCTTGGTGGTGATGTCGATGATGCCTGCGGTGCGCAGACCATATTGCGCGGGAAGCGCGCCGGTGCGCAGGTCGAACCGCTCGACGATGCGCGGGCTGAGCGTCTGGCCGAACACCGAGACGCCTTCGGGCAGGATCGTGCCGTTGATGCGATATTGCAGATTGTTGTGATCGTCGCGCACATGGAACTGCCCACCGCCGTCCTGCACAACCCCCGGCAATTGCAGCAGGATCTGGTTCAGCGGGAGATTGTCGCCACCGGGGAGCGCCTTGATCTGCGCCGCGGTGATCGAATAGGTCGTCGCGCCCAAGCTCGGCTGGATCGACGCGCGCGCCGCATCGAGACGACCGGTGACGACGATGTCGGGGCCCCCGGCCTTGTTCGCCGCGGTATCGGCAGGCGACGCCGCAGTGGTCGGCGCTGGTGCCGGGTCGACCTGCTGCGCAGGCTCGGCGGCGAAAGCGGCGGCGGGAAAGGCAAAGGACGCGGCGACGCTGGACAGCAGAAGGAATCGGTTCATGCGGGAGACGGCCTTTTTAGAACATCTTGGTCGGGTGCTATGACGGCCCGGTACATGTGATGAGATAAAGTATCAAGGCCGAGTCATCGTCTCCCGGAACGATTCGGCCCTGACGCTCCCGCCATGCGCAACCTGCGTGGCGGGAGCCACCTTGCGGGGGGATGAACGGGGTGGCTTACCGCCCCCTTCCGAAGGTGACCGCTGCGGCCAGCGCCACCGAAGCCGCGATCGCGACGGCGGTCTCGGTGAGCGAATGGCTGTTCCACTGCCACACCTCGAGTCCGGCATAGCCCGGCATGTTCGCCCGCCGCCCGGCACCGAATTGCTCGATCCACTGATATTCGCGCTGGGTGATCTCCCGCATGATGCACACCGCGCTTCCCGCGAAACAGCCGGTCCACACCGACGCGCGCGTCGGCGCGCCCAGTGCGCGCGCGATGACCCAGCACAGCAGCTGAACCCCGATCGCCACGGGAACATGCGCCAGCATCGCGCCGGCGCCCTCAGGCGACCGCGTCGAGCCCGCCGGCCTTCACCAGCGCATCGATCCCGACGAGCTGCTCGAGCAGCGCTTCCAGCCGGTCGAGCGGCCAGCTGTTGGGGCCATCGGACAATGCCTGGTCAGGATCGGGATGCGATTCGATGAACAGCCCCGACACCCCCGCCGCGACCGCCGCGCGCGCCAGCACCGGCACGAACTCGCGCTGCCCGCCCGATCGGTCGCCCTGCCCGCCCGGCAATTGCACCGAATGCGTCGCGTCATACACCACCGGGCACCCGGTATCGCGCATGATCGCGAGGCTGCGCATGTCGGACACGAGGTTGTTGTAGCCAAAGCTCGCGCCGCGTTCGCACATCATGAAATTGTCGGTCGGCACCCCTGCCGCCGCCGCCGCCGCGCGTGCCTTGTCCGCGACATGCCGCATGTCGCCGGGGGCAAGGAACTGGCCCTTCTTGATATTGGCGGGCTTGCCCGATGCCGCGACCGCCGCGATGAAATCGGTCTGGCGCGCGAGGAACGCCGGGGTCTGCAGCACATCGACGACGTCTGCGACCATCTTGACCTGATCCTCGCTATGGACGTCGGTCAGGATCGGCAGCCCGGTTTCGGTGCGGACCTTCTCCAGGATGCGCAGCCCCTCCTCGATTCCCGGGCCGCGGAACGACGCGCCGGAGCTGCGGTTGGCCTTGTCGAACGAGCTCTTGTAGATCAGCAGGACGCCCAGCCGGTCGGCGATCTTGCGAAGCTGCGTCGCGGTGGAAAGCGCGAACGACTCGCTTTCGATGACGCACGGGCCGACGATGAAGAAGATCGGCTCGGCCGGCCCGATTTCACGCCCACACAACTGCATTATGCTTTTTCCCTTGCCACGCGCGGAACCTGTCTCTCTAGCAATGCGCTTTGCCGCAGTGCGGCGATCTGTGGCGTCGTTTGGCTGGATGTCAACGCGATAACACTTTAGTTGTAGGTCGATATTACCCTGTCGCCTGGAACTGCGAGGAACATATGCAAGCAATCGCTGCAAAGGTCTTGGACGATTCGGGCTTGCTGTCCGCACTCCGCACGACGCGGATCGAGATGGACGCTCTCCAGTCGCTGTCCGAGGCATTGCGGGTTGCGCCACTCCGCGACAGCTTTCTGGAGACCGTGGCGATCCTCAGCAAATTGTCCGGCCGCCTGATTGTCACCGGCGTCGGCAAGAGCGGGCTGGTCGGGCGCAAGATTGCCGCGACGATGGCCTCCACCGGGACCCCGGCGTTGTTCCTCCATTCCAGCGAAGCGAGCCACGGCGACCTCGGCATGATCAGCGCCGGCGACGTCGTGCTGGCGCTGAGCTGGTCGGGGGAGACCGCCGAACTCGGCGCGATCATCACCTATTGCCGTCGTTTCGGGGTCACGCTGATCGTCGCGACCGCGCACCCGGAGAGCACCGCCGGGCGCGCCGCCGACGTCTGCCTGGCATTGCCGAAAGTCCGCGAAGCCTGCCCCAACGAACTCGCGCCGACCTCCTCGACCGTCGTCCAGGCGGTGCTGGGCGACGCGCTCGCGGTGGCGCTGACCGAGCAGCGCGGCTTCTCACGGTCGGACTTCTTCGTTTTCCACCCGGGCGGACGTCTTGGCGCGCAATTGACCACGGTCGTGCAATTGATGGCCGAATCGAGCGAAGTGCCCAAGGTCCGGCTCGGCGCGACGCTGCTCGACGCGACGATGGAAATGAGCCGCAAGCGGTACGGCTGCACCGCGGTGGTCGATCATCACGACCGGCTGGTCGGGGTCTTCACCGATGGCGATCTGCGGCGCAGCTTTGCAAGCGAACGGCTCGCCGACGATATCGGCGAGCATATGACGCCGACGCCGATCACGGTCACGCCCGACACACTGACGTCGGATGCGTTGCGAATCCTCAACGACAATGCCGTCTCGGTGCTGTTCGTATGCGAGGATTCGCGACCGGTCGGCGTGATCCACCTGCACGACATCCTGCGGGCAGGCGTTGTCTGAGATTTCGCGCGACTTGACCCCCACCAACCCGATCCCCGCCAACCCGATCCCGGCCGACCTCATCGTCGTCCCGGCCCGCTTCGGGTCGAGCCGCTTGCCGGGGAAACCCCTGATCGAGATTGCTGGCCGAACGCTCCTGTCGCGCGTCGTCGCGATCGCGCGCGAAGGGGCTGCGCGCGCCGGGAACGTCGACGTCGTCGTCGCGACCGACGACCAGCGAATCCACGATCATGCGCAAGCGCTCGGCTGCGCGGCGGTGATGACCGATCCGGATATCTCGTCGGGCTCGGGCCGCGCCTGGGCGGTCGCGCGCGACCGCGCCGTCGCCCCGCCGATCGTCGTCAACCTCCAGGGCGACGCGCCGTTCGTCCAGCCCGCGCTGATCGAGGCGCTGATCGCTGCTCTGCGTGAATCGTCCTGCTCGGTCGCCACCCCGGTCGTCCAGCTTCCCTGGCCCGCGCTCGATACGTTGCGCCAGCACAAGACCGTATCGCCGTTCAGCGGCACGACCTGCACCCGCCGCGAGGACGGGCGCGCGCTGTGGTTCTCGAAGACCGTGATCCCCGCGATCCGCGACGAGCAGCGGTTGCGCGAGCGCGAGCCGCTGTCGCCCGTGTTCCGCCATATTGGGCTGTACGCGTACCGCTTCGATGCGCTGCGGCGGTTCGAGGCGACGCCGCCCACGCTGTACGAACGACTCGAGGGGCTCGAGCAACTGCGCTTCCTCGAAACGGGCGAGCCGATCCTGACGGTCGCGGCGGATGCGATGCCGCACACCATGTCGGGGATCGACACGCCTGCCGATCTCGCGATGGCGGAGCGGCTGATTGCGGAATACGGCGAACCCCAGTCTTCGTGGATCTGAGCGTTTATGGGTCTGAGCGTCTTCATCGTCCGGCATGGCAATACGTTCGCGCCGGGGGAACCCGCGCGCCGGATCGGTGCGGCGACCGATCTTGCCCTCGTCGAGAGCGGAGTCGCGCAGGCGGAAGCGTTGGGCCTTGCATTTGCGCGAGCCGGGATCGGCTTCGACCGCGCGCTGGCGGCGCCGCTGCGGCGGACGCGATCGACGATCGCGGGGATCCTCGCGCATCAGCCCGCCGCGCTGCAGGTCGAGCCCGCGGACTGGCTGACCGAAATCGACCACGGTCCTGACGAGGCAAAGCTGGAACCCGAGGTGATCGACCGGATCGGCGAAGCCGCACTCGCGCGGTGGGACCATGCGGCGGAAGCACCCGAAGGCTGGATCGTCGATGCAGATCGCCGGATCGCGGGATGGCGCGATCTGTTTGCAACCGCGCAAGGGCGCATCCTGATCGTGACGAGCAACGGCGCGGCACGGTTCGCGCTGCTGGCGGACGAGGGTCTTCAGCGTCAGGCCAGCGCGCTGCCGACGCTCAAGCTGCGGACCGGCGCCTATGGCGTGATCGAGCGCGACGGGCACGGGCTTCGCCTTGCCGCCTGGGACCAGCGGCCATGAGCGGCGCCGCCTTGCCGCCACTGTTGCGCGCGTCCCCCTTCCCCGACGGCGGCGTGTCCGTCACGCGCGACGGTGCCGACCGCGCGCCGGATTTGTCGCACGCGGCGATCGACCATCTGTTCGCATCGATCCGCACGGCGCGGGTTGGCGGATGCTTCTGGGGCACGCCTTCGCCCGACCCGATCGCGGTCGTGCTACGCACCCGCAAGCCCAGCGAAGATGCAGCGGCGCGCGCGCTGTTGCCCGCCCCCGAACAGGCGACCGCGCAGCGCATCGCGGCCACCCCGCGTCGAAGCGAGTCGCCGACCGATCCGTGGTCACTGCTCCCCGGCATGACCGCCTTGGTCGCGCACGGCGACGACGAATGGATCGCGCTCGCCGCGATCGCGGGGGTGCGGGTGCATCTGCTGTCCGCGGGACGCTTCGGGGCGCCTGGCGACGATGTCGGGACGTTGCGGCGGACCGTTGCGCAGCATTTGGCGGGTACGCGCTACCGCGATCCGTTCACTGGCGAACCGACCGACCTGACCGCAACGATCGCCACCCTCGGCGATTGGCGACAGACGTTCGCGGGAAACCGCAACATCGTCGCCGGGTGTGGTTTTAGCTGGTGGAAGCGGCATGAAATCGCGCGATTCCTGTTCACGCCCGAACACGGATTGCGTTTTTTCCGCTCCGAACGGCGTGCTTTGGCGTGGGCCGCGCGCACCGGCGGTGCGGTCGCGATCTGGCCGTCGCGCGTTTCCGACGCGATGGTCGCGCAGGCCGACGCCGACGGAGTGCCGCTGGTGCGCGTCGAGGACGGGTTCGTCCGGTCGGTCGGACTCGGCAGTAATCTGGTGCCGCCGTCGTCGGTTACGGTCGACTGGCGCGGGATTCATTACGACCCCAGCCGCGCGAGCGACCTCGAGACCCTGCTCGCGACCGCCGACTTCCCGCCCGAGATGCTCGCGCGCGCGGCACGGTTGCGCGACACGATCCTGGCGGCGGGGATCAGCAAATATGGCAGCGATACAGCGCATTGCTTCCCGGATCGTCAACCCGGACGCCGGCTGGTGCTGGTCCCGGGGCAGGTCGAGGACGACATGTCGGTGCGGCTCGGCGGCGGCGGACTGGCGAGCAATCTCGAATTGCTGCGCCGCACCCGCGCGCGCGAACCCGACGCCGAAATCTGGTTCCGCCCCCACCCCGACGTCACCGCAGGCCACCGCGTCGGCGTCGTCGCCGAGTCGGATGCACTGCACTATGCCGACCGCGTCGTCGTCGGCGGCGGGATGGCACCCCTGCTCGATCTGGTCGACGGCGTCCACGTGCTCACCTCGCTGACCGGGTTCGAGGCGCTGTTGCGCGGTCGCGACGTCACCTGCCACGGTACGCCTTTCTATGCGGGCTGGGGGGTTACGTGCGACCTTGGCCATATTCCCGATCGCCGTGGTCGCACGTTGAGCGTGCTGGACCTGATCGCTGCGGTCCTGATCGCTTATCCGCGCTACCTCGATCCGGCGACGAGCCTGCCCTGCTCGCCCGAAGTGCTGATCGGCCGCATGGGGCAAGGGGCCACACACAACCGACTCGGCTGGGTCAGCCGACTGCGCCAGGCGCAAGGACGCCTGATGGGAGCGAAGACATCGTGACGAAGCGCGTGATTCTCGATATTTCGCGCCTGATCTCGCGTGCGCGGCATCACACTCCCTCGGGCGTCGACCGGGTCGAGATGGCCTATGCCCGCGGGTTGCACGACCGGCTCGGCGACCGGCTCGATTTCGCCGCGGTCCATCCGCTGGCAGGCTATGGCCGGCTGCCGTCCGAGACCGCGCTGCGCTACCTCGACCTGCTCGAACGCCGCTGGGATTCGGAAGGCGGCGGGGTCGAGCAGCGCTCGCTGCGCGAAACCGTGCCGTTGTTGATGACGCTGCTCCCCAAGCCCGGTCGCGCGACTCCCGGCGGCGTCTATGTCCAGGCGTCGCCACATCACCTGACCCGGCCCGCGCTCGTCCAGCGCATCCTCGCGCGCGAGCAGGCACAATTTCTGTGCCTGGTGCATGATCTGATTCCGATCGAATATCCCGAATATGCGCGCCCCGACGGTGCCAGCCTGCATCAACGGCGAATCGAGACGATCGCCGCTTATGCCGATGGCGTGATCGTCAATTCGGCGGCGACGGGCGATTCGATGCGTCCGTGGATCGCGCGGAGCGGACGCGATGTCGCGATCCACGTCGCGCTGCTCGGCACGCAGGTCATGCCCACGACCGCCACGCCGATCGCGGTGCCCGATGTGCCCTACTTCCTCTGCGTCGGCACGATCGAGCCGCGCAAGAATCACCTGCTGCTGCTCAACCTGTGGCGGACCTTCGCTGAGACGTTGCCGCAAAACGAGATCCCACGGTTGATCATCGTCGGTCGGCGCGGGTGGGAGAATGAACAGGTGATCGACATGCTCGAACGCTGCCCGTCGCTCCGTGGCCATGTCGAGGAGCGCAACGGCTGTTCGGATCAGCATCTCGATGCGTTGCTGCGCGGCGCCCGCGCGCTGGTGCTGCCGTCGTTCGCCGAGGGGTACGGCATGCCGGTCGCCGAGGCGCTCGCCGTCGGCACGCCGGTCATCTGCAGCGACCTGCCCGCGCTGCGCGAAGCGGGAGGATCGGCGCCGGACTATCTGGATCCGCTCGATGGGCCGGCCTGGCGGCGGACCATTTTCGACCATTTCAACGCCGGGCCAATGCATGCTGCGCAACTGGAGCGGATCCCCGCCTATCGTCCCCCAACATGGGCGCAGCATGTGGACATCGTCATCGCGGCGATCGACGCGCTACAGCGGTGAACGGACCGGGCCGCTGGCCCGATCGTTTACGCGCGCTTCTTTTTCTTGGGGATATACGTCCCGAACACGCGATCCCACAGGATCGCCGTGATCGCGAAATTGCCTTCCTGCTTGGCATAATGGTGCCGGATGTGATGCTGACGCAACGCCCCCAGGATCCGGCCGCGCATCGGAAACTGATGGCAGGCATAGTGCGTCACGTCATAAACGACGTAGCCGATCCCGAACCCGACGAAGAGCACCGACCCAGCGTCGCCGATCATCTGGACAAACAGGAACCACACCCCGCACGAGATCAACACGCTGACGACCGGCGGCATGATGTTGCGATACGGATCGCCAGGCATCGAATGATGGTTGCCATGCGCAATGAAGATCAGCCCGCGCCCCCATTCCGAAGTGAACTTCAGATGGAAGACGAAGCGATGCATGATGTATTCGAACAGCGTCCAGATCAGCACGCCGAGCGCAACCAGCGCGATCGACATGCCGAAGCTCGTCACGCCCCAACTGGCGTAGATCGCAAAACCGAGAAAGATCGTCCAGGTGACGGCGAAGGCCGCCGGCGAAATCAACGTGAACCGTTCTAGGAAATCATTCCGAAACAGCCGAATGCGGGTAACATCGGACCTGTTATTCATCATAGGCAGGCCTCGCAAATTCACAGTCCAATACGCAAATATGGAGGTTGCTATGGTCAGACCCGGCCCCCTCCTGTCAACCCGCAATGCGGCAGAGTGCCGCGACGTGTCGCTCGGATCGGAGCCAGCGTTCCTTATGATCATTGCAGCAGTAAAAGCCACTTATGAACAAACCATCACCGGACCGCATCCTCATTACCGGGGCATCCGGCAGTCTGGGGGCCGCATTGGCACGCCATTACGCCGCGCCGGGGCGGACGCTCGTCCTGTGGGGGCGTGATGCCGCGCGCCTGGGGGCGGTTGCGAGCACGTGCCGCCAGGCGGGTGCCGCAGTCGTTCTGCGTCAGCTCGAACTGACCGACTGCAAGGCTGCGATTGCGGCGGTAGAGGAGGAGGACGACGCGGGGGCGATCACCTTGGCGCTGTTGGTTGCCGGGGCCGGGGACGTGCGTGCCGCAGGCGACCTGGTCGAGGATGCACACCAGATCGCACGACTTGGCCTTGTCAATTTCGTTGCACCAAGCGCGATCGCGGCGGCGCTTGCGCGGCGCATGGCGCAGCGCGGGGGCGGGGGAATCGTGCTGGTCGGGTCCGCCGCAGCCTTCCACGCGCTGCCCTTCGCCGCGGGATATGCCGGGTCGAAGGCCGGATTGCTGCGCTTCGGCGAGGCGTTGCGGTTGAGCGTGCGCCAACACGGCGTGCGCGTGACGGTCGTTTCCCCCGGTTTCATTGATACCCCAGCGAGTCGCAGCAACGCGGGGCCCCGCCCGTTCGAGATCCAGCCAGCCGATGCCGCCGCGCGCATCGCCGCAGCGGCGGCGCGCGGGCAAGGCCATGTGATCTTTCCCTGGCCGTTCGTGGTGTTGCGCTGGTTCGATCGGTTGCTGCCGCCGGCGCTGCGCGATCGTCTGCTCACCGCACTCATCCCGCGCGGCGAATAACCTAGCGGAGCGCCGTCACGCAGCGCAAAATGGTGTGGTGCAATTCGGCCGGGGTGAGACTGGTCGGACCGCTTGTACCAGGGGCAATCACCCCGTCCGAGCCGAAGCGCAACAGGACATAGGGGGTATGCCGCGCACCACCGGGGGCGGTAACCCCTGGAATACTCGGGCGGTGATCGCCGAAAAAAACGAGCAGCGCCGACTTCCCCGCGCGCGCGAAATACGCCGTCAGATCCTGCAGCATCGCGTCGCTGCTGCGTGCATGGCGGAGATATGCGTCGCGCCGCCCGGCGGCATCGCGCGCAGTGTCGCTGTCCCACGGCCCGTGGTTTTCCATCGTGACGGTGTAGATCATCGTCGGTTCGGTGGCTGCCTCGATCATTCCGATCACCGAGGCACCGAGCATCCGGTCATCGACGTAGCGCCCCGCCCCGGCACCGCGCGGCGGAAAGCCTTCCTCCCCAATCATCGCGGCGAAGCCGACCTGGGGCATCAACCGGTCCCGACTGTAGAAACGCAGATCATGCGGGTGGACGAACAGGCTGCGATATCCCGCGCCACGCAATCGCGCGGACAGCGCGTGCGTCGCGTCGCCCGCTGCCGTCAGGAACGGGTCATAGCGTCGGAAGCCGAGCGCGTCCTCGCTGCGTCCGAACAGCACGCCATATTCGGTCCGCATCGTATAGGCGCCAAACCCGCTGACATCGAGCGTACCCCATTGCCATGCCGCCTTCCGCGCCGCCTCCAGCCCTGGAAAGGCATCCCGCGGGTTGCCGGTGAGTTCGACGGGATCGCAAAACGATTCGCACTGCACGATCACGACGAGTTCGGGCAGGTCGGCCTCGGGTTGTTGCGCTACCGCAGGGCACGGTTGTGGATCCGACGATCCGCACCACCGCCACCAGTACAGCAGCAAGGAGGCCATCATGCCCAGCCGCGCGAAATCGGCCTCGAGGTCGGGAGTCGCCGCAAGCCCGTCGAGGGCCCGGCTGCGCAATAGCAGCGCAACCGCGAGGCCGGCTCCCACGGCAAGCGCCACCCCGGTCAGATGCGGGCGCACCGCGCCGGACGACAAGAGTGCGATCGCGATGACCGCGATCCCCGCACCGATCCCCAGCATCCAGCGCTGCGCCACCGAAAGCGCGGAGAAATAGAAACGCGGGTGTCGCACCACGCCCACCAGCAACGCCAGATCGGAAAAGACCAACGGCTCACCGAGCATTTTGCGCTTGGCGTTGGAGGCGACCATGAACAACGCCACGAGCGCGACACTCACCAGCGCCGCAATCGCCGGGTTCCCCGTGCCCGCGAGGATCAGGCCAAAGACGCCCGTCATGACCATCAGGTGGAGCGCCACGCCACGCCAGTCGCGCCCCGTACGCGCCCGTGGCCGCGCTGCTGCGTCGAGCACCACCGAAAGAAGCAGCATTGTCAGAAAAGGGATCACGCCGTTCGCCACAGAATGGGTTGCATCCCTGTAGCGCCGAAACGGAAACGATCGGTCCGGCAGAAGAGAAACGCGGTCGCCTATAACCCCCGGCCACGAAACTGTCACGACCCCGGCAGCGGACCCCGGCGTTTGGTTTCGGCTGCTTGGAAAATCACTGGTGCAGTTCTATGGACGAACAAAGCCAGTGCGATCCGATGGGCCGCACCATTGAGAAACAAAAGGAATTACGGATGGCGGACATGATCGCCAACGAATCCGTCACCCAGCCGCGGACGGCGTCGGCGGCGGTGGTACAACCGCTCGCGGAGCGCAACATCCTGCTCCTGCAGGGCCTGATGGGCCCGTTGTTCCGGCGACTGGGCCAGGTCCTGCGACAGGACGGCTACGGTGTCCACAAGGTCAATTTCAACGGCGGTGACCGGCTGTTCTGGCGCCTGCCCAACGGCATCGACTATCGCGGCAGCCTCGAGGATTGGCCCGCGATGCTGCGCCAGATTATCACCGACCGGGCGATTACCGACGTGCTGCTGTTCGGCGACTGCCGCCCGATCCACATGGCCGCGATTGCGGTCTGTCGCGACATGCACGTCCCCGTCCATGTCTTCGAGGAAGGCTATATCCGGCCCGACTGGGTCACGCTCGAGCTCGGCGGGGTCAACGGCCACTCGACCTTGCCGCGCGACCCCGCATGGTACCGCGCGCAGGCGGCGCTGCTGCCGCCGGTACCGCAACATGCACCCGTCCCGTCATCCTTCCGACGCCGCGCGACCGAGGCGCTGATCTACAATACCGCCGACGTGCTCAGCCGGTCACATTATCCGCATTGGGAAAACCACCGCCCGTGGCATCCGCTGGTCGAGGGCATGGGGTGGGTCCGCCGACTGACGCGACGCAAGGCGGCAGCACAACGCGCCCAGGCGGTCCAGGCTGCGATGGTGCGGCGCAACGCGCCGTATATCCTGTTCCCATTGCAGCTCGACTCGGACGCGCAGATCCGGTTGCACTCGTCGTTCGCGGGGATCGCCGACGCGCTGCGAATGGTGATCACGTCGTTCGCCAGCCATGCGCCGCGCGAATTGCGCCTCGTGATCAAGGAACACCCGCTCGACAATGGCGTCCGCGACTGGCGGCTGGAAACCAAGACGCTTGCCGCGCTGCACGGCGTGACCGACCGGATCGACTATCTCGAGGGCGGCGACATCGTACCGATCTCGCTCGCGTCGCGCGGCATGGTGACGATCAACAGCACCAGCGGCACGCTCGCGCTCGCACAGGGGATCCCGGTGATCGCGCTCGGCCAGGCGGTCTATGATATCGAGGACATCACCTTCCAGGGGCGGTTGAACGATTTCTGGGCGAACCCCGGGAAGCCGGACGCCGCGACGTTCGATGCATTTCGCCGCGTACTGATCGAGCGCTGCCTCGTCCCGGGCGGTTTTTTCTCGGAAGAAGCGCTCGACAAACTTACGAGCGGGATCATCGCGAAGATCGAGGCGGCAAGTCCGCTGCTGCATGCCCCACCGGCACGCCCTGCGCTCGCGCAATCGACGCAGGCGATCCTGTCGAATTGACGGAGCCGCGCGTTCCGCTCGCTCACTGGTTGGCCGAGGGGATCGCGTGGTGGGCTCGCCGGGATTCGAACCCGGGACCTACAGATTAAAAGTCCGTTGCTCTACCGACTGAGCTACGAGCCCACACACGCCGATGCGCGTTAGGAGCGGATCGCCGTTCGGTCAACCTTGTCCAAGCGCGTCGCCAGTTGCCGGATCGTCCGCGCCGTCAGCGGATCGTGCCAGCGCGGCGCGATTTGCGCGAGCGGTCGCAGCACAAAGTCGCGGGTCCGGAACGCCACATGCGGCACGCACAATGCGGAATCGCGCCAGACGCCGCCCGACCACAGCACAATATCGAGGTCGATCACGCGCGCCGACCACCGCTGTCCACGGCGGCGGCCGAAGTCGCGCTCGATCGCTTTGAGACGCGCCAGCATCGCGGGGGGCGATTCGGCGCTGTGCAACAGCACTGCCGCATTGGTGAAACGCCGCAGCGATGGCCCCAGCGGTGCCGTCTCGATCAGTCGCGAAACCGCCACGACACCGGGCAATGCCGCGATCGCCGCACGCACTTCGTCGCGAGGGTGACCATGACGGCCGCGTCGGTTCGATCCGATCGCAATCGCATAAGACGGGTAGGTGGTTGAGATCGACACCCAAACACGCCTATCGGCTTTTCATGAACTTCGCACCCAGCCCGATCGCGGACTCCGAGCCGCCGCATGATTGTCCGCTCTGTCCGCGCCTCGTCGCCTTTCGCCACGAATTGCGGGAGGAATTCCCGACCTGGTGGAATGCCCCCGTAAACGCGTTCGGCGACCCTGCGGCGTGGCTCGGGATCATCGGGCTGGCCCCCGGCAAGCATGGTGCGAATCGCACCGGACGTCCGTTCACAGGCGATTTCGCGGGGGTGTTGCTGTACGATACGCTTACCAAATACGGGTTCGCGACGGGTACCTTCGAGGCCAAGCCCGACGATACGCTGCAATTGCAGGGCGCGATGATCATCAATGCGGTCAAATGCCTGCCGCCGCAGAACAAGCCGACGCCCGAAGAAATTCGCACGTGTCGCCCGTTCCTCGAAGGGCAGATCGCCGCGATTCCGAAGGCGCGCGTGTTCGTGGCGCTAGGACAGATCGCGCATCAGTCCGCGGTCAAGGCTCTCGGTGGCCGACTGCCCAAGTGCAAGTTCGGGCATCTTGCCGAACATCGCATGCCCGACGGGCGGATCCTGATCGATAGCTACCATTGTTCGCGCTACAATCAGAATACCGGTCGCCTGACGACCGAGATGTTCGAGGCGGTGTTCGCACGCGCAGCAGAACTACGTGATTCCCCGGTATCTTAACGGCGGATCCGTTGAACTAATGGATGAGGGACCTTTGTCGAAGCTTCCGCTATGACAGCGGTGGCTGACGCGGAGTGTTGCTGCGGCCGTGAAGCGTAGCGTACCGATACGCGGAGGCAATCGAGACTGCCGGGCGATTCTTTTCGCCCTCCCCCCAAGTCCGATCGCCTCCGCGGGTCACGCGGACCCGCAAAGCCTCGCTCAGATATCCTGAACCAGCCGTCCGTACAGCTCGGGCCGACGATCCCGGAAAAAGCCGAACGCCGCCCGGTGGCGCTTGACACGGTCGAGGTCGAACGTCGCGGTGATCACACCTTCCTCCTCGCGCCCCAGTTCAACGATGATGTCGCCGCGCTCGTCCGCGATGAAGCTGGTGCCGTAGAAGGTCTGGTCGTGCTCGGTGCCGACGCGGTTCGCCGCGACGATCGGTACGACGTTGGACACCGCATGGCCGACCATCGCGCGCCGCCACAGTCGTGCGGTATCGAGCGAGGTGTCGTGCGGCTCGCTGCCGATCGCGGTGGGGTAGAACAGCACGTCCGCCCCCATCAGCATCATCGCGCGCGCGGTCTCGGGGTACCATTGGTCCCAGCATACGCCGACGCCGAGCGTGGTCTTCGCAGGACCAGGCCACACCTTGAAGCCGGTATTGCCGGGGCGGAAATAGAATTTCTCCTCATAGCCCGGGCCGTCCGGGATATGGCTCTTGCGATAGACGCCCTGCACTTCGCCGTCGGGGCCAATCATGGCGAGGCTGTTGTAGTGATGCGGTCCGTCCGCCTCGAAGAAGCTCGTCGGGATCGTCACCTTGAGCGCCTCGGCGAGCGCCTGCATCGCGAGCACCGCCTTGTGCTCGCCGACCGGTTTCGCGTTGGAGAACAGCCCCTCGTCCTCGACGCGGCAGAAATATTCGCCCTCGAACAGTTCGGGCGGCAGGATCACCTGCGCGCCGCGGCTCGCGGCTTCGCGCACGAGTTCCGAGACATGCTCGATATTCGCGTCCATATCGTTGGAGAAGGCGAGCTGCAGGGCGGCGACGGTGATTTCGGTCATGCGCCGCCATATCGTGGTTCGCGCGCCAGATTCAAACGGGATATCGCTGATGGAACGGTTGTTCGAGACGATTGCCCAACGCGTCGCCAATTGGGCGGGGCGACCAATCGCGTTCGTCACCGCCTTTACGGTGGTGCTGCTGTGGGGGCTGACCGGGCCGGTGTTCCATTATTCGGACACGTGGCAGCTCGTCATCAACACCTCGACGACGATCGTGACCTTCCTGATGGTGTTCCTGATCCAGAATGCACAGAATCGCGACGCATCGGCGATCCAAGCCAAGCTCGACGAGATCATCCGCGCAACGACCGCCGCCCGCAACGAGTTCATCGGGATCGAGCATATGACGCAGGACGAACTCGAGCGGATCAAACATGTGCTCGAACGCGAATGCGGCGACGATACGACACACCATGACTCGATCGAGCGGTTGCTGGGGCGATTGTGAGGCGCAGTTCCCCTCCGCAAGCACGCTCGCGGTTTCAAGCGCGTGGCGTTCGTTGCGATGGGATCCCCTCTACCCGTTCGGGCTGAGCGAAGTCGAAGCCCCGCGCGCGCCACAAGCTCCGCTCGGATCGGCAAGCGGCCCTTCGACTGCGCTCAGGGCGTACGGAAGAGGTCAGTCTAACGCGCCCCTGCCCGCAGCGTAATCCGCGTCAGCTCCGAGGGCACACCCAACCGCAGCGCAAAGCCCGGCCAGAGCCCGGTGCCGTTGTTGACGTACAGCGTCATCCCGTCGACGTCGTAGCGCCCCGAAACGAACCCGGCATTGGCACGTGCCACGATCCGGTCGAGCCCGACGATCATCCCGCCATGCGTATGCCCCGACAGCTGCAGCGCCACGCCCCGAGCCGCCGCAGTGCGCGCCATGCGCGGCTGGTGGTCGAGCAGGATGATCGGCGCGCGCGCCGGGGCACCTGCCAGCGCCCTGGCGAGATCGGGCGCGGGATGGCCGGTTGCGCGCGCGGACAGGTCGGTCACGCCAGCGAGCACGATCCGCCCGTCCCCGCGCGTCAACACCGCATGCGCGTTGGGCAGCAGGTGCATCCCCATCCCCGCGAAATGCGCCATCCACGCGTCATATTCGAAGAAATATTCGTGGTTGCCCGGAATTGCGTAAATCCCGTCGGCAGCTCGAAGCCCGCGCAAAGGTTCGACATCGTCGCGGCGCATCGCGAGCGATCCGTCGATGAAGTCGCCGGTCACGACGATCAGGTCGGGGTGGAGCGCATTGGTGCGATCGACCACCGCTTGCGTCCAGCGCGCCGGGAACAGCCGGCTGATGTGGAGGTCGGTCAGCTGGACCAGCGTATAGCCGTCAAACGCATTGGGCAGCCCGGGGATGACGACGTCGATATCCCGCACCGGCGGCACCCGCTGCGCCTGCGCCACCCCCAGGCCGGTCAGGAACAACGCCATCAACCCCATCGCGTAGCGCACCGCTACCGGTACCGCGAAGCCACCCTGCCCGATCAAAAGCGCAGGCAGGCGCGCGAGATCGACCACCAACTGGAACACCGCGAGCAACAGGATCGCGCCATAGGCGACGTTGAACGCGAGCACGACGCCGCGCGGCATCTCCGGCGCGAACGGCGAGCCCGAGGATAGCCGACTCCACAGCAGGAATTGCGAGCCGACCAGCAGAACGCCTGCGAGAATCACCTTCGCCACCGGGTTCCACGGGAGCGGCAGGATGAAGCGCAACGTGACGAACAGCCATGGCAGGCTGAAAAGCAGGTGGAAGATCAGGTGTTCCTTCCGGCGCTCGGGGACGGGGCTTCAGCGGCAGGGGGCATTGACGCCCCCCAACCCTATGCGGGGATTTGCTGCGAGATGCAGTGGAAGCTCCCGCCCCCGGTCAGGATCGCATCCGCGCGCAAACCGACCACCTCGCGCCCCGGGAACAGCGCCTGCAACGCCGCGACCGCCGCCGCATCGTTGGGCGCGCCGTACAGCGGCACGACCACCGCCGCATTGCCAATGTAGAAGTTCATGTAGCTCGCCGGCACGATCTCCTCGTCGCGCAGCACGCGGCCGGGCGACGGAATGCGCACCAGTTCGACCCCCGGCATCGCCGTCGCCGCGGCGGCCGCTTGTTGATACACCTGCCAGTTGGGATCGTTCTCCGCCGCCTCGGGAATCGCGAGCACGCCCGGCGCGACGAAGCGCGCGAGATTGTCGACATGGCCGTCAGTATGGTCATGCATCAGCCCGTCGCCAAGCCACAGGATGTGCGCAAAGCCGAGATCGTTGCACAGCCGCTGCTCGATCTGCGTCTTGCTCAACGCCGGGTTGCGATTGGGGTTGAGCAGGCACTGCTCCGTCGTGACGACGAGGCCGGTGCCATCGCCGTCGATCGCGCCACCCTCAAGGATCCAGTCACAACGCTCGACCGCAAGCTTGCGGTCCACCGCCAGCCGCTGCCCGATGTCGCTGTCGCCCGGCAGGTCATACTTCCCGCCCCAGCCGTTGAAGCCGAAATCGCGCGCACTGCCGTCGGACAACACGATTGGGGCGGTATCACGCAACCAGATGTCGCCGAACGATTCGACCACGATCTCGGCGAAATCGCCCGCCATTGCCTCCGCCGCCGTCGCCGCCTCGTCGTTCGCCGCGACGAGCAGCACACGTTCGCCGCGCCCCTCGGCGTGGACCGCGCGCGCAAACGCGACGACCTCGGTGCGCGCGGGCTCAAGGTCTTCGACCCATAGTTCGGGATGGCTCGGGAAGCCGATCCAGACGGCGGAATGCGGGGCCCATTCGGCGGGGGGGACGAGGCGTGTCATTCCTGATGCTTCCTGTGTTTACTTGCCCGCGCGGCTCTTGTCGCGAATCGCGCGGAATTCGGCGGTGCTGTACCAGTTCGGCCAGCGCGTCCCATCCGCCAATGCACGGCCGAGACCGTAATAGAGCGTCAGATCCTCGACCGCACCGGACCAGTCCCACGCCGCATTATATTCGTCCTGCGGCTTGTGATAGCGATGGACGATATAGTCCTCGGTCGCGGCATGGCCAGCCGCGGTCCCGCCGACGCGCAGATCCTCGCCCGATTCGCCGTAGAACATCGGCACGCCGGCCCGCGCGAACGCGAAATGGTCCGAGCGGAAATAGCTGCCGCGCTCGGGGTTGGGCTCGGGCTTGATCACGCGGTCCTGCGCGGTGACGAGCGTCTTCATCATGTCCTCGAGCTCGGACTTGCCCGCGCCCGTTACGACGAAGTCCTTTGCGCGGCCGACGACGTTGAGCCCGTCCATGTTCACGCCCCCGACGGTCTGCGCCATCGGGTAGATCGGATGCTCGGCATAATAACGCGCGCCGAGCAGCCCGCATTCCTCGCAGGTCACCGCGAGGAACACTTCCGACCGGCGTGCTGGCCCCGTCTTGACGTTCGCCTCGGCCAGCGCGACCAGCCCGGCGATCCCGCTCGCATTATCGAGCGCACCGTTGCAGATGTCGTCGCCGTCGACCGGATCGCACCGCCCGAGATGGTCCCAATGCGCGGTGTAGAAGACATAGTCGCCAGGGGCCCCACCCTGTGCGACGGGCTTGCCGGGCAGGATGCCGACGACGTTCTTCGACGCCTGCCGCTTGATCCTATTGTCGAACGACGCCGACGCGGTCAGCCCGAGCGGTACTGCCTTGAACCCCTTGACCTTCGCGGCCTTGTTGAGCGCATCGAAGTCCTGCCCCGCGCTTGCGAACAGCGCGCGCGCCTTGTCGAGCTGGATCCAGCCGATCGCCTGGCTCTGGTCGGCATGGTCGCCCTTCTCGTCGAGCTCGAGCTGCGGCCCGGTCCAACTCGACTGGACGACGCCCCAGCCGTACGCCGCAGGCGCGGTCTCGTGGACGATCAGCGCGCCCGCAGCACCATGCCGTGCGGCTTCCTCGAACTTGTAGGTCCAGCGGCCATAATAGGTCATCGCGCGGCCCTCGAAGAGGCCGGTGTTGGTCGGGGTCTGCCAGTCAGGATCGTTGACCAGGATGACGACCGTCTTGCCGCGCACGTCGACGCCCGCATAATCGTCCCACCCGCGCTCTGGCGCGGTGATGCCGTAGCCGACGAACACGACCGGACTGTCCTCCAGCGCGATCTTAGGGGTGACGCGGTAGGTCGCGAGCACCATGTCGCTGCGATAGGCGAAGCTGACGGGCGTCTTGCCGCCCTTGAACGTCATCGGCGTGACGTTGGTCGCGGTCAGCTCGACCAGCGGCACGTCCTGGAACCACTTGCCGTTGTTGCCGGGCTTGAGCCCCGCCGCCTTGAAGCGTTCGACGATATAGTCGGTCGCCTTGGTCTCGCCAGGCGTGGTCGGCTTGCGGCCCTCGAACGCATCGGAGGAGAGGGTCTTGGTCACGGTCTTGAGCGTCTCGACCGAAATCGTCGGGGCGGGCTTCGTCGCCTGCGCCGCGAGCACTTGCGGCAGCATCGCCAACGCCACGCCAAATCCTAGTGTTTCGAAGGTCTTCACCGGCACGTCACCCCCTGTTGCTCGCCCGCCGTTCTGACAGCCTCGCCCGCCGGGTGCAACCGGACCCGCGGGGTCCCTTGGCGGCCCGGATTTGCCTGCTATCATTCGTCGCGGGGGAGATACGGGGATGAGAAAACACTTTGTCGTGGCAGCGTTGCTGGCTTGCACCGCGATGCCACTTCATGCGGCAAGCGATGCCGCGAAGAAATTCGGCGCGCGCGAGGAAGTCCAGCAGATCAGCCTGTCACCGGACGGAAAACGCTTCGTGGCGTTGCTGACCGATTCCAAACGTGGGTCGCGCGCGGTCGTCTTCTCGATCGACTCGTCCACGCCGCCGGCCACGGTGGTCGGATCGACCGGCGACAAGGAACAGCTCGATTACTGCCAATGGTCCAACGACACGCGGCTGATCTGCGGGTTCAGCGTCACTGTCGGGCGCGTCAGCGACATGATCGGCTACGACCGCGTCGTCACGCTCGGGGCGGACGGCAAGGACATGAAACTGCTCAGCGCGCGGACGTCGATGAATTCGATCGGGATCATGCAGCATGGCGGCGGGATCATCGACTGGCAGGGCGACGTGACGGGCAATACCGTATTGATGACCCGGCAATATCTCGAGACCGAGGGTACCGGGACACATATTGCAGGAGAGGGTCAAGGCATGGGCGTGGAGCGGGTCGACC
This sequence comes from Sphingomonas sp. PvP056, assembly GCF_040549155.1. Classification (NCBI taxonomy): domain Bacteria; kingdom Pseudomonadati; phylum Pseudomonadota; class Alphaproteobacteria; order Sphingomonadales; family Sphingomonadaceae; genus Sphingomonas; species Sphingomonas sp. PvP056. Next base: position 154,167 of record NZ_JBEPST010000006.1, read on the forward strand.
CGGTCACGCTCCGCCGCCAGACCGTGGAAAAACCCCGATCGTTCGCGCGCGAATATATCGCCGACGGGCAAGGCCACGTCCGCATCATGGGCCTGCGGCCGACGACTAGCACCGGCTATAGCGGTGCCAAGATGGTCTACCAATATCGCAAGCCCGGCGTGAACGGCTGGCTTCCGCTCAGCACCGTGGTGAGCGATTCGCAAACCGAACAGGGCTTCGATCCCTATGCGATCGATCCGACGCTCAACGTCACCTACGGGTTCGACGTGCAGGACGGGCGCAAGGCGCTGTTCAAGATCGCGCTCGATGGCAGCCTCAAGCGCGACCTCGTGTTCGCACGCCCCGATGTCGATGTCGCCGGGCTGGTGCAGATCGGGCGGCAACACCGCGTCGTCGGCGCGACCTATGTCACCGATCGCCGGCGGGTCGAATTCTTCGACCCCGAATTGAAGAAGCTCCAGGCGAGCCTCGCCAAGGCGCTGCCCAAACAACCGCTCGTTCGCTTCGTCGATGCGAGCGCGGACGAATCGAAACTGCTGCTATGGACCGGGAGCGACATCGACCCGGGCGGCTATGCGCTGTTTGACAAGAAGACCCGGCACTTCGACGAACTGCTCCGGTCGCGCCCGCCGCTCGAAGGCATCACGCTCGCGCCGGTCAAGGCGGTCACCTTCCCGGCGGCGGACGGTACGCCGATCCCGGCCTATCTGACGCTGCCGGTCGGTCCGGTCGCGAAGAACCTGCCCGCCATCGTCATGCCGCATGGCGGCCCCAGCGCCCGAGACGAATGGGGGTTCGACTGGCTCGCGCAATTCTTCGCCGCGCGCGGCTATGCGGTGCTCCAGCCCAATTACCGCGGATCGGCGGGCTACGGGGACGGCTGGTTCAGCGAGAACGGCTTCAAATCGTGGCGCACCGCGATCGGCGACGTCAACGACGGCGGGCGCTGGCTGGTGAAGGAAGGGATCGCCGCGCCATCGACGCTGGCGATCGTTGGCTGGTCCTATGGCGGCTATGCAGCGCTGCAGTCCGCGGTGCTCGATCCGACGCTATTCAAGGCAATCGTCGCGGTCGCGCCGGTGACCGATCTCGATACGCTGCGGCACGAGCACGACAATTACATGGACTTTACCCTCGTCGACGCCTTCATCGGCAAGGGACCGCACGTCCGCCAGGGGTCGCCCGCGCAGAACGCCGACAAGATCACCGTGCCCGTCCTGATGTTCCACGGCGACCTCGACCAGAATGTCGGCATCGGCGAATCGCGGCTGATGGCGAACCGGTTGCGCAGCGCGGGAAAGAAGGTCGAACTGGTCGAGTTCAAGGGCCTCGCGCATTCGCTCGACGATACCGAGGCGCGGACGACGCTGCTCGATCGCAGCGACATGTTCCTGCGCGCGACGATGGGGATCCAGTAGCGGATCTTGTCCTCGCTACCCACCCTCACTCCGTTCGGGCTGAGCGAAGTCGCGGCCGTTTAATCTGAACAAACTCAAATCCGTTCGGGCTGAGCGCAGTCGAAGCCGCCTCTCCCCACGGGCTTTGCCTGTTTGCGGGCGGCCCTTCGACTGCGCTCAGGACGAACGGAATGGGGCGAACGGGGCGGGGGAAAGGCAGCACAACGAAAAAGGGCGGCCCCAACGGGACCGCCCTTTTTGCGTCGCGAAAGATCAGAAGATCAGCGCGAGTAGAATTCGACGACCAGGTTCGGTTCCATCTTCACCGGATAGGGCACTTCGTCGAGCGACGGAACGCGCGTGAAGGTGACCTTGGCTGCGCCGTCCGGAGCGACATAATCGGGGACTTCGCGCTCGGCGAGCTGCTGCGCTTCGAGCACCAGCGCCATTTCCTTGGCCTTGTCGCCCAGCGTGATCTCGTCACCGACGAAGCAGCGACGCGACGCAATGTTGCACTTCACGCCGTTGACGCGGACGTGGCCGTGCGAAACGAGCTGACGCGCCGCCCAGACGGTCGGTGCGAACTTCGCGCGATACACGATCATGTCGAGACGCTGCTCGAGCAGGCCGATCAGGTTCTGGCCGGTGTCGCCCTTCATGCGGGCTGCTTCGGTGTAGCAGGCGCGGAACTGCTTCTCGGTCACGTCGCCATAATAGCCCTTGAGCTTCTGCTTGGCGCGGAGCTGGATACCGAAGTCCGAAACCTTGCCCTTGCGGCGCTGGCCGTGCTGGCCGGGGCCGTATTCACGCTTGTTGACGGGCGACTTGGGACGACCCCAGATGTTCTCGCCCATCCGGCGATCGAGCTTGTACTTTGCGCTGCTACGCTTCGACATGATGAATTCCTTGCAAGTGCCAATAACAAGACCAACGCTGCGGGGTACGCTTTGCTGATCGATACCCGGTCATCGCTCCACCTGACCCGAGGGTCTGGTCGGGGCCACCGCTTCACCGGGGTGCGGGGCCTTTTGCGAAGGCGGGCGGGTAGCGGGGGATGGCGCAGGAGTCAAGCTGGACAGGCTGGCAATGCCGCGCCAAGGGCTGTCCGCATGACCGATCCGATCCTTCCCGGCCCCGACTGTACGACGATGACCGAGGTGCGCGCGGGCGTCGATGCGCTCGACCGCGAGCTCGTCGCGCTGCTCGCCCGGCGCTTCGCCTATATGGATGCAGCCGCCCGGATCAAACCCGAGCGCGGCGCGGTCCGCGACGAGGCACGCAAGACACAGGTCATCGGCAACGCCTGCGCCGCGGCGCGCGCGGCTGGCGTACCCGAAGCGGTGGTGGCGGATCTGTGGGAGCGACTGGTCGAGGCGTCGATCGCTTATGAACTTGCGGCGTTCGATCGACGCTGACGCCTGTGGAACGCTATTTTATCAGCGTGGCACTCCCGTTGCGCTGCTGATCACGAAAGCGGGCCGACTCGCCCGAGTTCCGCGCGTCGATCGTGCTCCACTCCGTACTCGTGTGGCAGATCCGCTTGACGAATACCGACCCCGTCGATTCCTCGCTGCGGCACACCTTCTTGTCGGTCGGTTTGACGGCACCACCGGCTGGCGTGGTCGCGGCCTGCTGCGCAATGGCAGGGACGGCATTGGCCGCAGACAGGAGCAAGAACAAGGCAAGTGTTTTCACGAAGACCCCCCGAAATCGAGATGTTACGATACCGCAACTATCTCGGTCGGAGCAAGACCTATGCGCGCGGTTTCTTGCCAGCAAGCGAACTCAGCACCCCGCGCATCGTCCGCACTTCCTGCGTCGACCAGCCGGGCTTGGTGAGCAACGTCCGCAAGGTCCGCCTGGTCACCGGCGTTCGTGCGGGCGGGAAGAAAAAGTCGCTTTCCTCGAGCATCGCATCGAGCTGTGCAATCATCCCGTCGAGCTCCTCCTGCGGGGCGGGGAGCGGCATGTCGACTTCGGGCGGGCTCGCAAGCGCAACGCCCTTCGACCATTCGTAGGCGACCAGGATCACCGCCTGCGCGAGGTTGAGCGAGCCGAACTCGGGGTTGATCGGCACGGTGATGATCGTGCGCGCGACCGCGACGTCGTCGGTCTCGAGACCCGAGCGTTCGGGCCCGAACAGGATTGCGGACCGGCCAGGGGTCGAGTGGATCGCCTGCGCCGCGGCTTCCGGCGTGACGACGGGCTTGGTGATGCCGCGCTTGCGCACGGTGGTGGCATAGACATGCGCGCAATCCGCGATCGCGTCGGCGACGGTGTCGAACACCTGCGCCTGTTCGAGCACAATATCCGCGCCCGAGGCGGCGGGGCCCGCGCCGGGATTGGGCCAGCCGTCGCGCGGGGAGACGAGGCGGAGTTCGGTCAGCCCGAAATTGAGCATCGCGCGCGCGGCCTTGCCGATGTTCTCGCCGAGTTGTGGGCGGACGAGGACTAGGACGGGGGGTGGGGCGGGTTCAGCGCATTGCGACGGTTCCGCCAAATCTGCCAGATCCTCCTCCCCCCCGTTCGCTTCCTGTCCCGCCAGCACACCCCCTGCCCGTTCGTCCCGAGTAGGTGTCGAGCTTGTCGAGACGCCGTATCGAGGGACCATTGAACGCGCGGGCTTCTTGGCGGCTGCGGAAAGCGCCTCCCAGTCGCTACGGAACAACGCTTCCTTTTTCTTGCGCGACCAGTCTTTCACCTGACGCTCACCCTCAAGCGCTTCCAGGCGCGTCGGAAAATCCTGCGACCACATCAGTGTCACGGGGCGTCGGCTGTGCGTATAGCCCTCTATCGCGCCTGCATTGTGTTGCCCGATGCGCTGCTCGAGATTGTCGGTATGACCGGTGTAATAGCTGCCATCGGCGCAGCGCAGGATGTAGACCCAAAAGCTCATTGCGTAGCCCTATCCCTCGATACGCCATCTCGACAAGCTCGATGGCTACTCGGGACGAACGGAGGTGTGTAAAACGGGGGGGGGGGAAAGCGGTAGCCTCCTACCCCTTCCCCACCTCGCTCACATTCCCCGCAAACTCCTCAAAGTCGCGTGCCTCACGGAAGTCCTTGTATACGCTCGCAAACCGGATGTAGGCGACCGAGTCGAGGCCCTTCAGCCCCTCCATCACCATCTCGCCGATCCGCCCCGAGCGCACTTCGTTCTCGCCGAGCGTCTCGAGCTGGCGCTGGATTCCCGACACCAGTTTCTCGAGCTGCACCGCCTCGATCGGGCGCTTGCGCGCCGCGATCGAGACCGAGCGGAGCAGCTTCTCGCGGTCGAACGGCTCGCGCTTCAGGCCAGCGCCCTCGCTCTTCACCACGGTCAGCTCGCGCAGCTGGATCCGCTCGAACGTGGTGAAGCGCGCGCCGCAGCCTTCGCATTGCCGCCGCCGCCGGATCGCGCCCGCATCTTCGGTCGGGCGCGAATCCTTTACCTGGCTGTCTTCATGGCCGCAGAACGGACAGCGCAATCACATGCCCTCGGGATAGATCGGGAAGCGCGCGCACAAGGTGCGGACGCGTTCGCGGACATTGGCTTCGACCTGCGGGTCGCCATGCTCGCCGTGGGTGCGCAAACCGCCCAGCACGTCCGCGACCATGTTGCCGATCTCGCGGAACTCGGCCGGGCCGAACCCGCGCGTCGTGCCGGCGGGCGAACCGACGCGGATCCCGCTGGTCTTGGTCGGCGGGAGCGGATCGTTGGGGATGCCGTTCTTGTTGCAGGTGATGCCAGCGCGTTCGAGCGCCTCGTCGGCGTCCTTGCCGGTCACGCCCAGCGGCGTCAGGTCGATCAGCGCGAGATGCGTGTCGGTCCCGCCCGAGACGACCTCCGCGCCGCGCTCTTTCAGCGTCGCGGCGAGGATCTTGGCGTTCTCGATCACCGCGGCGATGTAGCTCTTGTAGCCGGGCTGGAGCGCCTCGCCGAACGCGACCGCCTTTGCTGCGATCACGTGCATCAGCGGGCCACCCTGAAGTCCCGGGAACACCGCCGAGTTGAACTTCTTGCCGAGCGCCTCGTCATTGCTGAGGATCATCCCGCCGCGCGGGCCGCGCAGCGTCTTGTGCGTCGTCGTGGTAACGACCTGCGCATGCGGCAGCGGCGAGGGATGCAGCCCGGCGGCGACCAGCCCCGAGAAATGTGCCATGTCGACCATGAAATACGCGCCCACTTCGTCCGCAATCGCGCGGAACTTGGCGAAATCGATCTGGCGCGGATAGGCCGAGCCGCCCGCGATGATCAGCTTGGGATTGTGCTCGCGCGCCAGCGTCGCGACTTCGTCGAAATCGATCAGATGGCTGACCGGATCGACGCCGTACTGCACCGCGTTGAACCATTTGCCCGACATCGCCGCCTTTGCGCCGTGCGTCAGATGGCCGCCGGCATCGAGGCTCATGCCGAGGATCGTCTCGCCCGGCTTGACCAGAGCGAGCATCACCGCGCCGTTCGCCTGCGCGCCCGAATGCGGCTGGACGTTGACGTATGCGCAATCGAACAGCGCCTTCGCGCGGTCGATCGCAAGCTGCTCGACTTCGTCCGAGGGCGCGCAACCCTGATAGTAGCGCTTGCCGGGATACCCTTCCGCATATTTATTGGTGAAGACCGACCCTTGTGCCTGCAACACCGCCTTGGAGACGATGTTCTCGCTCGCGATCAGCTCGATCTGGGTCTGCTCACGCGTCAGTTCGTGGTCGATCGCGCCGAACACTGCGGGGTCGCTGTCCGCAAGCGTCTGCGTGAAGAAGCCGTCGGGCTGGACGTCGTGGAGCTGGGTCGGGTTGGTGCTCATGCCGGTTCTCTCAGGAAAGCGGGGGCGCCGAGTTTCTCGACGCGCGGTTGATGACGGCCACCGGCGAAATCGGTGGAAAGAAAAGCGGAGATACACGCGCGCGCCATGTCCTCGCCGACGAGACGGGCACCCATGGCCAGAACATCGGCATCGTTATGCTCGCGCGCAAGCGCGGCGGACAACGGTTCGGACACCAGAGCGCAGCGCACCGCCGGGTTGCGGTTGACCGCGATCGAGATCCCGATCCCCGAACCACACAGCGCGATCCCGCGTTCGACACGTCCATCGGCGACCGCGGCCGCGAGCGCGAAACCGTAATCGGGGTAATCAACGCGCGCGTCGCTGTCGGGGCCCAGGTCGAGCACGTCATGGCCGAGGTCGGCAAGCCAGCCGGCCAGCCCCTGTTTGAGCGCAAAGGCGGCGTGATCGGATGCGATGGCGATGCGCAAGGCGGCACGCGCTCCCAATGAGGAGCCCCGATGCGGGGCGGGTTGGATGACCGCGCCTTTACCGGGGCAGCCGCCAAAATGCCACAGCGAACCACGACTGCCGCAACAATTCGCGCAAATCGTCATGACAACCGATTGCCGCGCGCAGATTGCCCGGCTACGTCGTTAACTGTGACGGATTTCCCGCCCGATGCTGCAGCAGCCCCCGCCCCGAAGCCAGGCAGGGAATCCCCCGAAGCCATTGCTCGGGCACGGCTGGTCGAGGCACTGGTACGCACAGGTGACGAAGACCGTGTCGCATTCCGGGACCTGTATGCGCTGACGTCGGCGAAGCTTTTCGGGATTTGCTACCGTATCTGCGGCGAAAGGCAGGCAGCGGAAGACGTGTTGCACGACGTATACCTCACGATCTGGAAGCGGGCCGGGGCGTATGAACCCTCGCGCGCCAGCCCGATCACGTGGCTTGCCACGATCGCGCGGAACCGTGCGATCGACTGGCAGCGTGCGCAAACGGTCCGCCGCTCGACCCCGATCGAGGACGCACCACCGATCCTCGACACCGCGCCGCTGGTCAGCCAGACGTTGCTCGACGACGAAGAGAGCCATCTGCTCCACGAATGCCTCGAACTGCTCGAACAGCGGCAGCGCAGTGCAATCCGCACCGCCTTCTTCGACGGCGTAACCTATGCCGATCTCGCCGAGCGGGAGAGTGTTCCGCTGGGCACGATGAAAAGCTGGGTCCGCCGCGGGCTCGCGCGCCTGCGTGAGTGTCTCGAGCGATGACCGACGCACGGCATCTCGATCCGCCCGAAGGCACCGGCCCCGACATGGCGGCCGCCGAGCTCGCTCTCGGCGTGCTGGAAGGCGAGGAGCGCGCACAGGCGGTGCGTCGCGTTCTGTCCGAGCCCGGGTTCGCGCGCGCGGTCGAGCAATGGCGCGGCTATCTCGCGCATCTGTTCGACCTGTGGCCCGCGATCGCCGCGCCGGACATCCTGCCGCGGATCGAACGCTCGATCGACCGGCTGAACGACACGACCGGTGCCGTCGTACCGCATCCGCGCGGCAGCCGTCTGTGGCCATCGCTCGCGGCGCTTTCGAGCATTGCGGCGGCGGGCCTGCTCGTGATCCTGCTGGTCCGGCCGCTGTCGCTCCCGACGGTCCCGCCGCCATCGGGCGCGCCCGCAACGCCGGTCGCGGCCCCGCTGCCGACGCTGGTCGCCTCGCTCGAGCCCGAGGGCAAGCAGGCACCGATGACCGTCGTCTACGACCAGCGCAGCGGCACGTTGCGGCTGACCGAGACGACGCTCGCCCGCGCCGACCGCAGCGCCGAATTGTGGGTGATCCCAGGCGATGGCACGCCGCGGTCGCTGGGCCTGTTGCAGGATACGGGTGGAACGACGCTTGCGCTCAACCCGACGGTGCGCGCCTATCTCGCCGCGGGTGCGACGCTGGCCGTGTCGATCGAGCCGGTCGGCGGGTCAAAGACCGGCGCGCCGACGGGGCCGGTGGTCGCCAAGGGTGCGCTTTCGCCGGTCTGACCGATCATCCGAAATAATTACGATTCCGCAACGGTACCGTGCATCCGCGCTTTCCCGCATCGCGTATCTCCGGCGCGCTCGAGCTGAGCGCGCAGACAGGAGAGCCGTCATGAACCGCACTTTCCGTGCCGCAATCATCGCATCCGCCATCGCCGTCAGCGGCACCACCCTCGCCGCCGCCGCAACCAATCCGATGGTCGGCGGCGCCGCGATGTATGCGAACAAGACGATCGTCGAGAATGCCGTCAATTCAAAGGACCACACCACGCTGGTCGCCGCGGTCAAGGCCGCCGGTCTGGTCGAGACGCTGTCGGGCCCCGGTCCGTTCACCGTCTTCGCGCCGACCAACGCTGCCTTCGCCAAGCTCCCCGCGGGCACGGTCGACACGCTGCTCAAGCCCGAGAACAGGGCGCAACTGACCACGGTGCTGACCTATCATGTCGTTCCCGGCACGGTCACCGCGCAGGACATCGCCGCCAAGATCAAGGGCAACATGGGCAAGGCGACCTATACCACGGTTGCGGGCGGCACGCTGACCTTCGCCAAATCGGGCAAGGGCTACACGATCACCGATGCCAAGGGTAACAGCGGAAAGATCACGATTGCCAATGTGATGCAGTCAAACGGCGTGATCCACGTGATCGACACGGTAATGCTCCCTTAAAAAAATAGCGCCGTTCCAACGCATCCCAAATCCGGATCGTTCGTATCTGGTCGTGCTAGGCCCAGTGCCGATGCGTGTACCCGTTCGCTGGATCCCCTCCTTTGCGGCGAATGGTTGATTGTAAGGGACCTGCCGGCCCCCTTTTGTCGGCAGGTCCTTTCCAACTCATCGCAATATCGTCATGGAAGCGTCACCAGATCGTCGTAGCGGCAGCACTGCCGCTAGCGCCCAGTGTCCGCGTGCGATCCGGCAGGAGAGTGTTGAAATGGCCATCGCGCTTCGGTCCCCCAAGAATACCGCATCCAAGAACACCGCGGTGGCCAGTGCCGTGCATCGGCACGACCATCTGTCGAAGCAGGGCCTGCTCGAGCGCGCCTTTACCTTTGCGTTCCGCGGGCTGGTCTATGCGCAGATCTGGGAAGACCCCGAGGTCGACATGGAAGCACTCGCAATCACGCCCGATTGCCGCATCGTTACGATCGCGTCGGGCGGGTGCAACGTGCTGTCGTATTTGACCGCTAACCCGCAGGCGATCACCGCGGTCGACCTCAACACCGCGCATATCGCGCTCAACAAGCTGAAACTCGTCGCGGCGCGGCATCTGCCGAGCTACGAGGCGTTCCACCGCTTCTTTGCGACCGCCAATTCGCGCGCGAACGTCATGGCGTATCGCACCTATATCCGCCCGCATCTCGACGAGACGACGCTGGCCTATTGGGAAGGCCGCGACATGATCGGGCGACGCCGGATCGGCGGCTTCTCCAAGAACGTCTACAAGCGCGGGCTGCTCGGCAATTTCATCGGCGTGGCGCATCTGCTCGCGCGGTTGAACGGGGTGAACCCCAAGGTGCTGCTCGAAGCCAAGTCGATCGAGGAACAGCGCGAGATCTTCGACCGCGAGTTCGCGCCGTTCTTCGACAAGGCGGTGGTCAAGTGGATCACCGATCACCCCGCATCACTGTTCGGCCTCGGCATTCCGCCCGCGCAATATGACGCGCTGGCGGGCGACGAGAAGATGGCCGTGGTGCTCCGCGCGCGGCTGGAGAAGCTCGCGTGCGATTTCGACATCAAGGACAATTATTTCGCGTGGCAGGCGTTCGGCCGTGGCTATGCCAAGGGCGAGAACGCGCCGCTCCCGCCGTACCTCCAGCGCGACCATTATGCCGAGATCGTCGACCGGGCCGAGCGGATCGAGGTTCGCCACGTCAATTTCACCGAGCATCTGCGCGTGCAGGACGATGCCTCGCAGGATCGCTACATCCTGCTCGATGCGCAGGACTGGATGACCGACGAGCAGCTCACCGACCTGTGGACCGAGATCACGCGCACCGCGCGTCCGGGGTCGCGCGTGCTGTTCCGCACCGCCGGGGTTGCGACGATCCTGCCCGGTCGCGTCCCCGACGCGATCCTCGACAAGTGGGACTATCGCACCGAAGAATCGCTCGATTACACCAAGCGCGATCGCTCCTCGATCTACGGCGGCGTTCACCTCTACGTCCTGGCGTGACGCAGTCGTCCGGCCATGCGGGGCATATGGATGCGATCTATCGGTCGCAGCGCCATATCTATGACCTGACGCGGAAATATTACCTGCTCGGGCGAGACGCGCTGATTGCGGGCATCGCGCCACCCCCGGGCGGGACCGTGCTCGAGGTCGGATGCGGCACCGGGCGCAACCTCATCGCGGCGGCGCGCGCTTTTCCGAATGCGCGCTATTTCGGGATCGATATTTCCGCCGCCATGCTGGAGACCGCGCGCGCCAAGATCGCGGCGGCAGGACTGTCGCACCGGATCGAGCTCGCGCAGGGCGATGCGACCGCGTTCAATTCGACCGCACTGTTCGGCGTGGCTGCATTCGACCGCGTGTTCCAGAGCTATACGCTGTCGATGATCCCCGACTGGCAGGGCGCGTTGCGTGAGGGGGCGAGCAAGCTTGCGCCGGGCGGGCGGCTCGATATCGTCGATTTTGGGCAGCAGGAGGGGTTGCCGCGCCCGTTCCAGGTGATGCTGTTCGCGTGGCTCGCGAAGTTCGACGTTACCCCGCGCGCGACGCTGCCGGAGGCGGTTCGTGCGGCGGCACGGGACAATGGCTTGACCGGCCGGTTTGCATCGCTGCGGCGCGGCTATGCATGGAGCGCCTCGCTGAGCCGGGGATAAGGGGCAGACGATGACGACGCAAACGACCCCGCCTGTCTTTCCGCGCTGGCTCGGGCTGGCGGGGTTGCTGCCGCAACTCGCCGCAGTCGCGGTGGTGTTCGGCGGCGACGCGTCACTGCACTTTTCCGCGATCGCGCTGGGTTATGCCTATGCTGCGTTGATTTTGAGCTTCCTAGGGGGACTGTGGTGGGGCGTCGCGGCCTCCGCCGATCGTTCGCCCGAATGGCTGTGGGTCGCCGCGGTGGTTCCGTCGCTCTTGGCGCTGGGGAGCGCGCTGCCCTGGGCTGTCGGCGCGCCGTGGCCGGGGCCGTCGCTGATCCTGCTGGGGCTTGCGCTGATCGGCGCGCTCGGGGTGGATCTGCTGCTAGCACGCCGCGGGCTGGTGCCGCTGTGGTGGATGAGCCTGCGCCTGCCGCTGTCGCTCGGGCTCGGCGGGCTCACCCTGTTGTTGGCGCTTGGCTGAGCCTCAGTGGCCGAACAACAGATACAATACGATGATGACGGGGATCGGCACGCCGACCATCCACAGAATACAACCCTTGCCCATCACGCTTTCTCCTTGATGACGGAAACGTAACGGGTTGAATAGAAAGGGGTTCCGTTCGACTACACGACGGCAATCCGCCTTTGGGGGCGCAGGACCAAGCCCCTCCCGCATCCGTCATTCCCGCGAAGGCGGGAATCCATTAATGCCGCGCAGGACTATTATAGCAGTCCGCCAGTATGGATTTCCGCCTTTGCGGGGATGACGAACAGGTGGGGGAAATAACGCAGCTTGCAGACGTCACCGAAGATGCGATGCAACCGGGTTCAAGGACGCCCGAGCGCTCCATCAATCACGCAGCCTTGCGCAACTCCAGCCGGCTCCAGATCTCGACCAGCGCATCGGTCAAGTCGCGCATCATCGCCTCGTCGTGCGCGGGGCCAGGCGTGAAGCGCAGCCGTTCGGTGCCGCGCGGGACGGTCGGGTAATTGATCGGCTGGACGTACACGCCATATTCGGCGAGCAGGATGTCGCTGATCTTCTTGGCTTTCACCGGATCGCCGACCATCAGCGGAACAATATGCGTGGTCGAGTTCATCACCGGCAACCCGGCGCCTGCGAACATCGCCTTGAGCCCTGCCGCAGCGCGCTGCTGCCCCTCGCGCTCGACGCTCGATGCTTTCAGGTGCCGCACGCTTGCCAGCGCCCCCGCGACCAGCACCGGCGATAGCGATGTCGTGAAGATGAACCCCGGCGCGTAGGAGCGGATCACGTCGACGATGGTCTGGTCCGCAGCGATATAGCCGCCCATCACGCCGAACGCCTTGCCGAGCGTCCCTTCGATGATCGTCAGCCGGTCCGCGAGCCCCTCGCGGTCCGAGATGCCGCCGCCGCGCGGGCCGTACATGCCGACCGCATGGACTTCATCGAGATAAGTCAGCGCGCTGTATTTGTCCGCGAGGTCGCAGATTTCGGCGATCGGCGCGATGTCGCCTTCCATCGAATAGACGCTCTCGAAAGCGATCAGCTTGGGCGTGGTCGGGTCGACCGACGCGAGCAGTTCCTCGAGATGTGCGAGATCGTTGTGGCGGAAGACGTGCTTCTCGCAGCCCGAATTGCGGATGCCTGCGATCATCGACGCGTGGTTGAGTTCGTCCGAGAAGATGATGCAGCCCGGCAGGATCTTGGCGAGCGTCGCCAGCGTCGCCTCGTTCGAGACATAGCCGCTGGTGAACAGCAAAGCGCCCTGCTTGCCGTGGAGATCGGCGAGTTCGCCCTCCAGATCGACGTGGTAATGCGTGTTGCCGCCGATGTTGCGCGTGCCGCCCGAGCCCGCGCCTACGTCGTGCAGCGCCTCTTCCATCGCGCCGATCACCGCGGGATGCTGGCCCATCGCGAGATAGTCGTTCGAGCACCACACGGTGATCGGCTTGGGGCCGTTATGCCCGGCGAAGCAGCGTGCGTTGGGGAAGGCACCCTTGTTGCGCAGAATGTCGATGAAGACGCGGTAGCGTCCCTCGACATGGAGGCGGTCGATCGCCTGCGCGAAGATGCGCGAGTAATCGACTCCGCGCGCGGATGTTTCCATGTCCATCCCGCCCAAATAGACCTCGCCCCCGCCAATTTCCAGCACCTTCGCGCGATCACTCTGATCGACCCGGCCCGTCACAGCGTCTCGACCGTGGTGAGGCCATGCCCTGCAAGCGCGTCGCCAAGCCGCGCGGCGTCGGACACGCCCCCGGTAAACACCGCGAGTCCCGGCGGGGCGATGACCGGCCACGCCTGCCCCTCCGTCAGGAACGCAATCCGCCGCGCGATCCCCGCAGATCCGTCGACGAACGCCACCGGATGCGGTGCCGCGGCGCGCAATTCGTGCTCGACCAGCGGGAAATGCGTGCAGGCGTTGACGATCGTATCGATTCGGTCGCCGCCCGGCTGGTCGAACAGGCCAGCGAGGATTGCCCGATACCGCGACGGATCGGCCGGATCGCCGCGCAGTCGCGCCTCGGCGAGCGCGACGAGTTCGGCCGACCCGTGGCGCAACACGCGGCAGTCGCTCGCGAACTGCGCGGCGAGATCATCGACATAGGGCTGGCGCACCGTCGCGTCGGTCCCCAGCACGCCGATCACGCGACTTCGGCTGTGCGCGGCGGCAACCTTGATCGCGGGCACCGTGCCCACCACCGGCAGGTCGAGCGCGCTGCGCACCGCCGCCAGCGCGATCGTCGAGGCGGTGTTGCACGCGATCACGATCAGCCGCGGACGGTACCGTTCGGCGAGCCGCCCGAGCAGTGCGGGAACGCGCGCGCCGATCTCGGCCTCGCTCTTGGTGCCATAGGGAAACCCTGCGGAATCCGCCACGTACACCGCGGGCATCCGCGGCAACAGCGCGCGCGCCGCGGCCAGCACCGACAATCCGCCGACGCCGGAATCGAAGAATAGAACTGGTCTTTCGTCCATGGGATCGTCTGTAGTGACGCCGTCCGGAATTACAAAATCATGGCGCGTAGGCCGGGGTTGGGCCATGGCACACATGCTGATACGATAGGGCAAACGAGGGGGCGTACGGATAGTGAAGACTGAGTATCTGTGGATCGCTCCCTTGGCAGCGCTGGTGATCGGCTACCTGCTGGGATCGATTCCGTTTGGCGTCCTGCTGACCCGAATGGCCGGTGCGGGCGACCTGCGCGCCGTTGGTTCGGGCAATATAGGCGCGACCAACGTGCTGCGCACCGGACGCAAGGGCCTCGCCGCCGCAACGCTGTTCCTGGATGCCGCCAAGGGGTTCGTCGCAGTGTGGATCGCGGATGCGTATCTGGGGGGCAACGGCGTGGTCGCGGCGGCGGCGGTGTTCCTCGGGCATCTCTATCCGGTGTGGCTCCGCTTCAACGGCGGCAAGGGGGTCGCGACCCTGCTCGGGATCGTGCTCGCGCTGCACTGGCCGATCGGAGTGGTCTATGCCGCGGTGTGGATCGCGCTGCTGGCGTCGATGCGGATCTCGTCGCTTGCCGGAATGGTCGCCGCGGTCAGCGCCCCCTTGTGTGCCGCCTATTTCTCACGGTTCGACATCGTGCTGCTGCTGCTCGCGCTCGCGCTGCTCGTGTTGTGGAAGCATCGCGGCAATATCGATCGCCTGTTGAGCGGCACCGAACCCAGGATCGGGCAAAAGGTTGGCTGATCCGGGCCGGATCGGCGGCGACGCGATCGCGCGGCTCCGCCTGATCCGTACCGCGCAGGTCGGCCCCGTCACCTACGCCCAGTTGATCGCACGGTTCGGATCGGCCGACGCCGCGATCGCTGCCCTGCCCCAGCTTGCCGCGCGTGGCGGCGGAAAATCGCCCTCGGTTGCCCCCGTGGCGCTCGTCGAACGCGAACTTGCCACGGTGCACCGTCTCGGCGCGCGCTACCTGTTCCTCGGCGAGCCCGACTATCCCGATCTCCTCGCGCAACTGGACGACGCGCCCCCCGCGCTGATCGTCCGCGGCGACACCGGGTTGCTCGCCCGCACCCCGATCGCGATGGTCGGCGCGCGCAATGCCTCGGCCGCTGCATGCCGCTTCGCCCGCCAGCTTGCCGCCGAACTCGGGCGCGAGCGCGTCGTCGTCGTGTCGGGGCTGGCGCGCGGCGTCGATACCGCGGCGCATGTCGGGTCGATCGATACCGGCACGATCGGCGTCATCGCTGGCGGGATCGACGTGGTATACCCGCCCGAGAACGCAAACCTGCAGGACCGGATCGCGCGCGAAGGGCTGCTGATCGCCGAACAACCGCCGGGCACGGAACCGCGCGCGCGGCACTTCCCCTATCGAAACCGCATCATCGCCGGGCTTTCGCTGGGAACCGTGGTGGTCGAGGCGGCCCCCAGGTCCGGCTCGCTGATCACCGCGCGGCTGGCGGGGGAACTAGGCCGCGAAGTGATGGCGGTGCCGGGCAGCCCGCTCGACCCACGCGCACAAGGATGCAACGGGCTGATCCGCGACGGCGCAACGCTGGTGCAATCCGCCGCCGACGTGCTGGAAACGGTCCGCCCGATCGACGGGCGGATGGTACAAAGCTCGCGCGACCCCTTCCGGGCGCCACCGCCGGAGGATGCAAGCGACACCGACCGGCGCGTGATCGCCAGCTTGCTCGGGCCGGTGCCAGTGGCGATGGACGAACTGATCCGGCAATCGGGGGCCTCCCCCGCGATTGTTCAAACAGTGCTGCTCGAACTGGAATTGGCCGGGCGGCTGGAGCGGCATGCCGGGGGCAGGGTGGCGCTAACCTGACCAGGGAATTCCCGTCTGCGGTCGTCTTCCCCCTTCCCGTCCGTTTCGGACTTCGCTCGAAACGGACAGGTGGGGTGTTGTCATCAAACCTTAGGAATGTGCGGCCAGCAGCTTCGTGAAGTTAGCAAGAGCAACGAGCACCACGATGAGCATCACCTGCGACCCGAGCATCCAACGCACAATATCGTTTTTCAAGACCGCCATCTCGCCCTTGAGATAGTCCTTGGTGACCATATCTTCACGCGATGCGCTGGTTGCCTCGGCGATCGTGGTCGCAAGCGACTTAGCCTGTGCCTTGGCAAAGCCAGCGCCTTCGAACGACTTGGCTGCCTTAAGCGTATCGATCATCGCGTTCATGACTTCAGCAATACGCCAATCCGGCCAAAAACGCCACCCGACGCTTGACGAGCCTGCCGACACCCCGTCACCCTCGCGCGTACACGTAAGGACGCAATAGACCCCCATGCAGCTTGTCATCGTCGAATCGCCCGCCAAGGCGAAGACCATCGAGAAATACCTCGGTTCGGATTACCGCGTGCTCGCGAGCTACGGCCACGTCCGCGACCTGCCGCCCAAGGACGGATCGGTGAACCCCGACGAGGGGTTCGCGATGGAGTGGGAGAATTACGCGGACAAGACCAAGCAGCTCAAGGCGATCACCGATCTCGCCAAGACCGCCGACCGCCTGATCCTCGCGACCGATCCGGATCGCGAGGGCGAGGCGATCAGCTGGCACGTCCAGGAAGTGCTGCGGGGCCGCAAGGCGCTCCCCAAGGACGTCCAGCGCGTTACCTTCAACGCGATCACCAAGGCGACCGTCACCGATGCGATGAAGCATCCGCGCGAGCTCGATACCGATCTGATCGACGCCTATCGTGCGCGCCGCGCGCTCGATTATCTCGTCGGCTTCACGCTCTCGCCGGTGCTGTGGCGCAAGCTGCCTGGTGCCAAGTCGGCAGGCCGCGTGCAATCGGTCGCGCTGCGTCTGATCGTCTCCAGAGAGCGCGAGATCGAGGCGTTCCGGCCGCAGGAATATTGGTCAGTCATCGCCGACATGGAGCAGGACGGCACGCCGTTCCAGGCGCGGCTCGTGACGTTCGAGGGCAAGAAGCTCGATCGCCTGTCGATCGGCGAGGAAGGCGTGGCCAACCGCGCCAAGGCCGCGGTCGAGCAAGGGCATTTCACAGTCCAGTCGGTCGAGGTGAAGCCCGCGACGCGCAACCCGCCGCCGCCCTTCACCACCTCGACGCTCCAGCAGGAAGCGTCGCGCAAGCTCGGTTTCTCGGCGGATCACACGATGCGGATCGCACAGGGCCTCTATGAGGACGGCGCGATCACCTACATGCGGACCGACGGCGTGCAGATGGATTCGAGCGCGATCTCGGCCGCGCGCCACGCGGTCGCGAACCGCTATGACGCGAGCTATGTCCCGGACAAGCCGCGCGTCTACCAGACCAAGGCGAAGAACGCGCAGGAAGCGCACGAGGCGATCCGCCCGACCGATTTCTCCAAAGACAAGGCCGGCGGCGGCGATCATGCGCGGCTGTACGATTTGATCTGGAAGCGTGCGCTCGCGAGCCAGATGGCGAGCGCGCGGATGGAGCGCACCACGGTCGAGATGGCGGACGGCACCGGCCACACCGCCTTGCGCGCGACCGGGCAGGTGATGCTCTTCCCGGGCTATCTCGCCTTGTACGAGGAAGGCTCGGACGATACGCAGGACGAGGACGCCAAGCGCCTGCCGCGCCTGCGCGAAGGCGACGCGCCCGCCAAGAAGGGCGTCACCGCCGAGCAGCACTTCACCCAGCCGCCGCCGCGCTTCTCGGAAGCGTCGCTGGTCAAGCGTCTGGAAGAGCTCGGGATCGGGCGTCCGTCGACCTATGCGTCGATCATCAAGACGCTCAAGGACCGCGAGTATGTTCGGGTCGAGAAGAACCGCTTCTTCGCGGAGGAATCGGGGCGTCTGGTGACCGCGTTCCTCGAACGGTTCTTCGAGAAATATGTGAGTTACGACTTCACCTCGGGGCTCGAGGACGAGCTCGACGAAGTGTCGGGCGGGCGCGCCGAATGGCAGGCGGTGCTCGAAGCGTTCTGGAAGGACTTCAAGCCGCGCACCACCGAGGTGATGGAGCAGAAGCCGTCCGAAGTGACCGCCGAGCTCGACAAATTCCTCGCGCCCTATCTCTTCCCGCCGATGGCGGACGGCAGCGACCCGCGGCTGTGCCCGAATTGCGGCCAGGGGCAGCTCGCCTTGCGCGGCGGCAAGTTCGGCGCGTTCGTGGCGTGCTCCAACTATCCCGAATGCAAATACACCCGCCGCTTCGGCCAGCCGGGTGCGGACGGCGAGGGTGTCGATACCGGCCCCGAGACGCTCGGCAACGATCCTGACAGCGGCCTGCCGGTCGAGCGCAAATCGGGGCGGTTCGGGCCGTATATCCAGATCGGCGAGGGCGAGACGCGCAAGATGGCGTCGATCCCGAAGGATATCGGCGAGCTCGATCTGCAATGGGCGCTCAAATTGCTGTCACTGCCGCGGACGATCGGCACACATCCCGAAACCGGCGAACCGATCACGGCGGCGATCGGCCGCTATGGCCCATATCTGAAACACGCGGGCAAATATGCGCGGCTGACCTCGACCGACGACGTGTTCGAGACGGGGATGAACGCGGCGGTGGTGAAACTCGCCGAAGCCGCCGCAGGCGGCGGGCGTCCGCAACGCGGCGCGCAGGCACCGCTCAAGGTGCTCGGCCTGCATCCGCGCAGCGAGGCTGAGATCAAGCTGATGGAGGGCCGCTACGGCGCCTACGTCACCGACGGGACGACTAATGCGACGCTGCCCAAGTCGATCGAGAAGGATGCGCTGACGCTGGAAGAAGCCGCGCAGCTGATCGACGCGCGCGCGGCGGCGGCTCCGCCGACCAAGGGGAAGAAGAAGCCGGCGGCGAAGAAACCGGCGGCTAAAAAGGCACCGGCGAAGAAGGTCGCGGCGAAGACAAGCGACGCGGCCGACGCCGAAACCGCGGCACCGGTCAAGAAGGCTCCCGCCAAGAAGCTTGCGGCCAAGAAACCCGCCGCGAAGAAGCCGACTGCCAAGAAAGCCGCAGATTAGCGCCAAGGCTCGGTTGAGCCCGATCGCCTATCTCCCGTTCGCCCTGAGCGCCGTCGAAGGGCTCCTCGCAACATTGGTTCAGCCTGTGATGCGGGGGCTTCGACTTCGCTCAGCCCGAACGGGTTGAGGGAATCAAAGCACAGAAGTCCATCCTCAACACGCTTCCCCGGCGAAGGCCGGGGCCCAGGAGCGGAACGGTCGAAGGTGAGAGCTGCGCTCCGTTACCTCAGCCATCGCGACTGGGCCCCGGCCTCCGCCGGGGAAGCGAATAGAGGGGAGGCCGAAACCGCGCCGCCAGCCAGGACGGCGACCGAATAGCGCCTATCCCTTAGCCCGCTTCCCCGGCGAAGGCCGGGGCTTAGGAGCGGAACGGTGGAAGCCGAGACGCTGCGCTCCGTTACCTCGGCCACTTCAACTGGGCCCCGGCCTCCGCCGGGGAAGCGATTGGTGGGGGAAGCGAGTTGAGGGGGGAAGCGTGTAGGGAGCGGGAAGTGTATGGGGGGCGGATACGCGGTGACGCATCAGCCCCCTACCCCTCAGGCGCCGACCAGCAACCCTTCGCGCGCGATCTTGTCCTTCCACACCAATGGCGCGAGCTGGTGGACGTTCGCGCCTGACGAATCGACCGCGACCGTCACGGGGAAATCGACCACCTCGAACTCGTAGATCGCTTCCATCCCGAGATCCTCGAACCCAACGACCTTCGAGCCCTTGATCGCGCGCGCGACGAGATAGGCCGCGCCACCGACCGCCATCAGATAGGCGCTCTTGCCCTCGGCGATCGCCTTGGTCGCATCCGGCCCGCGCTCGGCCTTGCCGACCATCGCGAGCAGCCCCTGGTCGAGCATCATCCGCGTGAACTTGTCCATCCGCGTCGCCGTCGTCGGCCCCGCCGGGCCGACCACTTCCTCGCCGACCGGATCGACCGGCCCGACATAATAGATCACGCGGCCCTTGAACTCGACTGGCAGCGGCTCGCCCGCGTCGAGCATGTCCTTGATCCGCTTGTGCGCGGCATCGCGGCCCGTCAGCATCTTGCCGTTGAGCAGCAGCCGGTCACCCTGTTTCCAGCCCTGCACGTCGGCGGGGGTCAGCGTGTCGAGATCAACCCGGATCGCGGCCTGATCGGGCACCCAGTGGACGTCGGGCCACTCGTCGAGCTTGGGCGTCTCGAGATACGCCGGCCCGCTGCCGTCGAGCGTGAAATGCGCGTGGCGGGTCGCGGCGCAATTGGGGATCATCGCGACCGGCTTGCCCGCGGCGTGGCACGGCGCGTCCATGATCTTGACGTCGAGGATGGTCGACAGCCCGCCCAGCCCCTGCGCGCCGATGCCGAGCGCGTTGACCTTGTCGAAGATCTCGATCCGCAGCGCCTCGATGTCATTCTTCGGACCACGAGCCTTCAATGGCCCCATGTCGATCGGCTCCATCAGCGCCTGCTTCGCAAGCAGCATGCAATGCTCCGCGGTGCCGCCGATGCCGATCCCCAGCATCCCCGGCGGGCACCAGCCCGCGCCCATCTGCGGGAGCATCTCGAGCACCCAGTCGACGATCGAATCGCTCGGGTTCATCATCTTGAACTTGGACTTGTTCTCGCTCCCGCCGCCCTTCGCCGCGACATCGACCGAGACGCGCGATCCCGGCACCATTTCGACGTGGAGCACCGACGGCGTATTGTCCTTGGTGTTGCGGCGCGTGAAGGCGGGGTCCGCGAGGATCGAGGCGCGCAGCTTGTTCTCGGGGTTGAGATAGGCGAGCCGCACGCCTTCGTCGACGACC
This sequence comes from Sphingomonas sp. PvP056, assembly GCF_040549155.1. Classification (NCBI taxonomy): domain Bacteria; kingdom Pseudomonadati; phylum Pseudomonadota; class Alphaproteobacteria; order Sphingomonadales; family Sphingomonadaceae; genus Sphingomonas; species Sphingomonas sp. PvP056. Next base: position 174,799 of record NZ_JBEPST010000006.1, read on the forward strand.
TGCTGGAGCGAGCGGCTGGTGTCGTCGAGCCGGCAGTCCATCCCCCATTTGATGAAGACGTTGACGATTCCCGTATCCTGGCAGATCGGGCGATGCCCCTCGGCGCACATCCGCGAGTTGGTCAGGATCTGCGCGATCGCGTCCTTGGCGGCGGGGCCCTGTTCGGCCTCATAGGCCGCGCCGAGCGCGCGGATATAATCCATCGGGTGATAGAAACTGATGAATTGCAGCGCGTCGGCGACGCTCTCGATCAGATCGGCTTCGCGGATAATCGTGGTCATGGCGCTTCCCGTACTGGCGTTTCCCCTGCCTTATGCCCCCCGCGCCGTCACGCCAAGTCACGGCGGGCCGGAACCACCGCCGCGTTAACCACCTCCCGCAAGGCAAAATGGAGGGGTCGTGCGCTATGGGCATCCCCATGCAGATCCGTTTAACCCCGTTTCGCGCGCTTCGGGTTGCCTTCGCCGCCCTGAGGACCGACCTGTCTGCCAGCGCGTCGACGTCCGAGGCGCACCGCGATGCGCTCCGTCGACAGTTGCGGCTGCTTTCCGCGACATGGCCCTACGCGCTGACGGTCGCGATCGCGGCACCGTTGCTGATCGGATGGACCGCCTTTGCCAGCGGTGCGACGGGCGTGCTGATCGCCGCAGCCGCCGGCGCACTGGTCACCGCCATCTCCGGCACGCTGCTGCTCGCCACGCTGCGACACGGCACCGCCCGACGCTGGCCACCGCACGTCAAGGTTCGGCTGGCGACCGTCTCGGGCATGGTCGGCGGCGCGACCATCCTTGCTTTGGTGTTCGCGACCGGGATGCTCCCGCCGGGGCCCACCCGGCTCGCCAGCTACGTCATGACGTTCGCGGCGATGATCGTGATGATCGTCGCGCTATATCCGGTTCGTGCCGCCTCGATCGGACTTGGCGCGGGCCTGCTCGCGACGCTCGCGGTCGAGGATCGCTTCGGGCTGGGCTTGTGGATCGGAATCGGCGTGTTGCTGATGCTGACCAGCATCGCCTACCGGCTCGCCCGTTTCGAGCGCCACGCGGTCGAGCAGCGCGATCTCGATCATGCGCAGGGCCGGATGGCGACCCGGCTGGTCGCGGAATTCGAGACGCATTCGAGCGGCTGGTTCTGGCAGACCAATGCGGACGGCGAAGTGACCTATCTCACCCACCGGGTCGCAACGGAACTCGACCTGCCCGACACCCCCGCGATCGGCGAGCCGTTGTCGCAACTGTTCCGGATGGACGGCGCGCTGACCGAGACCGAGCGGACGATCGCCTTCCATCTCTCCTCGCGCACCGCGTTTTCCAATTATTCGGTGCGCCCCGCAAGCCGCGCAAAGCTCGAACGCTGGTGGTCGATGTCGGGGCGCCCGATCTTTGATGAGGACGGGATCTTCCTCGGCTTCGTCGGCAGCGGGACCGACCTGACCGAGCGCCGCCGTGCCGATGCCGAGATCACGCGGCTCGCGCTGTTCGACGGGCTCACCGGCCTCGCCAATCGCCAGCGGTTGCGCCTCGCGCTCGACCAGATGCTTGCGCAACCCGCGACATCGCAGCGGATGACCAGCCTGTTCCTGCTCGACCTCGATCGCTTCAAGACCGTCAACGACACGCTCGGCCATCAGATCGGCGATGCGTTGCTGAAGAAGGTCGCGCAGCGGCTGCAACGCGCGATCGGCGATGCGGGGCTGGTCGGGCGGCTCGGCGGCGACGAATTCCAGGTGATCATGCCCGGCCATGCCGACCGCGAGAAGCTGGGCGAACTGGCGCGGCGCGTGATCTTCGACCTGTCGCAACCCTATTCGATCGAAGGGTCGGCGATCAGCATCGGCTGTTCGATCGGGGTGGCGATCGCACCGCAGGACGGCGCAGCGTCGGAAACGCTGATCCGCAACGCCGATCTCGCGCTCTATGCCGCCAAGGGCGACGGCCGCGGCATCCACCGCTTCTTCCGCGAAGAACTGCTGGTCGGTGCGCAAAGCCGCAAACAGCTCGAGGACGATCTCCGCCAGGCGCTCGTCGGCAACCAGTTCTATCTCGCCTATCAACCCGTGGTCGACACGCGATCCGAACGGATCGTCGGCTATGAGGCGTTGCTGCGCTGGGAACATCCGACGCGCGGGTTGGTCAGCCCTGCCGAATTCGTCCCCGTGGCGGAGGATTGCGGGTTGATCGAGAGCATCGGCGAATGGGTGCTGCGCACTGCGTGCACCGAGGCAGCAGGCTGGCCGGGCGACGTTCGCGTCGCGGTCAACGTCTCGCCGATTCAGTTCGCCAATCCGATCCTGCCGTCGCTCGTCACCTCGGCGCTCGCGAAATCCGGGATCGCGCCGCACCGGCTCGAACTCGAAATTACCGAAGGCGTCTTCCTCGACGAGAGCGCAGCGTCCGAACAGATGTTCAAGACGCTGAAAGGCTGTGGGGTGCGGCTCGCGCTCGACGATTTCGGGACGGGTTATTCGTCGCTCGGCTATCTGAAGAAAGCGCCGTTCGACAAGATCAAGATCGACCAGAGCTTCGTCAAGGGCGCGACGATCGCGGGCAATCGCAATGCCGCAATTATCCGTGCGATCGTCTCGCTGGCGGATGCGCTCGGCATGGATACGACCGCGGAAGGAGTCGAGAATCGCGACGAGATCACGCTGATCCGCGACCTCGGATGCAGCCACATCCAGGGGTATGTCTATGGCAAGCCGACGCGCGCTGCGGATGTTTTGCTGCAATTGAAGGTCGGCGGCGGGATGGCGACCGCGAGCGGCTATCAGATCACGCGCAACCCGCGCACCGCGATGCTGCGCAACGCGCGGCTGCAGGCGGGCGGGGCGAGCGGCGACGTGCGAATCCGCAACATCTCGTCGACGGGCGTGATGGTCGAGGGGATCGAGATTGACGCAAGCGCGGTCGATCTCGACGTGCTGATCGAACTGGTCGAGGACCAGATGTTCCCCGCCAAATTGCGCTGGGCGGCGGACGGACGCGCTGGGCTCGAATTTGCCGAGATGTTCAACCTCGAACGCCTCGCCGCGCCGAGCGTCCCCAATGTCGCGCGCAAGGCGGGATAGCAAACCGGGTCAAGGCATCAGGGCAGAAGGCCGCGCGGACACGTCCGCGCGGCCTTTCGTGTTTATGCGGCGGTGTTGCCGGTTGCCGCGGGGGCGGCCGCAGGAGCCGCGACCGGCGCGCTGCCGGTGGTGGCAGCCGGTGCCGTCGTCCCGGCGGCGGCGGGCGGTGGCGGCGGGGGGGCCATGCCGGCGCCGTCCGGACCATCGGGGCCGTCAGGACCGCCAGGGCCACCGGGTCCGCCCGGACCGCCGGGTCCACCAGGGCCATGCGGACCACCACGCCCGCCACGCGGCGGCATCGGGCGGAGCGCGGTCACCTTGCCGTCAGCGCCGACGAGGAACGACGCGTGGAACATCCCGCGGCCGTACCGGCCCTGGATGCTCACCGTCTGCCCGACGCCGATCAGGCTGGTGCCGTCGGTCTGGCGTCCACCCTCGACCAGCGCGCGCCCGCTACCGTCGGACAGGATGAACATCGGCCCGTAGATTTCGGCGACCTTGCCGCGCACGGTGACGACGTTGCCGGTGTCGCTGAGCGAGCGGATCGCGACGGGCTTGATCGGGGCCATTTCGACCGACGGTGCGGTCATCTGCGCGACGGTCGCGCCGCCGCCGACGCCGACCGCGAGCAAGGCTGCCGCGATCAGCGCGCCGCGGGTCGAAATCTTGCGGCGCGAGGGAGTGGTTGTGTCTTCGGTCATCGGTAAGCTCCTTGGTTGGTATGCAGCCTTTTACCGAGTCGTGCCCCCGGCCCACTGAACCTTGCGGTTCAGTTTGGGTTTAGATCGGCAAGTTAGCCGGATTATTGCCGCGGCATCCCGCCCCGCCGCCGCGAACGAAAGAGCCGCCTTATGCGTATCCTGCTGGTCGAGGACGACGCCGCGCTGGCCGAGGCGACCGCCAAAGCATTGCGTGCCGAACATTTCGCGGTGGATGTCGCCGCGAATGGCGAGGACGGCGCGCATCTCGGCGATACCGAAAGCTATGACGCGGCGGTGCTCGACCTCGGATTGCCGCGCAAATCGGGGATCACCGTGCTCGAGGAATGGCGCGCCGCCGGACGCGCGTTGCCCGTGCTGATCCTCACCGCACGCGATGGCTGGTCAGAAAAGGTCGCAGGGTTTCGCGCAGGCGCGGATGATTATCTGACCAAGCCGTTCCGGATCGAGGAACTCGTCATGCGGCTGCGCGCGCTGGTACGGCGCTCGGCAGGGCATGCGGCAGCGCGAATCGTGTGTGGGCCGATCACGTTCGATGCGCAGACCGGGCAGGTCGAGCGCGACGGGCTTCCGCTGCGCCTCACCGCGCTCGAATGGCGCGTGCTGTCGACGCTGATGCTGCGCAAGGGTGTGGTGGTTGAGCGGCTCGACCTGATGGAGCATATCTACGAGGGCGATGCGGATCCCGATTCGAACTCGCTCGAGGTGATCGTCGGGCGGTTGCGCAAGAAGATCGGCGCGGACCTGATCGAGACGGTGCGCGGCCGCGGGTATCGGATCATCGCGGCATGAGGAGCGTGGCATGGCTTCCCACCCTCCGTCAGGCTGAACTCGTTTCAGCATCTACCCCGCAACAATGGCGGACAGCCGGTGTGGCACGGTGGATCCTGAAACCAGTTCAGGGTGACGCCGGATATGGTGGAAACGCCGCCCCGCCCGCCCGCCTCGGCCGGGCAGCCGCATGACGCTCCTCCCGCGCTCGCTCTACGGTCGCCTGCTCGTGACCGCGCTACTCACCACGCTTGCCGCGCTCGCGTTCGCCGCCTTCGCGATCGGCGCGGTGCTCGACCGGTTCGTGATGCACGGGCTGGACGAGCGGCTCGATGCGCAGATCGCGATCCTTGCGCAGGCGGTCCGTCCCGACGGCAGTGTTGATCGCAATCGCGTCATTCTCGCCGCACCTTATGACGACGCCGCGAACGGATGGGGATGGCGGATCGATGCGGGGGGCCGGACCATCGCATCCCCCGCCTCGCCCGATCTGGACGCGATGCGCACGCCGTGGACCGCGCTTCCTCCACCGCCGATCGAGGATCGGGCGCTGCGGCATGGCCCCGGGGACCGCACCCGCGCACTCGACTGGCAGGACGCGCGCGGCGCACGGCATGCGCGCAGCCTGACGCTCGCCACCCCTGCGGGTCAGGTCCGCATCACCGCCGCCGCGCCGCGTGCGATCGTCGATCGCCCGTTGCGCGCGGCGATGGCACCACTGCTCGGCTCGCTGCTGCTGCTGGGTCTCGCGCTGGGCATCGCGACGCTGGTGCAGTTGCGCGTGGGCCTCGCGCCGCTTGGACGGATGCGCACGGCATTGGCAGCGGTGCGCGGTGGTCGCGCCACCGCCATCCCCGACGACCAGCCGCGTGAACTTGCCCCGCTGGCAACCGAAATCAACGCGCTGCTCGCCGAAAATGCCGCTGCACTCGCCAACGCGCGCGGGCATGTCGCGAATCTCGCGCACGGCCTCAAGACCCCGCTCGCGACACTCGCGCTGTCGGTCCGCCCACTCGACCCGGACGGCACGCTCGGCGCACAGATCGCGCGGATCGATCAGGCGGTACGCCATCACCTCGGTCGCGCCCGCGCTGCCACCCCGGGCGTGGCCTCGCGCGTCGCGACTCCGCTCGCCCCAGTCGTGGAAGATCTGGCCGACGCACTTGCGCGGATCCACGCAGAGCGGGGCATTGCTGCCGATATCGCGATCGACCCGGCGCTCGCGGTCGCGGTCGACCGGCAGGATCTCGACGAGCTGGTCGGCAATCTGCTCGACAATGCATGGTGCTGGGCCGCCACCCGAATCGCGGTCAGTGCGACCCGCAGCGCGGACGACCGATTCGCCGTGCTAACGATCGCGGACGACGGCCCCGGTATACCCGAATCGACTCGCGCCGCCGCGCTTTCTGCGGGGCAACGGCTCGACGAACGCGGCGATGGGCACGGCTTTGGCCTGTCGATCGCGACCGAACTGGCGAATCTGTACGGCGGCACCCTGATGCTCGATACGGCATCGCTTGGGGGGCTGGCGGTCCATGTCACCTTGCCGGTCGGCTTTGCCGGCCCGACGTGAAATAAATGTCACGTTCCCGGTTCGGCCTCTTGCCTTTCCGCAACCCCAGCTTTGACCGCGCGTCGCGCGCGCTGCACCCGGCCGCCGCTCCGTCAGAAGGCGTGGAAGTGCGACGAACCGAGTCTTGTATCTGTCATTTATGATATTGCCTGTTGGCCGATATGGGCACAATCTGTAGGGGTCAGGTTCGGGAGCGAGCGCAACAACTGGTAGAGTGAACCGCACGACCCCATATCGTGCGGACGATGGATCAGCGGCTCGCAAGCGGTCGCGATTGCATTTTGGTCTCGCCGATCGCTTCCGAAATGCTAGCTAGGGAGCCTGTCTCCCGAATCGAACAAAGATTGAACGAGTCGGGAACATGATGGCGTGACTGCCGCGTGTTCGCGAACCGGACCGAGGGGCGAGACAATGGATTTTCGGGATACCGAGGAAGTGAAGACGGATATGGCAACCGACATGATCGAGGCGCTCGCGGCAAGCGTTCAGGCTCCCCAGGAAACGGATCGCAACGGCGCGGATCGCAAGCTTGCGGCGCGCGGGGATTCCAAGGAAGTCCACGTCCAGCTGTACCCGGTCGAGGTCGACCATTCGCGCGATGCGCTGCTGACCGATTTCGGCAAGGAAACGTTGCGCGACCGCTACCTGCTCCCGGGCGAGACGTTCCAGGACCTGTTCGTCCGCGTGGCGTCGGCCTACGCCGATAACGAAGCGCATGCGCAGCGGCTCTACGGCTATATCTCGCGCCTCTGGTTCATGCCCGCGACGCCGGTGCTGTCGAACGGCGGCACCGGGCGCGGCCTGCCGATCTCGTGCTTCCTCAATTCGGTCCCCGACAGCCTCGGCGGGATCGTCGACACGTGGAACGAGAACGTCTGGCTCGCGTCGCGCGGCGGCGGGATCGGCACCTATTGGGGCAACGTCCGCGGGATCGGCGAGCCGGTCGGCCTCAACGGCAAGACCTCGGGGATCATTCCCTTCGTCCGCGTGATGGATTCGCTCACGCTCGCGATCAGCCAGGGCTCGCTGCGCCGTGGTTCGGCCGCCTGCTATCTCGACGTGTCGCACCCGGAGATCGAGGAATTCCTCGAGATCCGTAAACCCTCGGGCGATTTCAACCGCAAGGCGCTCAACCTCCACCACGGCGTGCTGATCACCGACGCGTTCATGGAAGCGGTCCGCGAGGGCAGCGAATGGACTTTGGTCAGCCCCAAGGACGGCTCGGCGCGCGCGACGGTCGACGCGCGCTCGCTGTTCCAGAAGCTGGTCGAGACGCGGCTTGCCACTGGCGAGCCGTACATCGTCTTCGCGGATCACGTGAACAAGGGCATGCCGCGCCACCACCGCGAGCTCGGGCTCAAGGTGTCGACGTCCAACCTGTGCAGTGAGATCACGCTGCCGACGGGCACCGACCATCTCGGTAACGAGCGCACCGCGGTGTGCTGCCTGTCCTCGCTCAACCTCGAGACGTGGGACCAGTGGAAGGACGAGAAGGGCTTCATCGAGGACGTTATGCGCTTCCTCGACAATGTCCTGCAGGACTTTATCGACCGCGCCGAACCCGGCATGGAACGCGCCGCTTATTCCGCGATGCGCGAGCGGTCGGTCGGCCTGGGCGTGATGGGCTATCACTCGTTCCTCCAGGCACGCGGTCTGGCGTTCGAGGGCGCGATGGCGAAGTCGTGGAATCTGCGCATGTTCAAGCACATCAAGGCGCAGGTCGACGAAGCGTCGATGCACCTCGCGGTCGAGCGCGGGCCCTGCCCGGATGCGGCGGATCGCGGCGTGATGGAGCGGTTCAGCTGCAAGATGGCGATCGCGCCGACCGCGTCGATCAGCATCATCTGCGGCGGCACCTCGGCGTGCATCGAGCCGATCCCGGCGAACATCTACACGCACAAGACGCTCAGCGGCTCGTTCTCGATCAAGAATCCGTATCTGGAAAAGCTGCTGATCGCCAAGTCGAAGAATTCGGACGCGATCTGGAACTCGATCCTCGAACAGGGTGGGTCGGTCCAGCATCTCGAGTTCCTCGATGTCGAGGAAAAGGACTGCTTCAAGACTAGCTTCGAGATCGACCAGCGCTGGCTGCTCGAGCTCCAGGCGGACCGCACGCCCTATATCGACCAGTCGACCTCGCTCAACCTGTTCATCCCTGCTGACGTCGAGAAGTGGGACCTGTTGATGCTCCACTTCCGCGCATGGGAACTGGGGATCAAGTCGCTCTATTACCTCCGCTCCAAGTCGGTGCAGCGGGCAGGGTTCGCCGGCGGCGTTGAGAACGACAACACGATCGAGAAGCCGCAATACGAGTTCGAGACGACCGATTACGACGAGTGTCTCGCCTGCCAGTGATGCGCATTGCTTCCGACGCCGTCCTTTTGGCGGCGTCGGGAGTGTAATTCCCGCGGTGCCGCTTCAGGCCGCCCGCGCCAGACGCAGCACCATTTCGTCCTCGGACACGATCTCGATCGCGTAGCCGTCCCGGCGCAGCGCATCGGCGCGTTTGTGGTCGGCATGCGCGGTCACATAGCGTCCGAACGGCTGGTCGTTGCCGATGACCAGCTTCGTCGTGGTCACGCCGACCGACGCGACGATGCGCGCGCCCGCAGCGGCCAGGCTCTGCGCGAGCGCCCCGTCGCGCGGGGCGCCTAGGATGGCGACTCGCTCCCCCTTCAACGGGCCCGCCGACGCAGCCTTGGGTGCCGCTCCGCCGCGCGTCCGATAGGGGGCCAGCCAACCGGCCAGATCGATCCCGGTATGCTCGATCGCGCGCACGATCACCATGCCCGCCGCGCGCGCATCGCTGAGCGCGTCGTGATGCTTGTGGCGAACCCCCAAAAACTTGCTCAGTACGTTGAGCCGATGGCTCGGCAATTCGGGCCACGCGCGTCTGGCGACGCGGACACTGTCGAGCCACGTCGTCTCGATCGTCGTCCGGTCATGCACCCGGCACGCCGCGCCGAGCGCCCCCTTGTCGAAATTCGAGTGCGCGACGGTGATGCGTCCGGCGAGATGCGCGTCGATCGTGGCGTGGACCGCGGCGAACGTCGGCGCGCCGATGACGTGGTCGCTGGTGAGCCCGTGAATCCGCGTGTTGAACGACGAAAAACGGTCGAGCGGATCGATCAGCGTCTCATATTCGAAGACCTCGACCCCGTCCCGGAACCCGACGATCCCGATCTGGCAGATGCTGCTGACGCTTGAGCACGCCGTCTCGACGTCGACGACGACGAAGTCAGGCGCAGCGACGACCGGGGGCGTCGACGGAAGTGGAACACGCGGCGGCAGGATCGAATGCATGGTACGGAACATAATGGGTCCCGCAAGCAAGCGCACCCTCGATTACGGGGCCGCGACCACGCCCGCGGTAGAATGCTGGCAGGTCTGCGCCGACCCGGCTAATGTCACGACATACGAAACCCGTTGGGAACCTACCATCGCTACCGAACACAGGCATGACGAACACTTCCTGGCGGGCGGCGGCGAGATGGGCGCGCTGATCCGGGCAAAGGACTGGCCGACGACATCGCTCGGTGCACCGGCGGGCTGGCCGCAACCACTCAAGACGCTGGTGGGGCTCCTGCTCGCCGCAGACCAGCCGATGTTCGTCGGCTGGGGCGCGGACCATATCCTGCTGTACAACGATCGCTACGCGCACATGCTCGCTAATCGTCATCCAACCGCGCTCGGCCGCGCATTCTTCGACGTCTGGCCGGAGGTGCGCACCGAACTGACGCCGCTGGTCGAGCGAGTCAGGTCGGGCGAGCCAGTCCATATGGGCGACATCACGCTTATGCTCGATCGCCCCGGCCGCCCACGGGAAGCGCACTTCGCCTTCTCCTATACCCCCGTCCGGGACAATGACGGCAGTGTCGTCGGGCTGTTCTGCCCCTGCACCGAAACAACCGAACAGGTTCTGGCCGAACGCGCGCGGCGCGCGGCGGAAGCGTCGGAACGCAACCGGCTGTGGGTGCTGTCGGAGGACATGCTGGCGCGCGCTGATTTCGAGGGGCGGATGTCCGCGGTCAATCCGGCCTGGACCGCGGTGCTCGGTTGGCCCGAGCAACACCTGCTGGCGACGCCCTATTCGGAATTCATGCATCCCGATGACGCCGGCGTAACACTTGCCGCGATCGAGGAGATGGGGCGCACGGGACTCCCCACCCGCTTCCAGAACCGCATCGCAACCAGCACCGGCAGCTGGACGCCGATCGGATGGACCGTCTCACCCGAGCCGGACGGAACCAACTTCATCGCCATCGGTCGCGATCTGACCGAGGACAAGGCGCGAGAAGCGGAACTCGTGCAGACGCAGGAGGCGCTGCGACAGTCGCAGAAACTCGAATCGATGGGCCAGTTGACCGGCGGCGTGGCACACGACTTCAACAACCTGCTCACGCCGATCATCGGCGCGCTGGACATGCTGCTGCGCCGCGGGATCGGCAACGATCGCGAGCGTCGCCTGATCGACGGTGCGCTCCAGTCCGCCGAACGCGCCAAGACGCTCGTCCAGCGGCTGCTCGCCTTCGCACGCCGGCAACCGCTGCAACCCACCGCGGTCGACGTGGCCGAACTGGTCAAGGGCATGACCGGGCTGATCGGCAGTACGCTTGGGCCGAAGATCAGCATCCGTGTGCTGATGGCGGACGACTTGCCCCCCGCCAGAGCCGATCCGAACCAGCTCGAGATGGCGATCCTCAATCTCAGCGTGAACGCGCGCGATGCCATGCCGGATGGGGGAGACCTCACGATTACGGCATCGCGCGAGACTGTGCGGACTCGGCACGACGCAGGGCTGCGGACCGGTCATTATGTCCGCCTGTCGGTCCGCGACACGGGCATGGGGATGGACGAGGCGACCCGGATACGCGCGATCGAGCCGTTCTTCTCGACCAAGGGGATCGGCAAGGGCACCGGCCTTGGCCTGTCGATGGCGCATGGTCTTGCGGCGCAGCTCGGCGGGGGTCTGTCGATCCACAGTGTTCCCGGCGCGGGGACGACGGTCGATCTGTGGCTCCCGATCAGTTTCGAGGCGATCGACGCCGACGCGCCGATGCCGGCGGCTGCGGGCCATGCGATGGCACGCGGGATCGCGCTGCTCGTCGATGACGAGGAACTCGTGCGGATGAGCACCGCCGACATGTTGAACGGTCTCGGCTATGAAGTGGTCGAGGCGGGATCGGCCGAGGAGGCATTGCAGCTGGTCGACGGCGGGATCACCCCCGATATCCTGGTGACCGACCATCTCATGCCCGGCATGAGCGGGGAAACGCTCGCCCGCAACATGCGCGCGCGGCGCCCCAGGCTTCCGGTGCTAATCGTGTCGGGCTATGCCGAAGCCGAGGGCGTGAGCCCGGACATTCCCCGTCTCACCAAGCCGTTTCGCCATGCGGAACTGGCGGAACGTCTGGCCAGCCTGCACCCCGACGCGAGCGCAACGGCGACCAGCTGATTAGCGCTGCAATTGGCTGAGGCGGATCAAACCCCGCGCTGCGGCGTGTGGTGGACGTCATATGCTGCCGTATCGACGCCACCCATCCCACCGCCGCCGCCCATCCCGCCGCCGCCGCCGCCGCCACCCTTGCCGCCCTCATCGCGCCCGCCTGCCCCCTTGCCCCCGCCGCCCGAGCCCGACGGACGGGCAGGTCCCTGCATCGGAAGCACAAGATCCGCGGGGATCGGATCGAGATCGAGCGCCGCACGCACGAAGGCCCGCAGCGACACGACCAGGTCGTGGACATGGACCGGATGCCCCGCCACCAATTCATGCACCGCGCGATCGGCAAGGCGGACGTGCTCTTCGGTTCCCAGCAGGATGATGTCGGAAAGCGCCGCTTCGACCGCATCGCGAATCCGCCGGGACCGGTCGGATCGAGCCACGGTCTCGGCGCTGAGATCCAGCGCCACATCCGGTTGCTGGCCCGCCGTTGCCTGATTCGGGCGGTGAAGATCGCGCTTGTGCGCAGGATCGACCATGAGATCGCCGGTGAACGAGCCCCCCAATGTCTTGTACGCCGCGATCAGCGTGCGCAGACGCTCGTTGATCTGGCGATTCATCCGCTCCCGGCGCTGCTGGAACACCATCATCGTGAGCAACCGGATACCGACGCCGAGCAGGGTCACCAGCGTCAGGCCTAACACCGTGGCGAGCAAACTCTGCCACGAGCTGAAATCGATGTTTCTCAATCGGGAATCCTCAAAGCGTTCTGCTGCAACGCAGGCCGGGAAGATGCCGTTCCGGCGGGCGCGACACGCCTGTCTCGCCGGTGACAGGATGTCCGGGCAAGGGCCACATTGCAAACAAGATGTAGCGCCGTTGCCGAGATCAAGACACCATCCCTTGCGCAAAATCCGTAAACGGCGCGGAGATTTCGATGGCTAAAACCCCTGCCGTCCGCTAATCGAATATCGAGCTAGGGGCCGCGGCGGACCCGTCCGAACGCCGCGTTCTGGTCGTCGGTATCTGTCTCTAATCTCGGCGTACTATTTGCATCAACCCGATAGGAAACGGTTACCGTGCTCGACGTTCAAATCCACAGGGCGAAGGACGAAGGGCACGATCGCAACCGGTCGCCTGCGCCGTCACATCGACCTTGCGGGTCGACTCCGCCGGTGCGATCCTGGGCTCGTTGCCCGCGACCGGGACGGGTCGGTACCCGTCGAACAAGCCTGCAACTGCACTGTACCGGCCCTTCCGTGCCGGATCTGCAACGACGCGCGTATCCTTGTGTCGGCACGACACAAACCCCGTGCACGTCGCCCGCTCCGTCCACGACGGTCGTCGCGCTTGCAAGACCGAGGAGCCGAGCGATGACCGATGCCACCGCCTATGACGGCTATGAATCCTGGAAGGGTTGGAGCGAGACCAGTTTCATGGTCCCCACCCCGATGGACAACGTTTATTTTGATCTCGAGATGCGCGCTATTCCCGTGTCGGGAGAGCATGTCCTCGAAATCGGCTTCGGCAACGGGCGGTTTCTCGGCTGGGCCAAGGCACGCGGCGCGCAGGTGTACGGAACCGAACTGTCGGAACAAGGCAGGACGTTTGCCGCGGCGCACGACGTGGTCGTCCTGCCGATCGATCTCGCGCAATCGCTAGACACCCACCGCGCGCGTTTCGGCGTGATCGCGGCGTTCGACGTGCTCGAACATCTGTCGTTCGATGCGATTCGTACGATGCTGGATCACATCGCCACGCTGCTGCGCACGGGGGGCTATTGCGTCGTGCGTTTCCCCAACGGGCAGGGCCTGCTGTCCGGACTGCACCAGTCCGGGGATTATACGCATGTCTCCACGTTGTCGGCATCGATCATGTCGCAATTCGTGTCCGGCACAGTGCTCGAGATCATCCGCGCGGACAGCAGTGCGATGCCAAACCATGGTATCGCCCGGAAAGTGCGCGGCGTCGCACGGCAGGGTTTCGAGACGATGCTGTGCCGGCTGTACGGGATCCGCGCCCCGCTAGGCCCCAACCTCACGGTCGTCCTGCGCAAAAAAGAGGGCGCCGCATGAGCGACGCCCTCTTTGCTACGGTCCACGGTGCGGATCGCACCGCGGAGTCGGTTTCAGGCTTCTTCCTCGAACGTCACTGCGACGTCGCCGTTCGCGCTGAGGCGGACCTTGCCGTCCTCGACATCGGCGACCAAGCCGAGCGAGATGTAGTGGTGATGCCCTTCATGACTCGTCGTGCCTTCGTTGACCTGCGCGCCCGAGTCCTTCTTGGTCAGCTTGATGCGGCCGCCCTCGACTCGGTCGACCGTGCCGACATGGACGCCGTCGGCGCCGATGACTTCGGCATGTTCCTGAATCTGCGATACGTCGACCATGGTGGTAGCTCCTTCGTTGCGATTACGGATGCCCAACGCACGCCCGCCCCAAACGATGCACGGAAGCCCCACCAATGACCAGTTCGATCGCGATCATGTTTGCGGTGGCGGCGCTGTTCACGCTGATCGGTGCCGGTCTGCTCCTCGCGCTGCTGCGTCCTGCGAGCACGGGCAAGGTGTATGCGTTTCGGATGATCGGCATCATGGCGTTGTCGCTCGGAATCGTGCTGATCATGTCTGCCAGCGCGATGTGGCATTGGAGTGTCGCGTGACTGTTCTCGCGACCGACCCTGCCCGCAATACGACACACGCAGCTCCAGCAGAACGGCTGTCAGTGCTCGACGGATGGCGTGCAGTGAGTATCCTCCTGGTTCTGGCGGGGCATCTGCTACCGTTGGGTCCGTCACGCTGGGAAATGAACGAAGCCGTCGCTGCTATGGGAATGGTGATCTTCTTCACTCTTTCCGGCTTCCTGATCACCAGCTTCCTTTCACGCGGCGCGGATCTGCGCGTGTTCATCATTCGCCGCTTCTTTCGAATCGCGCCGCTGGCGTGGGTCGTAATGATTGTGCTGCTGATCATGAACCAGTCACCCGCGAAGGCTTGGGTCGCAAACCTGTTGTTCTACGCAAACCTCCCGCCCTACTATCTTGTGCCGGGCGGCGGACATTTGTGGAGCTTGTGCGTCGAGGTACAATTCTATCTCGGGATCACGCTGTTCGTCATGATCGCGCGCCATCGGGGTCTGATCCTGCTCCCGTTGATCACGCTGGGAATCACGCTGCTGCGGATCGTCGATCATCAATATATCAACATCATCACCTGGTTTCGTATCGATGAGATCCTCGCAGGCGGCATCCTCGCGCTGGTCCATGGGAGATGGTACGGTAGCAAACCGCAGTCCGTGCTCGCGTCCATCAGCCCCTATTGGCTACTGCCGCTGGTACTGCTGTCGGCGCATCCAGCCGCCGGAATGCTCAACTACGCGCGACCGTATCTTGCGGCAGCGCTGGTGGGGGCGACATTGTTCAACGGGCCGGTCCGCCTTGGGCACCTGCTCGAATCCCGACCGGCGCGCTACATTGCCGAAATCTCTTACGCACTCTATATTTTCCATGGGGCGCTAAACGCTGGATGGCTTGGCTCCGGATCAAAAGTCGTAAAATATGCCAAGAGACCGCTTTTGCTGGCGGTGACATTCGCCTTGGCGCATGTTTCCACCTTCCGATTCGAACAGCCCTGCATCGCGCTGGCCAAGCGCCTTACGCGTGGCGTTGCCATCAGGGCCCCCGCCTAGTTTCTATCGCCAGTTTCTGATTCTTGTACTCAACGGAGTAACCCATGTCCCTCACCGAAGCCCGCAAGCAGTACAAGCCGTTCGAATACCCCTGGGCGTTCGATTTCTGGAAGCGCCAGCAGCAGATCCACTGGATGCCCGAGGAAGTGCCGTTGGGCGAAGATTGCCGCGACTGGGCGCAGAAGCTCAGCGACCATGAGCGCAACCTGCTGACCCAGATCTTCCGCTTCTTCACCCAGGCGGACGTCGAGGTGCAGGATTGCTATCACGAAAAGTACGGCCGCATCTTCAAGCCGACCGAGATCAAGATGATGCTGGCGGCGTTCAGCAACATGGAGACGGTGCACATCGCCGCCTACAGCCATCTGCTCGACACGATCGGCA
Source organism: Sphingomonas sp. PvP056 (assembly GCF_040549155.1). NCBI lineage: Bacteria > Pseudomonadati > Pseudomonadota > Alphaproteobacteria > Sphingomonadales > Sphingomonadaceae > Sphingomonas > Sphingomonas sp. PvP056. Next base: position 190,439 of record NZ_JBEPST010000006.1, read on the forward strand.
TGCCCGAGAGCGAGTATGGCGCCTTCCTCGAATATAGCGAGATGAAGGACAAGCACGATTACCTGCAGACGTTCGGCGTCGACAGCGACGAGGACATCGCCAAGACGCTCGCGATGTTCGGTGGCTTCACCGAGGGGCTGCAGCTGTTCGCGTCGTTCGCGATGCTGATGAACTTCCCGCGCTTCAACAAGATGAAGGGCATGGGGCAGATCGTCACCTGGTCGATCCGCGACGAATCGCTGCATTGCGAGGGCATCATCAAGCTGTTCCACGCCTTCTGCGCGGAGCGGAACTGCCTGACCAAATCGGTCCGCGACGACATTGCCGACATGTGCCAGCACACCGTCCGGCTCGAGGACAATTTCATTGACCTCGCGTTCGAAATGGGCCCGGTCAACGGCATGACGCCCAAGGAAATCAAGAAGTACATCCGCTACATCGCCGACTGGCGGCTGGGGCAGCTCGGCATGAAGCCGATCTACATGATCGACGAACACCCGCTGCCGTGGCTCGCGCCGATGCTCAACGGCGTCGAGCACGCCAACTTCTTCGAACAGCGCGCGACGGAATATTCGAAGGCAGCGACGCGCGGCAACTGGAACGAAGTGTGGGACGGGTTCGACAAGCGCCAGAAGGCGAAGATCGGGCCGTCGGGCATGGCGTTCGCGAATGAGGATTCGGACGCGGGGGATATGTTCTCGCGGGCTGGGGTTGCGGCGGAATAAGAAGCGCCGGGCGCGGGATTAGCGCAAGCTAATCCCCGCCTCGAGGCGCGACCGGCCGGCGGCGCTCCAGCGCCGACCGACGACGCGGGCTTTGCCCGTGCCCGGTCCAGGAAGTTCAAAGGATCGAGGATTACGCCAAAGTCGGAAGCGAGTGGCGCGGCCGTGTCGCTACAACCGGCTGCTGTCCGCGGGGTTGGCGGTTATCCTGACACGCGTCGGGGAAGCAAGATAAGTTGGTCTACGGCAATCGCCATGGCATCGGTCCGCGGTGCCAGCGCGCACCACGAGCGGTTCACCCTCACCGCAACCACGCCAAAACGAACGGTCGCGGCACCCCGCTCGTCCCGTTCGGCACCGCCACATCGATGTCCTGCCGGTGGAACTGCCGGTACAGCACCACGCTCAGCACCGCGGCATAGAAGCACCACACCGAAGCGAAGGCATAGCCCTTCACCAGATGGACGATCGCCAGCCCGACCACGTTGAGCACGCCATACCCGCGCACCACGCGGTGCGATGATAGCAGCAGCGCGCCGCACGTCGCGAGGATGTAGAGCAGCGACACCCACAGGCGGCTCGTCACCGGGTTGCTATAGGCGATCGAATGCTGGTCGATCACCGCGCAGGTCGGCGCGATCACCAGCCCCGCCATGTCCCACGCGAACACCAGCGCGCCCACGCCGGTCAGCATGAGGATCCCGCGCCGCCGCCACCCCGGCGGCTCCATCAGCGCGACCGCGGTCGGCATCAGCAGCGGGAGGATGCCGATCGCGTAAAGGCTGAACAGGAACACGCTGTGATCGACCGCATAGCGCCCAAGCCGCCCCGCGAGCGACAGCCACACCAGCCCTTCGGAAAACTGGTGAAACGCGAACAGCAGCGGCACGCTCGCGAACAGCAACGCGCGCGGTTCGCGGACATGGCGCAACGTGGCGACGCCGATCGTGGCGAGCACGGCGGCGGCGGTGAAGCTGGCGGTGGCAGAGAAGCACATGGTCGGTCCCTCGGGCGCGGAGCCGCCGGGGCCTGTGTGGGGGGATTTGGGTTGGGTGGGAAGGGCGACCTAGTCTTAAAGCCCCTCCCCTTTAGGGGAGGGGTTGGGATGGGGCAGTCCAGCAGAACTACGGTCGCGGAACAGGCACGGCCCCACCCCCAACCCCTCCCCTGAAGGGGAGGGGCTTAAGTAAAATCAGGCCCGCGCGCCTTCGACCACGCCGCCGGAATTATGCCGCAGCGCCTTGAGCACCGTCTCGACGATCGCATCCGCATCCAGACCCGCTTCGGCATATTGCGCCTCGGGCTTGTCCTGATCCTGGAACGTGTCGGGCAACCGCAGCGTACGCAGCTTGAGCCCTGCGTCGATCAACCCAGTGTCGCTCGCAAAGGTCAGCACATGCGCGCCCAAGCCCCCGACCGACGATTCCTCAATCGTCACCGCAACCTCATGGCTGGTCAGCAGCTTGCGGATCAATTCCTCGTCGAGCGGCTTGGCGAAGCGCAGATCGGCGACCGTGGTCGACAATCCCTTGGCTTCCAGCGCGTCCGCTGCCTTCAAGGCCTCGCCGAGACGAGTCCCCAAGGCCATGATCGCGACCTTGTGCCCTTGCCGGACGATCCGCCCCTTGCCGATCTCGAGCCGCTCGGGAACTTCCGGCATCGCGACGCCCGTGCCGTTGCCACGCGGGTAGCGCACCGCGATCGGCCCACTGTCGTGCAATGCCGCGGTGTGGGTCATGTGGACCAGCTCGGCTTCGTCCGACGGCGCCATCACCACCATGTTGGGGAGCGTCGCGAGATAGGTCACGTCGAACGACCCGGCATGCGTCGCGCCATCCGCGCCGACCAGCCCGGCGCGGTCGATCGCGAAGCGGACCGGCAGGTTCTGGATGCAGACGTCGTGGACGACCTGGTCGTACGCACGCTGGAGGAAGGTCGAATAGATCGCGCAGAACGGCCGCATCCCCTGCGCGGCGAGGCCCGCGGCGAAGGTAACGGCGTGCTGCTCGGCGATGCCGACGTCGAAGAAACGGTCGGGATAGGCCTTGGAGAAGCCGTCGAGCCCGGTCCCCGACGGCATCGCCGCGGTGATCGCGCAGATCGTCGGGTCGCTCTCGGCTTCCTTCAGAAGCTGCGCGCCGAACACGTTCTGATACTGCGGCGGCCCGGGGGGGGCCTTGGTCTGGACGCCCGAGATCACGTCGAACTTCTGGACGCCGTGATATTTGTCCGCCGCCGCCTCGGCCGGGGCATAGCCCTTGCCCTTCTTGGTCACGACATGGACGAGGATCGGGCCCTCCTCCGCATCGCGGACGTTCTCGAGCACAGGGATCAGCTGCTCGAGATTATGCCCGTCGATCGGACCGACGTAATAAAAGCCGAGTTCCTCGAACAAAGTCCCGCCCATCGCGAGGCCACGCGCGAATTCGTCCGCCTTGCTCAGGCTGGAGGCGAACGGCCGCGGGAGCTTCTTGGCAAGCTTCTTGGCGAGTTCGCGGAAACCCAGGAATTCGCGGCTCGACACGATGCGCGAGAGATAAGCGGAAAGCCCGCCGACCGGCGGCGCGATCGACATGTCGTTGTCGTTGAGGATCACGACCAGCCGGTTGCCCGCCTGCGCCGCATTGTTCATCGCTTCATACGCCATGCCCGCGGACATCGCGCCGTCGCCGATCACCGCGATCGCCTTGCCGGGCTTGTCCGCGATCTTGTTGGCGATCGCGAAGCCGAGCGACGCCGAGATCGAGGTCGAGCTGTGCGCCGCGCCGAACGGGTCGTACTCGCTCTCGGAGCGCTTAGTGAAGCCCGACAGGCCGCCACCCATGCGCAGCGTGCGAATCCGGTCGCGACGACCGGTGAGAATCTTGTGCGGGTAGCATTGATGCCCGACGTCCCACACGAGGCGGTCGCGCGGGGTATCGAACACGTAATGGATCGCGACCGTCAGCTCGACCACGCCGAGCCCCGAACCGAGGTGCCCCCCGGTCACGCCGACGGCGGCAATCGTTTCCTGTCGAAGCTCGTCGGCAAGCGCGCGCAACTCGGTGGCAGGGAGGGCCCGCAGGTCTGCGGGGACAGTGACCGTATCGAGTAACGGTGTCTTAAGAGCGTCAACCATCAGGCCTGTTTAGCGCCGCTACTGCACTGTGTCGATTGCTCCAGATCGCTTCTGCGCGTTGTGCGAATTTTCTTGCGAGCGGGACAGCGCGGCCCGACACTTCGGGCGATGCCCGCCTTCACCCATCGCCTCGCCACCGAAACCGACATTCCTGCGATCGCGGCGCTGATGGACCGTGCGATCGCGGCACTGCAGGCGGGATACCTCAGCCCGGACGAAATCGCGGCGAGTCGCCTGAGCATGGGACTCGACACGCAACTGATTGCCGATCGGACCTATTTCCTGATCGAACAGGCGGGCGTGCTGGCCGGCTGCGGCGGCTGGAGCTTCCGCGCGACGCTGTTCGGCGGGGATGCGAGCGCGGTCGCGCGTGATGTCCGCCTGCTCGATCCGGCACACGATGCCGCGCGAATCCGCGCGATGTACACCAACCCCGATTTCATCCGCCGCGGGGTCGGGCGACAGATGCTCGCGCTATGCGAGGACGCCGCGCGGTCTGCCGGGTTCAAGCGGCTGGAGATGATGGCGACGCTGGCGGGCGAACCGCTGTACCGCGCGTGCGGTTATGAAGAGATAGAACGGGTCGCGCGGATGGCACCGACCGGGCCGCCGGTGCCGGGAGTGCGGATGGGGAAGACGCTGGGGTAGTTCGGGGCTGCGCTGTCACCACGGCTTCCCCGCTGCTACTGCTTCCCCGCTACTACTGCTTCCCCGCTACTACTGCTTCCCCGGCGAAGGCCGGGGCCCAGGAGCGACCGGCCAATCATCTGGCGCTCCGCTCTCTAACAACGACCTTCGCCACTGGGCCCCGGCCTTCGCCGGGGAAGCAGTTAAGTGTACAGGTCGCGCGAAACGCCCCCCGCCGTTACGCCGCCTTCGCAGTCGCCACACACGCCGCACATTTGCCACGAACCTCGATCACCGGGCGTTCCGGCGCAAAACCCGCGGCCTCGGCCGCGCCGCGCACGCCCTTGGTCAGCCGGTCGTCGTCCAGATGGACGATCTGCCCGCACCCATCGCACACCAGGAAGATGCAATCGTGCAAACAATCGGGATGCGCGTTGGCGATATAGGCGTTCGAACTCTCGACTCGCCGCGCAAGGTTGGCGGTCACGAACAGGTCGAGGATGCGATACACGCTGTTGGCCGCGACGCGCCGCCCCTCGCTTTTCGATACCGCCTCGGCAATGTCATAGGCGGAGGCCGGCTTGTCGAACCCGGCAAGCGCGCGGAAGATATTGGCGCGCATCACGGTCCATTGCTCGCCCGATCGCTCGAGCGTCGCCTGGGCGGCCAGCGCAAGATCGGCGTCCTGTGGTGCGTAATGTCGATGCGTTGCCATGGCGTAGAGATAGGCGTTGCCGGGGCCTGCTGCAACGATATGCCGCAACGTGGGCGAAGCGACCGTCAGGCGGCGGCGCGCCGGTTGAGGTCATGCCCGAGCGCGAGCGTGGCGACGCCGATCAGCGTCCACACCGTCTCCAGCCCATTAACGTCATGCGGTAGCGAGATCGCCCCCGCCATCATGCCCAGCCCGGCCGATCCGACCACCGCGGGCATCATATAGCCGTGCGTAAAGATGCCACGTCCCAACGCGATTACGCCGAAACCGATCGCGATCGTCAGGCCGATCTCGTGGAACAGCGGATTGAGCAACAGCCCTCCGGCGGATGCCGCGAGCGCAAGGAAGATCGAACTCGCGATGCAATGCACGACGCACAGCCCCGACAGGCCGATCGCCATATTGTCGAACCGCTGTTCGATCCACCGATAGGCAGGAGAGGAAACGAGCGCCGTCATGCTGAGCGGCATGTGGCATGGCGCACGCCAAGTTACAACATATCATGCCTATCTTTTTTGCAGGCCTGCCGCACCATTCAACAATCGACGCGCGCCCGGCCGAGGCGTAAGGCTTTACGATGCTTCAGGCCTCCTCGCTTCCCGCTCGCGTCCGGCCCGCCACGCTGTCGATCTGGCTGTTCGTGGCGGCGGCACTCGTCGTCGCAATGGTGATCATCGGCGGGATTACCCGTCTGACCGAATCGGGACTGTCGATCACCCAGTGGAAACCGCTCACCGGGATCATCCCGCCGCTCAATCCGGTGCAGTGGCAGGCCGAGTTCGACAATTACAAACGCATCCCGGAATATCAGCAGCTCAACCGCGGGATGACGCTGGCCGGGTTCCAGGCGATCTTCTTCTGGGAATATGTCCACCGACTGCTCGGGCGCGTCGTCGGCATGGTGTACCTGCTGCCGTTCCTTTATTTCTGGGTGCGCGGACGCTTGCCGCGCGGTTACGCGCCGCGGCTCGGCGCGCTGGTCGCGCTGATCGTACTGCAGGGCGCGATCGGCTGGTGGATGGTGTCGTCGGGGCTGACCAAGCGCACCGACGTCAGCCATATCCGGCTCGCGATCCATCTCGTCACCGCGCTAACGCTGCTGGCGGGAACGGTGTGGACCGCGCTCGACCTACGTGATCTCGCCGCGACTCGCCTTGCCCGTCCCGCCCGGCTACGCGCCTTCGCCGCGGCGGCGCTGGTGCTGCTGTTCACGCAGATCCTGTTCGGCGCGTTCACCGCGGGACTGGACGCGGGCTATGCCTTCTCGAGCTGGCCGTTGATGGGGGACGAGATCTTCCCCGCCGCCACGCCGATGACGGATCCGATGTGGCGCAACGCGATCGACAATCCGATCGTCGTTCAGTTCATCCACCGCTGGCTCGCCTTTATCGCGGCGGCAGGAATCGTCGCGCTCGGCTGGCGCGCGATCCGGGCGGGCGCGCCGCGAATCGGCGGAATCGCGATCGCGCTGGTCGCGGGACAGATCCTGCTCGGGATCGCCACGCTGCTCACCGGCGTCGAGATCGTCGTCGCCGTCGCGCATCAGGCAAATGCCGCCCTGCTACTGATCGCAGCGATCGCCGCGGCGCATGCGGTCGGACGCCGAACGATCTGACGTAGGATTGCGGGCGGTATCCCGATACCTGTCGGGAAACCCGCCGAAACCTTGACTTTCAGGCCCGCGCGCAGCAATAGCCGCTCCAACGATGCCGTCCCCCGGGGCGGCATCCGTCATTTTAGCTATGTAAGGTCACAAGCCCCATGAAGGCGCTGATGAAGACCACCAAGCCGGCATTGCCGTATGAGGTGGAGAAGAAATGGATCATCGTCGATGCCGATGGTCTGGTCGTTGGCCGCATGGCCTCGATCATCGCGAACATCCTGCGCGGCAAGCACAAGCCGAGCTTCACGCCCCACGTCGATTGCGGTGACAATGTCATCATCATCAACGCGGACAAGGTGCGGTTCACGGGCAACAAGCTCAAGGACAAGGTCTATTACAAGCACACCGGTTATGCCGGCGGCATCAAGGGAATCACCGCGGGCAAGGTGCTCGAAGGTCGTTTCCCCGAGCGCGTGATCGAAAAGGCCATCGAGCGGATGATTCCGCGCGGCCCGCTCGGCCGTCAGCAGATGCGCAACCTGCGCGTCTTCGCCGGCACGGAGCATCCGCATGAGGCGCAGAACCCCGAGGTTCTCGACATCGCCAGCATGAACCGCAAGAACAAGGTGGGCGCATAATGTCCGACAACCGCCAGTCGCTGGCTGATCTCGCCGCTCTGACCAACACCCCCGCGCCTGCTGCCGCTCCGGCTGCAGCAACCCAGTCCGACGCCCAGGCCGAGGATTACATGGCCGGCAAGATCGAGGAGCCTGCTGCTCCGACGATGCCGCTGCGTGAGCAGATCCTCGACCAGTACGGCCGCGCTTATGCGACCGGTCGTCGTAAGGACGCGGTTGCACGCGTCTGGATCAAGCCCGGCTCGGGCAAGATCACGATCAACGGTCGTGACCAGGAAGTGTATTTCGCACGTCCGACGCTGCGTCTCGTCATCAACCAGGTGTTCGGCGTGACCGAGCGCGAAGGTGCGTATGACGTCGTCTGCACCGTCAAGGGTGGTGGCCTTTCGGGTCAGGCCGGCGCAGTCAAGCATGGCATCAGCCAGGCACTGACCAAGTTCGAGCCGATCTTGCGTGCGCCCGTCAAGGCAGCAGGCTTCCTGACGCGCGACAGCCGTACCGTCGAGCGTAAGAAGTACGGCCGTGCGAAGGCACGTCGTAGCTTCCAGTTCTCGAAGCGCTAAGCTTCCAGATCTTCGGTGCTTACGAAAGGGCGGTCCGGCGACGGGCCGCCTTTTTGGCGTTTGGCGGGAACGCGCGTACACCGTCATTCCTATTGATGACCGATGATGCTTGAAGCGCTCCGCTGCCGGGTGGAAAGCCGGACCGAACCTCAAGGCGCACGAACGACACGCCGACCGTTCGTTTTGAGCGGTCGGGAAGAGTGCCCCTTCCTTTCCTTCCACCACAGGACCCAGCCCAGTGACCGACGACCCCACCCCGAACGCCACGACGCAGACCGCCCTGATGGACGGGCCTTCCGACGACGTCGTCGAGGTGGCCGAGGGCACGTCGAACGAACCGACCTCCTTCACCGAGGCGATCGAGCAGGTCGGGGCGGGGTCGTTGCTCGGCTATCGGCTCCAACAGCAGGCGATCCTGTCGGACTTCGGGCTGTTCGCGCTTCAGTGCCGCGACAATGACGCATTGCTAACCAGGGCCGCCGAGATGGCGGCGGACGGAATGCGCACCGGCCTGTGCAAGGTGCTGGAGTATCGGTCGGATCAGGACGACCTGCTGTTCCGCGCGGGCGTCGGGTGGAAAACCGGGGTGATCGGCAACGCCAGTCTGGCGGCGGACGAGAATTCCCCCGCCGGGTTCGCCTTCCGCAACGGCACCCCGGTCATCTCCAACCATCTCGAAGGCGAGGACCGCTTCCGCACCCCGCAGATCATGGTGGAACACGGCGTCCGCCGCGCGATCAACGTGCTGATCTCCACCACCGCGGGGGCATGGGGCGTGCTCGAGGTCGACAGCCCGAGCGCGGGCCAGTTCGAGGCGGCCGACATCGCGTTCCTGCAAGGCTTCGCCAATCTGCTCGGCGTCGCGATGGAGCGGCAGGAAAACGAACGACGCCTGGCGGAGGCACTCGATTACCAGAAGGTGCTGGTCCAGGAGGCAAGCCACCGCGTCAAGAACAGCCTGACGATGCTGTCGAGCATCCTCCACCTGCAATCGCGCAGCAACCCGCTGCCGGAAGTATCAAGCGCGCTCAACGAGGCATCGGGCCACGTCATCGCGATCGCGCGGACGCACGACCAATTGTGGCGGCAGGGCACCGGCCGGGTCGAAATGCCTGCGCTGCTCGACGATCTCTGCGCAAGCCTGTCGGGACAATTGCCGGGGCTGACGCTGGATTGCACGTCGGACGCGATCTCGATCGATGCCGACCAGGCGGTCGCGGTCGGGCTGCTCATCACCGAACTCGTCACCAACGCGGCCAAGCATGCTTATGGCGAGGATGGCGGCAAGGTTTCGGTCTCCGCGACGGTGAAGGACGAGTCGGTGTGCCTGACGGTGCGCGACTACGGCGCGGGATTGCCGGACACGTTCGACGTGCGCGCAGGGTCATCGACCAGCCTCGGCCTGCAACTGATCCGCACGCTGGCGCGCAGCCTCCAGGGCAGCGTCGATGCCAAGTCGGACGGCGGCGCGCATTTCATCGTCACCTTCCCGGCAGAAGTGCGGAAGGCCTAACCCCCTGTCACCGCTTCCCCGGCGAAGGCCGGGGCCCAGGAGCGATGGCGGCAGTAACGGTGCGCAGTCGCCTGCAATCTTCCGCTCCTCGACTGGGCCCCGGCCTTCGCCGGGGAAGCGAAAGAGCGTTAGGCCCGCTCGCGCGTCAGCACCGCGTCCGGCTGCGACGACATCGTCCGGCACACCACGTCGAACCGCCCGTCCGCGATGCGGATCTCGTTGAACGATGGCGGGGTCGTCCGCGTGCGTTCGGACAGAGTGCCCGCGCCGATTGTCCGGATCACGCGCCCCTCGACATCCTGCGCGATGTCGAAGGGATCATGGACATGCCCGGTCAGCACCGCATCCGCGCCCGCTGCGGCAAGCGTCGCCAGAGCCTCTGGCCCGCGCCGGGTTTGCGCTGACGCATGCGTCCCCGCCTCGACCAACGGATGGTGCGCGGCGATGAAGATCAGCCGGTTCTCGGGCACCGCCGCGATCAGGTCGAGCGTCCGCCGCAAAGCCCCACGGCTGACATAGCCCTTCGACCAGTTGAGCCGCCATTGCGCACGTGCGGTCGTCACCAGCGGCACGATCGCCACGCCCGGCAGATCGAGCGGACGCTCGACCAGCTTCTCGACCTTCCCCATCCGCCGATACGGGCGGAAGAACCGGTCGAACAAATTGAAGTACGGCAAGTCGTGATTGCCGACCTCGACCGTCACCGGGACGGGCAACCGCTGCAACCACGCCAGCCCCGCGTCGAATTCGCTTCGCCGCGCGCGCATCGTAAGGTCGCCCGTCATGATCACCGCATCAGGCCGCTCGGCGTTGACCAGCGCGTCGAACCACGACACCGCCGCGCTATCCTCGCGCCCGAAATGAACGTCGCTCACATGAAATAGACGGATCATCGCGAAAGGCCCCCCTGGCGATCGAGCGTGGTAAGAAACAGGTCGCGAGTCCGGCTCAAGCCAACCTCGCTGCCGGGATCGAGCATGACCGGCTCCCCGTCGAACAAAGCGAGCGCAGGCTTGTGCCCGCCGGTGCGGAAGCTGGTGGCATGGCATTGCGTCACTTCGGATGCGGCGACCCAGTCGCCGGTCAGCCATTCCCAGCCAAGCGCCGTGATCCCGCGAAAGTCGCGCGCATCGATCGCCGCGATATCGAGCCGGTCGTCCTCGGCGCGCACCAGCACCGCCTGTGCGCCCTGCTTGAGCCCCGGCACACCGACCAGACGTATCCCCTTGCCGAACGTCCTGCCCCACGCATGTTTGAGCGCCCGCAGCAGCCCACGAAGGCTCCCGCTGCGGACAATTTCGCGCGCGCGCACCCATGTCGCCGCTGGCCCGAGGATCAACCCGACGAACGCACGATGCTCGCCCACGCGGATGAACGGCAGCGCGGTCCTGCGCGCCCGGTCGTGCGCGGCGTGGATGATTCTGGCGGGATCGGTCTCGCCGTGGAGCAGCTTGGCGAGCAGGTTCATCGTCCCCCCCGGCAGGATCAGGATCGCGCCCTTCCACTCGAGCAAGGCGGTCACTGCGGCATTGATCGTGCCGTCGCCCGCGAACAGCACCACCGTATCGACCCCGGCAGCATCGAGCGCCCTGGGCGTCGGCAGCGACTGGTTTGGAAACGCCGTCCGCCCCGCCAGATGCAGCCCGCGTTCGCTGCAGATCGCTTCGAGCGCCTCCGCCTTGGCAGGCGTCGCGGTCCCCGATTTGGGGTTGGTGATGAACCACAGTGTCTTCATGCCCCCGCCAACGCGCAACCGCGCGAAAAGTCACGTCGATCCGTGTCCGACATGAAATCCCAGAAAACCCTGTCCGGTCCCGCTCGCTTTGTGCAACGATGCCGCATGGACGATGCCCGCCTTTCCGTGCCGACCGCGGCACCGCTGACCGAACTCACGCTGCGCGGAATCCTGCTCGGCGGGCTCATCACGCTGCTGTTCACCGCCGCCAACGTCTATCTCGGGCTTAAGGTCGGGCTGACCTTCGCAACGTCGATCCCGGCGGCGGTCATCTCGATGGCGGTGCTGAGCGGCTTCAAGAACGCATCCATCCTCGAAAACAACATCGTCCAGACGATCGCAAGCGCGGCGGGGACGCTCGCCGCGATCATCTTCGTGTTGCCGGGGCTGATCATGATCGGCTGGTGGCAGGGCTTCCCGTTCGTGACGACCGCGGCGATCACGATGACCGGGGGTATCCTCGGCGTGATGTTCTCGGTCCCGCTGCGGCGTGCGCTCGTCGTCGATACCGACCTGCCGTACCCCGAAGGCCGCGCCGCCGCCGAAGTGCTGCAAGTCGGGTCGGGCGTACGCGGGGATGGCGATGCCGCCGGTGCTGCCGAAAGCGCGACGGGGCTGCGCATCATCATCGTCAATGCGCTCGCCGCCGCCGGGTTCGCGCTGCTCACGCAGATGAAGCTCGCTCTTGCCGAAGCGTCGGTGTGGTTCCGTGCCGGTGCCGGTGCGACCGGCATTTCCGGTGGCCTGTCGTTCGCGCTGCTCGGAGTCGGGCATCTCGTCGGCATCTCGGTCGGCATGGCGCAAGGGCTCGGCATGGTGATCGGCTGGTGGATCCTGCTGCCCTATCTCACCGCGATCCATCCGGTCGCGGGTGACGCGGAGACCTGGGCGAACACCGTCTTCCGTTCGGACGTCCGCTTCTTCGGCGCGGGCGTGATCGGCGTGGCGGCGGTGTGGACGCTGATCAGCATCGCGCGGCCCGTCATCGGCGGGATCCGCTCGGCGCTCGCGGCATCGCGCGCGCGCGGCGCTGGCGATACGCTCGCGCTCGAGGAGCGCGACTTGCCGATCGGGATCGTGTTCGGCGGCTCGGTCGCGCTGCTCCTGCCGATCGCGTGGCTGTTGTGGAGCGTGATCGCGGGCGGGCCGCTCGCGCCCGCGGCGCTTGCGCTAATCGGCGGCGCGCTCGTCTTCATCCTCGTCATCGGGCTGATGATCGCGGCGGTGTGCGGCTATATGGCGGGCCTGATCGGCGCATCCAATTCGCCGGTGTCGGGGATCGGCATCCTCGCGGTCATCGCCTCGTCGCTGATGCTGGTCGGGCTGTTCGGGCGCGGCACGCCCCCGGAAACGACGCAGGCGCTGATCGCCTATGCGCTGATCGTCACCGGAATCGTGTTCGGCGTCGCGACGATCTCGAACGACAATCTGCAGGATCTCAAGACCGGCCAGCTGGTCGGCGCGACGCCGTGGAAGCAGCAGGTCGCGCTGATCATCGGCGTGGTGTTCGGGTCGTTGGTGGTGCCGCCGGTGCTCAACGTGCTCAACAGCGCGTTCGGGTTCGTCGGCGCGCCGGGGGCCGGGCCGAACGCTCTCGCCGCCCCGCAAGCAGGGCTAATCTCGACGCTCGCGCAGGGCGTGCTCGGCGGCAACCTCAACTGGACGATGCTCAACTGGGGGATCGCCGCGGGCGTGGTCGCGATCGTGGTCGACATGCTGCTCGGCCGCGCGAAGCTGCTGCGCTTGCCGCCGCTCGCGATTGGGATCGGGATCTACCTGCCGATGAGCGTGATCCTGCCGACGGTGATCGGCGCAGTGGTCGGCTGGTGCTACGATCGCTGGGCCGACCGCACCGCCAACCCCGAACGCGCACGCCGCTTCGGCGTGCTCACCGCGACCGGGCTGATCGTCGGCGAGAGCCTGTTCGGCGTGTTGTTCGCGTTCGTCGTCGCAGGGTCGGGGACGGATGCACCGCTCGCGGTGGTGGGGGCCGGGTTCGCGACGCCGGCGTTGATCGGGGGCACGGTGCTGTTCGCGGCGATGGTTGCGATCTTGTACCGGGCGACGATGCGGCGGGTGGTTGCACAGGGGGTGTGACGGTCCTCGGGGCCCGACCTTAGCCCTTAACCCCGGCGGCAAGAGTGGCCCATGACAAGCGCAAGCCGCACGCCTTGCCTTCCGAAACCGACGATCAGCCGACTTGCCCCGCTATCGAGCCGCTTGCGCATTTCTCGGCGCGAAGTCACCGTGTGCCACACATAACGACAAGGTTGGACATGCTCGATCCCGATATGCGCCTGCAAGCTGCTGCTGCTGGAGACACCGCCGTCGCCTTTGCCCTGTTTGAGCACATCGCCGCGAAAGACCCCGACGCTGTCGCCAAGAAAAGTGATGCGATTGCGGTCTTTCGCGAATGCATGGAGGCTGTCTCCTGCCGACAGGAAACGTTCTCGCATGAACCGCGACCGATCCGACTGGGCGCTGATTGATTGATCTTGCCTTCGCAGACGACAGCTATCTTTCGAACCGACCGTTCAACTAGCGTCCTCTTGCGGACATAGTCGATCGACGGCATCCTCGCGGTGAAACGGGGGAGGCGTAAATTGACAGAGATGCCTGCAGTAGGCGCATTCGCGATCATCCCGAGTAACGACCTTATGGCCGCAATACCTTTTTGGGAGCGGTTAGGGTTTGAACGTGCTGGCGGCACCGAAGATTATATAATCATGTCGGGTTGGAGTTGCGAGTTGCATCTGACCCAGGCGGGCCAAGGGGAATGGCGGGTTCCCGAAGCCCACAATCCTTTCGGCGTCTTCATTCGAACGCCCGACGTTGCGGCGATAGCAGCGCGGGTGGACGATCTGGTCATCCGGCCCGGCGGTCTCCTCCGGCATCGCGAATGGGGACTCTACGAAGTCGGTATTGCAGGCCCGGATGGCTTGCTCGTGCGAGTGGGATGGCCATCAGCCTTGATGGCGTGACCGTCCGCTCTCGACAATGATCACACCGGCGCCCCGAGGAAACCCTTACGCCATCGCCTCGAGCAACGACCCGATCGGAATGAACGCAAACGCCACCGAGCTGTCCGCCACGCCATACGGCACGAACAGCGTATCCCCATGCCGGATCGCGCCGCACGTGTAGACCACGTTGGGGACATACCCCTCGCGGTCCTGGTTCGCCGCCGCCAGGATCGGCTCGCGCGTGCGCCCGATCACCTTCGACGGATCGACCTTGTCCAACAGCACCGCACCGATCGCGTATTTGCGCATCGCCCCCACGCCATGCGTCAGCAGCAACCAGCCCTCGTCGAGCTCGATCGGCGGCCCGCAATTGCCGATCTGCACAAGCTCCCACGGGAACGCCGGGGTCAGCAGCTTCTGCCCTTCGTCCCAATGCGTCAGCGTGTCGGACTTGAGCAGGAACAGATTCTCGCCGTCCTGCCGACCGATCATCAGATACTTGCCGCCGACCTTGCGCGGGAACAGCGCCATACCCTTGTTGCGTGCGGCCGGGCCGGTCATCGGCACCAGGTCGAACGCGCGGAAGTCACGGGTGCGCATCAGCTCGGACTGGATCACCGAGCCGTTATAGGCGGTGTAGGTGCCGAGCCATTCGACCGTGCCGTCGTCATGCGTGAAGTGGACGAGGCGGAGATCCTCGAGCCCCTTCGACTGCGCTGCGGTGATCGGGAAGATCACCGTGCCCGACAGCGTGGAGTCGCGATGCCGGAACACCGTGATCGGCCCTTCGGGGAGTGTTTCCTCGTCGATCCCGACCGCATCGGTCGCGGTCGCGAACGGCGGCTCGGGTGCGAGCTTCAGCTGATTGCCGTCGGTGATGATGCCTTCGCGGAACGCGACCGAGGAGATGTGCCCCTCGCCCACCGCGCGCAGCGACATCAGGATGCGCTGCGATCCCGCGGGCATCCCCGACTGATCGAAATGCGGCACCGCACTAGGGTTCATCAGCGCGGCGGCGGCATAACTGTATTCGTGGCAGAAATAGGCGCCGATCAGCTGACGCTTCTCGTCACCGATCTCGCTGCCGTCGATCCCGAGCATATCCTCGATCTCGTCGTAGCGGGTCATAAACACGCGACGCGTCTGCCAGTGCCGCGCCTCGAAGTCCTTGAGCACCAGTTCGAGCTCGGCGCGGGTCTGGGCCGCGTCGAGCGACATGACCGCCGCTACGATCCGCTCCGTCCGGCTTCCACCGTTGCGTGACCACGCAAGGTGGAATGGCCGGACGACCACTCGCGATGGATCTGCGTGCAACCGCAGGGCATGCTGGAAGAGCTCAATCACACGTAATAGCCTCGTTCAACGCCTTCGGCGGCGTCGCGAGCGAGGCTACGCGACGGCGCTATGGGGTCCTGCCACGCTTTCCGTACGCTTTGCCAGCCCCGAAATCGTGCAATTCGCCATTTGTAGCGCCAAGATCGACTCTGCCCCCTGATTTCGGTTCAATCCGGTCGGCATCAATCCGTCGAAACATCCGCCATCCTGCGACGTCGCCAACGGCAAGTCGAGATCGTTGCCACCAAGATACCAGCGATACGCCTTCCCGGCTTCTTCTACCCAGCGCAGATCGTCCGATGCGAGATAGGCCGCATGACAGGCGTCGATCGTCGCCTGTGCTTCGAGCGGCTGCTGGTCGAACTGGAGCGGTTCGGCATAGACGCGACCGAAGCTCTCGCTGCCGACCGCGCGGAAGCGGCCCTCGGGCGAGGTCTGCTTGCCGACGATCCAGTCGAGCGTGGTCAGGCCGCACTTGACGAACTCGGGCCGACCGAGCGCGATCCCGGCGCGGATCAACGCCTCGGGCAGACGCGCATTGTCGTAGGCGAGGACGATCTCGAACCATTCCCACTCGGGCCGCCGCGCGACTTCGAGCAGCGCGCAAAGCTCGTCGCCATAACGCGCAAGGATCTGCCTGGACAAAGCATGGCCCGGATGCGCATCGAGCATCGCCGCCGCCCCGAGCATCGCAAAGCCATGCGCACGCGGGGAGCCTAGCTCCATCGTGATCGATGCGGTCATGTCGAACATGCGCACCGCCCAGTCGCGGTGCTTGGACGACTGCGCATCGCGCGCGGTGACACCAAGCGACCACAAGGCGCGACCGTTCGAATCTTCCGACCCCGTGTCCTCGCACCAGGTCCGGTCGAAGTTCATGAAATTGCGGAAGCGCCGCAGATCCGGGTTCCAGGCATATTGGACGAACGATGCGTAGATCGTCATCCACTTGTCGCGCTGGACCTCGTCCATCTCGGGCATGTGGCTGACGAGCATCAGCGCACGCGCATTGTCATCGATGCAATAGCCGTGACGACGATCGGGGACCGAATAGATCGAATGCTGGAGCATGCCGGTCGAATCGCTCATCCGCTCGACCGCCGCGAAATCCGGGGTCAACGGCGTGTAGGACATGCTGGACCCATGTAACCGACGTGGCTTTGCAGCAACCATCGCCGAGATCTCGCGCATCGCGACTTCGGCGAGACGCGGCCAGATCATCGTGCGACCCCGCGCATAGGCGCGCTCCTGCAATTCGGTGCGGGCACGATCGTTACCGAGCAGCGCAATGATTTCGCGCGCGAAGGCGTCGGAATCGCTGAAGTCGACAATGACACCATGCCCGTCGGCGAGGATTTCGGTCGCATGGACATAAGGCGTCGATACGACCGCCTTGCCGACCCCGACCGCATAGCTGAGCGTACCCGACGTGATCTGTGCCGGGTTCAAATACGGCGTCGCGTAGATGTCGGCCGCCTGCAGATAGTCGATCAGCTCGTCATGCTCGAGGAAGGCATCGATGAACTGGATGTTGTCCGACACGCCGAGCTTCTCGGCGAGCGCCTTGAGGCCGTCGCGATACTTCTCGCCCTCATAGGCGACGAGGTTCGGATGGGTCGCGCCCAGCACCGTATACAGCGTCTCGGGATGCGCCGCGACGATCTTGGGCAGTGCCTCGATCATCACTTCGATACCCTTGCCCGGCGCGAGCAACCCGAAGGTCAGCACGACCTTGCGGCCTTCCCAGCCAAAGCGCGGCTTGAGCGAATCGGGCTGGACGAAATCGCGATCCGGCACGCCGTGCGGGATCATCACGATCGACCGGCCACTGGCACCATAAACGCGCTCGAGAATCTCGCGGCCACGTTCCGCCATCACGACGACGCGCGAGCAACGCTGCAGCAAACCTTCCATGACCCGGCGCTGATCCGCGTCGGGCTTCTCGAGAATCGTATGCAAGGTGACGATGACCGGCAGCGAAACGCGGTCGAGCAGCGCGAGGATATGCTCGCCGGCGACGCCGCCGAAGATGCCATATTCGTGCTGCAGCCAGATCGCCTGCGCCCCGCTCGCCTCGATCGCACGCGCTGCATCGAGATACGCGCCACGGTCCTGGTCGGGAATGCTGCGCGTCACTTCGGGCGGATACTCGTACCGACCGGGATGATCGTCCATCGCGTAGATATCGATGTCGAGGTCGGGAAACCGACCCTTCAATGCGGTGAACGTGTCCGTCGTATATGTTGCAAGGCCGCATTTCCGAGGCAGGAAATTGCCGATCAGTGCAAGGTGATCGATCGGGGTCACGACATCTGCCAAGTGCACCATGTTCGTAATCCTAAGAGTGAAAGAGGGAATTTCCCTCAGCTGTCACGAAACGAACGGCCAAGTTAATAAATGGTTGCAGAAATGTTGCGTCGCAACAAAAGATTCGCGCCCGCCCTGTGGAATCTTGCGGTGAGCTGAACGCGATGATGCATGTCAGCCGCGCCCGCGATATCCCGGAACGTCCTGCGCCGGAAGCCAGAGGTGTTCGGGCGGCGGTCCCGACTGCCAGAACACGTCGATCGGGATTCCACCACGCGGGTACCAATAGCCTCCGATTCGCAGCCAGCGCGGCTGCATCTCGTCAAACAATCGCTGGCCGATGCCGACCGTGCAATCCTCGTGAAATCCCTGATGATTGCGGAAAGCCCCTAGGAACAATTTGAGCGATTTGGACTCGACGATCGTGTCGCCCGGCGCATAGTCGATCACCAGATGCGCGAAATCGGGCTGGCCGGTCACCGGGCACAGCGAGGTGAATTCGGGAACCGCAAACCGCACCAGATACAGCGATCCTGCACGTGGGTTGGGAACGTAATCGAGCACCGCCGCTTCTGGGGATGCGGGGAGCGCACTCGTCTGGCCAAGATGTAATGGGGTCATGCGCCAGAGATAGGGGAGCACACGCCGAAATGGAACCGCCGCACCTGACGCTGATCCCGATCCTTGGCGACCAGCTGTCGCTCGGCCTGTCGTCGCTGCAGGGTGCCGATCCCGCCACGTCGCGCCTGTTGCTGATGGAGGTCGCCGACGAGACCACCTACGTCCGGCACCACAAGCAGAAGATCGCCTTCATCCTCTCCGCAATGCGCCACCATGCCGAGCTGCTGCGCGCCGAGGGCTGGACCGTGGACTATATCACGCTCGACGATCCCGATTCGACCGGCAGCTTCACCGGCGAAGTCGCGCGCGCGGTCGGGCGGCATGACCCTGTGCGGATCGTCGTCACCGAAGCGGGCGAATGGCGCGTGCGCGCGATGCTCGACGCATGGGAAACGCTGTTCGGCATCCCCGTCGAGATCCGCGACGACGACCGCTTCCTCGCCACCCACGCCGAGTTCGGCACTTGGGCGGAGGAGCGCAAGCAGTTGCGCATGGAGTATTTCTACCGCGACATGCGTCGCAAGACCGGTTTGCTGATGGACGGCAAGGACCCCGTCGGCGGCCAGTGGAATTTCGACCACGACAATCGCAAGCCGGCAAAGGCCGACCTGCTGATGCCGCGCCCGTTACGCTTCGCGCCCGATGCTATCACGCAGGCGGTGATGGCGCTCGTCGCGGAGCGGTTCGCGGACCATCCCGGCAGCCTCGACAGCTTTGCCTGGGCGGTGACCGCGCACGACGCCGAACGCCAGCAGAAGCAGTTCCTCGATCATGCGCTCGCTGGCTTCGGCGATTATCAGGACGCGATGCTGACCGGCGAGCCCGCCTTGTGGCACTCGCTGCTCTCGCCCTATCTCAACGTCGGGCTGCTCGATCCGCTGGCGCTGTGCCGCGCGGTCGAGAAGCGATATCGCGCGGGCAAGGTGCCGATCAACGCGGCGGAAGGCTTCATCCGCCAGATCATCGGCTGGCGCGAATATGTCCGCGGGATCTATTGGCGCGAAGGCCCCGATTACGCGCACCGCAACGCGCTCGAAGCGACGCGTGCACTCCCCGCCTTCTACTGGACCGGCGAGACCGACATGCACTGCCTCGCCGAGTCGATCGGGCAGACGCTCGAGAATGCGCACGCGCATCACATCCAGCGATTGATGGTCACGGGCACCTTTGCGCTGCTGATCGGCGCGGATCCGCACCTCGTCCATTTGTGGTATCTCGAAATCTATATCGATGCCTACGAATGGGTCGAATTGCCCAACACGCTCGGTATGAGCCAGTTCGCCGACGGCGGTCTGCTCGGGTCCAAACCCTATGCCGCGAGCGGCGCGTACATCAACAAGATGTCCGATTATTGCGGGCATTGCCGCTACGACGTCCGCCAGCGGACCGGGCCCGACGCCTGCCCGTTCAACGCGCTCTACTGGGATTTCGTCGTCCGCCACGAGGACAAGCTCGCGCGCAATCCGCGCATGGCGATGCCCTATCGCACCTGGGCGAAGATGGACGAAGCGACCCAAAGCGAGATCCGCGACTCTGCGAAAGCCTTTCTCGACCGTCTCGACGCCGCCCCGACGGCGTATTAGGCTCGCCAAAACGCGTAAAAGGAGACGGGACATGGACTCGCTGGTGACCACCGATTGGCTCGCGAACGAACTTGGCGCGAACGACCTGAGGATCGTCGACGCGACCTATTTCGCCGGGTTCGGCGACCGCAACGCCGCCGCCGAATATGAGTCGGCGCATATTCCCGGCGCGGTGTTCATGGACTTGGGCGAGATCGCGGACACGTCGAACGATCTGCCCTCGATGCTCCCTACTCCCGAAAAGTTCGCGAGCCGGATGCAGTCGCTCGGGCTCGGTGACGGCAGCCGGATCGTGCTCTACGACAATTCGCCTTTCCATACTGCGGCGCGCGCGTGGTTCATGCTCCGCACCTTCGGCGCGCATGACGTCGCGATCCTCGATGGTGGTCTCGCCAAATGGCAGGCGGAGGGTCGCGAGATCGCCAGCGGCAAGGAACAGCTGCGCCATCGGCACTTCACCGTCTGGGCCGACGACAAGGGCGTCCGCACGCTCGACCAGATGAAGGCCAACGTCGACAGCGGCGCGGAACAGGTGCTCGACGCGCGCTCGTCCGCGCGCTTCACCGGCGAGGAAGCCGACCCACGCCCCGCGACGCATCCGGGGCATATCCCGGGGTCGCGGAACTTGCCGGTCGGGCAGATCTTCAACGAAGACGGCACGTGGAAGACCGGCGACGCCTTGCGCAGCGCGTTCGAGGGCGCGGGGATCGACTTGACCAAGCCGTTGGTGACGACGTGCGGGTCGGGGATTACCGCTTCGGCGCTGGCGTTCGGCGCGCATCTTCTTGGGGTGGAAGCGGCGGTCTATGACGGCAGCTGGTCCGAATGGGGTGCCGATCGCACGACGCCGAAGGCGACAGGCGCAGCGTAACGCTTCTCCTCCTCCTCAAGCCCCTCCCCTTCAGGGGAGGGGTTGGGGTGGGGAAGTCCAGCAGAACGCACCTCTCTGCGAGGCACAGCCCCACCCCCTACCCCTCCCCTGAAGGGGAGGGGCTTTAGAGATTCCACGCTCCACCCTTGCCTTCTTCCGCGTCGCCCGCTTTGCAGTCTCCAGCACTGCCGGAGCACCGCCATGAACAAAACCGACACCCCCAAGGGCGATTCCACCCGCGTCGTCGGCGCAGGCCGCCGCAAGGAATGGACCCAAGGCATCGTCAACACCCCCGTATGGCGCGCCTCGACGATCCTCTACGACTCCGTCGCCGACCTCCGCGCAGCAGGCGCCCGCGACACCCACCACCGCCTGTTCTACGGTCGCCGCGGCACGCCCACCCAGTGGAGCCTCGCCGACGCGCTGACCGAACTCGAACCCGGCGCCGAAGGCACGTTCCTCTACCCGTCCGGCGTCGCCGCGATTGCCGCCGCGTTGCTGTCGGTCCTCTCCCCCGGCGACGAAGTGCTGATCCCCGACACCGCTTATGACCCGACCCGCTCGCTCGCGACCGGGCTGCTCGCGCGGATGGGGATCACGACGCGCTTCTACGATCCGTTGATCGGTGCGGGCATGGCGGACTTCATCGGCGACACGACCGCTGCGATCCTGCTCGAAAGCCCCGGCAGCCTGACCTTCGAGGTCCAGGACATCCCCGCGATCGTCGCCGCCGCCAAGGCCCGCGGCGTCACCACCTTGCTCGACAACACGTGGGCGACGCCCTTGTTCTTCCCCGCGATCGCGCACGGGATCGACCTGACGATCCTCGCCTGCACCAAATATGTCGTCGGCCACAGCGACGTGATGCTCGGCTCGGTCACCGCCGCGCCCGGCCATTTCGCGCGGCTGCGCGACACCAGCTTCCAGCTCGGCCAAGTCGCCAGTCCGGATGACTGTTGGCTCGGCTCGCGCGGGCTTCGCACGATGGCGATCCGCCTGCGCCAGCACGAACAGAGCGCGCTCCAGATCGCGCGCTGGCTGCAGGACCAGCCCGAAGTCGCGACCGTGCTCCATCCGGCGCTCCCGAGTTGCCCGGGTCACGCCATTTTCCAGCGCGACTTCAGCGGCTCGTCCGGCCTGTTCTCGTTCGTCCTCGACGGCGGCACCGAAGCCGCACGCGCCGCGCTGATCGACGGGCTCGCGCATTTCGGAATCGGCTACAGCTGGGGTGGATACGAGAGCCTCGCGATTCCGGTCGATCCGCACCGCCATCGCTCGGTCACGCAGCGCACCGATGCCGGGCCGATGGTCCGGTTGCAGATCGGGCTGGAAGACCCCGCGGATCTCATCGCGGATCTCGCGGCGGGACTGGAACGGTTCGCCGCCACGCGCTGAACACCGGCGGCTGTGGCGGCACAGCAACATTTCCTTACGAATGCGCAACCATCCGGCAATCCTGCTTGTGCGCCGCAGCGGATCACGGCATTGTTACGGCCTCGTCGATCATCGGTGCGGGGCGGCTTTGCGACCGCCGACAGATGCCGGATCGGGGGGAAGCAGGCGGGGACAGTCGCATTTTCGAAAGGGAAATGATGCGCTTCTCCACAACGACGCTCGGCGGGCTGGTGCTCGTCGTTTTCGCTACACCTGCGTTTGCGCAGGAAACCGCCCCGCCACCCGCGATCACGGTCAATGGGACGGCTGCACTCGTCAGCGACTACCGCTTCCGCGGTGTTTCCCAGACCGACCGCAACGCCGCGATCCAGGGGTCGATCACGGTCACGCATCAATCGGGGGTCTATGTCTCGGTATGGGGGTCCTCGGTCGACGATTACGTCACTGTCGCCGGGACCGGGCATCAGGAAATCGATCTGATCGGCGGCTACAAGAAAGTCGTCGGCGGGACGACCTTCGATATCGGTGCGCTCTATTACGTCTATCCCAAGACGCATCCGACGGGCGACATGAGCAGCTCGGACTTCCTCGAGCCCTATGCCGACATCTCGCACACCTTTGGTCCGCTGACATCGAAGGTGACGGTCAATTACGCGTTCAAGCAGAAGGCGTTGACCCTCGACCAGGGCGCTTCAGGCGTGCTGCGCAAACGCGACAACGTGTATCTCGCGGGGGACTTCTCGGCGGGCATTCCCAAGACCCCGATCGGCCTGATCGCGCACGTCGGGCACAGTTTCGGCCCGAGCTGGCTTGCGACCGACTCGACCGGGAAGAAGGGCTATACCGACTGGGCGCTCGGGGCGACGGCGACGTACAAGGTCCTGACGCTGGGCGTTTCTTATGTCGACACCGATGCCCGGTTCGTGACCGGCGGCGGGCGCAACGTCAGCAAGGGAGGCGTGGTCGCGTCGCTCGGCGTAGCGTTCTGACCGGGGGGCAGCCGCGACGGGACCGGGTTCCAGGTCTTGTCGCAGCTGCGGTCACCTTGGGCGAGTCCACCGGGCGGGATGCTGCCGCTGCGGGGCGCCGCCTGCAGACGTGAAAAAGGGGGCATCGCTGCCCCCTTTTCGATTCGTCCGGCAAGAAGGCCCGGCTTACTTCGGCGTCGCGGCGCGTGCTGCCTGCCCGTCGCCTTCGGGGGCGGAGACGATGTCGCGCGTCGTCGTACCCTTGTCGACCACGGTCGTGCCCGGATCGCCGACCGACGAGCGGATGCCGGGATCGTCATCGTCGATCCCCGCCTGGCTGATCGTCGCCGCCTCACCCGCGCTGCGCTGCGCGACGCCGCCGAACAATGCGTCGAGCGCCTGTGCATTGGCGCTGACGTCGTTCGCGCGCGCCGCGCCGGGCTTGGGCGGGGTCAGCGAGAAGTCGGGCGGAATCACCAGCGGAGCCTGGCGAGCGACCGTGAATTCGTCGGGACCGCTGCGGCCGACCTTGTTGTGCGCGCACCCGGCGAGCAGCACCAGCGCCAGCGCGGCGGGAATAATCGTCGACTTACGCATGAAACGTCTCCGTTGGGCCCTGATCTGCCCCTGAATTGGTCGCACCCGGTGGCGTTCCGGGCCCCTTCGCTGGTGCATCCGCTACCGGACTCCCCCGCACCGGCTTCTCTCGTACCAGAAGCGCGCGCGCGAACAAGATGACCACGCCGATCGAGATCGCGGCATCCGCGATGTTGAACACGAGGAACGGCTGCCAGCTACCGAAATGAAGATCCGCGAAATCCACGACATAGCCGAGCCGGATGCGATCGAGGATATTCCCCGCCGCCCCGCCCAGCACGAGCCCGAGCGCCGCCTGTTCCGAACGGTTGGTCTCGCGCCACATCCACACCAATACGCCGAGCGCGATCACCCCGGTCATCGCGACCAGCAGCCAGCGCATCGTATCGGTGTCGGCGTGCAACAACCCGAGCGAAACGCCTTGGTTCGCGACGAAGCGCAGGTTGAAGAACGACGTGACATAATGCGCGTCGGTCATCGCGTTGAGCTTGAGCCCCTCGGTCACGCCGAGCTTCGCGGCCTGATCGACCACGAACAGCACGACGGCGGTCGTCAGCCCGGCAAGCGGGAGCCTCACGCCACCACCTCCGCGCACCGATCGCACAGCGCGCCGTCCTCGGTGACGTCTGGCAGCAGCCGCCAGCAGCGCCCGCATTTGTCATAGTCGGTACGGCTGACCGCCACGCCCGCGCCCGTCGTCACCTTGGCGACGATGAACAGCTCGGCCAGCGCCTCCACCGGCATCGGCGCCTCGGGCACGACGACTTCGGCCTCGAGGCTGGAGCGCACGATCTTCTCGCGCCGCAGCGGTTCGATTGCCTCGGTCACTTGCGTGCGAAGCGCGCGCACCTGCGCCCAATGCGCGACATCGACGCCATCGACCGCGGGCAGCTCGGGCCACTCCAGCAGATGCACCGACTCGTCCTCGCTCGGGAAGCGCGCCTGCCACGTCTCCTCGGCGGTGAAGCACAACACCGGCGCGGCATAGCGCACCAGCGCGTGGAACAGCGTGTCGAACACCGTCCGGCACCCGCGCCGCTTGGGATCGTCGACCCCGTCGCAATAGAGCGAATCCTTGCGGATATCGAAGTAGAAGGCGGACAGGTCCTCCTGCGCGAACTCGGTCAGCAGCCGGACGTAGCTGTTGAAATCATACACCGCGACCGCCGCGCGCAGCTTGGCGTCGAGCTCGGCGAGCAACTGGAGCACATAGCGTTCGAGCTCGGGCATCTCCGCGACCGGGAGCCGCTCGGCCTCGTCGAACCCTTCGAGCGCGCCGAGCAGGTAGCGGAAGGTGTTGCGCAGCTTGCGATACTGATCCGAAACGCCGTTCAGGATCTCCTTGCCGATCCGGTGATCCTCGGTGAAATCGACCGACAGCGCCCACAGCCGCAGGATATCCGCGCCCGATTCCTTCATCAGGTCGAGCGGGTTGATCGTGTTGCCGAGGCTCTTGGACATTTTCATGCCCTTCGAATCCATCGTGAACCCGTGGGTCAGCACCGCCTTGTACGGCGCGCGCCCGCGCGTCCCGCAGCTTTCCATCAGCGACGACTGGAACCAGCCGCGATGCTGGTCCGAGCCTTCGAGATACAGGTCGGCGGGCCATTGCAGGTCGGTCCAGCGCCCGCTGTCGAGCACGAACGCGTGCGTGCAGCCGCTGTCGAACCACACGTCGAGAATGTCGGTGACGCGCTCGTAATCGGCGAGCCGGTAGTCCGGGCCGAGCAGGTCCTGCGCGGCTTCCTCGCTCCACGCATCGACGCCCTCGGCGCTGACGGCGGCGATGATCCGCGCGTTGACCGCGGGGTCGACGAGATACTGGCCGGTCTTGCGATCGACGAACAAAGTGATCGGCACGCCCCACGCGCGCTGGCGGCTGATCACCCAGTCCGGGCGCCCCGCGACCATCGCGGTGATGCGGTTCTGACCCTTGGGGGGATACCAGGTGGTCGCCTCGATGGCGGCGAGCGCGGTTTGGCGCAACGTTCGCCCGTTTCGCCCCTCCCCTTCAGGGGAGGGGTTGGGGGTGGGGGGTGTCTCACCGAGACCGAGCTCTGCCGGTGTCTCACTGAGACCCCCCTCTGCTGGACTGCCCCACCCCAACCCCTCCCCCGAGGGGGAGGGGCTATCAAGCGGTGCATCCATCGGGATAAACCATTGCGGCGTAGCGCGGAAAATCACCTTCGCCTTCGACCGCCACGAATGCGGATAGCTGTGCGCGAAATCATCGCTCGCCGCGATCAACGCGCCGACGCTACGCAGGTCCGCACAGATCGGCCCCTCCGCGCTGACGAACTTCTTGTTGATCACCGAGCCCTGCCCGCCGAGCCACGCCCAGTCGTCGCGATACATCCCCGCGCCATCGACCGCGAAGACCGGCTCGATCCCGTACTGCTTGCACAGCAGGAAATCGTCCTCGCCGTGGTCGGGCGACATGTGGACGAGCCCGGTGCCCGCATCGGTCGTGACGAAATCGCCCGGCAGGAACGGCCGCGGCTTGGCGAAGAACCCGCCCAGTTCATGCATCGGATGCCGCGCGGTCGCGCCTTCGAGCTGCGAGCCCTTGATCGACTGCAGCGCGCTCACCGTCCCCGCACTGTCGCCGATCTTGAGGATCACCGGATGCCCGATCCGCGCGCCGAAGCTTTCGAGCAGATCGTGCGCGACCAGCAACGTCCGCGGCCCCTCGACCATGTCGTCGAAGCGCACCAGCAGATATTCGATCTCCGGCCCATAGCTCAGCGCCTGGTTGACCGGGATCGTCCACGGCGTCGTCGTCCAGATCACCGCATGCGCGCCGACCAGCTCGGGCGCGTTCGGCGCATCGACGATCTCGAACGCGACGTCGATCTGCGTCGACACCACGTCCTCATATTCGACCTCGGCCTCGGCGAGCGCGGTCTTCTCGACCGGCGACCACATCACTGGCTTGGCGCCACGATACAGCTGGCCGCTCTCCGCGAACTTCATCAGCTCGGTGACGATCGTCGCCTCGGCGGCGAAATCCATCGTCAGATAGGGGTGATCCCAGTCGCCGTTGATCCCGAGCCGCTTCAACTGCTCGCGCTGGACGTTGACCCAATGCTGCGCATAGGCGCGGCACTCGGCGCGGAATTCGCGCGGCGGGACCTCGTCCTTGTTGCGCTTCTTGGCGCGATATTGCTCCTCGACCTTCCATTCGATCGGCAGGCCGTGGCAGTCCCAGCCGGGCACATAGGGCGCGTCCTTGCCGAGCAAAGTCTGCGTCCGGCACACCGTATCCTTGAGGATGTGGTTGAGCGCATGGCCGATATGCATGTCGCCATTCGCGTACGGCGGGCCATCATGCAGGATGAACTTCTCGCGGCCGGCGCGCGCGGCACGGACCTTCTCGTACAGCCCCATCGCCTGCCATCTCGCGAGAATCCCCGGCTCCTTAGCGGGAAGGCCCGCCTTCATCGGGAAATCGGTCTTCGGCAGGAAGACGGTATCGCGGTAATCGCGCGCGGGTGCGGGGGTATCAGTCATTTGCTTGAGCGCTTAGCCTGAAGCGCGCCCCGTAGAAAGCCCCTCCCCTTGAAGAGCACCGCCCACTTATAGCCCCTCCCCTTCAGGGGAGGGGTTGGGGTGGGGAAGTGCGCTGCCACCGGTCGGGAAGCGTGGAAGCAGTGGCCGCGATCATCTCAGCAACGTCCGCGAGGTTCGTCATGACGTCATGATTGCCAAAGCGGATGATGGTGAAGCCGAGCGCCCTCAACCGAACGTCGCGTTTGGCATCGCAAGGCCCATCGTGCGTATCGCCGTCAACCTCGATTCCCAGCCCGATCCCCGGACAAAAGAAGTCCAGAATTGCCTGAGCCTCGAACACGACATGCTGGCGGCGAAACTTCAGGCCATTCAGCTGCGAATTGGAAAGCGCCCGCCAAAGCCTCACCTCAGGCTCGGTAGGATTCCGCCGCATCTTCATGCGCGCGAGCCAGCAGCTCCGCTTCAGTGGCCATCACTTCCCCACCCCGACCCCTCCCCTGAAGGGGAGGGGCTATTTCTCGCCTACTCCCTCACACCCTAAGCCTCACCAACTCCACACCATCCCCGTCTCGCTGAACGGTTTAGGCTCCAACGGCGGAATCGTCGCCGGATTGAGCTCGCACTGCCAATACCCAACGTCGATCCAGCGCCCGTCCTTATACCCCGCCTCGCGGAAGAACCCCGCGCGCCGGAACCCGACCGACTCATGCAACCGGATCGAATGGTCGTTCGGCAAGGCGATCACGCCGATCGCATGGGTGAACCCCTGCGCGCGCACCGTGTCGATCAGCGCGTCGTACAATTGCCGCCCGTTGCCGCGCCCCTGCGTGCCGATCTCGAGATAAACCGTCGTCTCGATCGTGTAGCGATACGCCGGCCGATCCCGGAACGCCGAGGCATAGGCGTACCCCCGCACCGGCCCGCCCTCGCCCTCGGTCACGACCAGCCACGGGTACAGCCCGTTCGACTTGGCCATCCGTGCGCACATCGTCGCGGTGTCGGGCGCGTCGGTTTCGAACGAGACCGTCCCGCGCTCGACATAGGGCCGGTATATGTCGGCGATCGCCGCCGCATCGTCGAGCGTCGCAGGGCGCACCGCGACGGGGGTGGGCCCGCCCGACGGAACCTCCCGCGGCGCGATCACAGCGCGAACCGTGCGAGCACCAGATCGAGCAGCTTGGCGTCGCCGGGACGCGGTGCGGTCCCGCCGATGCCGTCGCATTCGAGGCAGCGTGCCTGGATCGCCGCGCCCGTGCCGATCCGCTTCACGTCGCCCAGCGCGCGTGCGAACACCGCGCGGCGATCCGCCGCCATCCGGGTGAACGCGTCGCCTGCCGAGGCATCGTCATCGTCGCGACCCGACGACAGGATCTGCTGGATCATCATCGCGAACGCGCCCGGCTTCCTCTCGAGATATTCGGCGTGCACGTCACCCGGCTTCAGCCCGGCGCGCTTGGCGGCTTCGTCGATGGCATCCTGCAACCCGCCGAAGCGATCGACCAGACCGAGCTGCCGCGCGGTTCCGCCATCCCAGACACGTCCCTGCCCGATCTCGTTGACGCGCTCGGGCGTCATCTTCCGCGCATTCGCGACACGCGTGATGAACTGGCGATAGCCATTCTCGATTCCCGCCTGGAAGATCGTGTCGGTCTCGGGCGTGGTGCCGCCGTAAATGTCCGGCTGCCCCGACAGCGGCGTGGTGCGCACCCCGTCCGACGTCAGGCCGATCTTCTTAAGCGTATTCTCGAAGGTCGGGATGATCCCGAAGATGCCGATCGAACCAGTGATCGTCGTCGGCTCGGCGAAGATCACATCGCCTGCGGTTGCGACCCAATAGCCACCCGACGCCGCCATATTGCCCATCGACACGACGATCGGCAGCTTCTGCGCCTTCGCCTCGATAATCGCGCGGCGCATGTCCTCGGACGCGAGCGCCGAGCCGCCGGGCGAATCGACGCGGACGACGAGCGCCTTGAGGTCCTTCTTGGCGAGACCTTCGAGCACCAGCTTGGCGACCGTATCGCCACCGACCGAGCCCGCCTTGGACTTGCCGTCGATGATGTCACCCGCGATTGTCAGCACGCCGATCTTGGCACCTGCGGTCGGCAGCGGGTTCGCCGCGATGTAATTGGCGAGCTTGATCGTGTTGAACGTCCCCGGCGCCTTGCCACCCGGCGCGCCTGCGAGCTGCGCGACGCGCTTGCCGAAATCGAGCCGGGTGCCGAGCTTGTCGACGATCCCCGCCTGGAGGTTGGCCTCGGCGATATTTCCCTGCGCCGCGGTGATGACCGCGCCAGGCGTGGTCAAAAACGGCTGGAACTTGGCCTTGGGTCGCGCCTTTGCGACCACTTCCTGCCATTGCTGGAACAGAACCTGGTACAATTTGACCACTTCTTCCTTGGCCTCGGGCGAGGCTTCGGTGCGCGTGTACGGCTCGACGAACGACTTGTACTTGCC
Organism: Sphingomonas sp. PvP056; assembly: GCF_040549155.1. Lineage (NCBI taxonomy): Bacteria > Pseudomonadati > Pseudomonadota > Alphaproteobacteria > Sphingomonadales > Sphingomonadaceae > Sphingomonas > Sphingomonas sp. PvP056. The sequence continues at coordinate 220,280 of NZ_JBEPST010000006.1, forward strand.
GACGCGGTAGACGTGCGCGTTGACCCCGAGCTTGTCGATCAGGCCCTTGTAATAGAGCTGGCTTCCGCCCGGCCCCATGAACAGCGTGCCCCCCATCGGGCTCATCCAGATCTCGCTGGCGTTCGCGGCGAGGCGATATCCGCCGTCGGTATAAGCGGTTGCGTAGGCGAGCACCGGCTTGCCCCCCTTCCCATCGGAACCGTCGCGCACGCGGCGCAGCGCATCGCCGACTTCGGTCAGCGCGGCGGGATAGCCGCCCGCGAACGAGTCGAGATCGAGCACCACGGTCTTGACGCGGTCGTCCTTCGCCGCCTTGTCGAGCGCACGCACCACGTCACGCAGGCGATATTCGGGGGTCGACCCACCGCCGCCGAGGGTCGCGAACGGATCGCCGGGCGACGGCTGCTCGACGATCGGGCCGTCGAGCTTGAGCACCAGCGCGCCGTCCTTGACCGCGCCCGTATTGGGTTTTGCCGCGAGCAGGCCGAATAACAGGCCGAAGAACAGCAGCATGGCGACCAGCACCAGCGCGTCCTTGATCCCGACCAGTAACTTCCAAGCGCCTCGAACGAGTTTCACCTGCGCCGCTCCCTGCAAATGCGGAAAAATCCTGCGTACAGCTAGAGCAGCCCCCGGGCGGAGTAAATGCGTGTTAGCGGCGCAACACAGCTTTTGCGGGGCGGTTCGGCCTGCCTGTGAATAGGACCGGCTGACCAGAGAATCGCGGATCGCCCGTATTGACGATGCCGGGTGGCGTACGCATATGCGGTGTGCTGGCACTCACCGATGGCGAGTGCCAACAGCTGTTCACAAGATAAGGGACTCCGCGCATGAACTTTCGTCCGTTGCACGACCGCGTCCTCGTCCGCCGCGTAGAGGCAGAAGAGAAGACCGCAGGCGGGATCATCATCCCGGAAACCGCCAAGGAAAAGCCGCAGGAAGGCGAAGTCGTCGCCGCCGGCACTGGCGCGCGTAACGAAGCCGGTGAAATCCACCCGCTCGAAGTCAAGGCCGGCGACAAGGTGCTGTTCGGCAAATGGTCCGGCACCGAAATCAAGATCGACGGCGAAGACCTTCTGATCATGAAGGAATCGGACATTCTCGGCATCGTTGCCTGAGTCTTTCCGTAAACGACCTTCACTATCTTCAACTTCTGAAAGGGTAGCCCACCATGGCATCCAAGGACGTAAAATTCGGGCGTGACGCCCGCGAGCGCATTCTCCGCGGCGTTGATATTCTCGCCGACGCGGTCAAGGTCACGCTGGGGCCAAAGGGCCGCAACGTCGTGATCGACAAGAGCTTCGGTGCCCCGCGCATCACCAAGGACGGCGTCACCGTCGCCAAGGAAATCGAGCTCAAGGACAAGTTCGAGAACATGGGCGCGCAGATGCTGCGCGAAGTCGCGTCGAAGACCAACGACATCGCTGGCGACGGCACGACCACCGCAACGGTTCTCGCCCAGGCGATCGTTCGCGAAGGCATGAAGTCGGTCGCGGCCGGCATGAACCCGATGGACCTCAAGCGCGGTATCGACCTCGCGGTCGTCGAAGTCGTCAAGGATCTCCAGGCGCGTTCGAAGCCGGTTTCGGGTTCGCATGAAGTCGCCCAGGTCGGCATCATCTCCGCCAACGGCGACAAGGAAGTCGGCGAGAAGATCGCGGAAGCGATGGAGAAGGTCGGCAAGGAAGGCGTGATCACCGTCGAGGAAGCCAAGGGTCTCGAATTCGAGCTCGACGTCGTCGAAGGCATGCAGTTCGACCGTGGCTACCTCTCGCCCTACTTCATCACCAACCCCGAGAAGATGTCGGTCGAGCTTCAGGATCCCTACATCCTGATCCACGAGAAGAAGCTGTCGAACCTGCAGGCGATGCTCCCGATCCTGGAAGCGGTCGTTCAGTCGGGTCGTCCACTCCTGATCATCGCGGAAGACATCGAGGGTGAGGCGCTCGCCACGCTCGTCGTCAACAAGCTGCGCGGCGGCCTCAAGGTCGCAGCGGTCAAGGCTCCCGGCTTCGGCGATCGTCGCAAGGCGATGCTCGAGGATATCGCGATCCTGACCAAGGGCGAGATGATCTCGGAAGACCTCGGCATCAAGCTCGAGTCGGTCACGCTCGGCATGCTCGGCACCGCCAAGCGCGTCACGATCGACAAGGACAACACCGTCATCGTTGATGGCGCTGGTGACCATGAGTCGATCAAGGGCCGCACCGATGCGATCCGTCAGCAGATCGAGAACACGACCTCGGACTACGACAAGGAGAAGCTCCAGGAGCGTCTCGCGAAGCTTGCTGGCGGCGTTGCTGTCATCAAGGTCGGCGGTTCGTCGGAAGTCGAAGTCAAGGAGCGCAAGGACCGCGTCGACGACGCGCTGCATGCAACCCGCGCAGCCGTCGAAGAAGGCATCGTCCCCGGCGGCGGTACGGCTCTGCTGTACGCAACCAAGGCGATCGAGAACCTGACCGGCGCGAACGAAGACCAGACCCGCGGGATCGACATCGTCCGCAAGTCGCTGACCGCGCTGGTTCGCCAGATCGCCAGCAACGCGGGCCATGACGGCGCCGTCGTCTCGGGCAAGCTGCTCGACGGCAACGACACCACGATGGGCTTCAACGCTGCGACCGACACGTACGAGAACCTCGTCGCTGCCGGCGTGATCGATCCGACCAAGGTCGTCCGCACCGCGCTGCAGAATGCAGCATCGGTCGCAGGCCTCCTCATCACGACCGAAGCGGCCGTGTCGGAAATGCCGGAAGACAAGCCCGCCATGCCCATGGGCGGCGGCGGCGGCATGGGCGGCATGGGCGGCATGGACTTCTGATCCGACAGGGCCTGCGTCGGCGAAAGCCACGCAGGCCCGACGGATCCGGAGAAACCGGACCTGCCCGGCCACCATCTGCTGGACCAACGCGAAGGGCCGGGGGAGCAATCCCCCGGCCCTTTTCGTATGGAACAGGAAAGGCGCACGATTCCCACGTGATCCGCCCGACCGTCACGCTGCCGTCATGAACATCGGGTAGCGCGCCAGGATCACGAAGGACCGGGAACCCCCGGCCTTTGTCAGGGGAAATCGCTAATGTTCGGAAACTTCCGGGCGCGCACGTGCGCGCCACGGGCGGCGCTTTGTGCTGCCCTGCTCGCTTCGACCGCAACCACGGCCTTTGCCGCAGACATCGCCGGGCGCGTCGTCGATCCCGCGACGGGCAACGCGCTTCCGGGCGCAACCGTCACGGCAGGCGACCGCAGCGCGGTCGCCGACGACGACGGCATGTTCGTCCTGCGCGATCTTCCCGCCGGCCCGGTCGAGCTGACCTTCCGCTACGTGGGCTACCCCCGCGCCACGCGCGCGGCGGTGTCGAGCGATGCCCCGACCGTCGTGGAATTCCGGCTCGACGCGCCGATCGCCGACCCCGCGGGCAACGACATCGTCGTTACCGGCCAGCGTGCCGCCGACCGCCGCGCGCTGCAAGCGAAGCGCACGTCGAATGTCATCCAGGATACGCTCAATGCCAACGACGTCGGCAAGCTGCCCGACCAGAATGTCGCCGAAGCGGTCCGCCGCCTGCCCGGCATCTCGGTCGCCAACGATCAGGGTGAAGGCCGCTACGTCATCATCCGCGGCGCCAACCCCAACCTCGCCAACGTGACGATCAACGGCCAGACTGCGCCTGCCCCCGAGCCCGAGGGACGCCAGGTCAAGCTCGACGATATCCCGTCGTCGCTGATCGGCTCGGTCACCGTCATCAAATCGCTCACCCCCGATCGCGACGCCAATGCGATCGCCGGACAAGTCGACATCGACACGCTGACCGCATTCGACCGGACCAAGGCGTTCGCCAACGCGCGGCTGGTCAACGGCTACAACAACCTCAACAGCCGCAGCCCGTATGAGGGCGACATCACCGCTGGCTCGCGCTTCGGCGCGGACAAGACCTTCGGGGTCGTGCTGTCGGCCAACTATTCGCGCCGCCCGATCGAATCCGAGAATTTCCAGGGATCGTCCAACTGGAAGACGGTCAACGGCGTCGCGGTCCCCGACGATTTCCGCGTCCGCGATTACAACCTCACGCGCACCCGCTACGGCGCGGTCGGCAATTTTGACTGGCGCCCGAACGCGACCACCAGTGTCTATCTCCGCACGCTCTATTCGGCGTTCAAGGATCACGAAACGCGCGACCAGTTCCGCATCGAGATCCCGCAGACCGCGACGGTCGCGGCGGGGGGCACGTTCAGTTCGCGCGGGACGCGCTTCCTGCGGCTGCGCAACGAGGACGATTCGACCTTTACCGGCCAGTTGGGCGGCAAGTTCGGGTTCGGCGGGTCACAGCTCGAAGTCAGCGGCACCTACAGCAAGGCGCTCAAGAAGGATCCGCTCCGCTCGGAATATTCGTTCCGCACCGGCAGCACCGCGCTTACCGGCCTGTCGCTCGATCGCAGCGATCCTTTGTTCACCGTCAACACCGCCAATGCGACGCCGACCAACCCCGCCCTCTTCAGCGGCTACCGCGTCAATTACGACCGGCGTCGCGCTGCGGAGGATCTGTACCAGGGCCGCGCCGATTTGACCGTCCCGATCGGGCTCGGCAGCGACAGCACGATCAAGCTCGGCGGCAAGTTCCAGCAGACCGACAAGACCAACAACCGCGATTTCCAGCAGTATAATCTGACCGCGGGCAATCTTTCGACGACCGGCGCGTCGACCAATGATGGCAGCACGATCTACGACGGTCGCTATGCGGTCGGTCCGCGGATCGATTACGATCGCGCGCAGACCTATTACACCGTCACCAACCCCGGCGCACGGACGCTCGACGCGGCGGGCAGCCTCGCCAACTCATTGGTCAACGATTACGACCTCAGCGAGAAGGTCTTCGCCGGTTACGTCATGGGCACGTTCAAACTCGACGCGCTCACCATCATCCCGGGCGTCCGGGTCGAGCACACCGACGGCACGTACAAGGGCAAGTCCTTCACCACCGCCTCGACCGCGAGCCAGGGCTTCAACGTCGTCAATACGCGGCGCTACACCGACGCCTTCCCCGACCTGAACGTCCGCTTCGACGCGACCGACAGGCTGGTGCTGCGTGCGGCAGCGACCACCGCGATCGGCCGGCCCAATTATGCCGATCTCGCGCCTTATACGAGCGTATCGGACACGACGAACAACAAGGGCGTGGTCGCGCTCGGCAACCCCGCGCTCAAGCCGTACAAGGCGGTCGCGGGGGATCTGTCGGCGGAATATTACCTGCCGGGCCAGGGCATTCTGTCGGTCGCCGCCTTCTACAAGCATCTCGACGATCCGATCTTTACCGCAGGGGTCAACCGCGCGGGGACGTTCGGCGGCGTCACCTTCAGCAACGCGCTGGTGACGCAGCCGATCAACGCGCAGAGCGCCGAGCTCTACGGGGTCGAGGCGAACCTGCAGACCCAGCTGCACTTCCTGCCATCGCCGCTCGATGGCCTCGGCGTGTCGGGCAACTTCACCTATACCGACGGGTCCGCGCGCGGCGTCCCCAATCGCGCGGACAAGGTGCCCAACTTTCTTCAGTCGAAATACATCGGCACCGCGCAGATCTTCTACGAGAAATACGGCCTGACCGCGCGGCTCGCCTATACCTATCGATCGGCCTATCTCGACACGCTGGGGGATTCGATCGCGACCGATCAATATACGGGTGAGAACAACTCACTCGACGCGCGGATCGGCTTCTCGCCGGTCAAGGCGTACACGCTGTTCGTCGAGGCGAGCAATCTGCTCGATTCCCCTTGGCGCCGGTATCAGGCGGTCAAGACCCAGGTGATCGAGAACGAACGGTATCGCCAGAGCTTCCGCGTCGGCGTCCAGCTGGCCTTCTGATGCCCATCCCCCCGCCGCACCCGCGGCGGGGGGATCGCTTTCGTATCAGCGCTTCATCGCCTCGATCAGCGCCTTGACCTCCTGGCTCCGCCCGCGCGGGAGGATCAGGATGTCCTTGCCGCTGGCGACGACGATCAGGTCCTCGACCCCGACCAGCGCGATCCGCGCGCCGTCGCTGCGGACCAGGCAGTTCTTCGTGTCGATCGCGATGACTTCGCCGTCGCCCTGCCCACCGTGCGCGTTGCCGTCGGCATCGCGCTCGCTGATTTCGTGGAGCGCATCCCAGCTGCCGAGATCGCTCCACCCCATGCTGACGGGGACGACCGCGACGCGCTCGGCCTTTTCCATCACCGCATAATCGATCGAATCGGACGGTGCCGCAGCGAACGCCGCCGCATCGGGGAACACGCGCGTTCCCTCGCGGCGCGCGCTCGTCATCGCCTTCTCGCAGGCGGCGAGCATCTCGGGCGCGTGGGTCGCGAGTGCGGCGAGATACGCATCGGCGCGGAACAGGAAGATCCCGCCGTTCCAGGCGTGATCGCCCGCCGCCAGCATTGCCTCGGCGGCATCACGCGGCGGCTTTTCGACGAAGTTGGCGACGCGGTGGACGCCCCCCGAAATCTCCTCGCCGATACGGATCCAGCCATAGCCCGTCTCAGGCGCTTGCGGATCGATCCCGAAGGTCACCAGCCACCCCTGCTCGACCAGCGGCAACGCCGCCTGGATCGCCGCATGAAAGGCGGGCACGTCGAGGATCACGTGGTCCGACGGCGTCACGAGCAGCGGCGCATCGCCTGCCGCCACCAACGCCGCCAACGCGATCGCGGGTGCCGTGTTGCGCCCGGCCGGTTCGAGAATAAGCGCCTGCGGTGCAGCGGAAATCGCCTCCAGCTGTGCTTCCACCATGTCCACATGGCGTGCATTCGCCACGACGATCGGCGCGGCGAACGTCTCCCCCTGTGCGCGCAGCGCAGTCAGCTGGAGCATCGTTTCGTCCGCCGTCAGTGCCAGCATCTGCTTGGGCATCTCGGGCGTCGACATCGGCCACAGTCTAGTCCCCGATCCGCCCGACAGGATAACCGGAACGATCGACGTGGACTGCGACATACAAAATTCCTCTTCTCCGCTCGCTATAACGCGCGCTTACATCTGATAACCCGCGATGCCCGCGCGGGCTCCCGCCTTCAACCCTTCTTTGTCGATTTCCGCCAGATCGGCCTCCATCGCCGACAGAGTCCCTGTCGGGCTTCCGTCGAGGCAAGCAGGGTATCCGCAAGATCATCAGACTGTTCGGGCATTACAATCCCCAATGCCGTGCTCCTGCTGGCGATACCCCGCCGCGGCGTGTAGCACTCCGGCGATGACCAAACCGCTCGCCCGTATCGCCGCCGCGCTCGAACGCCTGTCCCCGCCCCAGGCAGAGTCGGCGGATCCGTCCGCGCACCAGGCTTATGTCTGGCGTGGCGTGGCGCTCGAACCGGTGCGTGCGTTTCGCCCGCTGCCGCTCGACCGGCTGCATGGCATCGATGCTCAAAAGGCCGCGCTGCTCGCAACGGCGGAGCGTCTGGCGGACGGTGCCGCCGCACACGACGTCCTGCTGTGGGGCGCGCGCGGGTCGGGCAAGTCCGCGCTGGTCAAGAGCGTGACCGGAGCGGTGCAGGCCGCTGGCGGAAACCTCGCGCTGATCGAGATCGTCACGCCGCAGCTCGATACTTTGCCCGCGCTGTTCCGCCTGATCGCGGACGTGCCGCGGGCATTCCTGCTGTTCCTCGACGATCTCGGGTTCGATGCCGCCGCCGACGGGCGCGCGCTGCGCTCTATGCTGGATGGCGGCGCGGAGGCGCGGCCGGCCAATGCGCGGCTCGTGGTCACGTCGAACCGCCGCCATCTCGTCCCGCGCGACCTGATCGACCAGCCGAACGCGGTCAACCCGCGCGACGCTGCCGATGACGGCCTTGCGCTGGCGGACCGATTCGGACTGAGCCTCGGGTTCCATGTCGTCGATCAGGACGGCTATCTGGCGATCGTCCGCGCTTATGCGACCGTGCACGACCTGCCGTTCGACCCCACGGATGCAGTAGGCTGGACGACTCGCCGCGGCAGTCGTTCTGGACGCGTCGCATGGCATTACATCGTCGACCTCGCCGGTCGCCACGGCCGCACGCTCGAGGTCTGACGCGCAGCGAAATCGCCTGAAGCATGACGAGGAAAGCCCCTCGTGCTGAATGCGCACAGCGACCGCAGGTCCAGAATATTGCCTACCTAACCGTCACTTAACCGCCGTGTTAACCGATTGGAGACGCCCGCCTGCGATGACGCTGATCGTCGTGTAGGGGGTAGCGTGTTCAAATCCTGGTCATCCATGTGCGCCGTTATGGTGCTGGTCGTGGCCGCGCCGTCGAGCGCGGAACTCAACGTGCCAATCGCGGCGCGAGTCGTCTCCTTCCTTCAGCCGCCGCCCAGCGGAACGGTCGCGGCGGCGATCCTGTTCGATCCCGACAATGCGGCCTCGGAAGCGGAAGCCAATGCGATCGAACGCTCGATCGGATCGGGTCTCGCCGCCGGACGCAGTGCGATTCGCGCCCGCCGTCTGCCGATCGGCACGATGGGCTCGTTGAGCGGCTTCGACATCGCCTTCGTCACCACGGGGTTGCGCGCCGAACAGGGCGGAATCGCCGCCGCGGCTGCCAGATCGTCGGTCCTGACGATCTCGTCCGATACGGCCTGTGTCCAGGCGAGCCGGTGCGTGGTCGGAATCACCTCGGCGCCCAAGACCCAGATCATCGTCAACCGCGCCGCCGCGCGCGCCTCCAAAATCTGCTTCGGCTCGGCATTCCTGATGCTGGTCAAGGAAATCTGAGATGTTTGCTCCTTTGCGTATCCATAGCTTGCGCACGGTCCTCACGATCGGCGCCGCGCTGAGCCCGGCTGCCGCCTTTGCCCAGGCGGTCGATTACCAGGCGTTGCAGGCAACCGTCGGCGAGCCGGTCACGACCAGCGTTACGGGCACGCCGCAACGCGCGTCCGAACTGCCCGCCTCCGCGACGATCATCACGCGCGACGACATCGCGCGCTCGCCGGCGCGCGATGTGCCCGGGCTGCTCAAGACGTTCGCGGGAATCGACGTCAACCGCTGGACCGCTGGGCAGACCGACGTCGCGGTGCGCGGTGGGGTTCAGACCTACAATGCCAAGCTGCTCGTCCTGGTCGACGGCCGGCAGGTCTATCTCGACCATTACGGCATGACCGACTGGAACCTGCTCGGCGTCCAGCTCGAGGAAATCCAGCAGATCGAGCTGGTCCGCGGCCCGGCGAACGCGCTGTACGGCTTCAATGCCGCGAGCGGCGTCGTCAATATCATCACCCGGCGGGGCACGTCCGCCCCCTCGGCGACCGCGACCGCCGAGCTTGGCAACCACGACATCAGCAAGCTGGCGGCGTCAGTGCTGCTGCCGGTCACGCCTTCCATCGGGATCAAGCTCGCCGCCGCCCGCGCGCGCGAGGACGAACGCCGCATCCCGTCGACGCTGCTCCGCCCCGACATGGTCTTCGATGTCGCGAGCGATCAACTGTCCGCCGATGTCGACGGCACGTTCGGCGCGCTGCAGGTTGCGCTTGGCGGCGGCCATTCGACCAATCGTCAGGTCGAATATCTGCCGAGCCAGCTGCTGTCGAACCAGGACTATACGAGCGACACGATTCACGGATCGGCGACCCGCGACACCAGCTGGGGCGGCGTGACCGTCAACGGCTACGTCAACTGGCTGGATGCGCAGTATGGCGTCGGTGCCGGGCCGGGTGCGACCGATCCGATCGAGTACAAGAACCGTATCATCGTCGGCCAAGCGTCGTCGCTGATCCGGCTCGACATGACGAATACGCTGCGGCTCGGGGCCGAATATCGCAACAACCGGCTCGAGTCCGAATATCAGTTCGCACAGCGCATCTCCTATGATGTCGCCTCGGCCAATGCGATGCTCGACCTGCACCCGCAGGAGCAAGTGTCGTTCACGGTTGCCGGGCGGCTGGACCGGCTCTGGCTCCACCAGTCGGGTGCGATGCCGCAGCCGGTCTATGACGATCCCGCCGCGTTCGACCGCGCCTTCACGCGGTTCAGCTTCAACGCGGCATTGCTGATCCACACCGGCGCCGACGGTTTGCTGCGGATCAACGGCGGTCGCGCTTATCAGCTTCCCTCTCTCGTGAATTTCGGCATCCGCATTCCGATTATCACTCCTTCCCCCGTGCCGATCTTCGTCGCAGGGTCGCCGCAGATCGATCCCGTCACGGTATGGAGCGGTGAGATCGGCTACACCCACCCGCTCGGTGGCGTGAAACTGGAGGCGACCGGGTTCGCGACCTGGACCCGCGACGCGATCGCATCGCCGGGGGACGGTCTGCAGACCGAGCTGTTCCTGTCACCGCTGCCCTCGCTGGTCGCACGGTTCCGCGCGGTCGGCGACTATACCACCTACGGCGTCGAACTGGCGGCGTCGGGGTCGCTCGCGAAGCTGACGTGGCGCGCGAACTATACCTGGACGCACACCGATGACCGATTGCCCCCGGTAACGTTGCCGATTCCCTATGCGCTCGCGCCGCGGTCGACCACGCCGCTCCACAAGGCCAATGTCGTGCTTGGGTATGACATCGGCCCGGTGACGCTCAGCGGAGTGGCGCGCTACACCTCTGCGACGCGCCAGCTTGCCTTCTCACCCACGCCACAGTTGCTGCTGTACCGGGTCAGCGATGCGGTCGCGCTCGACGCCCGCGTCGGCTACCGCGTGACGAAGGCGGTCGAGCTGTTCGCCGCGGGCGAGAATCTGGCGCTCGCGGGCGGTGCTGCGGTCTCGCCGATCCCGGCGGATCGGCGTGTCCGGGCGGGGGTACGCCTTGCGCTTTGACGCAATCCCACGGCTGGTCCAGCGGCTCGAGGAGCGGTTGAGACTACCCAACCGTTCGATCAGGACGAAGGTCGCGGCGACACCCGCGATCATGCTGGTGCTGTTCATGGCAATGGCGATCGCGAGCACCACCGCGCTGTTGCTGACCGGTCGCAGCGTCGACCACATCGTCAATCACGACATGCAGGACATCAATCGCCTCAACGCGATCACCCAGCGGTTCGATACCGCCAACCTCGACGTCTATCACCTGCTCGTGCTCAAGGCGGCAAACCCGACCGTGACGATCGATCCGCAGGTCGGCGTGATCCGCGCCGAGTTGCGCGATGTCCGGTTGCGGCTGGTCCAGTTCCGCCAGACGCATCCGAACCAGGCGGATGCGTTGAAGCCCGTCGTCGGGGAACTCGACCAGTATATCGCGACCGTCGACGTGCTGACCTCGATGCTCGCGATCGACTTCGCCAGCACGTCCGCGATGATCGAGCCGTTCCGTACCAACGCGCAGCGTATCAACGTGCAGATCCGGCAAGTCACTGCCGCGGGTATCCGGCGCGCGGATCGCGGGGCCGGCGGTGCGCTGATGATCACCCGGATCACGATTCTCATCCTGTTGCTGGCGCTCGTCGTCAGCACCGCGATCAGCCTGATCATGGCCTATCTCGTCGGTCGCTCGATCGTCACTTCGATTACCGGGATCGCGGCGGCGACTGAAGCGGTGATGAACGAGCGCGAGATCGATTTCACCACGCTGAAACGGCGCGACGAACTCGGGCTGGTGGTAACCGCGCTTGAATCCTTCCAGGCCCACCGTGCGGAGGCAAAGACGCTCGCGGTGCGCGCGGAAACCCTGCGACTGCGCGCGCAGGAGGAAAAGCAACGCCAGTCCGACGCGATCGCTGCCCTCGAAGCGCAGACCCGGCAGGAGCGCGAACGCACGCTGCAGCAGCTGGCGGTAGCATTCGACCGCCAGGTCACCGGAATCATCCGCAAGGCGCAAGGCGCGATGATCCAGCTCGAGGCCAATGCCGCTAGCCTGCAGGGTGCGATCAACGGCAATCGCCGGCTGGCGCACGACCTGGACGTCATTGCGGACATGTTCGCGACCGAGATGTTCGAAGCGGGGAAGGAAACGCAGTCGCTCGCGCGCGCCTTCGACGATATCGACCGTGAAGTCGCCGGTACCAGCCTCGCCGCCAAGTCGATCACCGAACATGCCCGCAGCGCGAACGAGACGGTCGCGCTGTCGCAGCAGCAGGCCGCAAGCATCGAACAGATCGTCGACGTCATCACCGCGATTTCCAAGCAGACCAATTTGCTCGCGCTCAACGCCTCGATCGAGGCGGCACGCGCGGGTCCGGCGGGTGCCGGATTCGCGGTGGTGGCGGGCGAAGTCAAAATGCTCGCGTCGCGCACCGGTGCGAGCGCCCGCGACGTCCGCTCGAAGATCGAAGCGGTCCAGGGGCAGATCCAGTCGGTGGTGAAGACGACCGAGAGCCTCGGTGCCCTGATCCACAGCCTCGACGACGGGGCCGGCCGCGTCGCCACCATGTCACGCGGCCAGACCCGCGCGATCGAGCAATTGAACGGCCGCATCACCGCGGTCGAGGACCGCAGCCAGACGCTCGCCGAAGCCAGCCGTCAGATCTCCTCGTCGGTCGACCAGAATCTCGCGTCGATCAACGAAGTGCAGCAAACCGGTGCGATGCTGAAGCTGACATTGCAGTCGCTGGCCAACGATGCACAGCGCTTCACCGCGCATTTCGTCGTCAATGGCGACACTGGACAGGCCGACACGCAGCAGGCGGCCTGAGCCCTCGGTCTGCGCGCAGCAACAAAAGTTTTCGACCGACATCTTGATCCGCTGCGGCCGAACGCACACCGTGGACTCTACACAGACTGGAGTGAATGCATGGCTGCCGACAAGATGGATATCTCTCAATCGTCCGTGATGGACAATGAGGACGAGAAACTGGTCGAGTTCATCGGCGAGGTCGATGGCGACGAATATCAGTTCGCGGTGCAATATGCCGTCCTCGAAGCGCTGAGCGGCGATGCGCCGGACGGCGATGCGGTCGAGCAGTTCAACCGCTTCGAAGATACCGTCGCCGAGGCGGGCCTCGTCGCGCTGGCGCGCAACAGCGATCAGGCAACGATCGTCATCAGCGAAAACGACCTCGAATAGTCGGTCCGCACGGCCCCTGCGCCACGAATGACGCTGGGGCCGTGCGCGATGCTCTGGCATTCGGCGCGCAGATGCGCCAAGTCGTTGAGCAACAGTAGCGATGATGCCATGCGAAGACCCGAGGTCTTCGCTGCATCGCCGACGACGCCGGAACGATGAGAGGAAGGGCGTACGATGTCCAAGATGCTGGCGATAGTTGCGCTGCTCACGATGGGTCAGGCCGCGCCCAACCCGCATTTGCCGACCAAGACGTACGATACGGTGGCACCCGTCCTGCCCGAAAATCTGAACCGTGCGGTCCTGATCGTTTCCAAGACCAACGGCTGGCGGCACCTTGAACATATCCCGCATTCCAACGTCGTCCTCGCCGACATCGCCCGTGGCCTCGACCGCAAGAGCTATGTCACCGAGAATGCGGCCGTCTTCAACGACGATCAGCTTCGCCATTTCTCGGTCGTCGTGCTCAACAGCGCGAGCGGCGACTTCATGACGCCCGACCAGAGCGCCGCCCTGGAACGCTTCGTCGCCCGCGGTGGCGGGATCGTGGCGCTGCATGCCGCAGGCGACAACAGCCATACCGGACCCTGGTATACCAAGACGATCATCGGGACGAAGTTCATCGGCCATCCCGGCGGCCCGGACCAGTTCCAGCCCGCGCGGATCGTCGTGGATCAGCCGCGCCATCCGGTCATGGCCGGCGTCAAGCTGCCCTGGTCACCCGTCGACGAATGGTATTCGTTCGACGCCAACCCTGCGGCGGCGGGCATGACCGTGCTCGCGCGGATCGACGAGGCGTCGTATCGCCCCGGTGCCAAGCTGATGATGGGCGCGCACCCGGTCGTGTGGATCAATCCCACGACGAAAGGCCGCGTCGTCTATTCCGCGCTCGGCCATTCGCCTGAGAGCTACGACGATCCCAACTATCACCGGATGCTTACCAACGCGATCCGCTGGGCGGCACAGTAACGGCCCGGGGTATTGGGTAACGCTCGGCGGGATGCGCCGCGTCGCCCGGCGTCCCCGCCGGGCTGTGATCCGGGCTGACTATTTCTGCCCGCGCCCCGTCAATGTGCGAAGCTGCGTGGCCTCCGCCGCACGATAGGGCGTCCCATCGCTGCGCAACACCTCGTGGAACCACACCGGCGGCTCGTCGAAGGTGTAAGGCTTCTTCCAGCTGTCCCACGGCAGTCGCGTCTGGCTCTTCCCGTCGACAAAGCCCCAGTTGATCATCGCGATCTTGCCTTGCTTGCCGATCGGCAGCGAACCGTCGAACGTCGAGCCTGCCCCTCGCGCCATATATTCGGTGCAGAAGACAGGACGGCCATAGCTCTGCATCTGCCGTGCGCGCGCTGCGAACTTCTCGGGCCAGCTATAGTCGTGGAAGCTCATCACGTCCGAATTCTCGACCTGAATGCGTTCGACCGGATCGAGCGTCGCGGCCTCGTCCCAATGCTCGCCGGTCCACAGCCCGCTGGTCAGCGGCTGCACCGGATCGGTCGCACGCGCCGCCTGGAAAACCTGCGCGATCAATTCGGCCACAAGCGCCTTCTTGTCGGGTGTCGGCACGTAGTTTCCGCCGCCCTCGTTATTGGGTTCGTTCCACACGTCCCACGCCAGCACGCGGTCGTCCTTCGCGAACCGGCCAACGATGTCCTTCACATAAGCGATGAGTTTCGGATGCCCCTGCCGGTCGGCGAGCCTGGCCGCGCCCGGACCTTGTACCCAGCCGGAATTGTGGACGCCCGGGATCGGGGGATGTTGCGGCCCGGCGACCGGGTTGGGATCCCAGCAGCTGTCGAACAGGACGAAGACCGGCCGGATGTGATGCCGCGCGGCAATCTTCAGGAACGCGTCCATCCGGCGCTTCAGACCCTCGGGATCCGCCTCCCACAGCAGATTGTGGACGAACACGCGCATCGTGTTCATGCCGAGGCCTTCGGCCCAGCCCAGTTCCTTGTCGATGACGGCGGGATCGAACGTCTCGGCCTGCCACATCTCGAGCTGGTTGATCGCGTTCGCCGGCACGTAATTCGCCCCGACCGGCCAGGCCTGACGCGCATACCAGGTGTTGGCCGCCTGTTTCGTCCAGAGGTCGCGGGCATCGGCCGCCGCCGGCACGGCCAGCGTGCCCGCGATAGCCAAAAACGTCATGACGAAGCGCATCGTTGGACTCCCCTTCCGGACCGACCGGCAAATCGCGGCGGAGGGTCCACGCCCTTCCGCCGCATCAGGCATGCTTAGAAGCGGAACCGCGCGCCCAGGCCGTAATAGCGTCCCTCGTCGCGCACGTCGCGCGGGTAGGAACGGTTCGCGCCATATTGCGCATAGTTCCGGAATGGTCTCGCCAGCAGATTGGACGCGTCGAACGTCAACGTGATCGCTTTGACCGGCGTATAGTTGAACGAGAAGTCGATGCGCGTGATGCTTTCGGTTCCTTCGCCGAAATAGGCGCCGTCGACGACCTGGTTTCCGTTCAGGAACCGCGACCGGCCGTTATACGACAGGCGAGTCGAGATCTCGTCTTTCTCGTAGAAGAGCGCCGCATTGTAGCTCCACTTGGACAGACCCGGAATACCCACGAGCGGTGGCGTCGTGTTGGCGGGGCTCAAATCCACCGGGAAACGCTGTTTGCCATCGAGATAGGTGATGTTCCCCTGGACGCCGAACCCGCCGAAGATGCCGGGCAGGAAATCGAGGAACGTCTGTCCGCCGACCTCGATGCCCTTGATCTTGCCAGCGCCGGCATTCGCCTGCGCGTTGACTTCGATCAGGCCGTACAGCGGATCCTGGAAACGCTGCGTGTACCCCGACAGGAAGCCGAACAGATCGCGATAGAAGAACGATGCGGTCAGCGATGCGTTCTTGGTGAAGTAATATTCGATGGTGGCGTCATAGTTCTTCGACGTCAGCGGAACGAGGTTCGGGTTGCCGCCATTGCCGTAATAGTTCGGACGGCCCTGCAGGTTGGCGGGGAAGCGCGGATCATTCAGGATCGTGACCGGCGTGCCATCGGCGTTCACGGTCGGCGATACGTTCGGAGTCAACGTTACCGCAGGGTTGAGCGCGCTGAATTCCGGCTTGGTCCGCGTCTCGGTGAAGGCGAACCGGATCTGCAGCTTGTCGTCCGGTCGGAACCGCAAGCTCACATTGGGCAGGATGTCGACATAATTGGCCTTGGTCGAGATCGCTTGTGCCGCGGTGACGACGTTGCCGCCGGCGTCGCGCTGAATGACGCCGTTGACCACGACCGGCACCGTTCCCTGACCGCTATACCGCCCGACCGTGTTGACGACGCGCGCGCCGATCAAGCCGTCCACCCGGACCGAACCGAGGTTGAACTCATATTTGGTCTGACCATAGAAAGCGTAGGTCCGCTCCTTCGCGAGGAAGGCCTGCAACGGATCGAGCTGCACCTCCGGCGTGGAGAACAGGCGGAGCGCATCACGATATCCGACGTCATTCGGATTGGCCGCGACGAGGGTCTGGAGCTGTTGCTGCGAAAACTGCCGGAGCGCCACGGCATTGCCTTCGATCCCGGAACGGGTCGGCATCAGCCAGCTGGTCCAGCCCTGTGTCTGCCCGCGGAACGCGTTTGCGGTGAGTTCAGGCTCGCCAGCGGGCGTGTCGGCCAGCGGAATGCGCAAATTCTCGGTATAGGCGTAGCGGCTGCCACGGCGCAGCGACGCATCGCGATCCGTGTAGCGCACGCCGAACTGCAGCTTCGGCAACAGCGAGATATTGGTGTCGAGATCGATGTCGCCACGCCACTGCCAGCCGGATCCCTTCACCCGGTAGACGCTCTCGTAATAGCCGCGCCAAAGGTAGTTGGCAGGGTTGTCGGCGGTGTAGCCCGGCAGGCTGAAGGCGCTGCCGCCATTGACGAAGAAATTCACGTCCATCGTCGGCGCGGTGGTTTGCGCCATGTCGAAACTATATTCGTTCGAATCGTAATGGCTGGTCGTATAGGCAAGATCGCTCGAAATACGCGCGCGGCCGGTGTTCCACTTGAAGCCGCCGGCCCCCTGATAGGTATCCGTGTTGTTGACGTTGGTGCTGCGATACGCCTGCCCGCGTTCGCCGCCCGTCTTGGTCAGCGACTGGACCTGATCGGGATTGCCCTCGCGCAGGACGACGTTGGACAACGCAGCGCTGCTGTTGAGCAGCGATGATTCGTACAGGTCGTTGGCACCACGGCCGCGATACCCCTGGTACAGGAAGTCGGAGTAGAATTCGAGGTTAGCCGCCGGCTTCCACTGCGCAGCGGCGTTGAACGCGGGGCGCCAGCGCTTGCCGCTGTCGTTGAACACGCCGACGCGTTCCGGAATACGGAAGGCGCGTCCGACCGAGTTGGGGCTCACCGTCACATTGTCGGGGATTGTGGTCGGAACGTTGCCGCTCGCGAAGCGCACGGCGTTTCGATATTGCGACTGAGCGTAGGATGCGTTGACCAACAGGCCGATCTCACCGATCGCCGTGTCGGTCCGCGCGCTGACCAGGATATTGCCCAGCGGGTCGTATTTCTTGCTCTGGTCGTTGTACGTGCCACGGATCCCGCCGGCGACGACGAACTTCTCGGTGAAATCGAACGGCCGCCGCGAGCGGACGTTGATCAGACCGGCAAGACCCGGCTCGAGCAGATCCGCCGTTCCCGACTTGTAGACTTCGAGGCCAGCGAGCGCGCCAGCCGGGAAATCCTGCAGCTGCGACCGGCGGAGTTCGGCGGTGAAGATATCGCGACCGTTGAACGTCGTGGCAACGTCGGGAAGACCGCGCACGATCACCTGGCTGACTTCGTCGCTGTACCGGTTGACCTGCACGCCGGTAACGCGCGCAATCGATTCAGCGGCGGTATTGTCGGGGAGTTTGCCGATATCCTGCGCCACGACGGCATCGAGAATGGCATCGGAGTTCCGCTTGATCGCCTGCGCGCTGCCGAGGCTGCCGCGATAGCCGGTGACGACGATATCACCCGCCGGGACAGCCGGCGTCGGCGGGCCCGCGACCGGAGCCTGGGTGTCTGCCGATTGTGCACCGGCGTCCTCGGGCGACAGATTCTCGGTGGCTTGGGTACCGGGGCTCTTGCCTTCCGCCGCCTGCGTGGCCTCCGTCTGTGCGACCGATGGCACGCCGGGCTGCGCGCTCGGAGCCGGTGTCTGTTGCTGCTCCGCAACCGGTGCGGTTTGCCCCCAGGCGGCCCCCGCGATCAATGCGAACGGTGCTGCGGAAACGAACAGTGCGAAGCGCTTCATGATTTTCCCCTCTCCTCATCAAGCGGTCCGGCTGTTGCCGTCGGACTCACTCTCCCAGCCTATTTGTCCGACTAACTGATCGTGGTCAAGCCGTTCCTGTCAGAATGGATTACTGCATCCTGAACAGATCAATATTTTGCTAGACTTCAATTGTTAGGCAAATAGGATTTGCGCGAGCCAGCGTTGCGGTTCTGTTCGGGCTCACCACGGTTTTTGAAGGGATCACCGCGCGTGCCTTCCACATCGAACAGCCTCTGCCTTGTGATGCTGCTTGCGGTTTCCGCATCGGCTTCGGCATCTGCGCCAAGCACGAGTTGGGGACGCGCCGGCGTTCCGCTTACCCAATATCGCGCCGACGCGGTTCAGTGCGGCAGGCTCGGCGCGAATGCGGACATTGCCGGCGAACCCGCGACCAAAGCCTTCGCCGCCGCCGAACGGTTCGCGGAGCGCAACCTCACGATGCAGCTTTCCGACACCGAACTCGCGACAGAACAGGCGCTGATGGTCCGGCGGTTACGCCCCGAGAAGCGGCTGTCCGAGGTCCAGGTCGTGATGCTCAACACCACCGAGCAGTGCCTGACGCGGTTGGGCTATCGGCAGTTTACCCTCACCCGCGACCAAAACCGTAGGCTGGGCCGCCTGGGCGTCGGCACGCCCGAGCGACACGCCTATCTCCACGCCTTGGCGAGCGACCCAGTGGTCCTGGAGGCACAGTCGGTCCACCCCGGCATCGCCCCGGCGGCACGATCAGATCGATAGCGGCCCATTGGCTGCCGGCATTCCGAAGTCGGGGGTGCCGTCCGCACGATAGCGGAAGCCCTGGACGCGCGTATGCCGGTTGGGGTCGTACAGCGGATCGCCGGTGATCTTGTCGTAATCGCGCGCATGATAAACCAGCACGTCGCGCCCGCGCCCGTCGACGGTGAAGCTGTTGTGGCCGGGGCCGTAGATGCGGCGTTCGGGCGCGGTCTTGAACACCGGTTCGGGCGATTTCGTCCACGCCGCCGGATCCACCAGATCGGCGTCGTCGCGCGCAGTCAGCATACCGAGGCAGTAGCGCGAGTCGGTCGCGCTCGCCGAATAGGTCACGAACACGCGTCCGTTGCGGATCAGCGGTGCCGGCCCCTCGGCGACCTTGAACCCCCGGACCTCCCACGGAAGCGTCGGGACGGTCAGCCGGGTCGGCTTGGCCCCCAGCGTCGTCGGCGTCGCGAGCGGTGCAAGATACAGGTTGGAGTTGGTCTCGATCCCCGGCTCCTGCTGCGCCCAGCAAAGATAGCGCGTCCCGCGGTGGACGAAGGTCGTCGAATCGAGCGTGAACGTATCCCACGGCGTCTCAAGCTGCCCCAGCACCGACCATTTGCCCGTCACCGGATCCTTGCCGTCGCACTGCAGGACGTAGGTGCGGATGTGAAACACGTCCCCGCCATTCCCCGCCGCGACATAGACATACCAGCGGCCGTCGATCTGGTGAATCTCGGGCGCCCAGATATGCCCCGCCATCTTGCCCGAGGCGGGCCGACGCCACAGCACCGTCTCCGGCGCGGTGGCAAGCCCGGCGATCGTTTTCGCCCGCCGCAGGATCACGCGGTCATATTCGGGAACCGACGCGGTGAAGGTGTAGAAGCCGTCGGCCTGGAGCGCGATCTGCGCATCGGCGCGCTGGCGGACCAGCGGGTTGACGATCGTCTCGCCACGCGACTGCCGCGCCAGCAGCGGCTGCGCGAGCCCGACGGTGGCGGCACCGGCGACGAAACTGCGGCGGGTCAAGATAGTCATCGGCTTCGTCCTTCAGCTGTCGAGCACCGGCCATCCGTCCCGCGCCCAGCGCATGCGCGCCAGACGCAGCGTCGGGACACCGCGCCGGTCGCGGTCATAGGCGTGGTAGATCAGGTAATCGCGACCATCGCGGTCGTGCAGGAAACCGGCATGGCCGGGGCCGCGGAAGCGGTCCTTGCCGGCGGCATCGGCCTGCAACAGCACCGTCCCGCCGCCATCGCGCATCGGGGTTCCGGCGCCGTCGACATAAGGCCCGGTGATCGCGCGCGACCGTCCGATGACGAGGTGATAGTCGCTCCTGGCGCCCTGACAGCATCGATCGAACGACGCGATCAACCAATACCAGCCGCCATGATCGATGATGAACGCCGCCTCGATCGCCGTATTGGGCCCGGGCGCGCGGCGCGCGATCGGGGTCAGCGGCGCGGCGGGGTCGGCGAGCTTGCCGGTCGCGGGATCGAGTCTTGCGAGCTTGAGGCCGGTCCAATAGCTGCCCAGCGCCAGCCACGCCCCGCCCTCCCGGTCGCTTACGAAATTGGGATCGATCGCATTATAATCGTCGCCGGGCTTCGATGCGATGACCAGCCCCTCGTCGCGCCAGCCATAGCCGGGTTTGGCCGGGTCGAGCGTCGGGCTGGTGAGCAAGCCGATCACCGACCTCTGCTTGCCGAAGGTCGAGACCGAATAATAGAGCCGGTACCGCCCGTTCGCGTAGGAGATATCGGGTGCCCAGATATCCTTCGCGCCCGGCACCGCCGCGAGCGCCCAGGCCGGGATCGCCGCAATCGGACCTGGCAACGCCCTCCACGTGACGAGATCGCGTGAGGTCCGCGCAAGGATCGGCAGCCGATCGCGCTGGCCCGTCGAATAGGAGTAATACGCGTCGCCCTCACGGATCAGCACGGGGTCATGCCCCGGCACGATGTCGCCCGATAACCGTTGGTTAAGCGACGGCGGGGCCGCGCTCGTGCACAGAACTGCCGCGAGGATGAGACCCAGCGTCGAGGCCGCCGCTCGACCGAGCCGAGTCACCGGGGTACCCCGAAATAGCGTTCGAGCCGCGAAGCTTCCTCGGGCGTGACCGCCATCACCGCACCATGCTTGGGCTGGACGAAGTTCGTTGCCTTCATCGGCGAGCCGGGATCGTTGAACCGGCCGATGTTGCGGAAGCTGACGAAATCGGTCGTCTCGGCAAACCCCATGTTGTTGGGCGTCACGCCGAACACATCGTACATCAGCACCCACGTGTTCGTGCCGTGCCTGCGCCACAGGTTGGGCGCTTCGGCGGCGACCGTCTCCGGGTCGATCTTGCGCGCATCGTAGACGTAGCCGCGATCGATCTGGTTCGACATCGCCTGGCGAATGCTGCCGGGCTTTTCATGCGCGACGTAGAACATCCGGTATTTGCCGCCGATCAGCGTGATGTCCGCGTCGATCGTGTTCACCTGTGGCCGGGGATAGTCGAGGATCTTGCGCGGCGTGGTGGTCAGCGTAGTGAAAGCGGCGTTCGCCTCCGACGAGACCATGAAGTTGGGCCCGTTGCGAATCCGCGTGGTGAAATAGACCATCATCCGACGGGTCCTGGGATTGTAGATCGTCTCGGGCGCCCAGGCGTTGCCCGCCTGGCTGTACGCCGGGAACAGCCGCGATACATCGACCTTGGCCAGCGTCCAGTGGAGCAGGTCGACGCTTTTCATCAGCAGCATGTTGCGATTGTTGCCCCAGCCATAGTCCTGCTCCGGGCGTTCCCACTGCGTCGTCCGCACGCAGTCGCGTTGCCCGAACACGTGGAGGTCGGTCATCGCCATGTAGAAGGCGCCGTCGGGACCGCGCATGATGTGCGGATCGCGAACGCCCTTCTGATCCGCGATCGACCGGCCCGACAGGATCGGCCGCCCCGCGTTCACATCGGTGAACGCGTGCCCGTCCCGCGACGTCGCGAAGTACAGCGAATGCGTGTCGTCCTTGAAATAGACCATCAGATAGGCGGATTGTTTGCTGGCGGGCGTGACGTGCGCCGGTCCCAGTCGGGGAACGATCGCCAGTTGCCGTTCGCCCTCAGCGACCACGGGGTTTCGCGCAGCAGAACAGGCCGGTGCGCTCTTTGCGGAATCAACCCGCGGCGGGATCTGCTGGGCGACAGCCGTACCCGCCAGCGCGGAACCGATCAGGCCAGTCACGATAAATGCTCGGCCCAATGCCACTTCCAGTCTCCCCACCCACGGCATTATTCCGCTTCTTGTCTGACAATATCAGCCAATTTTGATTGCGCAACAGCGGGGTGAGACTTTCCGCGCGCCTCCAGACCATTGTCATCTCCGCGATGATCGGGACACGCAATGAACCGCATCCCCCGGTAAATCGGTTGCAAGTCTACATTGCCGATCCAATAGACGTCTCTGCGCGACTGCTAGGCCGCCGACCAAAGGCTACGACATGCCCTTCCATCGCCAATGGGAAACCTGCTTGACGGGTCATTAGTCGGGGTTATTGTCAAACAAATAAGAGGAGCGGAGCTGCGGTGCAGTCAGCCGGATACATCCCCCGCAGGGCTTGCTGCCCGGCACCGGGTACGGAACAAGGGGATGTCGGCATGAACGGCTACAGCCCAGCTTTCATCGTCGACACCCGGGACATGCGTGCTGCCGACACGGCGCGTGGTTCCGCGCACTTTCAATTCAGCGTCAAGGACTTCGCATGACCGCAACCAGAGAACGCCTGCACCGCGACGGGCAGCGCAGCATGATCGCGGGGCGTTCGCTGTGAGCGCGCCGATCCGCATCGCCGTCGTCGGCATGGGCAAGATCGCCAAGGATCAGCATCTGCCCGCAATCGCCGGGATCCCCGATTTCGATCTCGTCGCCACCGTCAGCCGCAGTGGCGACAGCACCGACGGCAAACCGCATTTCCACGATATCGAAGCTTTGGCCGCCAGCGGCATGGCGATCGACGCGGTCGCCCTGTGCACCCCGCCGCAAGTCCGCCGCCGCATCGCGCAATTCGCGATCGACCAGGGCTGGCACGTCTTCCTCGAAAAGCCCCCCGGCGCGACGCTCGCCGAAGTGGAAGCGTTGCGTGAAGCGGCCGATGCACGCGGCATCAGCCTGTTCGCGAGCTGGCACTCGCGCTACGCCGATGGGGTCGAGCCAGCACGCGCGTGGCTCGCCGACCGGACGATCCGCAGTGCCACGATCACGTGGCGCGAGGACGTCCGCGTCTGGCATCCCGGACAGGACTGGATCTGGGAACCGGGCGGGTTCGGTGTGTTCGATCCGGGCATCAACGCGCTGTCGATCGCGACGCGCATCCTGCCCAACCCGATGTTCGTCGAACAAGCCGACCTCGATGTTCCCGCCAATCGTGCCGCGCCGATCGCGGCGCGCGTTGGGTTCCGCGACACTGCGGGCACGGCGATCGCGATGGACCTGGATTTCCGCCAGGAGGGCCCGCAAAGCTGGGACATCGTCGTCGAGACCGACGCGGGCACGCTGACGCTCGCGAAGGGCGGGGGTGAGCTTTCGATCGACGGCGGTGCGGCGCCGACCGCTGCGGTCGATCTGCACGGCGAATATCCCGGCCTTTACCGCCGTTTCGCCGAGATCGTCCATGCGGGGGTCTCCGATGTCGATGTCAGCCCGCTCCGGCTGGTCGCCGACATCTTCCTGCGCGGGCGGACGACGATCGTCGAACCCTTCGTGGAATGAAGCGGCCACGCTCCAGCCGTTTCGCCGCCTGCGTTGCCGCCTTATGCCTCGCCACTTCGGCGGTAGCGCAGGAACCGACGGTATCGGTCACGATCCGTCCGGCGGTCGAGCGTCCGTCCACGGTGTTCGAAGGCTGGGGCACCGCGCTCGCCTGGTTCGCGCACGTCACCGGCAGCTGGCCCGAGGCCGATCGCGCTCGCCTCGCCGACCTGTTCTACGGCGCGGACGGGCTCGGCTGGACGATCGCGCGCTATAACATCGGCGGCGGCAATGCGGCGGATACACCGGCCTATCTGCGGCCGGGTGCCGCGATTCCCGGCTTCTGGCGGCAACCGGCAGGTGCCACCGGTCGCGACTGGTGGCGCGCGGATGACGCGGCGATGTGGGACTGGTCGCAGGACGCGAACCAGCGGTGGTGGCTGGATGCGATCCGTGTCCGCGTGCGCGAACCGATCTTCGAGGCATTTTCCAACTCGCCCCCTTGGTTCATGACCGTATCGGGTCGGGTGTCGGGTGCCGAGAAGGGCACGGACGACAATCTCCGCCCCGGATTCGAACGCCCCTTCGCCGAATATATGGTTCGCGTCGTCGACGAGCTGCAGCATCGCCACGGAATCACCTTCCGCACGCTCTCCCCCGTCAACGAGCCCAACACCGATTATTGGTTCGCCAAGAACACGCAGGAAGGCGCGCATTGGTCGCCCGCGCGCCAGGCCAAGATGATCGACGCGACGGATGCGGCGCTGAAGGCGCGTGGCCTCGCGACCGTCATCGCCGCACCCGACGAGACGAACTCGCATCTGTTCCTGCAGGACTGGGCCGCCTACCCAAAGGCAACGCGCGCGCGGGTCGGGCAGCTCAACGTCCACAGCTACGGCACGGTCAACCAGACCGGGGTGCGCGATGTGGCGCGCGCTTCGGGGATCAAGCTCTGGATGAGCGAGAACGATACCCCGCTCGACAAGGACCCGCAGGACTTCGAGGGCATGCCCTCCGCGCTCGCCTTTGCCGAGCATGTCGTCCTCGACCTCAAGCGGCTCGAACCCGCTGCCTGGGTCTTCTGGCAGGCAACCGAGAATACAGCACTTTCCGGGCCGGGTTCGAACTGGGGACTGGTGAAAGCCGATCTCCGCGTGCCCGCCGCCGGGCCGCACGCGATCCACGTCACGCGCAAATATTGGGCAATGGCGCAGTTCAGCCGGTACATCCGGCCCGGCTACCGTCTCGTGCCCGTCGACGATCTCGACACCGCAGGCGCGCTGTCCCCCGATGGACAGACGCTGGTGCTCGTCCATGTCAACGGCGGGATCAACCCGCGTGCGCTGGTCCTCCCGCGCGGCTGGCATACGCAGATGGTGCTGACCGACCAGAGCCACACGGGCTCCTGCGTGTCGGGGACCACAGTCCCGGCTCGCGCGATTGCGACGCTGCTGCTCACACGAACCATCGAGAAGACGCCATGCGCCGCCGGACGCTGACCGCTCTCGCGGCCCTGCTCGCGATCGCGCCTGCGGTCGCCGGGCCGCCCGCCCCGACCCCTGCCGCTGCCCAGCCGTCGAAGGCCGCCACGCTACGCATGCCCGACATGCCGCTGCACGATCCCTGGATCGTCGCCGACCGGAAGAGCGGCACCTATTATCTCTACACCAAGAACGATCGCCGCATGACCGGCGACGCTGGCATCGGAATCATGGCGTACACCAGCCGCGACCTAAAAACCTGGACCAAGCCGCGCGTCGTGTTCACGCTGCCCAAGGGCCTGTGGGCCAATGACGGAGCCTGGGCACCCGAGGTCCACCGCTGGCGCGGACGCTGGTATCTCTTCGCCACTTTCTACAACGATTCCGCCCCGATCCCCGCGACCGACCAGCGCCGCCCGATCCGACGGAGCACGCTGCTGGCGGTGAGCAATGCGCTGACCGGTCCGTTCACGCTCGTGCGGAACGGCGAACCGCTGGTCGACAAGAGCCGGATGTCGCTCGACGGGACGCTCTATGTCGATCCCGCGGGCAAGCCGTGGCTCGTCTACGCGCACGAATGGGTGCAGGTCGGTGACGGCACGATCGAGGCGATTCCGCTCGACGACACCCTGCGCGCCGCCGGACCGCCCCGCCTGCTGTTCAAGGCGTCCGACGCGCCGTGGGTCCCGCGCAAGGCCGAGACGAACTACGTGACCGACGGCCCCGAACTGATCCGCACGCGCACCGGCACGCTGCTGATGCTGTGGTCGAGCTATGACGCCAATGGCTATGTCCAGAGCATCGCCCGGTCGCGCACCGGTTCGATCGAAGGACCATGGGAACAATTGCCGCCGCTGGTGCGCGCCGATAGCGGGCACGGCATGATCTTCCGGCGTTTCGACGGCACGCTGATGATGGTGCTGCACCGCCCGTTCCAGAACGCCCGCGGCAAGCTGTATGAAATGCGCGACGTCGGGGACCATATCGCGGTCGTGCGCGAGGCGACCGAACTCGACGGCGAACGCCACCCGACCGATTAGTCGCTTGCGAGCACAGGATTCGTCCCACCCGTTCCCTTCGAGCGAAGTCGAGAAGCCCGGCACAGCGCAGGTTTCTCGACTTCGCTCGAAACGAACGGTTGGGGCTGAAGGCTAGACGTCGAGGTTCGCGACGCTCAGCGCATTCTCCTGGATGAACTCGCGGCGCGGTTCGACCACGTCGCCCATCAGGCGCGTGAAGATCTCGTCCGCGACATCCGCCTGGTCAACTTCGACGCGGAGCATCGAGCGATTCTGCGGGTCGAGCGTGGTTTCCCACAATTGCTCCGCGTTCATCTCGCCCAGCCCTTTGTAGCGCTGGATCGCAAGCCCCTTGCGTCCTGCAGTCAGGATCGCGTCGAGCAGCTGCGACGGGCGCGCGACCATCGTCGAGCCCTTGCTCACCGTAGCGGGCGCGCCTGCGCGGCCACCCTCGGGCGCGGTCGCCTCGGCTTCGTCCGCCGCCGCATCGGCTTCCGCCTGGGCTGCCGCCGCTGCCTTGTTCGACACGAGCCGGGCTGTATCGACGAACGCCTCGGCCTGTTCCACCGCGAGCGTATGGAGCTTGCGCGCCTCCGCCGAGCCGAGGAACGCTGCCTCGATGACGTGATGATCCGTCACGCCGCGCCACACGCGCTTGACGTGGAAGCCGCCGTCCTCGGCAAGCGTCGCCGACCAGCGTGCGTCCTGATCCGCCGCGTCGAGCCCACGGACGACCTGCACCACGCGCTCGCGCCGTGCGTCCATGTCGAGCGCCGGATCGAGCGCGCCACCCATCGCGAGCGCCTCGACGATCGTCGGGTCATACCGCCTGGGCACGAAGCGCATCAGCGTCCGCATCCGCCGCGCGTGATCAACCAGCGTCCGCAGGTCCGCGCCCGAGCGCGACCCCTGCGCGCCCTCGAGCACGACGCTCGCGACGCCATTCTCGACCAGATATTCGTCGAGCGCGCTGTCGTCCTTCAGATACACCTCGGAGCGTCCGCGCGTCGCTTTGTAGAGCGGCGGCTGCGCGATGTAGAGATGCCCCTTGGTGATGATCTCCGGCATCTGGCGGTAGAAGAACGTCAGCAACAGCGTGCGGATATGCGCGCCGTCGACGTCTGCGTCGGTCATGATGACGATCTTGTGGTAGCGCAATTTCTCGACGTTAAAGTCGTCGCGCCCGATCCCGGTGCCCATCGCCTGGATCAGCGTACCGATTTCCTTCGACGACAGCATCCGGTCGAACCGCGCGCGCTCGACGTTGAGGATCTTGCCGCGCAAGGGGAGGATCGCCTGGAAGTGGCGGTCACGCCCCTGCTTGGCCGAACCGCCAGCCGAGTCGCCCTCGACCAGGAACAGTTCGGACTTGGCCGGATCGCGCTCCTGGCAATCCGCGAGCTTGCCGGGCAACGACGCGATGTCCATCACGCCCTTGCGCCGGGTCAGTTCGCGCGCCTTCTTCGCGGCTTCGCGCGCGGCGGCGGCGTCGATGATCTTGAGGACGATCGCCTTGCCGTGCGCGGGGTTTTCCTCGAGCCATTCGGCAAGCTTGTCCGCCATCAGCGATTCGAGCGGCTGGCGCACCTCGGACGAAACCAGCTTGTCCTTGGTCTGGCTGCTGAACTTGGGGTCGGGCAGCTTGACCGAGACGATCGCGGTGAGCCCCTCGCGCATGTCGTCGCCGGTGAGGCTGACCTTCTCCTTCTTCAACATGCCCGATTTCTCGGCATAATTGTTGAGGGTGCGGGTCATCGCCGCGCGGAACGCCGCCATGTGCGTGCCGCCGTCGCGCTGCGGGATATTGTTGGTGAAGGCGAGGACGTTCTCGTAATAAGAGTCGTTCCACTCGAGCGCGACGTCGATCGTGACGTCGTCGCGCGTACCCGAGATCGCGACCGGCTCGGGCATCAGCGCGGCCTTGTTGCGATCGAGATATTTCACGAACGCGGCGATCCCGCCCTCGTAATAGAGCTCGACCGTCTTCACGTCCTCGTGCCGCGCGTCGTTGAGGAACAACCGCACGCCCGAATTGAGGAACGCGAGTTCGCGATAGCGATGCTCGAGCTTGTCGAAATCGAATTCGGTGATCTTGAACGTGGCGGGGCTGGGGAAGAAGGTGACGCGCGTCCCCTTCTTGCCCGGCGCGGGGCCGACGATCTTGAGCGGCGCCACCGCATCGCCGAACGCGAAGCGCATGTAATGCTCCTGCTCGTCGCGGAAGATCGTGAGATCGAGCCACTCGGACAATGCGTTGACGACCGAGACGCCGACGCCGTGAAGCCCGCCCGAGACCTTGTAGGCATTGTCGTTCGAGGTGTTCTCGAACTTACCGCCCGCGTGGAGCTGGGTCATGATCACCTCGGCGGCGCTGACGCCTTCCTCGGTGTGGATGCCCGTCGGAATCCCGCGGCCGTTATCCTCGACCGTGACCGATCCGTCGGCGTTAAGCGTGATGTCGATCCGGTCGCAATGCCCGGCAAGCGCTTCGTCGATCGCGTTGTCGGAAACCTCGAACACCATGTGGTGGAGGCCCGAACCGTCGTCGGTATCGCCGATGTACATGCCGGGCCGCTTGCGCACTGCGTCGAGGCCCTTGAGCACCTTGATCGAGTCTGCGCCATAGTCGTTGGTATTGGGGTCTTCTGCCATGCCAAGCGTATAGGGATTCAGGGCTGAAAACGGAAGCGAAATGGCATGAGCGTCCTGCGCCGCCCCGGCGGGATCCGGAGCGACGCAGACGGGTGTCAGCGCGCGAAGCGGTCGGCGCGCTGTCCGAGCAGCGTCACCTCGACTCGGCGGTTCTGGCGCATCCCCTGCGGCGTGGTGTTGGGCGCGACCGGACTGGCCTCGCCATGCCCGACGACCGAGAAGCGCGCGCGGGTCACGCCCATCTGGTCGAACGCGGTCCGCACCGCATCCGCGCGGCGTTCGGACAGCACCTGGTTGTGCGCATCGGTCCCGCGTGAATCGGTATAGCCGTCGATCGCGACGCGCACGCCCGCTTCCGAGCGGAGATAGTCGGCCAGGCCCTTGAGCTTGTCGATCGCGCCCGGGCGCAGCACCGCGCTGTCGGTTGCGAACAGCACGTCCTCGTCGAGCCGCATCATCGCGCCGCGCGGGGTCTGGCGGAAGCCATAGCCGCGCATCGCGCCCTGATCCCAGCCACCCCGCGGCGGTCCGCGGCGGTCCTCGACCACGACGACGCGGTCGCGCGCGGCCCAGTCGAAGCGGTCACGGCGCGGGCCGGCGACCTGCGCGAAGGCCCGGTTGGCGGCATCCGCTTCGCGCTGGTTGATCCGGCCATCACGATTGAGGTCGAAGTTGCGCAGCACGAATGCGCGGCCGCGATTGGTCTGGCGCAGTTCGGGGAACAGGATCGGCACGCCCGCGCCGCTCAATCGGTAATCGCGGTCGCCAGCGCGTCCGCCGCCCCAGTCCCAGCGGTCCTGTGCCGCCGCGGGAAGGGCACCCCCCACCAGCGCGATCGTGGCAAAGGCGGCGGCAAGAACGGATTTGCGGTCGAAGCTCATCGATGGTCTCCAGGCCCCCGCCCGTTCCCGCTCGCCTAGCCCCCGACCCTTTAACAACGCGTGAGCCTGATCGACAGTCGCGGTTCAGCCGGCACCCGCCCCGAGCGTAAGCCGTAGCGCATCGCGCCCGAGATCGGCGAACAACGCATCTTCGGTGCCCGTCATCCACACCTGCCCGATCCCGCCGAGCCGCGCGAACAGCGCCGCCCGCCGTACCGGATCGAGATGCGCCGCAACTTCGTCGAGCAACAACACCGGCGTCATCCCGGTCCGCTCCGCGACCAGTTCGGCATGCGCGAGAATGACGCCGAGCAGCAGCGCTTTCTGCTCGCCGGTCGAACACAGCGACGCGGCCTGCCCCTTGCCAAGATGCGTCACCGCCAGATCGCAGCGGTGCGGCCCGACCAGCGCACGTCCCGCGGCGGCATCACGCGTACGGCTCTGCGCGAGATCGGCGGCGAGCGTTTCCCCCGCACCCGTCCAGCCGATGAGGTCGAGCCCGGCGCGCGCGAACGGTCCGTCGGGTTGCTCGACCAGCCGCAGCCCGAGCGCCGCGACCGTATCGCGCCGCGCGAGATCGATCGCTATGCCGTGTTCCGCCATCTGCGCTTCCAATGCGCGCAGCCATTCGGGGTCGGGGCGCCCCTCCTCCCCCAGCAGGCGATTGCGGGCCCGCATCGCCGCCTCGTAGCGATTGGCGTGGACCGCATGGCCGGGGCTGAGCGCAAGCGTGAGCCGGTCGAGAAACCGCCGCCGCTCGCCCGCGGGTTCGACGAACAGCCGGTCCATCGCCGGGGTCAGCCACAGCACGGTCAGCCATTCCGCCAATTGCGTCGCCGCCACCGCGCTCCCCTGAACCCGGACGATCCGCCGTTCGGGCGCGTTCGGTTGCGCGCCGGTTGCGATCGCGACATCGCCGCCGAGGTCGCTGGCGATCCCGAACCCGCCCGGCCCGTCCTGCCGCGCCATCTCGCCAAGCCCCGCGCGCCGCAACCCGCGCCCCGGCGCCAGCAGCGACACCGCCTCGAGCACATTGGTCTTGCCCGCGCCATTCTCCCCCGTCAGCACGACGAACCCCGGACCGGGCGCAATCGCCAGCGTGGCGTGATTCCGGAAATCGGTGAGGACAAGACGCGTCAGCATTGCGTCCGCTCTACCCGCTTGGCCACGTTTCGCAATTTGTGTGATGCATCCCCACTCCGCCAAGACGGGGTTCGGCGGGTGCGACCAGCCTGCTCAGCCGGCGAGCTCGGGGATTGCCGCGGGATCGCGACGCGCGCTGAGATACGACGCCAGCTCCGCGCCCAGCACATGCTGCGCCTTCAAATATGCGGTTGGGGTGACGATCCCGAGCCGGGCACGCGCCGTCTCGATCGGCTCGGCGAGCAAGGCCAGATAGTCCTCGCCCGAAATCCAGCGCGCACGCCGACCGTTGCGATAGCCTTCCCAAACGGCACGCGCGAACAATGTGTTTCGCGTGACCGAAAGGCTCTTGAGCGCCGCCGCCCCGCCGATGAACGCCCAGCCGAGCCCGCCGACCTGCGCGTAACTGAACGCGACCAGACAGGCCTCGCCCAGCGATTCGTCCGCCTTGTAGCCGGTCAACACATGCCAGATGTCATGCGTGTCGCGAACGCGCCGCCCGAACCACGCATAGGGATGCGCGACCTGATGTTCGCTGTCGATCTTGCTGACCTGCACCAACCCATCTGCGGAATAGCCGGTCGTCTCCAGAAACGCGCGATATGCCGCGCCGACCGTGCCGGGGGCAAACTGCCGGACGAAGGCGCGATCCGAAAATCGTTCGGCCAGTTCGACGTGTTCCGAGGCGAGGCGTCCCCCCTCCACCGTCGCGATCAAACGTGCGTAATTCCTGGGGCCGTTACCGACGTTGAGCGCGCGCATGATGCGGAACACTTGCGTCGTGTCGTCGCCATTCGCCATCAGTTTGCGGATCGCGTCGAAGGCGGTGCGCCAATCGCGCCGACCGCTCGTGCCCGGTAACGCTGGAAGCTTGGCCATCGACTCGGCTCCTTACTGACACCTGTGTTAGTGCGAGTGGAACAGGCAAAGGTCAAGCGTGGTCGAAGGACGTATGCGGGGAGGATTGGTGGAAAATGGTGCACCCGACTGGATTCGAACCAGTGGCCTCTGCCTTCGGAGGGCAGCGCTCTATCCAGCTGAGCTACGGGTGCCTGAGCCCTCGCCTAGCAAAGCACGCGGTGCGACGCCAGCCCCGATCGACGATTCCCGGTCGCCGTCCGCGATTCACCGCGCGGCCAATGTCACCGGCTGGAATTGGCCCAGTCCGCAACTCGCACCGGGCGTCAGATACGGCGCCTGGTACAGCACGGTGATGATGTCGGTCGAACACAATCGGCTGAGGCTCGTCGCATAGCTGAAGCGCTGTTCGAACCTTAGGCTGGGACAGGCGCTGGGCAAGGTGTTGCGATAGACCTTGCGGCCGGTCATCATGAAATCGATCGTGCGGTCGTCGCGAACGCGTGTCTCGCGGATCTGGGCGAGCGGAATGCAGCTGACCGCCGCCCCATTGGGTGTCGCCTCCGGAATCTTCTCGCGCGCGACCGCGGCGGTTGTCACGGACAGCAGGGCGGTGGCGATCAGGGTAAGGCGCATGGACTATTCCTCGGCTCGACGCGGCTCCCCCGGCGTTTGCGCTGCGCGCGATTTCAGCGGGGGCGTCTTGGGCTTGAACGCGCAGAGATCCGCGACGACGCAGCGCCAGCATTCCGGCGTCCGTGCCTTGCAGACATACCGCCCGTGCAGGATCAGCCAGTGATGCGCGTGGAGCCGGAACGGCTGCGGCGTCGCCTTGTCGAGCTTGAGCTCGACCGCAAGCGGGGTCTTGCCGCGCGCCAGGCCGGTGCGATTGCCCACGCGGAAGATATGCGTGTCGACCGCGAAGGTCTCCGCGCCGAACGCGACGTTGAGCACGACGTTGGCGGTCTTGCGCCCGACGCCCGGCAGCTGTTCGAGCGCGGCACGATCATTCGGGACGACACCGCCATGCTCCGCGATCAGTCGCTCCGACAGCGCGATGACGTTCTTCGCCTTGGTGTTGAACAGCCCGATCGACTTGATGTGCGCCTTCAGCCCGTCCTCGCCGAGCGCGACCATCTGCTCGGGCGTGGTCACTTCGGCGAACAGGCGGCGCGTGGCCTTGTTGACACCCACGTCGGTCGCCTGCGCGGACAAAGCGACCGCGACGACTAGCTGGAACGGGTTGCCCGCCTCGAGCTCGGTCTCGGGATGCGGGTTGTCCGCCGCGAGCCGCGCGTAGAAGTCGACGACGTCGGCCTTTTTCACACCCCGACCACCTCTTCCATCGCGTACCGGCCAGCCGGTTTGCCCGCGAGCCACAGCGCCGCGGTGATCGCGCCGCGCGCGAAGATTGCGCGATTCTCCGCACGATGGCCGAGCTCGATCCGCTCGCCTTCGCCCGCGAACACGACGAGATGGTCGCCCGCGACCGATCCGCCACGGAGCGATGCGAAGCCGATCGTCCCTTCCGAGCGCGCACCGACCAGACCCGCGCGATCCGACACGCGCAGCTCGGCGAGCGGCGCGCCCCGCCCCGCCGCCGCCGCCTCGCCGAGCAGCAACGCGGTCCCCGAGGGTGCGTCGACCTTGTGGCGGTGATGCATCTCGACGATCTCGATGTCCCAGTCGGGCCCGAGCCGCGCCGCCGCTTCGCGCACCAGCTTGGCGAGCAATGTCACGCCGAGCGAGACGTTGCCGGTCTGCAGCACCGCGATCTCTTGCGCGGCGGCGTCGACCAAGGCGTGATGCGTCGGGCTGAGCCCGGTCGTGCCGATCAGGATCGGCGTCCCGGTCAGTCGCGCGACGGCGAGATTGCGCTCGAGCGCGGACGGCGCGGAGAAATCGATCAGCACGTCGGCGTCATGCGCGAGCGTCGCCGGATCGCCGCTTGCGTCGATCCCGCCCGCGAGCGTCGCGCCCAGATCAGGCACCGCCGCGGCAAGCGCCTGCCCCATGCGCCCCGCGCTCCCGATAATGCCGATCGCGGTCATCCCACTTGCTCCGTAAATTCCTCTCCCGGGCCTCTAGAGCCTCGCGTACAGAGATACCATGCGAGGAACGGAAAACATCGTGGTTCTGACCGGAGCCGGTATTTCAGCGGAGAGCGGGATCGCGACCTTCCGCGGCCCCGGCGGATTGTGGGAGGGGCACCGCGTCGAGGATGTCTGCACGCCCGAGGCGCTCGCGGCGGACTCGCAACTGGTCCATCGCTTCTACGACGCACGGCGCGCGGCGCTGGCGGGGGTCGCGCCCAATGCGGCGCACGCGGCGCTCGCCCGGCTGGATGCGGCGTGGCAGGGCGACTTGCTGATCGTCACGCAGAACGTCGATGACCTGCACGAACGCGCCGGCGCGAAACGGCTGCTCCACATGCACGGCGAATTGCGCTCGGCATTGTGCGCGGCGTGCGACGCGCGGGTGGCATGGGACGCGGCGTTGCCGCCGGGGTCGGTCTGTACGACTTGCGGCGCGCCCGACCTGCGGCCCGACATCGTGTTCTTCGGCGAGATGCCGTACCAGATGGAGCGGATCGAACGCGCGCTGGCGGACGCAGACCTGTTCGTCTCGATCGGGACGTCGGGCGCGGTCTATCCCGCCGCGGGGTTCGTCCAGGGCGCGCGCTATGCCGGCGCGCAGACACTGGAACTCAATCTGGAGCGGTCGGCGGGGAGCGGGTATTTCCACGAGACACGGCTCGGTGCGGCGGGGGTGCTGGTGCCGGAATGGGTGGAGGAGATGCTCGCCTAACCCCCTCCAGCGCTTCCCCGGCGAAGGCCGGGGCCCAGGAGAGGAACGCCAGAATGTCGGGCGGTGCGCTTCGTTACCCCGGACATCACGACTGGGCCCCGGCCTTCGCCGGGGAAGTGAAGAGGGGGACGAAAGCCCAGTTTCACTCCACCCAATCAAGCCCCATGTCGCGGTACACGTCGCGCTCGTCATCCCAGCCGGGCCGGACCTTGACGTGCAGGTACAGATGCACCGGCCGCCCCATGATGTGGCTGAGCTCGGTCCGCGCGCGCGCCCCGATTTCCTTGATCCGCGTGCCGCCCTTGCCGAGCACGATCGCGCGCTGGGTCGGGCGTTCGACCAGGATCTGCTGGTGGATCTCGACCGACCCGTCCTCGCGCTCGAGATACTGCTCGGTCTCGACCGCCGAGGCGTAGGGCAGTTCGGCGTGGAGCTGGAGAAAGATCTGCTCGCGTGTCACTTCCGACGCAAGGCTGCGCTCGGTCGCGTCGGAGACCTGGTCCTCGGGGAAATGCCACGGCTCGGCGGGCATCCGCGCCGCGAGATGCGCCTTCAACTCGGGCAGCCCGTCCCCGGTCGAGGCGCTGACGAAGAACGTCTCGTCGAACGTGACCAAGCCATTGAGCCGCTCGGCATGCAGCAAGAGCTTCGCCTTGTCGGCCAGATCGACCTTGTTGAGGATCAGGTACTTGGGTTCGGGCCGATCCTTGATCGCGGTCGCGATGTCGGTGACCTTGGTCGGCAACCCGCCCTTGGCGTCGACCACCAAAGCGAGCACGTCGGCACCTTCCGCGCCGCCCCACGCCGCCTGCACCATCGCGCGGTCGAACCGGCGCTTGGGCTCGAAGATGCCGGGCGTGTCGACCAGCAGCAACTGCGTGTCACCCTCGATCGCGACGCCCATCAGCCGCACGCGCGTGGTCTGCGCCTTGGGGCTGACGATCGCGACCTTCTGCCCGACCAGCGCGTTGACGAGCGTCGACTTGCCCGCGTTAGGGGCGCCGAGGACGGCGACGAGTCCGCATTTCTGGCTGTCGCTTTTCTGGTCGGTCATGGGTATCCTTGGAACAACGCGGCGTCACGCCGATAAAATGCATATAGTCCTGATGCGCTTCCCCGGCGAAGGCCGGGGCCCAGCAGCGGGCCGGACATTGCCGCGGGCTGTGCTCCGTTACATCCGCCATCGCGACTGGGCCCCGGCCTTCGCCGGGGAAGCGCTCATGGTTTCAAGGCGCGTGTACCCAAAGCCGCGCCATTGCACCAGCCGCGCTATTGCTCGTCCTCATACCCCTCGGGCGGCGGGGCGCGATCCTCGTCCTCATTGCGGCGACGGCGACCGCGGTCGTCCTCGCGTCCCCCTTCGCGATTGGGCTCGAAATCGAACTGCCCGTTGCGCAACCGCACCCGCCCGATTCCCGGAATCTCCCCCTCGACCGGCGGAATATTCTGCGGATCGAGGAAGTTCTCGATCGTCTCCTCATAGCCATTGGCGTCGGGATCGATCACCTCGGGCTCAGCCTCGGGCACGAACGCCGCGCCGACGCCGAGCGCCTGCTGCATGAAATCGCGCCACACCCGCGCGGGCACGCCGCCACCCGACAGCCCCGCGTTGGGGGTGTTGTCGTCGTTACCGACCCACACGCCCACGACCAGCCCATTGGCGAAGCCGACGAACAGCGCGTCGCGGCTGTCCTGCGTCGTACCCGTCTTGCCGTAGGTCTTGACCGACAATGCCGCCGCACGCCCCGTCCCCGCTTCCGCCGAGGCGGACAACAGGTCGAGCATTTCGTCGCGGATCGTCCCCGACAATGCCTTGGGGCGATTGGTCAGGCTCGCGAGCATCCCACGCTCGGGCGGATCCTCCAGCCCGCGTGCGCGCACCGGATATTGCTCGGCGGCGATCGCGGCATAGGCCTGCGTCAGTTCGAGCAGCGACATGCTCGCCGTCCCCAGCGCGATCGTCGCTTCGTTCGGGATCGGCGTCGTCACACCTAGGTCGCGCGCCGCCTTGATGACGTTGGCGACGCCCACTTCCTGCGTGATCCGCGCCGCCGCCACGTTGGACGAGCGTGCGAACGCCTGCCGCAGCGTAATCGGGCCAAGATAGCGCCCGTCCGAATTGCGCGGGCTCCAGTTGGCGATCGTGATCGGCTTGTCGTCGACGATCGAATCCGGCGTCATCCCGTGCCGCATCGCCGCCAGATAGACGAACAGCTTGAACGCCGATCCCGGCTGCCGCATCGCCTGGGTCGCGCGGTTGAACGGGCTGTCGGCATAGGATTTGCCTCCGACCATCGCGACCACGCGGCCATCGGGGCGCATCGCGACCAGCGCGACCTGCGCCTGCCGCAATCCCGCGCGCTTGACCGAGCGTTCCGCCGCACTTTGCAGCCGGCGGTCGAGCGTCGTGCGGACCTTGCTCTCGCGCGCCAGATCACCCGCCTGGTCGCGTGCAGCCGGGAGCACCCAATCCGCGAAATAGGTCCCGTTGGGGAGCGGCGCGACGCGGTCGGTCGCGAGCCGTGCGGGACGCACCGAAGCCGCGGTTTCCTTGTCGAGGAACCCGCCCTCGACCATCGCGCGCAGCACCAGCGCACCGCGGGCCCGCGCGCCGGACAGGTTGATCGTCGGTGCCAGTCGCGACGGCGCCTTGACCAGCCCGGCGAGCATCGCGCCTTGCGCGATCGACAGATTCTCCGGCGTCCGCCCGAAATAATGCTTCGCGGCGGCGCGCAGACCATAGGTGTTGTCGCCAAAATAGACCGTCGACAGATAGCGCGACAGGATCTGGTCCTTGGTCAGCCATGCCTCGAGCCAGAAGGCGATCAGCACTTCGCGGATTTTCCGCGCGGCGGTCCGGTCCGAATCGAGGAACGCGTTCTTCGCCAGCTGCTGCGTGATCGTGCTCCCACCCTGGTCGCGCCCGGTCGAGCGGACATTGTGGACGAACGCGCGCGCGATTCCCTGCGGGTCGATCCCCCAATGCGAGCGGAACCGCCGGTCCTCGATCGCGAGGAACGCGTTGGTGACATTCTTCGGCAACTTCGCCGCATCGACCGACGACCCCACGATCGCCCCACGCCGCGCGATCGGCGTGCCGTCGTCCGCGAGCAGCGTGACACTCGGCGGCGTCGGCGGCTGGAGCGACTTGGACAAGGGCGCGGTCACCGCAAGCCACGCGACCGCAAGCACGAACAGCACGATCCCCGCCGCAAACCCGCGCATGATCCAGCGTGTCCAGTTGATCCGCTGCCGCGTCCCGCGCGGACGCCCATTCGGACGGTCATCGTCCTCGGGCTCGTACGGGGCTTCGCGCAAATAGCGCTCGGGCGGGGGCACGCCGTTCGTCAGGTCCAGCGGGTTGCGCGGATCGTCACGATCGGATGCGTCAAAAGGGTAACGGCGCATGCTCACCAGATCCCGAAAGCCGGACGGATTAGTGTGTTATCTGTATAGGACAGACCGCGCAAGCAGGGAACAGGCATTTCCGGGCATCTAGCAGCGCAGGGGGCGCGGAGCGAGCGATGTTGCACAGCCGTCCAAAAGCATCTGCCGCGGCGCAGCGCAAAGCATTGAGGCAAAGCGCGGGTCGGGCTATTGAACCCGCTCCCGGTCGCCTGGCGGCCCAGCCGAAAGCCCCAACCGATGGCCGAAACCCAGCCCGATCAGCCCCTCGTCGTCGGTATTGGCGGGACGATCGGTGGCGTTTCCTCCACCGAACGCGCGCTGCGGATCGCGCTCGACGCAGCGGGGCGCGAAGGCTTCCGCACGCGGATGTTCGGCGGCGCGGACATGGCGCGGCTCCCGCTCTACGACCCGCGGGCGACGACGCGCACGCCCGAGGAAAACGAATTCGTCGAGACGATGCGGCAGGCGTCCGCGGTCATCATCGCCTCGCCCGGCTATCACGGCAGCATCTCGGGCGTTGTCAAGAATGCGCTCGACCTGCTCGAGGAAACCGCGCGCGATCCGCACCGCCCGTATTTGGCGGACATGCCGGTCGGGCTGATCGCGACCGCTTATGGCTGGCAGGCGACGGGCAGCACGATCGCGGCGCTGCGCTCGATCGTCCATGCGCTGCGCGGCTGGCCGACGCCGTTCGCCGCGGCGGTCAACACGCAGCTGACCAAGTTCGACGAAGACGGCGGGGCGAGCGACGCCGCGGTGATCGAGCAGCTCTCGCTCGTCGGCAAGCAGGTCGCGCGATTCGTGCCGGTGGCGATCCAGCATGGCTGACTCCGTGGATCGTCGCGCCGCGCTCGCGCTCGGGGGCCTCGGCGTCGGCGCCCTCGCCAGCGCGCCGCTTTGGGCAAAGGGGATGGGGGCGCAGGCGATGGGCGCGCAGGCGATGGTCGATCTCGGCCTGTACGAGGGCACCGGGCAACGCCCGCTGACCGATGCCTTCCCCGGCAAGAAGGGGATGATCCTCCAGCGCAGCCGTGCGCCGCTGCTCGAAACCCCGATGGCGGCGTTCGACGGCGCGCTCCAGGACGATCCCGTCACCCCCAACGACCGATTCTTCGTGCGCTGGCATTATGCCGACATTCCGCTGTCGGTGGACGCCGCCGCGTTCCGGCTCCGCATCGGTGGTGCGGTCAAGCGTGCGGTGTCGCTCTCGCTCGCCGAGATCCAGGCGATGCCGCAAGTCACGGTCACTGCGGTCAACCAATGCTCGGGCAATTCGCGTGGATTGTTCGGCCCGCGCGTCCCCGGCGCGCAATGGGGCAATGGCGCGATGGGCAACGCGCGCTGGACCGGCGTCCGGCTGCGCGACCTGATCGCGCGCGCCGGAACCGCGCCGGGCGTGGTGCAGGTCAAATGCGCCGGGCTCGACCAGCCCCCCGGCGATGCCCCGCATTTCGCCAAGTCGCTCGCGCTCGATCATGCCGAGGACGACGACGTGATCGTCGCCTATGGGATTAACGGCGCGGCGCTTCCGCTGCTCAACGGCTTCCCGCTCCGGCTGATCGTGCCGGGCTGGTATTCGACCTATTGGGTCAAGGCGCTCGATTCGATCGAATTGCTGACCGGCCCCGACACCGGTTTCTGGATGGCGAAGGCGTACCAGATCCCCGAGACCGAGGATGCCGGGGTCAAGCCCGGCGCAACCGGTTTCCCGACCGTGCCGATCAGCCGGATGCCGCCGCGCGCCTTCTTCACCCGCACCACCCCGCAGGAAGCGCGCGGGATCGCGATGGGCGGGGATGCGGGCGTCGCCAAGGTCGAGGTCTCGCTCGACGGCGGCGCGCACTGGCAACAGGCGCAACTCGGCCCCGACCACGGGCCATACAGCTTCCGCCGTTGGGCGATGCCACTGACGGGTCTGGCGCGGGGCCCGCACGAGCTTGCCGTGCGCACCATCAATACGCGCGGCGAAGGGCAGAAGCCCGCGCCGATCTGGAACCCCGGAGGCTATATGCGCAGCAGCATCGAAACCGCGCGCGTGGTGGTGGCATGAGCCGCGCATCGCTCGCCGCGCTGCTGCTGCTGCTACTCGGCGCGTGCAGCCGCACTGCGGCACCCGCCGATACCGCCCCCGCCGGTCAGGCCGCCCCGATCGCGCTGACGTCGCAGACGATCGCGCTTCCCGACGAGACGACGATGCTCCCGGCGAGCGCCGAGATCCTCACGACGAATTGCACCGCCTGCCATTCGCCCGAGATGCTGCTGACTCAGCCCAAACTCGACGCGAAGACCTGGACCGCCGAGGTCGCCAAGATGCGGTCCGTCTACAAGGCAGCGATCGACCCCAAGGACGACCCGAAGCTTGTCGCCGCACTCCTCACGCTTCCCAATCAGAAATAGGCGCGGACGAAGAACACGATCGTGGTCGCGGCGGTGACGAACAGCGTCCAGCCGCGCACCACCCCGGGCGACAGGCGCTTGCCGATCACCGCGCCGATCCACCCGCCGACGATCGCGCCGAACAGCATCGGCACCGCCGCCGCCCAGGCGACCAGTCCGGTCGAGATGAACACCACCGCCGCCGCGGCATTGGCGACCCCGAGCATCAACGTGCGCGGCGCGAACAGCGCGCGAGGGGAGACGCTCGCGAGCAACCCGTAGACCGCGGTCATCATCAACCCCACCCCGCCGCCGAAATAGCCGCCGTAGATCCCCAGGAGCGTCTGTGCGGCGATCAACGCGCGCGGCCCGATCGTGACGCGGGCGTGGAGCGCCTCCGCCGCGCGGCTGCCGAACGCGATCACGACCAGCGCCATCAGCAACAGCCACGGGATCAGCAGGTCGAACACCCGCGTCGGCGTGACCACCAGCAGCGCACTCCCGGCCAGCCCGCCGACGAAGGTGATCCCCGCGAGCAACCCCACGTTGACGCCCCCGACGGGTGCCAGTTCGCGGCGGAATGCCCAACTGCTCGTTGCGGCACCGGGTAGCAGCGCGACGTTCGAGGTCGCATTGGCGGTATTCGCGGGCAGCCCGAGCGCGATCAGCGCGGGCAGCGTCGCGAACGTCCCGCCGCCGGCCAGCGCATTCATCGCGCCGCCCAAGATCCCCGCGCCGCCGGACAGCGCGATTGTCGTCAAAGTCACGCGGGATTCCATCAGCTTGGCCATCGATCCGGCATCCATTGCGCCGTTCCTTCCGCCACCGCGCATGCTTTGGCGGAAGCTGCCGCGGGCGGCAAGCGCACGCACGATCGCCCGAAAGGTTGCGCACGCCGCCTGAACCCTCCGCCGCTTGGTGCGTTCGCTTTGGATGGTGGTCACAGGAACCACCAAAAAACGGGGACGTATCATCGATTGGCAGCAACGCTATTGCGGGCCGGCCCCCGTGCCGGCGACCTGGGCAGACCAGTGGAACAGTGATCCCGTGCTGATCGCGGCGATACTCGTCGCGGGCGCACTGATGATGTGGCGCTTGTCCGGGCCTCGCCGCCAGGCCGGTTTGCTTGCGTTGGCGGTGCTTGCGCTC
This sequence comes from Sphingomonas sp. PvP056, assembly GCF_040549155.1. NCBI lineage: Bacteria > Pseudomonadati > Pseudomonadota > Alphaproteobacteria > Sphingomonadales > Sphingomonadaceae > Sphingomonas > Sphingomonas sp. PvP056. The sequence goes on from NZ_JBEPST010000006.1 coordinate 261,703, forward strand.
GCCTTTGTGTCGCCGCTCTGTGCGCTGACGACCGCGCTGTTCGCGGCGCGCGCGGTGCACCATTTGTTGCTGTTCACGCTGGCCGCCCCGTTGCTCGCGATCGCCTTTCCCGCGCCGTGGCTGGGCAAGCGCGTTCCCGCCGTGCTGTTCGGGTCGACCGTGATGCTGTGGGCGTGGCACTGGCCGGTCGCCTATGACGCCGCGCTCGGCAATGTCGCGCTCTACTGGGTCATGCAGCTCGCGTTGCTGTCGGCGGGGTGGGCGTTCTGGACTGCGGTCGGTACGGCCTCACCCGCGCAGGCGGTGACGGGGATCGTCGGCGGTGCGGTCCAGATGGGCTTCCTCGGCGCGTTGCTCACCTTCGCCACGCGACCGCTCTATGCGGTCCATGCGACCAGCACGGTGCCGTTCGGGATCGGGCCGATCGCCGACCAGCAACTCGCCGGGCTGATCATGTGGGTGCCGGGGATGCTCCCTTATGCCGCTGCAATCGGCTGGATTGCGCACCATAGCTGGCGACAAATGACACAAACCGGTGCCGCAACATGATCCTGACGCTCGTAAAAGCGCTACATATTGCTGCTTTGATCCTGTGGAGCGCAGGCCTGATCGCCCTGCCGCTGGTGCTCGGCAAGCATGAGGCGGGCGAGGAACAGGCCGATTATGCGCGGCTCCGGCGCATCACCAACTATGGCTATACGCGCATCGTCACGCCCGCCGCCGTGATCGCGGTTTCCGCGGGTACGGCGTTGATATTCCTGCGAGAAGTCTTCGTCCCCTGGATGTTCGCCAAGCTCGTCGCGGTCGGCCTGCTGGTCGCGCTCCACGCGCTGATCGGCCATACCGTCGTCCAGATGAGCGAACGCCGCGGGGACTACATCCCGCCGTCCCCCCTCCCGCTCGTCTGTGCGATGATCGCCACGATGACCGGCGTGCTGCTGCTCGTGCTGGCCAAGCCGGTTATGCCGGATCTCACCCCCGACTGGCTCGAAACGCCGCAAAACAATCATTTGCCGTTGGAAGCGACCCCGACTTGATACTCAAACACCAACTTGCCGCCATGCCAGCCCGTGAAGCCCGTGAAAGCGACCGCGAACGTCGACAGCAGCAGGCCGTAGGGCAGGATCGCCTGCTCGTAGCCGGTCAGCCGATACCCCCAGTTCGCGCCGAGGATCGACAGCAGCATCACCGCGATGATGAAGTGCGTCCAGCTTGCGGCACGCGCGCGGATGCCCGGGACCATCAGCAGTTCGACCGTCCCCGCGATCCCCGCGAGCACGCCGAGCAGGAACCCTGCGCCCGACGCCCACAACCCGGCACGCGCCCAGAACGCATCGCCCGTCCACCAGTAGAGCACATCGGCGGCGAAGGTGCAGGTCGTCAACGCAATCGGAAAGGCGACCAGCACTGCATGGATCGGATGCCCGGCCAGCGCGACCTTGGACTCGGTGCGTGCGAACGCCGGGCTGTCGGCGATCGGGTCGCGCAGGCGCGTGTCCGTGGTGCGGCTGGAATCGGTCATCGGTCGGTGTTTTCCCGGGTGGCGCTCCCGGTCGTAACGGTCATGACGACCACAGGTTGCGCCGGATCGCTGTCCACGCTCGATCCCGCCGGCCCACACGCGGCCGACGTGGCGACGCTGTGGTGGGTGATGCTTGGCGGTGCGGCGGTGCTGGCGGCGCTGGTCTTCGGTCTGCTGGCGATCGCGATGCTCCGGCGGGATCGAGATGATTCCGCGCCGCGCGCGACCGTCTGGATCGGATGGCTCGGGCTCGCGATGCCGGTCGTGGTGCTGTCGGCGCTGCTCACCTACGCGCTGATCCTCGGCGCGCGCACCCTGCCCACGCCCGCCCCCGATACGGTCACGGTGGGGGTCGAGGCGCGGCGCTATGCCTGGGTGTTCCGCCACCCCGGCGGACGCGAGACGCAAGGCGTCCTGCATATTCCGGCGGGTCGCCCGGTCGATGCGTCGATCACCGCGACCGACGTGATCCACAGCTTCTGGGTGCCGCGCCTCGCGGGGAAGATGGACGCGATACCGGGGCATACCAACGTGCTCCGGATCGTCGCCACGCGCCCCGGAACATATCGCGGCGAATGCGCCGAATATTGCGGCACCGGCCACAAGGACCACGGCTTCACCGTCGTCGCGCATGATGCGGCGGGCTGGGCCGCCTTCGTTGGAGGAACACGATGAACGCGCTCAAGCGGCATCGCGCGATGGATGCGATCTGGCGGACCGAGCCCGGCTGGCGGGGCATGCTGCGATCGGTCAACCACAGCGACATCGGCAAGCGCTTCATCGTCGCCGCCTTCGTGTTCTTCGCGATCGGCGGCATCCTCGCGATGCTGATCCGCGCGCAACTGGCGACGCCGAACAGCGCGTTCGTGGGTCCCGAAGTCTATAACCAGCTGTTCACGATGCACGGCAGCATCATGATGTTCCTGTTCGCGATCCCGATGTTCGAGGGGTTGGCGATGTACCTCCTGCCCAAGATGCTCGGCGCGCGCGACATGGCGTTTCCGCGGCTCTCCGCGCTCGGCTGGTGGTGTTACCTGTTCGGCGGCAGCATCCTGATCGTCGCGATGCTCGCGGGCGTCGCACCCGACGCGGGCTGGTTCCTGTATCCGCCGCTGTCGGGCAAGGAGTGGACGCCGGGGATCAACAGCGACGTCTGGCTGCTCGGCATCACCTTCGTCGAGGTGTCCGCGATGTGCGCGGCGATCGAGATCGCGGTGTCGATCCTCAAACTGCGCGCGGCGCACATGCGGCTCGACCGGATGCCGCTGTTCGCCTGGTATCTGCTCGCGACCGCCGCAATGATGCTGTTCGGCTTCCCGCCGCTGATTCTGGGGTCGATCCTGCTCGAGGTCGAACGCGCATTCGGCTGGCCGTTCTACACCCCCGCGCTCGGCGGATCGCCGTTGTTGTGGCAGCATCTGTTCTGGCTGTTCGGCCATCCCGAGGTGTACATCATCTTCCTCCCCGCAGCGGGCGCGGTATCGACGATCCTCCCGGTCATGGCGCGGACCCGGATCCTTGGATATGGCGCGATCGTCGCGGCGGTGATGGCGCTCGCGTTCCTCAGCTTCGGGCTGTGGGTCCATCACATGTTCACCACCGGCATCCCGCATATGGCGCTCGGCTTCTTCTCCGCCGCATCCACGCTGGTGGCGATTCCGACCGCGGTGCAGATCTTCGCCTGGCTCGGCACGCTGTGGAGCGGACGCCCACAGATGAAGCTGCCGATGCTGTATCTGATCGGTTTCTTCATCGTGTTCGTGCTCGGCGGCCTGACGGGCGTGATGCTCGCGGTGGTGCCGTTCGATGCGCAGGCGCACGACACCGCCTTCGTCACCGCGCATCTGCATTACGTCCTGGTCGGCGGGTTCGTCTTCCCGATGCTCGCGGCGGCCTATTACTGGTTGCCGCATTTCACCGGGCGGGGCCGCGTGCTGCAATTGGGCGAGGCGGCCTTCTGGCTAATCTTCGTCGGGTTCAACGTCACGTTCTTCGCGATGCATTTGACCGGGCTGTTGGGCATGCCACGCCGGGTCGACACCTATCCCGAGGGCATGGGCTGGACCTGGCTCAACCTGACATCCTCGGTCGGCAGCTTCATCATGGCGTTCGGCTTCGCGCTGTTCGCGATCGATGTCGGGCTGCAGATCTGGCTCGGCCGCCACCGCCGCCGCAATCCGTGGAATGCAGGCACGCTCGAATGGGCGATGATGATGCCAGCGCCGTCGTATAACTTCGCAAGCCTCCCCACCGTCTCGGGGCAGGACCCGCTTGAAGGCGAACCTGACATGGCGCTGGCGCTGGCGCGCGGCGAGGGGTGGCTCGGCGAAGCGCGGCACGGCTGGCGCGAGACGCTTGCGGTCGACATGGTGACCGGCGCGCCCGAACATGTCGTGATCCTCCCGCAGAACAGCTGGTATCCGATCGGCATGGCCGCGACGCTCGGCGGGTTCTTCCTGTCAATGCTCGCAGGGCTGTATCCGGTCGCGCCGCTCTTTCTGGTCGGCGTGATCGTCCTCGCCTGGCGCTGGGGCTGGACGCACGGGCGGCGCGACGATGTCGGGCCGGTCACGGCCGGGCACGACCGCTCGCTGCCGACCGCGTTCGAGGTCGAGGGGACGGTCGGTTATTGGGGAAGCGTCTTCGCACTGGCGGCGAGCGCGACGCTCTTTACCTCGCTGCTGTTCGGTTACGCCTTCTTGTGGACCGTCGCGCCCAACTGGCCACCACCGGTGCTGGTCGCGGCGATGCTGTGGCAACCATTGCTTGCGATCGGCGGCGCTGTCATCGCACTGATTGCCGCACGGCGTGATGCGGTCACGCTGGCGCTCGTCGGGCAAGCCGCAATCATCTTCGCGCTGATAGGGGTCATCGCGTTCGCGCTGCCCGCGCCCGCCAGCCATGCCTATGCCGCGACGAGCGTGACGGTGGCGGGTTATTCGCTGTTCCATGCCGGCATTGCGGCGATAATCCTGGCGTTCCTGCGCGCCCGGATCGGCTCGGGGTTCGTCGCTGGTGCGCGGCAGGGCGAACGCCGGATCGCACGGTTGTGGAGCGACCATGCCGCGGGGTCGGGCGTGGTGACGATGCTGGTGCTGGCGATCCCGGGATGGCTGGCATGATCGCGCTGTTGCGGATGACCGCGGGGCTGATCGTCTGGGCGATCGCCTTTTGCGCGCTGTACGGCCTGAGCGGCATCGGCTGCGCGGCAGGATGGGCGTCGGCGCGTGCGATTGGAGGCCTTAGCGTCCACCACGCAGCGATGCTCGCGGCATGGCTCGCTTGCATCGCCGCGGCGAGTGGGGTTTGCGTCGCGCTGCGGCGACACGGCGACAGCATGATCGACAAGACGTCCTGGACGCTTGCCGTGGTCGGGCTGTTGGCGACGATCGTGACCGGCCTGCCGATCGTGCTCGTCCCGACCTGCCTCTAGCGAAACTGGCGGGAGCCGCGCTCCCGCCCAAGGTTCAGACGCGCATCGGCATGAGCACGTACAGCGCCGCGGACTTGTCATTCTCGCGGATCAGCGTCGGGGCGGCGGCATCCGCCAAGTGGACCTCGATCGTGTCGCCATCGAGCTGCCCGAGGATGTCGAGCAGATAGCGGCTGTTGAACCCGATCTCGAAGCCGAGCGCGGTGTAGTCGCCGGGGACTTCCTCCGCCGCGGTGCCGTTTTCGGGCGAGCTCACCGACAGGATGATCTTGTCGCGATCGAGCGCCATCTTGACCGCACGGGTCTTCTCGGTCGCGATCGTCGAGACGCGGTCGACGCCTTCCTCGAAGCTGCGCGGGTCGATCTTGAGGATCTTGTCGTTGCCGGTCGGGATCACGCGGCTGTAATCCGGGAAGGTGCCGTCGATCAGCTTGGAGGTCAGTAGCGCCTGCCCCAGATCGAAGCGGATCTTGGTCGGCGACATCGACACGCCGACCGACCCGTCGATCTCGTCGAGCAGCTTGCGCAGCTCGGCGATGCATTTGCGCGGGATGATGATGTCCGGCATCGATTCGGCACCGTCGGGCCGCGGCATCGTGACGCGCGCAAGGCGGTGGCCGTCGGTCGCGGCGGCCTTGAGCACGGGGAGCGGATCCTCCGATACGTGCCAGAAGATACCGTTCAGATAATAGCGCGTTTCCTCGGTCGAGATCGCGAAGCGCGTCTTGTCGATGATCTGCTTGAGCGTCTCGGCGGGCAGCTCGAAGCTGACCGGGAGCTCGCCCTCGGCGATTACCGGGAAATCGTCGCGCGGCAGCGTGCCGAGCTGGAACTTGGCGCGCCCCGCCATGATCGTCATCTTGCCCTCGGCCGCGCTCAGGGAGACCTGGCTGCCCTCGGGCAGCTTGCGCGCGATGTCGAACAGCGTGTGCGCCGACACGGTGGTCGAGCCGGGCTGGTCGACCGCGGCAGCGATCGTCTCGTTGATCTGAAGATCCAGATCGGTCGCCATCAGCTTCAACCCGCCCTCGGCTGTCGCCTCGATCAGCACGTTGGACAGGATTGGAATGGTATTGCGCCGCTCGACCACCGACTGGACGTGGCTGAGCCCCTTCAACAAGGTTGCGCGTTCGATCGTCGCCTTCATGCCGTTCCCCCGGGCCGATGCCCCATTTTCAGCCCGTTCCGGTGCGCACCGGGGGCAATTCGCCGTGTGCCTTTCCTTAAACATAAAAGGGGCCGGAGCAAGCGCCCCGACCCCTCTTTCCCACAGCTAAATCCGCCGTGGGCCGTCTCGTTTCCAGTCGTAACCGACCGAATCAGAAGCGGAAGCCGACGCCTGCGAGGACCTGGTGACGGTCTGTGTCGACGCCGAAGTTGTTGGTGTTCGCGCCATTCGCGAACTCGAGACGCGCATTGCCGTAGTTCGAATAGCGATACTCGACCTTGGCATAGGTGCGCGGCGTGATCGCCTGCTCGAGGCCCGCACCGACGCGGTAGCCGTCGAGCGTGTAATGCTCGCCGGTGGTGACCGTGCCGTTGTTCGCGGTCAGGTCGAGGCGGGCGTTGGTGTAGCCACCCTTTGCGTACAGCAGCGTCGCCGGGGTCAGCTTGTAGCCGACGCGACCACCGACGTAGAAGTCGCGACCGGCCTTGACGCGGCCATAGCCGAGCGCCGCGGCGTCGACCGGATTGTTGGTGACCTTGCTGGTCGACCCGGTGACTTCGCCTTCGATGCCGTAGACGATCCGGCTGCCGTTATCGAAATCATAGCCGATGTCGCCGCCGTAGGTCAGGCCGTCGGCACCGCGGTCGCCGCGGATGCTCGAATCCTCGGTGCTGCCGGGCTTGAGATTGTCGTAGCCGAGCAGGACGCCGGCACGGGGGCCGTTGAACGCGCGGTCGGAAGGGGGCGGGCCGTCCTGGGCCAGTGCGGGGGCTGCCATGCCGAGACCGAAAGCGGCTGCGGCGGCGGTGAGGACGATCTTGCGCATAGGGGGTACTCCAATGGTGTTCGCCCGCCGCTGTGTGAGCCTGTGTGCGGCGGGGAAGGCTCAGATAGGCGCTCCGCCGGGGGCTTGCATGAACCTCAGATAAACGCGGAAATCCGTTGCTTTTGGGCCACACGGGGTTGAAGACGCGGCCATGGATTCCAACGCCCAGAAGCTGTCGCAAACCGCCAACATCTCGCCACGGAGCGGCCGCGATTACATCGCGCGGCACGGCGAAACGGTCTTCAATGCGGCCGGACGGTTACAGGGCGAGCACCCGCACACCCCGCTCACCCGCGCGGGTTTCGCGCAGGCCGAGGAGATGGGACGTGCGCTTCGGACAAAATTAGGCGCGAAACCTGTGCTGACGCTATGGGCATCGCCGACCGGACGCGCGTTGCAGACGCTCGCGGTGATCGCGGAACACCTCGAACTCGACTGGCACGGCGCGAAAACCGACTCGCGACTGGTCGAAATCGGGACCGGCGACTGGGCCGGGCGCTATTATGCGGACCTAGCGGCAGAAGGGCTGAAGGTCGTCGACCGCGCGACCGGGTTGCTCCACCCGGCCCCGAACGGCGAACACTATCCCGCGATCGCGGCGCGCGTGTCGGGCTGGCTTGCCGACACGCAGGACGATCCGGGTGACCGGCTCGTTATCATGCACGGCATCTCCAGCCGAGTGTTGCGCGGGGTGATGACCGGCGCACCCGAGCTGCCCGGCTATGGCGCACCCGCCGCCCCGGGCCTTCCGCAGGGGTCGCTCGTGCTGATCGAGCGCGGGCAGGAGACGCTGGTCCATCGCGGCGCGGGGCATGCCCCGGCGTGAGCCGCCGGGCGCTGGCGGCGCTCGCGCTGGTCGCAGCGCCCGCCGTTGTCATCACCGCCGCTACCACCGTTGCCGCCGCCCCGATGGCGAACGGTGGCGCACGCGAGACGATCGGCATCTTCAATCGCTGGGGCGCATTCGCGGATGCCAGCCCGCCACGCTGCTATGCGATCGCCCAGCCGGTCACCGCCGGCGGTGCGGAACGCTGGCGCCCGTTCGCGAGCATCGCCTCCTTCCCGGATCGGCGATCGGGGGGCGGTGCGCGCAATCAGATCCACCTCCGGCTCAGCCGCGCACGCAATCCGCAGGCCCGCGTCACGCTGTCGGTCGGGGAACGCCGCTTCGACCTCGTCGCCTCCGCAGCCGACGCATGGGCCCCCGACACGCGCACCGACGCCGCGATCGTCTCGGCGATCCGCGCCAGCCGCAGCATGAGCGTGGAGGCGCTGGGTCGTAGCGGCACGCCGTTTGCCGACGTCTATGCCTTGCGTGGAGCCGCGACGGCGATCGACGCAGCGGCGCTGGCCTGCCTCGGACGGTAGCGCGCAGGGCGGGTCAAACGTCGCTATGGTTGCACAGACGCAGGACGGGAGCGTCAGGCGGATATCTACGCCAAGCGGTTGATAACCATACGATAATGCCTGGTCGCAAGGTCAGCTGTCGGAGTGGCGCAGGGTTCGCACGATGAGGCTGTTGTGGAGGAGCTGGATCGCGACCAACAGCGCGCCACTCCCGAACATCACCGGTCACACGAGCGCCTCCTGCCCGGCGCGCGGCGGAAGCGTCTGCGACAGGACCGCCACAACCCCCAGCACGCCCGTCGCCAGCACCGGGATGAACGCCAGCGCCACAGCGCGCGGCGCGCTCCAGGTGACCTTGCCGTCGAGCCACCATTGTATCGGCAGCCGCAATTCGTGGCGGAAGCGCATATTTGCGAGGATTGCCGACACGATCGTCGTCACGCCGACCGGAATTACGACACCAAGGTAAGCCATCGTGCGAATCTCCGGGCGGATCATACCAGCGCCACAGGAGCGCTCAAAACAGAGCAGGAAACGTAACCGACATGGCTAACGCCGAATTTACCAAATTCCGTCTCAATTCAGGATCCTGTTAACTAAGCTGTCAAGTTGATCAGCCCCCTTTTTTGGAGAAATACGGTCCCAGCCAAACCGCCGACGAAAGATAGTGTAATGCGTAAACAGATCGCCTTCGCCTTTGCCGCTGCAATGCTTGCCGCTGGCCCCGCCCATGCCACCAGCTTCCTGGTATCGACCACCACCGCCGGCAATACCGGCAGCAGCGACTCGGGACGCATCTATACCGCGACCAACGGCAGCGGAAAGCTGAACGTCAAGGTCACCGGTTGGTCCAGCATTAACGGCGTGATCGACAATAGCGCGGTCGGCTCCTACGGCACCGCGGGCCTCGGGATCATCAACCGGAACGAGACCGGCGCGAACGGCACCCACCAGGCGGACAGCTCCGGTGGCACCGATTTCTTCCTGCTGCAGTTCGACCAGGCCGTGAAGCTGACCTCGGCGGTCTTCAACAGCTATGCGTTCAACGGCTATGCGCCCGACAATAACGCGCTGCTCGGCTGGGGATCGACCACCGCCGCCTGGAACAGCACGCTGCCGATCGACGGATACAGCTATGCCAGCCTCGCGAGCGCGTTCAAGGGAACCGCGACGTCCATCGGCACCGGTGCGAGCGGATCGCGCGGGATCGCGCTGGGCGACCAGGCGTTCGGCAACGTCTGGATGATCAGCGCAACCACGCCCGACGGCGGCAAGGCGTATGATGCCTTCAAGCTCGGCGGTTTCAGCGTGAGCACCATGGCCGCCGTCCCCGAGCCCGCGACCTGGGCGATGATGCTGATCGGCTTCGGCTTCGCGGGGGCTGGCCTGCGCTATCGCCGTCGCCAGACGGCGGTTTCCTTCGCCGCGGCCTGATTGGTCCGTCGCTTCGGCGCATGAGAAGGCCGCCAATGTTCCGGGAGGGGCGTTGGCGGCCCCTTCTGTGTTTGTCATGCGGCGCTCGTCACAAACGCCGATGACATGCTTGAACCATTGAGCCTCGCTTACGGACGTTTTCGTGCGTCCGCTTACGTGACCAAAGGCTGCCGGTGACTTTTCCTGCACGGCGATCACGTTCCTATCGTCTGAACGTCGCACCGTGATGCAAAGCCGACGTCAACTGCGCCGCTTTGGTGCATTACACGTATCGAGATCGGACAGCCTAGTAGCACAGGGCCGCTGTCGGATTGCTTGAACGCACTTCGTGGTTCGGAGCAAGCCGACCACCCTGGAGAACCCCGTAGCCTCGACGGGTCCAAACTCCATCCTTCCAAATCGCCCTGACCAAACGGGCATCGTGGCGGCAGGAAGATCAAGAAGGCCTACCACGCTGGCAAGGCACTGCGGAGAGCCAGTCACCTCGATATTCACGCGCTGAGGTGGTTCAGTCTCCCCTGCATGGCAAGCAGCGCAAGTAAACACCGCAACGATCGCAAGCTTGATCGTCATTGCTGAACGCTCCTCATCGTGGCGAACGTCCGCAACAGTCCCACGACTGCGTCGACCGAGCTTGCGTTCGCAACGTTAACCATATTGACCCGGCCATTGCATGCTGCCACCAACGTCTTCAAATAAACATCTGATCCGGAAGTGTTTTTTGCATGGCGCGCGATAGCAGGATCGATACGATACGCGGCTTTGCAATGGTTACCATCATTATCAACCATTTTTCGTTTCTGTCGGCGGAGCTTGGAATGACGGGCCCTCAAATACCGACTACCACTACATTTTCGGTTTCGTCCGCAGCGGAAATATTTGTAGCATTATCAGGCTACATGGTTGGAATGGTCTACGTCAGTAAACCTAACGCAACAACGCTATTGATAGCTAGAGCTGCAAAACTCTATGCATGGAACTTCGCGCTTTTCGTCACAGCGGCGCTATTAACATTAGTAACAGATCAACGTTTCAACGCGGTTGCGCACTTTACACCTTTAACGTCAGATCCAATACAGGCAACAACTTACTTTTTGATCATGACCTATGGTCCTTTTCTACTGATCATTCTCCATTTGTACGTCATGCTTCTTGTCGTAAGTCCGATGGCAGTTTGGCTCATTCGCCGCTCACCACTGTTTTTGGTAATATTCTCAGTGACAGTATATATGGGATTCCAGGTTTGCGTGCGATTTTACCCCGAACTAGGTGGTTCGCCTAATCCCCTCGAAAAGAGCCCTTGGGGATTTCACCCGTTGGCATGGCAAGTGATATTTTTCGTCGCCATGGCGGGTGGCAGCGTCCGGTTGCATGATCGCGCCTTCGCCATACTGGAAAAACAGCGATGGATATTCTGGGTAACGCTGGTTCTGTTTATTTCAATTGGAACATTAAAGACTTTTCTGGATATTCCACGAATTCCACTTACCGATCACGGGACTCTTGGACCAGCAAGAGCTGCACACGCTATACTCGTTGTTTTACTTTATGCCGGGGTGGTTACAGTTTTGAAAAGCCACCTTGATAGTTTGCTATTTCGATCGTTCGCCTTGATAGGGCGGCACAGTCTAAACGCGTTTCTGTTTAGCACTGTGGCGACATTTATCGGTCTATATATATGGCAGCAGCTCGGGTTGGGTTGGCTCGGCTATATGATCATAACAGTACTTTTGATCGTAGCGACTTGGGGAGCGGCTAAACATTGGGACAAACGTAAGTTTGCCCAGGCCCTAGGATCAGAATCCATAAACGGGATTCCCTTGGGGGCTCGAGTCTGAGTTCCGGCTCGGATCTAGTCGATCTGCCCACCCAAGCGTTTGGTCCCGGAGTGTAGAGATACGGTCGATCTCAATTCGGCTGGAATCGTTTGTCCAAAAGCGTGCAAGATATTCGTAGGACGTGAGGCCGCGCATCTCGAGACGACGCGATTGATTCCGACATGGAGGTGGAAATTGGCCTCCAGCGTATGCAAGCCGTCATCGAGGCACCAGCGTGTGGCGGCGGAACGCTGCAACCATCGCTTTCCCCGCATTGCTTCCCCGGCGAAGGCCGGGGCCCAGTAGCGGAGGTGGAGGTAACGAAGCGCAATCGCTCGCACTCTTCTGCCTTTCTCCTGGGCCCCGGGCTTCGCCGGGGAAGCGCTACACCGAATGCCTAGTGCAAGCATCAGCCGCCGCAACGCTGTCGCAAAGTGCCATATTTCGACTGTGTCGAACCTCGACACTTTAGCGAACGATGTGTTTTCTTTCGAAACAGCGGGCAACCAGCGTCGCGACGGCACTCTCTGGACCAACGCCATCCGAAGACCGTCACATCCTGCAAGCCCCCCCGCAACGCCCAGATCACCCTCCCCCCGCACAGGGAGTAGAAAATCCCGCCATTTTCCCCTATGTGCAGCCCCATGCAGACAGCACCAGCCTACGCCATGCCCATTCCGGGGCATATCGACCCCGTACCCGTGCCGCGCGCGCTGGTGCTGCGCAGCGATGGGCGAATCGATCTACTCGGGCTGTCCAAGCTCGATCTGCGGATGGCGCTAGAAACATCGCAGCTCGACCCCAAGCAGGCGAAGCTGCGCGCCAAGCAATTGTGGCACTGGATCTACAATCGCGGCGTCACCGACTTCTCGCTGATGACCGACATCTCGAAGACGATGCAGCCGTGGCTCGAGCAGCGCTTCACGATCAGCCGCCCACAAGTGGTCGAAGCGCAGGTGTCGACCGACGGGACTCGCAAGTGGCTGCTCCGCACCGACGACGGCAATGATTACGAGATGGTGTTCATCCCCGATGCGGACCGCGGCACCTTGTGCGTGTCGAGCCAGGTCGGCTGCACGCTCAATTGCCGCTTCTGCCATACCGGCACGATGCGGCTGGTGCGCAACCTCAGCCCGAGCGAAATCGTCGGGCAGGTGATGCTCGCGCGCGATGCTTTGGGCGAATGGCCGAGCCAGCCCGAGGGGCGGATGCTCACCAACATCGTGATGATGGGGATGGGCGAGCCGCTCTATAATTTCGACAATGTCCGCGACGGGTTGAAGATCGTGATGGACGGCGACGGGATCGGCCTGTCGCGGCGGCGGATCACGCTGTCGACCTCGGGCGTGGTGCCGCTGATGGCGCGCGCGGGGGAGGAGATTTCGGTCAACCTCGCGGTGTCGCTCCATGCCGTCACCAACGAGATCCGCGACGAAATCGTGCCGATCAACCGCAAGTATAAGCTCGAGGAAGTGCTGCAGGCGTGCGCGGACTATCCGGGCGCGAACAATGCGCGGCGGATCACGTTCGAATATGTGATGCTCAAGGACAAGAACGACAGCGACGCGGATGCGCGCGAGCTGGTGCGGTTGCTCAAATTCTATGACCTGCCGGCGAAGGTCAATCTGATCCCGTTCAACCCGTGGCCGGGCGCGCCCTATGAATGCTCGACGCCCGAACGGATCAAGGCGTTCTCGAACATCGTGTTCGATGCCGGGATCAGCGCCCCGGTCCGCACCCCGCGCGGGCGCGACATCGATGCGGCGTGCGGGCAGCTCAAGACCGCGAGCGAGAAGAAGACCCGCGCCGAGCTCGACCGGCTGGCGGAAGAGAAGCAGGCGGCGCTGGGCTAGGGTTGCTCTGGGGGGGACTAACACCCCCCGTTCGGGCTGAGCGAAGTCGAAGCCCCTCTCCCCCCACGCGACCCAGCTAATGAGGCGGCCCTTCGACTGCGCTCAGGGCGAACGGGGTGGGGGGATCAGGCCGGGCCCTCCCCCTCCAGCCCATAGAAGTCGACCGCCGCACCGTGGAACAGCCGGTCGATGTCCGCGCCCGCCGCGCGCGCCATCCGCAGCGCATCGTCGTGCCAGCGCCGCCAGTCGTCCCCCGACAGCCGCACGACCGGCCAGTCGCTCCCCCACATCAGCCGCGGCCCGAACGCCTCGACGAGGTGCCCGACATAAGGCGCGAGCGCGTCCGCTGGCTGGCCGGGGGCCTGTTCGGTCCGCAGCCCCGACAGTTTGCACTGCACCCCAAGCCCGGCGAGCGCCGCGATGTCGCCGCGCCACGGGTCGAGCGTGCCGGTCGCGGCGAACGGCTTGGCGGCATGGTCGATCACGATCGGCAGATCGGGCCAGCGCTCGACGAAGCGCGCGAACATCGGCAGATGACGCGGCTGGACCAGCGCATCGAGCCGCAACCCCGCCGCCTGCATCGCCGCGATCGCAGGGGTAAGCGCCTCGCCGAGCAACCAGTCACTATCCTCGATCGCCTGCAGCATCGGGCGCAGGCCGCGCAACAGCGGGTTCGCCGCCAGCCCAGCGATACGATCGGGCGCGGCGGGATCGGCAAGATCGACCCAGCCGACCACCGCGCGCACCAGCGGCGTCCGCTCTGCCAGCGCGAGCATCCAGTCGGTATCAGCATCGGTCGGCTGCGACTGGACCAGCACGCTTCCCGCAAGGTCGAGGCCGTCGAGTGAGGACAGCAAGTCGTCCGGGCCGAAGTCGCGGTGGATCGGCGCTTCCGCGACGGTCGGCCATTCATGCCCGGGCGTCGTCAGCGACCAGAAATGCTGGTGCGCATCGATCCATCGCGTCATCATCGTGTTCCCGTGCAAGTCCTTCGCCGGGATGCCCTTTGCGCAGCCCGGAGGCCAGCCCTGCGTACTTTACAAATAGCGCATCCACGCCTGTCCGCTCCGCCGCTTGACCTGCGTGAACGCGCGGCACGCGAACCACCCCGGCACCGCGACCGCCGCCGCGATCAGCCACAGGCTCGCGACGTTGTCCACGCTGACCAGCGGTGCGTCGTGCGGCACGATCAGCCCGATCGCGCGATTGAGACCGTGGAGGGCGTACAGATGCACCACGTAGAAGAACAAGGGCACGGCACCGAACACCGCAAGCCCCTTGCCCAGACCCCCGCCCCACCGCTCGAAACCAGCGAGCAACGGCAAGCCCAGCCCCAGCGTCACCAGCAGAAAATCGGCAGACGGCGGATATTTGGTGAGGTTGAGCACGCTCATCGCGGTGGACAGCGCATCCTGCCCACTCACCCACGGGGTAGGATCGCCATAGACGTTGGTGGCGCGCAGCAGCGCGAACAAGGCGAGCGCCGCGACCCCCACGCCGACCAACCGCCGCCCGCGCATCGCAGGCGTCACCGCTCGCGCAAACCACGGCCCGATCGCATAACCCAGCATGATCACGCCGATCCACGGCAGCACCGGATAGGACGTCCGCGCCTGTGCGCCCCACGGCAGGTCAATGAAGCCGCGATCGTGCAGGATCGCCCAGGGGGCATGCCACGCCGATCCGGCCGGTGCTTCGATCCCGTCGAGCAGATTGTGCCCGAGCACGATCGCCAGCCCGAGCGCGATCAGCCCCCACCGTGGCAAATGCAGCAACCCCGAAAGCGCGATCATCGCCACGCCGATCGCCCAGATGACCTGGAGGTAGATCAATCCGGGGGTCGGATCGAACGACCAGGCGAAGCTGACCACGGTCAGTTCGAGCGCGACCAGGAACAGCCCGCGCTTGAACAGGAAAGCCGATGCCGCGCCCGCCCCGCCTTTCGCGGCCCCGTACAGATACGCCGCGAGCCCGGTCAGCATCAGGAACACCGGGGCGCAGAAATGCGCGGCGAAGCGCGTGAAGAACAGCTCGGGCGGCGTTGTCGCAAGGGTCATCGGGTCGCTCACCTGCGCGTTGAAATAGAAGAACTCACGCGTGTGATCGACCAGCATCAGCAGCATCACCAGCCCGCGCAACGCATCGATCGACCCGATACGATGAGACGATAGCGCCTGGGGTACGGGGACTTGCGCGATCGGTGCGGGATCGCGCGACGCGCTTGACAGACTAGGGTTCATGCGAAAGGGGATGGTACAACATATCCCGAAAGGCAAGCCTTGCGCTATCATCTCCTGGCGGCAGCGATGTCGTCGCTCCCGTTCGCGCCCGCCGAAGCGGAACCGCGCGAGGCACCGCCGGTGGAAACCTCTGTTCCCGAAACCAGGGACGGTGCGGACGCGGATGGCAGCGCCGACATCGTCGTTCTGGGCACGCGCCGGACCAGTGTCGACCGGGCGCTGTCGTCGGACGCGATCACCGAACGCATGTCGCCATCGAGCCGGTCGATCGAACGCGACCTGCTGAGCGCCGCGGGCACCTATCGGCTGGCGGACGCGCTGGAGCTCGTCAGCGGGGTCAGCAACCAGAACAATCGCGGGGGTTTCCTCGACAATTTCGCGATCCGCGGGTTTCTCGGCACGCCCGACGGCGGGGCGGAGTATTATGTCGACGGCTTCCTCGCCAACCGGGGCCTAGCGCCGCCGCGCGATCCCGCGACGGCCGAACGGATCGAGCTGCTCAAGGGCCCGTCGGGCGCGATCTTCGGTGACATCGATCCGGGCGGGCGCGTCAACATCGTCAGCAAGACCCCGCAATCCAAGGCCGCCGCATCGGCGACCTTCACCTACGGGTCGTTCGACACGCGGCGAGTCGAACTCGACGCAACCGGGCCGCTCACCGGCACGCTTTCGGCGCGGCTGGTGGTCGCGGGCGAAGATAGCGACGGCTGGCGCGATTTCGTGACGCTCAGCCGCCGCGTGATCGCGCCGTCGCTGCGCTGGTCGCCGTCCGCCGACGCGCAGCTGACCTATGTCGGCGAGATCACCCGATTCGACGCGCCGTTCGACCGCGGGATCCCCGCGATCCGCGGCGACGCCAATGCCGTGCCGCGCACCCGTTTCTATGGCGAGCCCGGCGACGGTCTGACGCGCTTCCGCAACCAGCGGCATCAAGTGACTGGGGTGTTCGGGCTTGGGGACGGCTGGTCGTTAAACGGTGGGATCGCCTATCGCACGGGAACGCTGACGGGGTTTTCGTCGGATCACGTCCAGCTCCGCCCCGACGACCGCACGCTGTGGCGCCAGCGCCGCCAGCGCGACTATGCGGTCGATGACCTGTCCGCCCGCGCCGAACTGTCCGGACGGATCGGCGCGCATCGCGTCGCGGTCGGGGTGAAGGGCTATCATCTCGACTATCAGGACCGCTACCTCCGCCGCACCCCGACCGCCGCCGCGCCTTATGCGATCGACGTCTATGCGCCGGTCTATGGCGGCCCCGCCCCCACGCCGGTTCCCTTCGTCGACAATCGCGAAAAGCGCTGGGCGGGGACGGTCTATGTCCAGGACATGTGGGAAGCGACCGAGCGGCTGACGCTGTCGGGCGGGCTTCGTGTCGATCCCTACCGCCAGCGGCTCGCCAATGTGCGTACCGGGCTCACCGTGCGGCGCGTCGATGCGCCCGTGAACGGCCGGGTCGGCGCGCGCTATCAGGTCGCGGAGCATGTCGCGCTCCACGCCAATTGGGGGGAGAGCTTCCTGCTCAATTCGGGCACCGACCGGTTCGGCACGGGTTTCGGGCCGGAAACGGGCAAGGGCTATGAAGTCGGGGTCTCGGGGGCCTGGCGCGGGATCGACGTCGCGGCGACGTGGTTCGACATCACCAAACGCGGCATCCTCACCAACGACCCGACCGACCCCGGCTATCTCGCGCCGGTCGGGCAATTGTCGAGCAAGGGCATCGAGCTCGACGGATCGGTCAAGCTGGGGCCGCGCTGGCAGATCGTCGCCAATTACGCCTGGACTCGCGCGCGCACCGACGACGCCACCTTCGCGACCGACCGCGTGCTCAACGTGCCCGAGCATAGCGGCGGGATGTTCGTGCTCGGGCGGTTCGGGACCACGCCCGGGCTCGGCCTGTCGGGAAGCGCGGGGCTGGCCTATGTCGGCGATCGCGCCGGCGCGATCGACGCGAGCGGGCTGGTGCTGCCGGGTTACGTTAAGGCCAAGGCGTCCGCCGAATATGGCGTGTCGCGGCATGTCTCGCTTCGGCTCGAAGCCGACAATCTGTTCGATGCGCGTTATGCGCAGAGTTCGTATAGCCCGGTCTGGGTGTTTCCTGGTTCGCCGCGGACGGTGCGGTTCAGCGTGCATGTCCACGGCTAGGGGGGATTGGGTTTCGGGTTGGTCGCTTGATGCCGTTCGGTCGGTTGGGGCGGTTCGGTTGCCCTACCCGTTCGGGCTGAGCGAAGTCGAAGCCCCCCTCTCCTCGCAAAAGTCGGTTTGCGTGGCGAGAGGCCCTTCGACTTCGCTCAGGGCGAACGGTAGTGGGAGAGGCCGAACTCCCAAAGTGGTCTTTTCAGCCGGGAAACCGCTGCAACGGAAGCACCAGCCCCGCCGCGACGAAATAGCTCGCATTGACCTGCCCCGCCACCGCCTGGTTGAGCCGCCCCGCCGCATCGCGAAATGTGCGGCCGAGCGGATGATCGGGGACGATCCCCATTCCCACCTCGTTGCTCACGATCACGATTGGCAACGGACTCCCGGCGATGGCATCCAGCAGATCCTCCGTAGCCCCCGCAATGTCATGCTCGCCGAGCATCAGGTTGGACAGCCACAGCGTCAGGCAATCGACCAGCACCGCGCCCGTCTCGACCGAAGCGATCGCCGCGGGCAGCGCGAGCGGGCACTCCACCGTGCGCCAGCGTTCGCCACGGTCCGCGCGATGCCGCGCGATCCGGTCCTCCATCTCGCCGTCGCGGCACTCGGCGGTTGCGAGATAGGCGAGCGGGCCCGCGCAGGCCTCGGCAGTTTGCTGCGCGAGGCGGCTCTTGCCCGAGCGGGCACCGCCCAGGAATAGTGTCGTCCGTGTCACATCTTGCCCTTGCCCAAAGCGCGCTCTAGACGCGCCGATGCGACAGGTTCCCAGAGATGGGATGAAAAGGGAACCCGGAAGCGCGCGGGCACGCGCGTCATCCGGGGCTGTCCCCGCAACTGTGACCGGCGAGTCTTGCTCCATTCGTGTGCCACTGGATCCCCGGATCCGGGAAGGCCGAGCCAGACGACGACCCGGGAGCCAGGAGACCTGCCTGTCGCGGTTGTCCTTCGTCCGGCCGGGGTGTGCCGCGCGATCGGGGTTTTCCTCGTGAGACGACGTGGTTGGGGTCGTGCGCGGGGCGGAAAGCGGAATTCCGAGTCAGCGTCGTGCGTGCCCCCGTAGCTGTTGCGAAGGGGAATTCCGTGAAGACCTGTGCCTATCTGATCCTGCTGCCGAGCATTGTCGCCGCCGCGCCCGTGTTCGCCGAAAGCGCGCAATCCACCGCCACGCTGGAGCAAGCCGCCGCTGCATCGCAGGATATCGTCGTCACCGCCAACCGCGCGGCACGCCCGGCGGATACCGTCGGCCAGTCGGTCACGGTGCTCGACACTGCGACGATCACCGAGCGCCAGGCGGTCGTCGTGTCCGACCTGCTGCGCCAGACGCCCGGCGTCACCGTGGTGCGCAACGGCGGGATCGGCACCACCACCTCGGTCAGCATCCGCGGCGCGGACAGTGACCAGACCGTCGCACTGATCGACGGGATCAAGCTCAACGATCCCTCCGCTCCCGGTGGCGGGTTCAACTTCGGCAATCTGCTGATCGGCAACATCCAGCGGATCGAAGTGCTGCGCGGCGCGCAATCGGTGCTGTGGGGCAGCCAGGCGATCGGCGGCGTCGTCAACCTCATCACCCGCCAGCCGACCGAGCAGATCGCGATCAACGCGCGCGCCGAGGGCGGCGGCTATGGCACCGCGCAGGGCTTCGCCAACGTCTCGGGCAAGGTCGGGCCGGTCTCGGCGAGCATCGGCGGCGGCTATTACGGCACCGACGGGATCTCGGCCTACGCCCCCGGCACCGAGCGCGACGGGTACCGCAACTATGCCGCGAACGGCAGCCTGGGGATCGCACTGGCCCGCGACGTCTCGGTCGACCTGCGCGGTTTCTATACCAACAGCCGGACCGACATCGACGGTTTCCCGCCCCCCAACTTCACCTTCGGCGACACGCGCGAATATGGCGATGTGGAGCAATGGCTCGGCTATGCCGGGCTCAACGCCGCCTTGTTCGACGGGCGTCTGCGCAATCGCTTTGGTTACGCGCATACCGACACCGACCGGCGCAACATCGACCCCGATGGCGACCCGACCG
Organism: Sphingomonas sp. PvP056; assembly: GCF_040549155.1. Taxonomy (NCBI): domain Bacteria; kingdom Pseudomonadati; phylum Pseudomonadota; class Alphaproteobacteria; order Sphingomonadales; family Sphingomonadaceae; genus Sphingomonas; species Sphingomonas sp. PvP056. Next base: position 281,508 of record NZ_JBEPST010000006.1, read on the forward strand.
AGACGTTCCGGGGGATCGGGCGCAACGACCGGCTGGAATATCAGGGGACCGCGAACGTCACCTCGGCGGTGTTCGCGACCTTCGGCGCGGAGCGGGAAGTGTCGCGCTTTTCCTCGTCGAGCTACGGCGGGCCGGTCACGCGGGGCCGGGCGCGGCTGTTCAGCGTCTATGGCCAGTTGGCCGTCACGCCCGTCACCGGGCTGACCGCGACCGGCGGCGTGCGGCATGACGATCACAATGTGTTCGGCGGCGCGACGACCTTTTCGGGCAGCGGCGTCTATTCGCCCAATGGCGGCGCGACCACGCTGCGCGCGAGCTATTCGGAAGGCTTCAAGGCGCCGACGCTGTACCAGTTGCAGAGCGAATACGGGAACACGGCGCTGAGCCCGGAACGCTCGCACGGCTGGGATGCGGGGGTCACGCAAAAGGCGCTGAACGGCGCGGTCGAAGCGAGCGCGACCTACTTCCACCGCAACTCGTCCGATCTCATCACCTTCGTGTCGTGCGACGGACCGCTCACGGGAATTTGTGCCGATCGCCCGTTCGGCACCTATGACAATATCGCGCGGACTCGCGCGCAGGGGGTGGAGCTGACGCTGCTGCTGCGTCCGGTCGAGCCGCTGACGGTGAGTGCGAGCTACACCTATCTCGATGCGGTCGACCGTTCCGCCGGCACCGCCACCTTCGGGCGCAAGCTGGCACGGCGGCCGGACCAGAGCATCACGGTCAACGCCGATTACCGCTGGAGCTTCGGGCTGACGACCGGCGCGACGCTGACGTCGGTCGGGGACAGTTTCGACAACGCATCGAACGCGCGGCGGCTCGATGGTTATGTGCTGGGTGACGTGCGCGCGTCCTTCCCGGTTACGAAGAAGGTCGAGGTGTTCGGGCGGGTCGAGAACGTGTTCGATACGAAATACCAGACGATCTACCAATATGGTCAGCCCGGCCGCGCTGCCTTTGGCGGCGTCCGCCTGACGTATTGAGCGTTGCACGCGCGCGATCTTGCCCTGTTCCACGCGCACGGCGGGCGCGTGGACGCCGCGCGTGCGACGTTCGGCGGGGATGACTGGATCGACCTGTCGACCGGGATCGCGCCCTGGGCGTGGCCGGTCGCGGGCGTGCCGCTCGGGTGGGAGCAGCTTCCCGAGCCGGGCGCGATCGCGGCGCTCGAGGCCGCGGCGGCGGAGGCGTTCGGGGTGACGGATCCCGCGCGGGTCGTCGCGGTGCCGGGGAGCGACCTCGCGATGCGGCTGCTCGCGCGGGTGATCGCTGCGCGGCGACCGTGCGTGGTGCGGCCGGGCTATGCGGGGCATCTCGCGGCATGGCCTGACGCGGTTGCCGTGGCACCGGATGCCATGCGTGGCCTTGCGAGCGGTTCCCCCGCGCAGGAGCATGGCGGCGTGGCGGACGCCGACATGCTCGTCCTCGCCAGCCCGGCCAACCCGGATGGACGCGTCACCGATCCCGCGCTGCTGCGCATGCTCGCGGGGCGGATGACCGTGGTGGTGGACGAAGCCTATGCCGACCCCGCGCCGGGCCTGTGCCCGGATGCCGACGACCGCCTCGTCGTGTTGCGTTCGTTCGGGAAGTTCTACGGCCTCCCCGGGGTCCGCCTCGGGTTCGTCATCGCAGGAACCGATCTTGCCCCGCAACTGCGCGCGTTGCTCGGCGACTGGCCGGTGTCGTCCGCGGCAGTCGCGATCGGCACTGCGGCGTATCGCGACCAGCACTGGCACCGCGGACAACAGGCGCGCATCACCGAGACGGGCGGCTTGCTCGACGAAGTCTTGCGCGATGCGGGCCTCCCTGTCGTCGGCAGCGCGCCGCTGTTCCGGTTGATTGCATGCGACGGTGCGACAAAGCTGTTCGAAACGCTCGCGCATCATGCCATCCTGACTCGTCCCTTCGCCGACCAGCCCGACCGGCTGCGCATCGGCCTGCCGCGCGGTGCGGCAGGTCTCGTCCGTCTCGCCACCGCGCTCGAGGAGTTCCCCCGATGACGACCGAAACCCCGGAAGATTTCGCCCGCCACAACGCGCGCAGCAAGCGCATCGCCGCCGCGCGCGAGCGGATGCAGGCGCGCCGCACGCTCGAACGCGGGCTGCTGATCGTCCACACCGGCAACGGCAAGGGCAAGTCCTCGTCCGCGTTCGGGATGGCGATCCGCAGCATCGGCTGGGGGATGAAGGTCGCGATCCTGCAATATGTGAAGGGCAAGTGGGAGACGGGCGAGCGCAACTTCTTCGAAGCCTACCCCGATCTCGCGACCTTCGAGGTGATGGGCGAAGGCTTCACCTGGGACACGCAGGACCGAGAACTCGACATCGCCGCCGCGCGCGCCGCATGGGAGCGGTCGAAGGAAATGATCCTCGATCCGGGAATCGAGTTCGTGATCCTCGACGAACTCAACATCGTGCTGCGCGACGATACGTTGCCGATCGCCGAGATCGTCGCGTTCCTGAAGGATCGCCCGCTGACCAAGCATATCTGCATCACCGGGCGCGGCGCGAAGCCCGAATTGCTCGAGATCGCCGACCTCGTCACCGATTTCACCGAAGTGAAGCACCCCTATAACGCCGGGTTCAAGGCGCAGAAGGGCGTCGAGTTTTGATCCGTCTGCTCGCTCTGCCTATTGCGGCGGCGCTGCTGACCTCCGCCGCGCCGGTGCGCCCGCCGCGGATCGTGTCGATCAACCCGTGTATCGATGCGGTGCTGGTGCGCGTCGCCGATCCCGCGCAGATCGCCGGAATCAGCCACTATTCGCAGGACCCGCGCGCGACCTCGATCCCGCTCGGCATCGCCAATCGCTTCCATGCGACCTCGGGAACCGCGGAAGAGGTCGTCGCGCTGCGCCCCGACATGGTGCTGACCGGCCCGCATACCGAGCCCGCGACCGTCGCCGCGCTCAAGCGGCTGCACATTACGCTGGTGCAATATAAGGTGCCCGAGAGCGTGGCGGAGAGCATCACGCAAGTGCGCGACATCGCCGCCGCCGTGCGGCATCCGGAGCGCGGGGCGGCGCTGGCGGCGCGGATCGCGGCGGCGGCGACGCCATCGCGCGCTACGCCGGTCTCGGCGTTGATCTGGCAATCGGGCGGCCTTGTCCCCGGCAGCGGCACGCTCCCCGACGAATTGCTCCGCCGCGGTGGGTTCCGCAACATGAGTGCTGCCTATGGCCTCAAGAAATGGGACGTGCTGCCGCTCGAATATCTCATCGCCAAACCGCCGCGCGTGTTGCTGTCGGCCGCCGCCGCCGAAACGGGCGAGGATCGGGTGACGTCGCATCCGGCGGTGCGGCGTTTGGCGCAGCATATCGCGGTCGCGCCCTACCCGACCCGGCTGATGAACTGCGGCGGGCCGACGATCATCGACGCGATGGCGCGGTTGCGGCAAGTGCGCAGCGGGTTCGCGGCATGACCCGGCTCACGCTCTGGCTGGTGATCGCACTCGTGCTGGCGGCCTGCCTGTCGGTCGCTTCTGGCAAGATCTGGGTCCCGCTCGACGCCTGGACCGCCGCCGATCCGCGCTCGATCATCATCGTCGAACTGCGGCTGCCGCGCACCTTGCTCGCGCTGCTGGTGGGGGGTGCGCTCGGGCTGTCGGGGGCGGTGATGCAGGGGTATCTGCGCAATCCGCTTGCCGATCCCGGACTGTTCGGGGTGTCGTCGGGCGCGGCGTTCGGCGCAGTGGTGTCGCTCTATTTCGGTTATGCGGTACAATTGTGGTTGCTGCCCGCCTTCGCGCTGGCCGGGGCCGGCGTGACGATGGCGCTGCTCGCGCTGATCGCGGGGCGATCGGGGAGCCTGATCCTTTTCACGCTCGCAGGCATGATTTTGACGAGCATCACCGGATCGCTCACCGCGCTTGCGATCAGCCTTGCGCCGACGCCGTTCGTCACGTCGCAGATCGTGACGTGGCTGATGGGCGCGCTGACCGATCGCAGCTGGGACGACGTCAGGGTCGCGCTGCCGCTGATCGTCGTGGGCGCGGCGCTGCTCGCGACCACCGCGCGGTCGCTCGATGCGCTGACGCTCGGCGAGCAGGCGGCGCGTTCGGTCGGGGTCGATCCGGGGCGGTTGCAGCTTGTCGTGATCGCGGGCACCGCCTTGTGCGTCGGCGCGGCGGTGGCGTCGGCGGGGATCATCGGGTTCGTCGGGCTGATCGTCCCGCATATGGTGCGCCCGTTCGCGGGGAACCGGCCGTCCGCGATCCTGCTCCCCTCCGCGCTCGGCGGAGCGGTGCTGCTGACGGTCGCGGACAGCCTCGTCCGGCTCGCGCCGACGGTGAGCGAGTTGCGGCTGGGGATCGCGATGTCGATGCTGGGCGGGCCGTTCTTCTTGTATCTGCTGATCCGCATGCGCCGGAGGCTTGCATGAGCGTCCTCGCCGCCGAGGGGATCGGCCTGTCGCTGGATGGCAAGCGCATCCTCGATTCCGTCAGCCACGTGTACCGCCGCGGGCGGGTGACCGCGCTGCTCGGGCCGAACGGTGCGGGCAAGAGCACGCTGCTCGATTGCCTCGCCGCACTGCGCAAGCCCGACGACGGCGCGGCGACGCTCGACGGGCAGGACGTCCAGCGGATCGACCGGCGGGTGCGCGCGCGCGCGATCGGGCTGCTGCCGCAGGCCGCCGACGTCCACTGGAACATCGACGTCGCGACTCTGGTAGGCCTTGGGCGCCTGCCGCACCGCGGACGCTGGGGCGAGACCGCGGCGGATCGCGACGCGGTCGCGCGCGCGTTGGCAGCGACCGACATGACCGGGCTCGCCGACCAGGGGGTCGAGCATCTCTCGGGCGGCGAGCGCGGTCGTGCGTTGCTCGCGCGCGTGCTGGCGGGGGAGCCCGAATGGCTGCTCGCCGACGAACCGCTCGCGAGCCTCGATCCGGGGCATCAGCTCGACGTGCTCGCCCGGTTGCGCAGCATCGCCGATGCGGGGAGCGGGGTCGTGCTGGTGCTGCACGACCTGCATCTGGCGGCGCGCGTCGCCGACGATGCGGTGCTGCTGCGGGGCGGCAAGGTCGTCGCCGCCGGTCCTGCTGAGGACGTGCTGACTGCGCCGCTGCTCGCCGAGGCGTATCGCGTCGACGTCGAGATCGGGCGGACGCCGGCGGGCCACCGCTTCATCCTGCCGATCGCGCGGTGAACCATGCCGCGCTGCTGCTCCCGATGCTGATCGCGGAAGCCGCGCTCGGCTATCCGAGAGGCTGGTGGCACCCGGTGATGGCGGTGGGGACGCTGATCGACACGGTCGAGCGCCGCTGGAACCGCGGCGACGCGGTGCGGCAGCGGCTCGGCGGGATCGCCTTGCTCGGCGTCTTGATCGGCGCGTCGGCGATCCTCGGCGGCGGGATCGAGCGGATTGCGGGGCATGGCTGGGGGCTGGCGATCGTCGTGCTCGTCGGCACGACGGGCCTCGCGCAGCGCAGTCTCGACGATCACGTCCGTACCGTGCTGCGTCCGTTGGCCACGGGGGATCTGCCGGAGGCGCGGAATGCGGTCGCGATGATCGTGGGCCGCGACACCAATACGCTCGACGAAGCGGGCGTCGCCACCGCCGCGATCGAAAGCCTCGCCGAGAGTTTCTGCGACGGCGTCGTCGCGCCCGCCTTCTGGTTCGTGCTCTTGGGCTTGCCGGGGCTGTTCGCGGCGAAGGCGATCAACACTGCGGATTCGATGATCGGCCACCGCACGCCGCGATATGTCTGGTTCGGCTGGGCGGCGGCGCGCGCGGACGATGGCGTCAACTGGCTCCCCGCCCGTTTGTCGGGCGTGCTGCTTTGCCTGGCGGGGCGCGGCGGCTGGCGGACGATGCTGCGCGATGCGCGACACCATGCCTCGCCCAATGGCGGCTGGCCCGAAGCCGCGATCGCAGGCGCGCTCGCGCGTACGCTGGGCGGGCCGGTCAGCTATGATCGCGAACCCGCGATGCGTGCGATCCTTGGCCAAGGCCCCCGCCCCGCCGCGCACGATCTGGCGCGCGCGCTGTGGATCTACCGGGTCGCGTGCATGCTGCTATGGCTGATCGTTGGTGGGATCGCATGGCTGGCGTGATGTTGCAGGGGACCGGGTCGGACGTCGGCAAGTCGGTGCTGGTCGCGGGGCTGTGCCGCGTGTTCGCCAATCGCGGCCTCAGTGTCCGCCCGTTCAAGCCACAGAACATGTCGAACAACGCTGCCGTCACCGCCGATGGCGGCGAAATCGGCCGCGCGCAGGCGTTGCAGGCGATTGCCGCACGGATTCCCGCCAGCGTCGACATGAACCCGGTCCTGCTCAAGCCGCAAAGCGACCGGACCTCGCAACTCGTCGTGTGCGGCAAGGCGCAGGGCACAATGCGTGCGGGCGATTACTGGCGGCGCAAGCCAGAGCTGCTCCCGCAAGTGCTTGCGGCCTATCACCGGCTCCGCGGCGAGGCGGACATCGTCGTGGTCGAGGGTGCGGGCTCTCCCGCCGAGATCAACCTGCGCCGTGGCGACATCGCCAACATGGGGTTTGCGCGCGCAGGCGGAGTGCCGGTCGTGCTGGTCGGCGACATCGATCGCGGCGGGGTGATCGCTGCACTGGTCGGCACGCAGGCAGTGATCGACCCCGCCGATGCCGCGATGATCCGCGGGTTCCTGATCAACAAGTTCCGCGGTGACGTGTCGCTGTTCGATGACGGACTCTCCGCCATTACCGCGCGCACCGGCTGGCGTAGTCTCGGCGTCGTGCCGTGGCTCGCGGATGCGGCGCGGCTTCCGGCGGAGGATGCGGTCGCGCTCGGGCGCGATACAGGCGATGGTGCGGGCCCGCTGATCGCGGTGCCGATGCTGTCGCGGATCGCCAATTTCGATGATTTCGACGCGCTCGCGCATGAGCCCGGCGTGCGCCTTGCGATGATCCCGCCGGGGCAACCGTTGCCTGGCGATGCAGCGCTGGTGATCCTGCCCGGGACCAAGGCGACGATCCCCGACCTCGCCTTTCTGCGCGCGCAGGGGTGGGACGTGGATCTCGCCGCACATGTCCGCCGTGGCGGGCGGGTGCTCGGGATTTGCGGCGGCTATCAAATGCTGGGGAACACGATTGCCGATCCGAACGGGATCGAGGGCGAACCCGGATCGGTCGCGGGATTGGGCCTGCTCCCGATCGACACGGTGATTCATGCCGACAAGCGCACCCGCCCGATCAGCGGGCGGTTCGCGGACGCGGAGGCGCGCTTTACCGGATATGAGATTCACGCAGGCGTCACGACCGTGGAGTCGTCGGCACCGCCGCTGCTGCGCTTCGACGACGGGACTCACGACGGGACGACCGCGCGCGACGGGCAGATCGGCGGCTGCTACGTCCACGGCCTGTTCGATCAGCCGGAAGCCCGCACGTGGCTAGTCGCGAGCCTCGGCGCGGTGTCGGACGGGCTCGATCGCCGCGAGACGATCGACGCCGCGCTCGACGCGATCGCCTTGCAGCTCGAACGCGTGGTCGACGTCGACGCGCTGCTCACCATTGCAAAGGACGCCGGATGATCGACGAACACACCGTCTGGGCGCATCTCGACGCGCTCGCCAAGCCGCGCCGCAGCCTCGGGCGGCTCGAGGAGATCGCGGTTGCGCTCGCGCTGACGCAGGGGCGGATCGATCCCCGCACTAAGCCGCGCTGCGCGGTGCTGTTCGCGGGGGATCATGGCTGCGTCGCGGACGGTGTTTCTGCGTGGCCCTCCGCGGTGACGGGGATGATGGTCGGCACGATCCTCGCGGGTGCGGCGACGAGCAACGCGCTGGCCGCTGCGACCGATTGCCCGCTGCGATTGGTCGACGTCGGCGTCGCGGGGCCGCGCCCGGTCGACCCGCCCGCCTTCTTCCGCGATGCCCGGATCGGCGACGGCAGCGCGAGCCTCGCGCACGGCCCCGCCCTGACGCGCGCGCAGTTCGACGCTGCGTGGCAGGTCGGCGTGGACGAAGCAGAGCGTGCGGTTGCAGAGGGGGCCGCGCTATTGATCGCGGGCGAGATGGGGATCGGCAATACGACGCCCGCCGCGTGTCTCACCGCGCTGCTGACCGGGCTCGACGGCGCTGCCGCGGTCGGGCGGGGCGCGGGGGCGGACGATGCGACGCGCGCGATCAAGGCGCGCGTCGTCACCGACGCGGTAGCCCGCGCGGGGCCGCTGCTGGCGGCGGATCCGACGACGGCGATCGCTTCTGTCTGCGGCTATGAACTCGCCGCAATGGCGGGGTTCTACGCGCGCGGGGGCGCACTTGGCTGCACGCTGCTGCTCGACGGCTATGTCGCCACCGCCGCCGCGCTGATCGCCGAGCGGCTCGCGCCGGGCACGGTCCGCAGCATGATCGCGGGGCATCGCTCGGCCGAACCGGGGCACGCCGCAGCCCTCGCCGCGCTCGGGCTGGTGCCGATCCTCGAATGGGAAATGCGGCTCGGCGAAGCGAGTGGCGCGCTGGTCGCGCTGCCGTTGCTCGATGCTGCCGCGGCGCTGCTGCGCGACGTCGCGCGGCTCGACGCGATCGGCGCGGACCGGGCGGACTGACATGACGCGCGCGCCACTTTGGGCACCGCCGTTGCTCGCACTGCAATTCCTGACGCGGCTGCCGGTGCCGGTCCTCGCGCGGCTATCGGCGGAACAGGCGGCGGATGGCCTCGCGCGCGCGATGGCGTGGTTGCCGATCGTCGGGTCGCTGATCGGGTTGGTGACGGCGGGGGTGTTCGTGGCGGGCGCAGCGGTGTGGCCGCCGCTGGTCGCGGCGATCCTCGCGCTGATGGTCGAGGCGCTGCTGACCGGGGCGTTCCACGAGGATGCGGTCGCGGATTTCTGCGATGCGTTCGGCGGCACCGCGCACAGCGAGACTGCGCTCAGGATCATGAAGGACAGCCGGATCGGCACGTACGGCACGCTCGGGCTCGGGCTGTCGGTGGGGTTGCGGCTGGCGGCGATGGTCGCACTGCCCACGCCGGTCTCGGTCGCGGCGATCGTGGCGGCGGCGACGATGGGACGGCTGTGGGCGGTGTCGCTCGCAGGGGTCGTCGCGCCGGTGCGGAGCGACGGCATGGCGGTGCGCGCCGGGCTGGTGCCCCCGCGCCGGGTCGCGCTCGCCATCGTGCTGGCGCTGCCGGGGATCGTGCCGCTGGCGGTGTCGCACCTCGTTCCGGTCACGGCGAGCCTGTTCGTCGGCGCGGTATTCCTGTGGTGGCTGGCGCGGTTCCTGCGGCGGCGGATCGGCGGGAGTACGGGGGATTGCCTGGGGTTCGCGGCCTATGTCGGGCAGCTTGTGGTGCTGCTCGCGGTGGCGGTGTGAGTGGATCGGTGCTGCTGCTGCGGCACCCGCCCGTTACGCTCGCGTGGCGCAAGCGCTGCTATGGCCGATCCGACATGGGGTGGAGCCGCGCTGGCACAGCGATGGCGCGCGCGCTGGCCGACCAGCTCGCGACCCGGCCGATCGATGCGATCGTCCACTCGGGCGCGCTGCGCACGCGGCGGCTGGCGGAGAGGATTGGGCAGGGTCGCGATATCCCCGTTCGCGAGGATAGCGGATGGCTGGAGCGCGACTTCGGCACCTGGGAGGGGCGGACGTGGCACGCGCTCTGGCGCGAAACCGGGGATCTGATGGACCGGATGGTCACCGATCCGACGGGGTTTCGCCCCGGCGGCGGGGAGACCGGGCTGGACCTGTCGCAGCGCGCGCAGGCGGCGTGGGGGCGGTTGCCGACGTCGGGCACCACGCTGGTGATCGCGCACGGCGGCCCGATCGCGGCGCTGCGGACATGGCAGGCGGGGGAGCCGCTGGAAGCGATGGTGCGGTTTATTCCGGGGTGCGGGGAAATCGTCGCGGTGTCGCGGGACTAACTTTAAGCCCCTCCCCTTCAGGGGAGGGGTTGGGGTGGGGCAGTGCCTCGCAGAGAGCGAAGTTTGGCTGGACTGCCCCACCCCCAACCCCTCCCCTGAAGGGGAGGGGCTTAAGGAGATCAGCCCTCCGTTGACGCACTCCCCCCGCGCACGACCACGCCGCCCTTCATTACGAACGCCACGCGCTCCAACGTCCGGATGTCCGCCAGCGGATCGCCATCCACCGCAACCAGATCGCCGTAGCGCCCCACCGCGATCGCGCCGACGTCGGCGGTGCGGTCGAGCGCTTGCGCGGCGCTGCTCGTGGCGGACTGGATCGCTTCCATCGGGGTCATCCCCCATTCGACCATCTTGGCGAATTGCAACGCGTTGTTGCCGTTGGGATAGACCCCCGCATCGGTCCCGAACAGCATCTTCACCCCCGCCGCATGTGCCGCACGAAAGGTCTGGCGCTGCTTGAGCCCGACCGCGCGCTCCTTGTCGAGGCTCTCCTGGAACACGCCGTTCTTGGCCCCTTCGGCGAGGATATAATCGTCGTCATAGATATCCATGTCGAACCACGCCCCATGCTCCTTGGCGAGCTTGAACGAGGTGGCATCGGCGAGGCTGGCATGTTCGATCGTGTCGACCCCGGCGCGCAAGGCGACGTTGATCCCCTCGGTGCCGTGCGCATGGACCGCGACGCGCATCCCCAGCATGTGCGCTTCGTCGACGATCGCCTTGATCTCGTCGTAACTCAGTTGCTGCGCGCCGACCGAATCGCCCTTGGAGAGCACGCCCCCGGTCATGCAGACCTTGACCACTTGCGCACCATATTTGCGGATCGTGCGGACCGCCGCGCGGAAGCCCTCGGGCGAATTGGCGATCTGCGGCGCGGCGGTGGTGATCGACGGCGGGAATTCGGTCGCGTCGCAATGCCCGCCGGTCACGCCGAGCGCATAGGTCGCAGGCACGATCCGCGGCCCGGGGATCTCGCCGCGCTCGATCCCCTGCTTCAGCCCGACGTCGGCATAATCGCTCGATCCGACGTTGCGCACCGTGGTGAAGCCCGCGTCCAACGTCTTGCGTGCATTGGCCACGCCGAGCACGGTCCAGTAACTGTCGGTGAATTCGAGCCCGCGATACCCGCTCAAGGTGGGGTCGCTGGTCAGATGGACGTGCATGTCGATCAGCCCGGGCAGCACCGTGCGATTGCCGAGGTCGACCCGCTCCGCGCCCGCCGGAATCGCATCCCCGCGCCGCCCGATCGCGGTGATCCGCCCGTCGACCACCGTGATCTGCGCATCGTCGACGCGCTTGCCGCCGAGCACATCGATCATGTGTGCCGCGGTGACGACGACCGTCTTGGCGGAGACCGGCGTAGCAGCGAATCCTGCAACCGAAGCGAGCGCGACGAACAGGCAGGACTTTGAACGCATCGGGCATCCTTTGGCAGACGGGAGACGGAAATGGATCGGCGGAGAGCACCGCTCGGACGCATCACAGACCATGATGCGCCGCAGCGATCAAGGGGGCCAAATCATCAAAGCTTAGCCATTGATCGCGCAGGACGTTGCCATCCGCGGCATCCTCCCCGATGATGCCGCCATGCCAGCCCCCACCCAAACCACCAGCGCGCTCGAAGCGCGGATCGCCGCGGACCCTCGCTACGTCGCGCTGGTGCGCGACCGGCAGCGGTTCTCGTGGATTCTCACCGCGATCACCGTGATCGTCTACAGCAGCTTCATTTCGCTGATCGCGTTCGACAAGCCGCTGATGGCGCAGCCGGTCGGCGGCGGGACGATCAGCCTCGCGGTGGTGCTCGGCGCGGCGATGCTGGTCGGCACGGTCGCGATCTGCGCGGTCTATGTGTGGCGCGCGAACGGGAGCTACGACGCCCGCCTCGCCGAACTGCTCGCGGACGCAGGCGCATGACGCGCAAACCGTCCCGGAGCTTGTTCGTCAGTGCGGCGATGATCGCATTGCTCGGCTGGGCGACCGGCGCGAATGCCGCGATCGCGGGTGCGGTCGCGCGGCAGCCGACCAACTGGACCGCGATCCTGATGTTCGGCGGGTTCGTCGCGATCACCTTGTGGATCACCGGCGCGGCGGCGCGGCGGACGCGGACCGTGTCGGATTTCTACACCGGCGGCGGGATCACCGGCTTCCAGAACGGGCTCGCGATGGCGGGCGATTATTGTTCGGCGGCGTCGTTCCTCGGCATCACCTCGCAGATCTTCAACGATGGCTATGACGGGCTGATCTACGCGATCGGCTTTCTCGTCGGCTGGCCGATCGTGCTGTTCCTCGTCGCGGAAAAGCTCCGCAACCTCGGGCGCTTCACCTTCGCCGACGTCGCCTCCTATCGCTTCATGCAGGGGCCGGTGCGCAGTTTCTCGGCGGTCAGCACGTTGCTCGTCGTGTCCTTCTACCTGATCGCGCAGATGGTCGGCGCGGGGCAGCTGATCCAATTGCTGTTCGGCCTGCCCTATCTCATCGCGATCATCGTCGTCGGCGGGTTGATGATGGTCTATGTCCTGTTCGGCGGGATGCGCGCGACATCGTGGGTGCAGATCATCAAGGCGGTGATGCTGCTCTGCGGCGCGACCTTCCTGGTGCTCGGGGTGATGTCGAGCGTCGGCTTCTCGCTCGAGGCGCTGTTCGCCAAGGCGGTCGCGGTCAAGACGAAGCTCGCGCTCGAAAGCGGGCTTTCCCCGGCGGACGCAGCCGCCAAGGGCCGTGCGATCATGGGGCCGGGCGGGTTCATCAAGGATCCGATCTCGGCCTTGTCGTTCGGCTTCGCGCTGATGCTCGGCACCGCGGGGCTGCCGCATATCCTGATGCGCTTCTTCACCGTTCCCGACGCGCGCGAGGCGCGCAAGTCGATCCTGTGGGCGACGGTGTGGATCGGCTATTTCTACGCGCTGACCTTCATCCTCGGCTTCGGCGCGATCGTGATGATCTCGTTCAACCCGGAATATGTCGATGCGGCGGGTGCCCTCCGCGGCGGCAACAACATGGCGGTGATGCATCTCGCGCATGCGATCGGCGGAAACCTGTTCCTCGGCTTCATCTCGGCGGTCGCCTTCGCGACGATCCTCGCGGTGGTCGCGGGGCTGACGCTGTCGGCGGCGTCCGCGATTTCGCACGATGTCTATGCGAGCGTGATCCGCAAAGGCGACGCCGATCCGGTCAAGGAGCTGCGCGTGTCGCGGATCACGACGATCCTGCTCGGGATCGCCGCGATCATCCTCGGCGTGGTGTTCCAGAAGCAGAATGTCGCCTTCATGGTCAGCCTTGCCTTCGCGCTGGCAGCCTCGGGCAATTTCCCGGTGCTGGTGATGTCGCTGCTGTGGAAGGGCTGCACCACCAAGGGCGCGGCCTGGGGCGGCGCGATCGGGCTGCTCAGTGCGTTCGTGCTGACGGTGTTGTCACCGGTGATCTGGGTCGCGGTGTTCCACTTCGAGGCCGCGATCTTCCCGTACAGCTCGCCCGCTTTGTTCTCGGTTCCGGCCGCATTCCTCGCGATCTGGCTGATCTCGACGCTCGACCGTAGCCCCCGCTCGGCGATCGACCGGGCGGCCTATCCCGAACAGCGGTTGCGCTCGGAGACAGGGATCGGTGTCCACGCCGCCGCCGACCACTAAGGTCGGTTGCATGCTGTCGAATACGTGCTGTTAGCGGTGGCAAAGCAACGGTCGTTCGGCGGGTCGTCGAGGACGGCTGGCGGCGTGACAGCCTAGTCGGCCATGACGCGACCCGTCCGAACGGAAAACGCAAAGTTCGGGAATCCAAACGCTTCCGCCTGGCGCGCCGCGATTTCATAATCGTACGGCACGCCGTGCAACGCTGCAGACCAACCCGACGCGCTACGCTCCACGATGGCGTAGCGCGCCAACGGGCTCCCCGCTTCCATGACATGCGGAACGCCACCGCGCTCGCGGTAGCTCGGCATCCCGACGCTCCCCGGATTGACCACCAGCACGTCGCCCACCGTGACCATGCGCGGCATGTGCGTATGCCCGCACAGCAAGAGGCGTGCGCCGCCGATGCCATCGAGGCGCGGCAGAATGGCAGCTTCCTCGGCTATCGAGGCGCGACCGGAGCTGACATCTTCGAGTAGATATTCCAGATCCCCACCGGCAGGACTTCCGTGGCAAACGAAGACATCGCCCCCATCGAGCGTCAGGGTCGCCGGCAGGCTCCTGATCCACGCCCAATGCTGCGCCGACAGAAGCGGTCGCGACAGCACGTCCAAGGCGCCGGTGCTGTCATCCAGAAGCTGGCGTTCATGGTTTCCGGCGATCGTGGCGTAGCCGGCCAGCATTTGCGCTTCGGCACTACCGGCGGGATCGAAAGGCCCTGAGACAAGGTCGCCAAGATTGACGATGATGTCGGGCGCAGCGTCGCGTAACCCGGCCATCACCGCTTCAAGCGCAGCTAGATTGCCGTGCGCGTCAGCTATAATTCCAATTCTCACGGTCGCCCCCAACCTCAAAGACGGGGACTAGCATAGTCTGGTGCAGGTCCACCATCCGGACTCCGGCTTAGCGCACCGCCCCCGGGGGGGAGAGCCCTCCGCCCCCCCGGGTGGCACACCTGCGCCGTGCCTTACGGTGCCCCCGTCGCCCCCAATTGATCCAGCACGAACGCCTGCCACTCCGCATTTTGCCGGAAGCGTTCGAAGCGGCCCGACTTGCCGCCATGCCCCGCCTCCATGTTGACGCGGAACAGCAAGGGGTTGGCGTCGGTCTTGAGCTCGCGCAGCTTGGCGACCCATTTGGTCGGTTCGTAATATTGCACCTGGCTGTCCCACAGCCCGGTCCCGACATAGAGCGCCGGATAGGCCTTCGCCGCGACGTTGTCGTAGGGCGAGTAGCTCAGCATATAGTCGTAGAACGGCTTTTGCGCGGGGTTGCCCCATTCGTCATATTCGAAGGTGGTCAGCGGGATCGACGCGTCGAGCATCGTCGTGACGACATCGACGAACGGCACCTGCGCGACGATCGCCTTATAATCGGCCGGTGCCATGTTCGCGACCGCTCCCATCAGCAACCCGCCTGCGCTGCCCCCCATCGCGGCGACACGGTCGCGCGCGGCATATTTCTGCGCGACGAGGAAGCGGGTGACGTCGATGAAGTCGGTGAAGCTGTTCTTCTTGTTGAGCAGATGCCCGTCGTCATACCAGCCGCGCCCCATTTCCTGCCCGCCGCGGATATGCGCGATCGCGTAGACGACCCCGCGGTCGAGCATCCCGATCCGCCCCGGGTCGACCGCCGGGTCCATCGAAATCCCGTAGCTGCCATAGGCATATTGGAACAACGGCGCGGTGCCGTCGCGCTTGACGCCCTTGCGATAGACCAAGGACACCGGGATCCGCGCCCCGTCCCGCGCGCTCGTCCAGACGCGTTCGGTGACGTAATTGGCGGGATCGTAGCCCGGCACCGGGGCGACCTTCAGCACCCGCCGCGCGCCGGTCTTCGCATTGACCTCATAGGTCGTCGTCGGCGTCACCAGCGAGCCATAGGTGTAGCGCACCCACGGCGTGCTCGGCTCCTCGTTGACGTCGAGCGCCATCCGGTAAGCGGGTTCGTCCGCCTTGACCGGGATCGCCTTGCCCGCATCGGTCAGCAGCCGGATCATCCGGTTGCCGCCCTCGCGCTGGTCGATCGCGACGAAGCCCGCGAACGGCTTGAAGCCTTCGATGAACACGCTGTCGCTCGCCGGGGTCAGGTCACGCCACGCGGCGAGCCCCTTGGCGAGATCGGCGTCGGCGAGCGTGACGAGCTTGTAGTTCTTCGCCGCGCGATTGGTCCGGATGATCCAGCGGTTGCCCTGGTGATCCGCACCATAGCGGAAGTCGCGCACCCGCGGCGCGAGCACGGTGAAGCTGGTCGGTGCGGCGGCGGGGGCGCAACGCTGCTCGTCGCTGACGGTGCTCTCGACCCGGATGCAAACGAAGCGATCGTCGGTGGTCCGCGCGATGCTCATCTGGAAAGTCTCGTCCTTCTCCTCGTACAGCATCGTGTCCGCCGTCGCCGGGGTTCCGAGCACATGCGCCATCACCTTGACGCCGCGCAGCGTCACCGGGTCCTTGGCGACATACAGGATCGTGCGATTGTCATCCGCCCAGACGACATTGGGTTCGATGTTGGGAATCGTGTCGGGCAGCGCGGTGCCGCTCGCCAGATCGTTGACCTTCAGCACATATTGCCGCCGCCCGACGGTATCCTCCGCCCAGGCTACCCGCGCATTGTCCGGGCTGACCGCCCAGTCCGACAGCGCGAAGTAGCTGTGCCCCTCCGCCATTGCGGGCTCGTCGAACAGCATCGTCGCGGGTGCGGTCGGGGTGCCCTTGCGGCGCTCGATCACGGGATAGTTCGCGCCGGTCGCGAAGCGCGAACCGTAATAATAGCCGTTCCTGGCATAGGGGACCGAACTGTCGTCCTGTTTGATGTGCGACACGGTCTCGGCATAGAGTTTCGCCTCGAGCGGTTTCAGCGGCGCGAGCTGCGCATCGGCGTAAGCGTTCTCGGCGGCGAGATAGGCGAGCATCTCGGGGTTCTTGCGGGTGTCGTCGCGCAGCCAGTAATAGGCGTCATCGCGCGCGCCATTGGGCGAGACGACCTGAAACGGCTTCTTCGCCGCACGCGGCGGGGCAGCGGCCTGCTGCGCCTGTGCAGCCCCTGCGATCAACAGCGCGGCGCTCGTCAACATCGTCGCCCGTTTTGTGAAACGCGTCATCATACCCCCATATCGCCGTGATCTTGCCGCAGAGGATGACCGCGCCGCGCCATGCGCACAAGCCTCGACACGATGGGATTTTACGCCAGAACGTGCCCGCTGGCGTCAGGTCAGGAGGTAGACTGTCACAGCAGAATGAAGGCGAGTTTGTCTGCCAGGGCAGTATGTCGACACCGTTTTACTTGATCCGACGGGCGGCTTGGCAGGGAGCAGTCCGGCTGCTTTCTAGAGCCTCGCAACTAGAAAGCCGACGCTTGACGCCCGCGTGAAACGCATCAGATTTTTGCGTCGGCAGGTTGCGCGGGTTTATGCTGTACTTGCTTGATGCAATGCTTGCACGCTTCGCATTGAGATACCGATGATATGGATCGGTTTACCATCAGTGGTCAGGACGAAGATAGCCTGACCGCACGAGAAAAGCGCGTAGCGATTCAGGGAAATCTCGAAAATGGGTGCCATGCCCTTCCGGGCAGCGGTGGTTTACCCAAGCCGAAACGGGCACGCTGCAAGGCTCCCATAAGTCCCCGCCGGGTTCATAATGTTGCAGCATACTAGCCCATGCCGTCTTGAACTGTCCCGCCCGCACTGCGTCTGCGATGTACGCCGCACAGGCGCCATTGCGGTAGCGCTTGTTGGACAGACATGTCGGTGCCAGTCTCGCCATATCGGTAGCAAATACGCCCCGCAGCGCCGGATCGCGACTTTCATCCACGACTTTGCCTGCCTTGACCGCAAACAAGACGGGAGGACGCGGGGTGCAGGCATTACAGCCAAATGCAGATTCAAACGCGCCATCTTCGAACTTCAGGTCGATCCGACCGTCCGCAGAGAGATCCTGGGGTGAGTCTGCCAACTGTCCTTGCAGATCCGCCCCGTTGTAATCCTCCAGTGATAACGATTGGTAGCTGTTGCTTCTGGGAACAAGTAGCTGCAGCGTCAGTTTGCCGCCCGAGCCTCCATATTGGCTTTCGACGATCACCCCAGGTCGCGGATCGTGCTCATCAAATCGCACGACGGCAATTCGTGCATAAGCGCTTTGCTTATCGGTCAGCACCGTCATTGGTGCGACTCCCCGCCCGCCGACGGTTACAAACGCCTGATTATTGAATTGATCGTAGTGGCAGGATTCACTTTCAATAGCTGGCGGATTGGAACACGGCATCGCCTGCACATGCACACTGACGCCACCTGAGGTGAAGTCTAGCGGCAGCTTCTTGTACGATGCCCATGTCTGGAACGTGCCAATCGGAACATCGGCTGACGCAGCGCCAGTCAAGAACCAAGCCAAGGCAAGAAGGATGATGCGCATTGCGATAGCTTAAACTGTCTACTGCTCTGCTGCCAGCGCCGCCCCGTGATTTAACGCACCTACTCTCGCCTTCCTCAATCTTGACCACATGATGTGCAATTTTTAGCTCTGTATCACAGTAATGCCAGATTTCGGGACTGCAGCGATCGGTCTAGAATGACCGGCTTTGGGCCTTTCCCGACCGGCAGCTTCGACAGCCAGTGTCCGGGAGGCCGGGTTTCCCGTCAAATACTAGCAATCAGCAGCGCCGTTCGCGCGTATTCGATGCGGGCAGCACGCGAAGGCGGCGCTTTCCCCAATAGCTCAGGTCCATCGACATACGGACCGGGACGCCTGCGTGCGAATAGACGATCTGGTCGCCCCGCTCGCCGTCGCCGGTGCTGCAATTCTTCCATCCCTGCCGGTCGAGCACGTCGGTAATCTTGTAGACCGCATATTGGTCCTGCCCATGCCACAGGATCAACTGGTCGAACCCGCCGCCGCCATCATGGCCGACCAGATCGACCGCGGCTTCATACGGCCCCGCCCCCTGGAACACGACCTTGTGCCGACGACAGCGCAGGCTGTCCCAGTCGGGCTGGACGCAATCGGTGAAGCCCGCCGCGCGGGCGTCCGCGATGCTCCCGCGCACCGGCAGTCCGCCGAACATCAGCCGCGCGGGGGGATGACGCTCCGGACCGCACGCGGCGAGGAGCAACAGAGCCAGCCATGATCCCCAGCGTATCAAGAAGCCCGTACCTTCTACCGTCGATCGGTCCTCGATACGGGGTAAGATAAGGCTTGGCCACTGCGTCTCGAGCGCCACGACCAACGGTATCGACACGCAACAGTGGAACGGCACCCGGATCGAGGGGTTCCCCTTACAGTGTCCAAGGATCGGCACGGCGATCAGTGGGGCGGTAGTGGATAAGTACGGACATACAGCGGAAAGCCCGTGGCAGATGCCGCGCGCGGCGTGGTTTGCGGTGCTCAAGCGGGCTTGGGCGGAAACCGGCAACGACAATATCGGGCTGATCGCGGCGGGCGTCGCCTTCTACGGCTTTCTCGCGCTGGTGCCGCTGCTGGGTGCGACCGTGCTGGTCTACGGGCTCGCGGCGGATCCCGCGACCGTCATTCGCGACATGACGCAATTGACTTCGGTGATGCCTGCCGATGTCGCGCGCCTGATCGGCGAACAGTTGATGGGCGTGGTCCAGGCATCGGACGGCAAGAAGGGGCTGGGCCTGGCGCTTGCGCTCGCCCTCGCGATCTTCGGTGCGCGCAACGGGGCGGGGGCGATCATCACCGCGCTCAACGTCGCCTATGAGGAACAGGAGAAGCGCGGGTTCATCCACGTCAATTTGCTGGCAATCGGGATCACGGCGTCCGCGGTGATCGCGGCGATGCTCGCGCTGGTGGCGATCGCCGCGCTCGGCTATTTGCAGGCGCTGTTTCCGGGGGCACCCGAAGCCGCCGTCATCGCGGGCAAGATCGCGGTCTATGCGCTCGTCCTGTTCGCCGGTGCGACCGCGGCCGGGGCGCTGTACCGCTACGGCCCGTCGCGTCGCCACGCGCGCTGGATGTGGCTTACACCGGGGTCGCTGTTTGCTGCACTGATGTGGCTGCTCCTGACGATCGGTTTCGGCATCTATGTCGCACAGTTCGGCAATTACAACGCGACCTACGGGTCGCTCGGTGCGGTGGTGGTGACGCTGACGTGGCTGTATTTGTCGAGCTACATCCTGCTGTTCGGTGCCGAACTCAACGCCGAGCTCGAGCACCAGACCGCCAAGGACACCACCCATGCCGACGCCCCGATGGGGGAACGCGGTGCCTGGGCAGCGGACAACGTCGCGGGCGACGGGCACGACGCGCCCGCCTCGACCGGTCTCGCGGAACCTGCCGCACGGCTAGATGCGTAACCACGCCAGACGTCCACCACCGCGATCGGCGTGGCCAGCGGGCAAGTTGCGGGGCTGGTCGGCGCGCAGAAGGTCGGATGGAAGACATCGGTCGCCGCCACGCTCGGCCTGTCGCTGTTGCGCCGCGGGCGGGGGCTG
The DNA here is from genome assembly GCF_040549155.1 of Sphingomonas sp. PvP056. Taxonomy (NCBI): domain Bacteria; kingdom Pseudomonadati; phylum Pseudomonadota; class Alphaproteobacteria; order Sphingomonadales; family Sphingomonadaceae; genus Sphingomonas; species Sphingomonas sp. PvP056. Next base: position 301,411 of record NZ_JBEPST010000006.1, read on the forward strand.
GAGGGCGCGTTGCTGGTCGGCGGGACCGCGGCGCTGGCGTGGCTCGGCCGCGACCGCGCCGATCCGGACGAAGTGTCGCAAGACGTTGTAAACGGGTCTTGAACGGCGAAACGCCCGCACCCACATGCTGGTCAACGTCAACAACTGAAAGGAGGTGGTCGAATGTCTCATTGTCCAACGCCGCTCGCGGTACGTCTCATGGGTCTGGCTTCCACCACGGAGGCCGCGCTCGTCTGAGCTGCGCCGCTTTGGCAAGACAATGGAAAGGCCGTCCCGCAAGGGGCGGCCTTTCGCTTTTGCGGACCTGTGCCGATGGGCCGTTTGGCCATGGTCCTGCGTTCGGGCTTGATGCTGGTCTTTCTCGATTTCGAAGCCTCGTCGCTTGCCAAGAAAAGTTACCCGATCGAGGTGGCGTGGGTGTTCGAGGACGGGCGTTCCGAAGCGCATCTCATTCGTCCCGCGCCCGAATGGACCGACTGGGACGCTGCCGCCGAAGCGATCCACCACATTCCGCACGCAACGCTGCTGGCGGACGGCACGCCGCATGACGTGGTGGCGGCGCGGATGGTCGAGGAACTCGCCGGACATGATCTGCTCGCGAGCGCACCGTCCTGGGACGGCAAGTGGCTCAGCGCGTTGCTGCGCGCGGCGGGTGTGGACCGGCGAACGCTCCGCCTGCGCGACAGCGACGATGCGCACCGTGAAATCGCGACCGCCATCCTCGCTCCGCTGGTGCCGGAAGCCGACCTAGCCAACACGGTCGGGGATCTGCTCACGCTGACCGACGTCCGCGCGCCCGATCACACACCGGAACACCGCGCGCTCGCGGATGCGGTCGAGGAACGCGAACGCTGGTGCGCGGTGCGCGCCGCTGCGCTGCACCTGGCGGCGGAGCTCCGCCGTGGCGGCTGAGTATCCGACCACCCCCGACGGCCGCTATTTCGTCGTGCGCGGCCGGTTGTGGCGCAAGAGCAACCCCGCCTTGTCGGACACCGAACGCCAGCGCCACGTCAACGCGCTGATGGACGCCCGCCGCGCGGTCGGCGTGGCACGGCGCGCGCACGACAAGGACGCGGAAGCCTCCGCCCGCGCGCAGGTGGACCGCGCGAAACACGCGCTGGGAGAACGGGGCGCGGTCTGGTGGGACGACGGCGCCCCCGACCTCAACCGGCATATGGCGCGCAACACGCCCTATGCCGACTGGTTCGCATCGCTCGGTCACCCCGAGGACGAACCCGCTACCGCGTGATCACGCCGAGCTCAGCGATCGCGAGGCGAACCTCGCCGCCAGCGGTGCGGGGGAAATCGATCCGCAGATACCGCCCCGAGCGCGGCCGCGAGAACGAAAGCCGCTGCGGTGCCTGATTGGCGGCGATGTTCGAGAACTCGCCCGTCTCGACCGCAGCGCCCGCAAGATCCGCAGCATCCCCGACGCGAACCGACCAGCGCGACGGATCCCCCGCCCCTTGTGGCGCGTGCCACGCCGGTTTCAGGACGAAGCCGCGCACCGTGACGCTCCGCCCGAAGTCGATCGTGACATGCGCCGGCGCATCCTCGGTGACCGGCGAGATCCAGTCCGTCCGGTTGTTCTCGTCGATCAGACGCTCCGCCTCCAGTGCGCTGGCATCGACGATCCGCCAGTCGCTCTTGCGCAGGTCGAAGCTGCGGCTACCCGCTTCGCTGGCGCGCCCGCTGGCTGCGTCGATCGCGATCGCCCGCACCGTGCCCCCATCCGGCAATGCGAACGGCGCGGTATAGCGCGCAGCCCGTGCCGTCGGCACCGCGCCGTCCAGCGTATAGGCGAGCGATTGCCCCGGCGTGTCCGCGACCAGCGTCACCATCCCCTGCGCATCGCGCAGGATCGCGGGCGGATCGAGCAACACCGGCTGGCGGTACAAGGCGACCTGCGTGATCGCAGGCGCCGCCGCCGCCGCAACGACCCGCAAGCGGACCTGCGATGCAGTAACCGGCGCGGGCAGCCGGATTAGCCGTTGCGCGCCGATCCCGCGCTTTTCGATAATCGTGCGCCATGCGCCGTCCGCTTGCGCGATATCGATTGCGAACCGGTCGACCCGCAATCCGAGCGGCAGATGTTCGGCAAGCCGGACGACGTCGAACGTCTTCGCCCCCGCCAGCGCAAGCGTCAACGTCGGCGTATGCGCGGCCTCGTCCGCCATCCAGAAGCTGTCGGCACGACCATCGAGCACATTCGCGCCTGCATAGCGCACGGTGTCCCGGTCAACACTGCTCGCGGTCACACGCGCCGCCGCGGCGTGATCGACCCGGTACATCGCGCGCACCGCATCGCCGAAGCGGCGCGCCTTGTCCGCATCCTCGTCGGTGACCCGGCCACGCGTGTCGGGCGAGAAGTTGAGCAGCAACACCGTGCTGCGCCCGACCGTGTCGAAATAGATCTTCATCAGATTCGCCGCGGTTCGGCTCTCGCCATCTTCGTGCGGATGCCAGAACCAGCCGTGCCGCGTCGAGACATCCGCTTCGGCGGGCCACCACACCGCGCCGCCGCGCACGCCGCTATTGCCCTTTTCGGGCGTGAACGGCCCGTCGTCCATCGTCGCCCAGCACGGATCGCCCGCCTCGCCTTCCTCATTCCCGACCCAGCGCAGATCCGCGCCCTTGGGGTCGAAGGTACACGCCTCGGGCTGAAGCGCGTGTACATATGCGATGATCGAGGGCCAGTCATAATAGGGCACCGCATCGATCTTGCGGACTTCGCGCGCGCCGCCGTAATAGCCGTCGCCGCCATTCGCCCCGTCGAACCACACCTCGAAGATCGCCCCGTAGCGCGTCAGCAGTTCGCGGAGCTGGTTGCGGAAATAGACGAGATAGGCGGGGCGACCATAATCGGGATGATTGCGGTCCCATGGCGACAGATACACCCCGAACTTGAGCCCCGCACGCTTGCACGCCTGCGCCAGTTCCCCGACGATGTCGCCCTTGCCGTCCTTGTACGGGCTGTTCTTCACGCTGTGTTCGGTGAACGCGCTCGGCCACAGGCAGAAGCCGTCGTGGTGCTTGGCGGTGACGATCAACCCGCGCAGATTGGCCGACTTGGCGACCGCGACGATCTGGTCGGCGTCGAAGTCGGTCGGGTTGAAAAGCTTGGGATCCTCGTCGCCATAGCCCCATTCGCGATCGGTGAAGGTGTTGATCGTGAAGTGGACGAACGCGTTCTGCTCCATTCGGTGCCACGCCTGTTGCCGCGGCGACGGCGTCGCGCCGTAAGCCTCGGGGCCCGACGGACGCGTCGTGCAGCCGGACAAGGCCATCCCCCCGGCGGTCCCGGCGGCGAGCAGCAGCGTCTCGCGGCGATTGGCGATCGGGTGGCGGTTGGGCCGGTCCATCAGTTTCTCCCGGGTCATCGGCGGATCAGCCGGACGGATTCAAGGGCGTAGATCGGGCCACCTTCCGGCGGGATCGTGATAAGGCACAGGTCGGCGGTCACCGGTGCGCCCGGTGGCAGCAGGATGGCGGCCGTGACACTGGGTCGGTTGTCGCTCGCGGCGGGGTCCGGCATCGCGGCGCTCGCGACCACGGGCCCTTCGCACGTCCCCATCCGCGCGATCAGCGTACCGAACCGCGCCGGGCTCAACCGCTTGACGACGCGGACTTGCTGGTCGGCGCGGAGCGCGAAGATCGGCGGCAGCCGCCCGAGCCGCACGGTCATCGCCTTGGCAACCCCGACCGGCGCGGCGTCGTAGCGCCAGCACGTATCGAACAGATTGACGTTATAGGCGGGGGAAGCGGCTTCCTGATCGGGCATCCCGGCGAGCCGCAAGCGGATCCCCGCGGTCTGCAGGCACAAAGGCAACCGGCTGTTGTCGCGCGTCAACAAGCCGGCTTCGCTGAGGTCGAAGCTCCGGATCGCAGACAGGGGCTGGCCGTCCACCGCGAAGGTCCGCGCCTGCACGGTCGCCCCGACCCGCAACGCCAGAGGCTTGCTATAGGTCGGCGAACGGACCGTCGGCGCGCGGCCATCCACACTGTAACGGATCACCCCGGCGTCGACCTGATTGGCAAGCGCAACGCGCGCCTTGCCGGTCTGCAACATGGTCGCGACGGGATCGGCGAGCGCGAAGGTCACCGCATAGGCGCTGTCCGCCGCCGCGATCCCCTGCTGCGCATAGCGCCAGCGTTGCGCGGGCAAACGGTCGAGAAACCCCGGCCAGTCCCGCGCCGCCTTGGGCGACCAGCCGATCTCCGCCAGCGCGGACAGGCGTGGAAACAACGCCGCCTCGGTCCGCGCGGGTCCGACGATATGCTCGCTCCACAGATTGGCCTGCACCCCCAGCACATGCTGCGCGCGGTCCGCCGCAATCCCCGCGGGCATCGGATCGTAGCGATAGATAGCGGACAACGGCTGCACCTCGAGCCGCCCCGGCGGTTCGTCGCCCGACGCGCTTTCTAGGTTGTTGAGATACATCGTCGGCGACGGGGACAGCACGACGTCATGCCCTTGCGCCGCCGCGGCCACCGCCCCCGCCTCGCCGCGCCACGACATCACCGATGCCGACGGCGGCAATCCGCCTTCGAGGATCTCGTCCCAGCCGATCAGCCGCCGCTGATGCTCCGCCAGATATCGGCCGAGCGTATCGATGAACCAGCTTTGCAGTGCATCCTCGTCCTTCAGCCCCAATTCGCGAATGCGCGCCTGGATCACGGGGGACGCCTGCCACTGCTGCTTGATCGCCTCGTCCCCGCCGACATGGATGTAGGTCGATGGGAAGATCGCCATCACCTCGTCCAGCACCGCCTTGACGACATCGATCGTGCGGTCGCTCGCATCGAACAGATAGGGGTTCACCCCCCAGTTGATCGACACCGGCGGGCGATCCCCCAGCACGCCGAGCGCGGGATAGGCGGCGACGGCGGCCTGACCGTGCCCCGGCAAGTCGATCTCGGGCACGATCGTGACCCCGCGATCCGCGGCATAAGCGACGAGCCCGCGCAAATCGGCCTGCGTGTAGAAGCCGCCGTAGCGCTGCGCGTCTGTGGCGCTCCCCGCCGAGGGTCCAGTGCGCCACGCGCCGATCCGGGTAAGCTCGGGGTAGCGCTTGATTTCGATCCGCCAGCCCTGATCGTCGGTCAGGTGCAATTGCAGCACGTTCAACTTGTGCTGTGCCATCTGGTCGACGATCCGCTCGATCTCGGCGATCGACAGCATGTGCCGCGCGACGTCGAGCATCACCCCGCGCCAGCCGAACCGCGGCCGATCCGCGATGTTGAGCAGCGGAACCGCAACCATGTCGGTTTCCCGCGCATCGCTCGTCAGGACCTGCGCGAGCGTCATCGCGCCGTTGCGCAATCCCGCGTCGCTCGCCGCGGAAACCACGATCCCGTCGCGTTTGATCGAGAGCCGGTACGCTTCCCCGTCGCCGGTCCCCGATCGCTCGAACCGGATTGCCGCAGGACGACCCGCGTCCCCTTGCGCTGGCTGCATCGTCAACCGCAAGTGACGGACCTGGGCAACGATCGCAATCGCCCGCCGCGCCGCGCGATCGGCGACCGTGTCGCCGGTCGGTACCGAAACCTCCATCCCGGAAGCGACGCGGAACTGCCCTGCGGTGACGGTCATCGCGGCGGGCATCGGCACCAGCTTGACCGACGGTTTGCCCGAAGCCGCAATAGCGCAATCACTCGCCTGGACGAGCGCAACCGCGATCGCGGTGCGCAACAGGATGCGCCGGATCATCCTAACGGACTCCACAATGATGGCATCGGCAACGGTCCCCTCGCCCGCCCGCGCGGCGGCATGTACAAAACGGTCCGGCACCCCGCCGTTTGGGGCGGAATGCCGGACTTGGATCAGAAGTTGGTCGTCACCCCGATCGAGATCTGCCGCCCGAGCGAATCGTAGCGCGCCGGGATCGTGTTGCCGCGTGACAGCGCGAAGGCGTAGCTGTTGGCGATCACCGGCGACATCCGGTCGAAGATGTTGTTCGCCGACAACGTCAGCACCATCTGCTTCTTGATCGAGAAGGTCAGCGCCAGATCGATGTAATTGTAATCCGGGATGCTGGTATATTGCGTCACGCGGTCCGCCGCAGTCGACCCGATCGCGGGCTCCGTGCTGTTGAGCGTCGTCTTCGTGCCCCCGATGAAGCGCCACGCCACCGACGCACCGAACGTGCCGCCGTCGCTGGTATAGGTCGTGCGCGCGATATGCGTCCATGCCGGGACCGGCTGACCGCAGCGTGGCCCGAAATAGCCGACGCAGTTGCGCGCCGGGGTGATCACCGAATCCTGCCCGCCCGACTGGGTCGTCAGCGATCCCGTGAACAGCATGTCGACCTTGCCCTTAATCGCCCCGATCGGCACCGAATATTGGCCCGAGAAGTCGATCCCCTCGGCGGTCAAGCGGTATTGGTTGGTGGTACCACCTTGGATATACCCCGTCGCGGTACTGGTATCTGCGCCGTACAGCGTGCCGTCCGCATTGCGCACGATCCGCGAGCAATAATAGGGGTCCGAGGTGGCGACGCAGCCATCGACCGCGAAGTTGGCGTAGTTGAAACCGATCACCTGGTTGACGCGAATGCGGTAATAATCGACCGAAAGCGACAGCCGCGGGACAAAACTCGGCGTCAAAACGACCCCCGCCGTGACCGTTCGTGCATCTTCCGGCTGCAATTCGAACCCGCCGGTCCGCTGGCGACACATCTGGTCGGGGCACAATAGGGTTGCGCTGTTGTACAGATTGTCGGGCAGCCCGCTCGCACGGCATGCCTGGATGCTGCCGCGCGGCGCGCCTTGGGTGCCGTCCGCGTTGAGCGTCGGCGCGCAGAAATCGTTGACGTTGTAGTTGGTGAACCCAACCGTCTGATTCCCCTCATAAATGCTCGGCGCGCGCTGCGCACGATTGAGCCCGGCGCGCAGCGTGATGTCGCGCACCGGCGAATAGACGCCCTCGATCTTCCAGGTCGGGAAGGTCTGTCTGTTGGTGTTGTACTTGGACACGCGGTAGCCGGCGTTGACCTGTAACAGCTCGAAAAACGGCTTCTTTTCGATCAGCGGCAACTGCGCCTCGACGTTCGCCTCGCGGACGTCCTGGCTCCCGCGATAGTTCTGCCCGCCATAGACGTCGATATACCGGTCGTTGATCGTGTTGTTCTGGTTGGTCCGGCGATATTCTCCCCCGAAAGCAAGCGCCAAGCCCTGCTTGGCAAGCGGCGAGGCGATGCCGAACCGGGTGAGGTCGACCGTCAGGTTCGCGGTGGCGTCGATGAACTCAGTCCGATTGTCACTGATCGCGCGCCGCTCGTCGAACAGATAGTCGCGCAATTCCGCGCTCCCGGTCCCCGCCGCGAAGATGTTGAGCGGAACGCAGTTCGGATCGGTGCCGTTGACGACCGACCGGCACGTCGCGACGCCGCCGACCGACACCACGTCGAGCGCACGATTGATCTTGCTGAACAGCGGCTTGCCGTCGGTGATCCACAAGGCGCGGTTCTTGGCGTAGACGCCGCCGACGTCATATTTGATCCCTTCCGCAATCTCCCCGCGGACGCCGCCCGCGATGCGCAAGTTGCGGTTGTCGAACGTGTCCGACGAGCGATTGCCGCCAAGCCCCGGGAAGCCATATTGCACGTTGACCGGCGCCAGCGCCCCGCTCCCCGCCGCCGACCCGCAGACGATTTGCGCCTGCTGCGCCGACATCAGCGGGTTGTCGCAATTGACCTGATACGGTGCCGATCCATAAGCGTTCGAGCTCTGGACGTACGGACCGTAAAAGCTGTTCTGCGATTTATCGCGCGAATAGAGCACGTTCGCGTAGAGCTCGACCGCGTCGGACACCTTGAAATTGACGAACCCGCCGAGGTTCAGGCGATCGTAGCCGCGCTGTGCTTCGCGGTCCGCGCTGTTGCTATAGCCAGGAACGGTTGCCGCATCGACGAACGTGCCCTCGGTCCCCGTGGGGTTGGAAAAGTTCTTCCCCGCATTCGCACCGCTGAGCGGCGTGATCGTCCCGTTGGGCGATGCCGCGGTCAGCAGGCAGTTATAGCCGCTCCCCGCGCGCTGGATCTGGCATCCCGACGTGTCGCGGTCGCGGAAGAAGATCGGGTCCCCATGACGATAGCCGACGAAGCCCGTGAGATTGAGCCGACCGTCGAGAAAATTGTGCCCGGCGGTCGCGTTGACATCGACTCGCCCGCCATCGGTGGCGAGCCCGGCGGGAGTGGCGATGCCGTTCGCCGCCGCGAGCGGGGTCGAGGCATTGGCGCGGTTGTCATGCTGGAAGAAGCTGTAGTTGCTCGACAAACGCAGGCCTTCGAAGTCCTTCTTGAGGACGAAGTTGACCACCCCCGCGACCGCATCCGATCCATAGACCGACGATGCGCCACCGGTCAGCACGTCGACGCGATTGATCAGCGAGACGGGGATCAGGTTGATATCGACCGCTTCGGAATCGGTGATCCGCTGGCCGTCGATCAGCGTCAGCGTGCGGTTGAAATCGAGCCCGCGCAGCTTCACGCGCTGCTTGCCGTTGCTGTTCTGATAGGCCTGCTGCGAATCCGGCGTCACCTGCGGAAGGCGGTTGAGCACTTCCTCGACGTTGATTGCGCCCTGCTGGCGGATCTCGTTGGAATCGACGCTCGTGATCGGGCTCGCGCTTTTCAGGTTCGGACGGACGATCCGGGTCCCCGTCACGACGATGTCGACCGGCGGGGTGGCAGGGGCAGCCGCCGCTGGTGCAGGCGCCGCCTCGGGCGCGGCAGCCGGCGCTGGCGTCGACTGCAGGCTGGCGGGCATCATCGATACGGTGGGTTCGCCGATCACATAAACGCCCTGCGCGGTCGTCGAGACCGTCAGGCCGGACCCAGCCAGCATCCGGCCGAGCGCCATACCGGGCGTCATCTGCCCCCTGACCGCCGGGGAGGTGCGATTGCCGATCCGGCCCTCGTCGAACACCACCTGGACACGCGCTTCGCGACCCAGCGTGCGGATCGCCTGACCGAGCGGTTGCGGCGGAATATCGACCGACACCAGCGCCTGCTGCGCAAATACGGGAGGGGCCACCGCGACGCTGATCGCTGCGATACTGCCCCGTGCAAGCAGTGCTGCCAAACCGACTTTGTACGCCATACGCCCCTCTTGTTTTGTTACAGAGGTATGACGCGGGACTGGGTATAATGCTCAGGCAGGTATTATGTTTTAATTTACTTTTCTCGAATTGGTTCCATTTTGGCCGGCATTGGCATCGATTTTTCTCGGGGCACTGAGGAGTAGGCGCTCCCCGTCGTTGCGGACGCGGACCGGAAAGACGGTCGCGACGGCACGCGCGAAAGCATCCACGTCGCCTGCGTTGAACACCCCGCTCACGCGAATGCCGGTAACGTCCGACGCGACGTCGATCCGCTTGCCGACGCTGTAGCGGTTCACCCGCTCCGCGGCGACACCGAGCGGTTCGTTAGCGAAGAACAATTGCCCGGCTTCCCATCCGACATCGGCGGCACTCGCCCGCAACGCCCCCAGCGCGCGCCCATTCGTTAGGATCAGTTCGTGCCCCGGGGTAAGCGCCTGCTCGGCGGGCTCCGTCGTCTTGCCGACGTGCGCCAGCTGAACCGCATGCCCGTGCGGCACCGTCCGCAAGATCGCGACCCGCCCCTCCACCAAGGCGACACGGACTTCGTTCGCGAGTTTCTCGACCGTAAATTCCGTCCCGGTCGCGACCACGACGTGCGTGCCACTGGTCACCGCGAACGGCCGCAGCGGATCCTTGGCGACTCTGAAGGCAGCGCGCCCCCGATCGAGCGTCAGATCGCGGCGATTGCGATGGAAACGAACCGACACCGCACTGTCCGCATCCAGAGACAGGGTCGACCCATCGGCCAGCGCCACCACCCGACGTTCGCCGATCCCGGTCGTGTAATAGGTCATCGGGTCCCGCAGCAAGAACACCACGTTGATCGCGAGAACCAGCATCGCCGCCACCGCTATCCCGACCCAGGGCATACGACGCGGCCAAGTCCAGCCGCGCCGACCCGCCTGTTCCATCGCCGTCAGCGCCGCATGCCGCAGCGAAAGCATCTCGGGGGCATGGGCATCGTCCTCGATCCCGTCCCACAAGGCCGTGATCGCATCGAGCCGGTGCCGCCGCGCGGGATCGGCCGCAAGCCACGCGCGCAGGTCCTCCTGCTCGCGTTCGTTGGCCAGGCCTTCGTTGAGGCGCAGGCACCACAGCACCGCGTCATCGTCGAGGGTCGAGCGCTCCCGCTTCCAGTCGAGCGTCATTGCGGCATACCCAGTTCCTCGAGCAACAGTCGCATCGCGCTGGCGATATGCTTTTCCACTGCACTGACCGATATCCCGAACGCGTCCGCGATCGGCTTGCGCTGCATGCCTTCGAGCCGGTAGAGAATGAAGATATTCCGGGTCCGTTCTGGCAAGGTATTGAGGACAGCAGCAACGCGACCGACGTTTTCGCGACCCGATAATGTGCGTTCCGCGTCGATCCGATCGATCTCCCGGTCATCCGCGAGTTCGGCAATCCGTCGATAGCGACCACGAACGGTCTCGCGACGGTAATGATCCCGGACAAGATTCGCCGCGATCTGAAAGACATACGCTTCCGGATTGGCGCTATCCCGCGCGGGATTGGCGGCGAGGCGACAGAACAGATCCTGCGTGAGATCCTCCGCCAGCGCAGGGTCCCGCAGCCGCCGCGTAAAGAACGCGATCAATGCCGGACGCAACCGCCGGGACAGTGCCCGCAGGTCTTCAGACATCGCATTGGATCGCATACGTTCCGTCGCCATCTACCCAAGACGCGCGGGCGGTCGAAAGCCTCAGCTGCGGCGGATCGATCTGTTCGGGGTTCGCGTCGTGGGACGCCATGATCAATCCGCTCCGTCGCTGACCGCGACCCTGCCGGACGGAACCTGCCAGTTCAACCGCCCGCGCCCATGTCCGGGCTTCATGCTGTCGCAAAACGCGTATAACATCAATCGCATGCGGCGCTTTGTCTACACGATCCTCCTCCTGCTCGCAGGCGTGTCGACGTCGCTGGCGGCCAGCGCACGGGTGGCACAACCGGCGGAAAGTCGGGCACCCCCGGCTGCTACGCCCTCCCCTGCAGACTTGTTCGGCGAGCTGTTCGTCCGGGTTCAGACGCTGCGACTGTTCCCCGATGGCAAGACCTTCGCCGATGCGGTACCACGCCGCGCCCCTGCCGCGATCATGGCCGCCTATCGCCGCGAACGGCCCCTGGACGCGGCTTCCCTGCACCGCTTCGTGTTGCGGGAATTCGCGCTGCCCGAGTCACGCGCCACCGTGACGATCCCGCCGCTGCCGGTGCGCGAGCATATTGCGGCGCTGTGGCCGCAGCTGATGCGTCCGCCGTTGGCACCATCGCCTTATGCATCCGCGCTGGCGTTACCGCACCGCTATGTCGTCCCGGGCGGACGGTTTCGCGAGATCTATTATTGGGACAGCTATTTCACGATGCTCGGGCTGGTCCGCGATGGGCACACCGCCGACGCGACCGCGATGGTCGACAATTTCGCGGACATGGTGCGGCGCTACGGCCATGTCCCCAACGGCAGCCGCAGCTATTATCTGTCGCGCTCGCAACCGCCGTTCCTGTATTTGATGGTCGGGCTGCTGTCCGAGGACAAGCCGACTGCCTATGCGCGCTATCTCGACGCTTTGCGGACCGAACACCGTTTCTGGATGCAGGGCGCCGCGACGCTCCGGCCCGGTTCGGCAACCGCGCATGTCGTGCGGCTTGCCGACGGTGCGGTGCTCAATCGCTATTGGGATGCGCGCGATACGCCGCGCGAGGAATCCTATGCTGAGGATGTCGCGCTTGCGGCAAGAACCGGGCGATCCCCGCGGGCGGTGTACCGTGACATCCGCGCCGCCGCCGAAAGTGGATGGGATTTCAGTTCGCGCTGGTTCGCCGACGGCAGGACCTTCGCCACGATCCGGACAACAGCGCTTGCCCCGGTGGATCTCAACAGCCTGTTGTTCGGGCTGGAACAGGCGATCGCGCAGGGCTGTGCGCGGCGGCGCGACACTGCCTGCGCACGGGATTTTGACCGACAGGCCAAGGCACGCGCCGCCGCTATCGCAACGCATCTGTGGGACCCCGCAGCGAGCGCCTATGAGGACCTGGACTGGCGCACTGGACGGCGCACCGGGCAGCTGACCGCCGCCACGCTGATGCCGTTGTTCGTCGGCACGGCCAGTCGCGATCAGGCGAAAGCCGTCGCGAAGACGGTTTCCACGCGCTTGCTTCGGCGCGGTGGGATCGCGACCACGACCGTTGCGACCCCGCAACAATGGGACGAACCCAACGGCTGGGCACCACTCCAATGGATCGCGGTGACGGGGCTGGATCGCTACGACGAGCGTGCGCTGGCAGATACGATCGCGGCGCGATGGGTGGGGACCGTATCGGGGGTGTTCGCCTGTACCGGCCGGCTGGTCGAGAAATATGACGTCGATACCGGTGGCGCGGGCGGCGGCGGCGAATATCCGGTGCAGGACGGGTTCGGCTGGACCAATGGCGTCACCCGTGCGCTGCTCGACCGCGCGCCACCCGTCGCTACGCGCTGCGCCAGCGGTGCGGATCGCGCACGCCCCAGATCATGAGGGGGACCCTCAAGACGGTGGGAGCGTGCACAAGCTCCTGACGAGACTGCGCAAGTCGACGATCGAGCAGGCACCCTCCGGCGTGCGGATCGTCGCGGCGACGCGGCCCACGGCCTTGGCCGACCCGGCATCGCGCAACCGTTGCACCGCCGATCGCTCGACCGCGCATAGTTCGTCGACCATGAACCCCGCTTGATTGCCATCCGCCGAAGTTAGCACGGTGAAGGCCGCGATCGCCGCTTCGTCTGAAAATCCGAGCGCCAGGTTCAGGTCGATCAACGGCACCGCACGACCGCGGTGAACGATAAAGTCGGCAATCGCCTGCTGGTGATCGACCAGCCCGCTGCCGGTCGGCTTGGTTGCGATGATCTCCTCGACCTGCTCCATCGGCAACGCCAGGCGCTGCTGGCCGAGCCGCACCAGCAGGAACGCCTCGAGCGTCGCGCGGCGTTCGTCGGTCGTCGCGGACGGCACGTCGTCCCGGCCACACAGCCGACCGATCATGCCCAGCCGCACGTCCGCCCGCACCGCTTCCGGATCGAGCAGCAAGGTCGGCGCGGCCACGCCGTATAACCCCGCGAACAGGCCGTAATTTCCGACCATGAACTGTTGCAGCGGCTTGATCTCGTCGGGCCGGACCCGGAGCATGTCGTCGACCGCGTCGATCTGCAGCCCAACCCGGTGCCCGCACGGCAACCGCACGATCACCGCAGCAACGCGTTCGGTGCGGCGCCCCGCCCCCAGTCCCAGGAAACGCAAGGTATCGATCACCGGAACGCGGTGCCCGTTGTGCATCAGCGACCCGAGCCACAATTCGTCCTCGATCGGACTGGGCACGATGCGTTGTTCGGGTACCGACGCCTCAATGGCATGTGCCGCCAGCCCGAGCCGTACGCCGCCCGCCGTAAACAGCAGCGTCGGCAAGCCGCTCGTGACGCCCGCCTGCCGCGTTGCCACCAGCGATCGTTCCACCGCGAACGGGATCGCCTCCAGCGCGGCCAGCGCCTCGACGTCGAGCACCATGCCGCGCATGTCGCCTTGGACGAACGCCGCCTGGAGCAGTTTCGGCGAACCGCCGTCCCCGCCGATATCGAGATAGGTCAGGTCCGCGGGGTCGAGCGACAGGACGCCGACGATCGATTCAATGATCATGCCGATCACGCGACCGGCATGACGCAACACCAGAATGACAGGGCAGGCCGCGGTGTCGCCGGTGCGGAAAAGACCGGCCGGATCGAGCACGGGCACGAGCGCCCCGCGCAAGTCGATCGCGCCGACGATATCGTCGCGCGTCCCGGGGAATGGCAGCAGCGCCGCCGGGCGCGGGACGACCTCGCGGATCGCCGCGATCGGAACCGCGACGGTCAGCCCACGAACGACCACCGCGCCGTACAGACCAGCCTGCGCGGTCCGCCGTTCGGCCGCTTCGGACTGAGCGAGCGCGAGCGCTACAGGGGCGTCCGCCAGCGTATTGGCCTCATGCAGCACGCTCGGTCGCCTTCGACAGCGTCTGGATCAGATCGACGACCTTTGCGGACGCATCGTCCTGGACGGTGGTCGATTTGGCGATCGCGTCAATCGCGTCGCCGGTCTTGTGGACCGAACCGACGATTCCGGCGAACGCGCTGGTCGCTTCCTTGGAGCGTTCGGTGCCCTTGAGGATCCGCTCGAGCGATTCATCGACGAGGCGGTTGATCTCTCGCGCCGCGGTCGAGCTGCGTTCAGCAAGCTTGCGGACCTCGCCGGCGACGACTGAGAAGCCCACGCCATGGTCTCCTGCGCGTGCAGCCTCGATTTCAGCGTTGAAAGCGAGCAGATTGGTCTGCCCCGCGATCTCACCAATCACCGACACGATCTCCGCGATACCAGAGGCCGATTTCTGAATCAGGTCGATCGCTTCGATCGCACCCATCAGCGCGGCATGCCCCACCTCGGCATCTTGGCGGGTATGGCCGGCAAGTTCGGTTGCAGTCTCGGTCGCCTGGGTGATTGCGTTGATCGATTGCATCAGCGCGCCGACATGCCCCGTCATCCCCTTGGAACACGACTCGATCTGCTGCTCGAGCTGGACCTGATCGGTCACGTCCGTCGCATATTTGATGACGCGGATCGGATTGCCGCGCAGATCGAACACCGGGTTGTACGTCGCCTGGATCCACACATCGCGGCCGTACTTGCCGATACGGTGGAACCGCCCCGAATGAACCTCGCCCTTGTTAAGCTTGAGCCAGAAGTCGCGATATTCGAGGCTGCGGATATAGTCGGGCGAACAGAACATCGAATGATGCTGCCCGGTGATCTCGCGCAGCGAATATCCCGTGGTGCGCAGGAAATTCTCGTTGGCGCAGAGCACGTTTCCATCGAGATCGAATTCGATCACCGCCTGCGCGCGATTGATCGCGTCGACCTTTGCCTGATGATCGTTGGCGGCGAGTTTCTGCTGGGTCACGTCGACCGCGAACTTGACGACCTTGATCGGCTTGCCGTTGAGATCGAAGATCGGATTATACGTCGCCTGGATCCAGATGTCGGAGCCCGTCTTGGTCAGCCGCTTGTATTCGCCGGCATCATATTCGCCCCGACCGAGCTTTTCCCAGAAATTGGCATAGGCTTCCGACTGGGTGGTGGCAGTGTCGCAGAACACCCGATGGTGCCGCCCGCGGATCTCATCGAGGGTATAGCCGGTCAGCGCCAGGAAGTTGGCGTTGGCATCGAGGATCGTCCCGTCCATCGCAAATTCGATGATGCCCTGTGCGCGGTCGATCGCGCGCGCGCGGCCTTCGAATTCGACGTCCCGGCGCTTTTGGTCGGTGATGTCATAAGCGAACTTGACGATCTTGCGCGGATTGCCCTCAATATCGAGAATTGGATTATAGGTTGCCCGGATCCACACCTCGCGCCCGCCACTGGCAATGCGCTTGAACACGTTGCTGACGAATTCACCGTTCCGCAGACGCGCCCACAGATCGGCATATTCGGGGGATGCAGCGTAGCCCGCGTCGCAGAACATCCGGTGCGGCTGGCCGATCACTGCCTCACGGTCATACCCCATCACCGCCAGGAAATTGGCGTTGGCATCGATCACCTTGCCCGACAGGTCGAATTCCACGACTGCCTGCGCGCGATCGATAGCGGCTGCCCGCCCCGCCGCCTCGACCATCGCAAGCCGCTGTTCGGTCACGTCCGTTGCGACCTTCACGACGCCGATCGGATGACCGTCGGCCGCCAGGATCGGGTTGTACGACGCCTGGATCCAGACTTCGCTGCCGTCCTTGCAGATCCGCTTATATTCCCCCTGGTCGATTTCCCCGTTGCCGAGCTTTTGCCAGAACTGTCGGTACGCCGGGCTCTGCGCATAGTCGCGCTCGCAGAAGATGCGGTGATGTTCCCCCAGGATCTCGTCGATCGTATAGCCCATCAGCGACAGGAAATTGTCGTTGGCCGAGACGACGCGGCCGGAAAGATCGAACTCGATCAACGCGAAGGCGCGGTTGATCGCGGTCATCCGCCCCTGATTATCGACCGCCACCTGATGATCCGCGGTGATGTCATAGGCGTAGCTCAGCACCGAAAGCAGATGCCCGGCTTCATCGAAGGTCGGCACAAAGATTTCGCGGACCCACACCGGATGCGTGACATCGGCGGTATAGCGACGAATGACGGTATCGGGTTCACCCCGCGCGAACCGGTTCCAATAGGTCGCGGGATCACGCTGTCCGCGTTCCTCCACGGTCCACAGCGCATCGAAGGGACGTCCGACCAGCGTATCGCGCGCAAGCCCGGTCAGCGCAAAGAAGCGCGCATTGCCATCGAGCAGAATACCTTCGGGCGAGTATTGGCAGATCGCCAGCGCCCCGTTGATCGCGTCGAAGCGATGTCGCAGTAACGCGATTTCGGGCGAGTCGTCGCCGCGAACGAACCCCATGAAGACGCGCTTGCCCGTCGCCTCGGACAGTGTGCCGATGCTACCCTGGATGTGGAGATGACGCCCGTGTTCGTCGGCAACTACGCCTTCGACCGCAACCGCCACCTTGGTCTCGGCATCGCTTGCGACGGTGTCGACATGCTGCGGGAAGACCGTGGCGAAGGTGATCGGCCGCTCGAACGATGCGAGCACGGCGTTGGCCGTTGCGTTCGCTTCGATCAGCACACCGTCGCTGTCGAAACTGATCACGACCATGTCTTCGGCCAGCACGGCTGCCGCCCGTGCACTCAATTCGACCACCACCCCTTCGACCGACATTCGACCCTCCGCAAAGCTTCGCTGCCATTATAGCAGCGGCGGGGCGGTGCCCGGTCGCAGGGTCCCGTCGGAATTTATGCGGAGGCGGGTTGGGTCGGCGTAGCGTCGGCTATGCCTGGAACAACCACGCCTCTGCCGCGGCGGGATCGGGAAAATACGCTGCGTCGTCGCGCGCGGTCAGCCGCTTGATCTGCATCCGCGCGAGCGTGGCGTCGACGACATACGCCAGGCGACGCGATCGCGCTGCCGGATGTGCGAGCATATCGGCAAACGCCGCGACCGCCTCCTGCGACTGGATCTGGACGCCGCGTGTGTCGCACAGCGTGACATGCGCTTCACCGCGCAAGAATGGCCGTAACCTGCCAATCTCGCTCGCAACGGCGCTTTGGAAACCAGCGACGTCATCGGGGGTAAAGAACCCTGCGATCGTCATATGCAGGAGCTTCCGAGCGGGGTCGGACGTGACGGACCATGTTGCCTTTCGCATACCGCCGTATCGCCGATTTTCTGTTAAAATGCCGTATCCTTGACCTGCGCGAAGCTCCACGGAATGCACCGGCATCGTGCCGTAGTGGGACTGCGACGGTGGTTTTCGCTTGAGGCGAGTGATAAAGGTCGTTGCAGTGCATCTTCGCCGAGCGTCGTTGGTTGAGGGAGCCCAATTCAACCTTCAATCATATGCGGAGCCTTCGAGAATGCACGGCGTGCCGGGATTCCTCCATAGTGGAGATCGCATGGCGGCGTTGATCGCAGCGCATGACTGGGCCGAGACGCCGCTCGGCCCGCTGGAGAGCTGGCCCCCACATCTCCAGGTCGCTACAGGGATCCTTCTACAGTCTCCGCTACCGCTTGCGTTGATGTGGGACGAAGACGGTATCCTGTTGTATAACGCGCGATACGCATCGATTGCGGGACGCAGCCATCCCGCAATCCTGGGCCGGGGGGTCAGGGACGCATGGCCGGAAGCCGCCGCGTTCAACGGCAATGTGCTGGAGCAATGTCTGGCGGGTCGCGCCCTGACCTTTTCGCGGCAGGAAATCACGCTGTTTCGGAACGACGCGCCCGAGCAGGTCTTCTTCGACCTGAGCTACGCCCCCGTGATGGCCCCCGACGGACATCCCGCGGGCGTGCTCGCCACGGTGATCGAAGTGACGTCCGCCGTAGCGATGGAACAGAGCCTGATTGCGGAAACGCAGACGCTCGAAACCCTCAACCGTACAGGTGCCGCGCTGGCGGCCGAACTCGACCAGGAACCGCTGGTACAGATGGTCACGGATGCGGGGGTCGAACTGACCGGCGCGCGTTTCGGTGCCTATTTCCACAACCTGATGGACGAGACCGGCGAACGTCTGCATCTCTACACATTGTCGGGCGCGTCCCGCGGGGACTTTGAGAAACTGGGTCGTCCGCGGTCGACCGCGGTGTTCGGGCCGACGTTCCGTAACGAAGGGGTGTTCCGCTCGGACGATATTCTCGCCGACCCGCGCTACGGTCGCAACGCGCCGCACAACGGGATGCCGCTTGGGCATCTTCCGGTGCGCAGTTATCTTGCAGCACCGGTCGTCTCGCGATCGGGCGAAGTGCTTGGCGGGTTGCTGTTCGGGCATCCCGCCCCAGGTCGCTTTACCGAACGGCACGAGCGGCTGCTGAGCGGAATTGCGGCGCAGGCAGCCATCGCGATCGACAATGCGCGGCTGTTCGCGGCTGTGCAGGACGTCAACAGTACGCTCGAACGCCGGGTCGCCGAGCGCACCGAGGAATTAACTCGCGCGCACGACGCCTTGCGGCAGGCACAGAAGATGGAAACGCTCGGACAGCTGACCGGGGGAATCGCGCACGACTTCAACAATCTGCTGACCGTCATCCGTGGATCGACCGAATTGCTACGCCGACCCGGGCTCAACGAGACCCGCCGCGACCGCTATATCGACGCGATCGCCGAGACATCGGACCGTGCGGCGAACCTGACCAGCCAGTTGCTCGCTTTTGCGCGGCGGTCGTCGCTAACGCCGGAGATCTTCGACGTCGGCGCCACGATCCGCGGGCTCAACGACATGATGGAAATGCTGGCGGGGGCGCTGATCGCGGTCGACCTGCACTCGCCGTCCGTGCCGTGCTTCACCAACGCCGATGTCAGCCAGTTCGAAACCGCGATCGTCAACATGGCGGTCAATGCACGCGATGCGATGCAGCAGGAAGGCCGGCTGACGATCACGGTGGAGCCTAGCGACCGTATTCCTGCGATCCGCGGTCATGAGGAACGGATTGGCGATTGGGTCGCGATCGCGATCACCGATACCGGTACCGGGATCGCCCCCGATCTGCTCGACCGAATTTTCGAGCCTTTTTATACGTCCAAGGGTGTTGGGCACGGAACGGGCCTGGGGCTTTCGCAGGTGTTCGGGTTCGCCAAGCAATCGGGCGGCGAGGTGGTGGTGACAAGCGAACTGGGCCGGGGGGCGGCGTTTACGCTGTTCCTGCCGCGCGAACATGACGTGGCCCCGGTGGAAGCTGCCGAGGTCTTGATCCAGCGCGAGGCCGCGATATCGCTGAGTATTCTGGTCGTCGAGGACAACCCCGAAGTCGGCGACTTTGCGGTCGCGGCGTTGCGGGATCTTGGCCATCGAATCGTGCTGGCGCGCAATGCCCGCGATGCGCTCGATCGCCTGGCGCAACCGATCGAACGGTTCGATGTCGTTTTCTCGGACGTGATGATGCCCGGCATGAACGGCATAGAGCTCGCGCACGAGATTCGGCGACACGACCCGGCAATGCCGATCATCCTGACCAGCGGTTATAGCGAGATCCTGTCCAAGGAGGGTGCCGGCGAGTTCGAGTTGTTGCGTAAACCCTATTCGATCGACGCGCTCAGCAAAGCGTTCCGCCGCGTGACGACATCAGGTGGCGCGGTAGCGAGCGTCTGACCAGCATACGGCGACCGGGGTTAGAGCTACGCCGTTCACAGGCCGAACCCCGCATCGCCACGGGATCAAGCTTGCGGGGACGACGACCGAAGGGCGTTACGGTGCGGCGATCATCCCCGGTGCTAGGCATACGCATCCTGGCGGCATAAGCTTGCATCATGCTTTTGCTCCGCCTTGTGCTCGCCCTCTGTGCCTGTTTCAGTGCCAGTGCCGCCTTCGCCCAGTGTCGCATCGATGCTCTCGATGCCCTGCCTGAGCGTGGGGTGATCCACTTGGGCAGCAAAGTCGGCCCCATGCCGCTCGTCATTCTGCTGCATGGCAGCACGGGCACCGGCGCGGAGATGCTGCGCGAAAGCGGTCTCGCGGCGACTGCCGATGCGCACGGTTTTGTCGTCGTCTCTCCCAATGGCGGGATCGCCGCGGGGCGGGGCTATGTGTGGAACATCCCCGGTGTGCCGACCGTCACCGGCGCACTGCCAGGCAAGGACGCGCGCGATGATGTGGCCTATCTCACCGGACTGATCGACCGGCTGGCGGCGACCGGCTGCGTCGATGTCAAACGTGTCTACGCAACCGGATTGTCTGGCGGAGGGCGGATGACGTCGTTGCTCGGGTGCGTTGTCCCACGCCGCTTCGCCGCGATCGCCCCGGTCGTCGGATTGCGCGCCGGACGCCCGCTCGCGGCAGACCGTTCGCGGGCCGATCCTGCGAGCTGCCGCCCCACCACGCCGCTACCCGTGCTGGCGTTTTCGGGCGATGCCGACACGACCAACCCGATCACCGGGGGCGGCGCACCCTATTGGCAGTATCCTCAAACCGTCGCCCTGCAGCGGTGGGCGGCGTTGAACCACTGTAGCGAACCGTATGCGCGCAATCTCGGGGCCGCGGTGTATGAACAGGGCTATGCCCGCTGCGACGGCGATGTGACCGTCGCCGCGCGCGTAATGCGCGGCGGCAAACACAGCTGGTCGGTCGTCGACAACGAAGCGATGTGGGCGTTCCTGTCCCGGCATACACGCTGATTTCAAACGTTGGGTAATGGCTTGGCAGTGCAATCCCGCGTCACCATCTTTGGTCGATGGGTGGACGTGTAAAGCGGATGATCGGGCTGAAACAGGCCGAAGCTTTAGCGATTGCCGCCACTGACCCCGAACGCTGCGCGCTCTGCGACCGCGCGCTGGGCCGAAAAGTCGAATGGCATCACCGTATCCCCAAGAGCCGCGGCGGTACCGAGGTCGTGCCGGTGCATCCGATCTGCCATCGGATCATCCACGCCTGTGTGTCGAACCGCGACCTCGCCGCGGATTTCGCGGATTTGGATGTCCTGAAGACGCGCCCGGACATCGGGCGTTTCCTGCGCTGGATCGCTGACAAGCCGCCGGATTTCCATGCCCCCACGCGGCGACCGGATCTTCGGTAGGCACGCGCGGGGGTGAGAACGGCAGGCCCAGCCTTACGGGATCAGACGATCGGCGCGCAGCCGCTCGAACAGCGCGAAGAACGCGTCGTCGGTCGGCTGATAGGCGGTAAAGCCCAAGCGGCGGCTCTTGCCCATGTCCGTCACCACTTCGATCGGTCGGCCAAGGTCCGCATCGGTGTGCCACGGCGACGCGAGACGATCCAGGTCGGACTCGACCAGCCCCTCGCGCGCGGCGATCTCGCGCCACAAGCCCGCATCGTCCCCCATCTGCTGTTCGAGCGGCCGCACGGTGCCGTCGAACGGCGCTGCCTCGACACCGAACCAGTCGGCAATGCGCGCCCACATCCATTGCCACCGGAAAACGTCGCCGTTGACGATGTTGAACGCTTCGTCATGCGCCGCCTCGGTTTCGGTCGCCCACAGCAACTGCCGGGCAAGCTGCCCCGCGTCGGTCATGTCTGTCAGCCCGGACCATTGCGCCGCCGAACCGGGGAAGGTGAACGGACGCCCCGTTTCCCGACACAGGGTCGCATAGACGGCGAGCGTCGTCCCCATGTTCATCGCGTTGCCAACCGCCAGCCCGATCACCGTATGCGGGCGATGCACGCTCCAGGTGAAACCGTCGCGCGCGGCGGCGGCGAACACTTCGTCTTCCTGCGCATAATAGAAGTTCTCGACATCGAGCCGCCCCTGCTCCTCGCGGAACGGCGTTTGCGGCAGCGCACCCTTGCCATACGCTTCGAACGGCCCGAGATAATGCTTGAGACCCGTGACGAGCGCGACGTGGCGTGGTCCCTTGGGCTTGGGCAGCCCGTCGAGCAGGTTGCGCACCATTGCCGAATTGACGCGGATGTTCTCCGCCTCGCTGTCCTGCCGCAGCCACGTGGTGATGAACACCGCATCCGGATCGAGATCGCGCAGCGCCGTCGCTGTTGCATCCGCATCAAGCAGATCCGCAGGGACCGGTTGCACGCCCGCCTGATTCACCGGGCGTCTCGCCAGCCCGTGTACGGTCCAGCCTTGTTCGACCAGCAAGCGCGCCGTGGCGCTGCCAACGATCCCGCTCGCGCCCACTACCAATGCCGTCTTCGCCATACATATCTCCTGTGTTCGGACAGAGCTAGGCAGCGATGGCCTGTGCTTCTAGACGGCACCATTCACGTCCCCAGGCACCAGGAGGTAACCACATGCAACCGGGAACGCCCGACGCGGAATGGCGCGAGGATTGTGCGCCGCGGCGCGTGCTGGAACTTTTCGCGACCAAGTGGACCAGTATGGTGCTTCACACGCTCCACGCGCGGCACGGCGGCACAGCGCGCACCGGCGTGTTGCAGCGCAGCCTGCCGGGGATTTCGAAGAAAATGCTGACCCAGACCGTTCGCGACCTCGAAGCCAGCGGGTTGCTGAGCCGACACGTGCAAAGCACGTTACCCCCGATGGTCGAATACCGTCTGACCGATCTGGGGCAGCGTTTCGTAGAACCGATCGAACTGCTTTACGGCTGGGGTCGCGACAATGCCGACGCACTCGATGAATTGCAGCCCCGCGCGAGCTCGCGGCGTGTCTAACACAATGTGTCGACTGAGAAGGCCGTAGATTTCTCGGTATCCAGCACAAACGACAACGCCGCCCGTGAGGGCGGCGTTTGTCGTTTAGCGTTTGGTTGCGGGGACAGGATTTGAACCTGTGACCTTCAGGTTATGAGCCTGACGAGCTACCGGGCTGCTCCACCCCGCGACGGTTCCGTTAGGAACGAGGGTAGATGACATGTGAATGGGTTCTTATGGATACGAGACGAATTTGCTGCTCACCGGCTTCAATGCCTGGCGACGACCTACTCTTCC
>NZ_JBEPST010000007.1:0-315907 GCF_040549155.1 Sphingomonas sp. PvP056
CGCGAACAGCACGATACCGGCATAGATCAGGACGTTCAGAAGCTGTGCGGGCATGAAACCCTCCCCGGTTATGATTGTGGTCAGATCGACTGCAGAAGCGCGTTGGCTTCGGGCAGCGCGTAGAAAAGTTTGCCGTCGCGGCGGACGATCAGCGCGGTCTCGCCGGTAGCGATCGCGTCGGTGTCGTCATGCGGCTCGACCATGATGAAATGCGCTTGGCCGTGCTGGTCGATGATTTTCGCGCGAGCCGGCGATCCGCGCCGGGCGGTGCCTTCAAGGATGGTGCCGCGGCGGCGAAGAAAGTCGTCGGTCGAGATCACGCTGGTTTCGAAGCCGGGCATGACCCGGGCGAGGCCGTTGGCGGCAAGCGTATTGAGCACGGCGCCAGCGATCAGCGCGCCACCCGAAGCGAGGCCCCAGGGCAGCGGGCCGCCGGTCATAGCAGCGGCACCCTGCTGAATGGCGATTCCAGCCAGCGTGAAGCAGCCGAGCAAGGAGGTGAGCCAGATCAGGATCGGCAATTCATGGCCAAATCCAAGCCAATCTAGCACGCCGCCGCTAGCGGCGTCGGCAGACACGTCCGCGTCGAGATCGAGATGGCCAAGCCCAAGGCCGATCGCCTCGATCAGGCCGATCCCAGTCATCACGATGAACGAGATCGCGAATGGCGCATAGGCCGGCGTCAGGAAGATGGCGAACATTTGCCGTGGCTCTGGTTTTGCATCGGCGCACGGATAGCGGACGGACAAAAACGCTTAGTTACGAAGAGCCATCCCGCCCGGTCTTTGAATTCCATATGATTTCACTCCCCGAGGCGAGGCTAGTCCTACGACAAGGCGATCGCAACGCCTGCCGAGGTAAGATCGACCGGGTTCGGATAAGCGCTGGCAGGATCAGCACGATAATAGGACGCGGAGCACATCGCCATCATGATCACGGGACCACGGGACCACGGAGCACGGACCACGGACCACGGACCACGGGAATGCTGCCCGTAGGACACTGTGAAAGGCACGCGAAAAGCCCTTCCGGCTCAAGATTCCTTACTGCCAAAGACCCAAACAACAAAGACGCTACCGACTTCACCGACCCAAAGTCGGACGTTCGCGCGCTATCTCAGGTTACTAAAATCTGCCATTCGTTCATGTAGCCAGCGAAAGAAAAGTCATGCGGTTGAAACTTCGCCGCGTCCGAGTGAATTTCGTGATTTCGCATGGCTCAGTCTCGCGCGACGACGCCGCCGCGATGCTGACAGCGATCGTCGAACGGCCCAACCTGTGCCGCCTCATCATCGGACTTTGAAGGGGCGATCAGCCGATCGCGCCGACGCTCGATCGTCCGACCGGGCGCTAATCCTCCTACCCTAACCCCAGAAAGTCTTGCGATCCAAGAGATCGTCGTACGCCTCGGCTGCGGCGTCAATAATCTTCGATTTCTTTCGGTGCGCCAGCAAGCTCTTGGCCCCGGGGTCATCCCTCAGGCCCAGCCGGTCCAGAACCATTGGCGCAGTCGCCATGTCGTTCAGCGCGCCAAGCTGATCCTGCAGCTTCTCCAGCGATCTCATGAACTTCCCGTAGCGACGCGCACGCTTCTTGCCCGGGAATAGCGAGCCGAGAAACTCCACGCCATAGCGGAGCCGTTTGGCGGTTTTGCGGACTTCGTGCCGTTCCTCGTCCGCCTGTGTGGCAAGCGACCTACCACGCTTGCTGACTCGCCGAAGCTGCTTGTGCAGCGTCTCCGCCGCGAACTGCCTTGCCGGCGCGTCCCGAGCATCGCGCATCGATGGCGCGGTGCGCCATGCCCCGCATACCAGCCATTCCGTCAGATCGAGCATCAGGGCGCGAACCCGGTCTGAGCCAAGCGCGGTATCGACCGCGGCATAGGCAGCATCGCAAGCCCGGTTGAGCTCCTGGAACAACGAAGCGCCGGGCGGCGCCTTCGCCAGTAACACGTCGAGGTCGCGCGCTTCGCCCAGCACCGATCCCAGCCAGCGCAACTCGCTATTGAAATGCTGCACCTCGTCACTGTCGAGCAAGGACTTGAAGATTGAAAAGGCGGACCGCAGCCGACGCAACGACACGCGCGCCTGATGCAGGGCTTCGGCATCTGCTTGGTCGAGCAGGATGGTTTCGTTCAGGCGGTACTGGCGTATGCACGAGCCGGCGATTGCCTCGAAAGCGTCCGCTGCGGATGCGGTCCGGCTCAACGCGACCCGCTCCGCCTTGAACGCTTTGGATACGGGACGAAGCAGGTCGTAGCCACGTTCGGACTTGGTCACTACGCCAAGGCGGACCGGAAAATGCGCCGCTATTGTCTTGGCCAGCGCAAACAAGGCACCGGGCTCTCCCCGTTTCAACTCCAGCTCGAGCTCGCAGACTGGCGACTGGCGGTCACCCGCGGAGACGTGTCCGCGATCCAAGACCAGTTCGATCGACGCCTCGTCGCTGTCGACGATCCACGTCAGGCGCTCAACCGCGACGGTGAAGATCGGAGCGACGGTGCCCGCCTCATCGCCGAGCAGCGTCGGAATGGGGGTCCGGTCGTCGATGACCGGGGTCAAGTCGGCCACCTCGATTTCCCATTCGGACCGCGCGAAGAGACCGGCCGCCTTCGCATCCGCGACTTTGATCGTCTGTGTGCGCGTGTCGCCGGACTGGCGGATGCGCAACGAGACGCCGCCTTGCGAAAGCGCCAGATCGGGCGTGTCGAAATAGACCGCTTGCATTTGCCGCGTACGCGGCGGGCCATCGAACACGTCGGACCCCGCGAAGGCATCGGCCGCCGCGGCGTCCAATACCAGCTTCAGTTCGACTTCCTGTGCCACCAGATACCTTCCCGCAAAATCACGACGCCTTCTACACCGAGCAATATGCGATAGGTTCGCTGGTTCCTGGATAGTCGCAAGCGCAATCTCTGCGCAAACTCCAAGCTACGAAGGACCAAGACCGTTCGCGGCCATTCCGTAAGTTAGTATGTCGCAGTAGTTGACCTCAGTCGGACCGCCCATGGAAACGCCCTTTAATCTCGCTCACAGATTCTGTGTACAACTCTGCCCGCCCGTTCTGTCAGCCCATCCCGGATGCGCTCAATGTTCACGGAACGCCCCCCAGAACGCGCCAATCAATGGCTCCAACGCATAGCTTAACGCGGTTCGCTTCCGCAGCGGGACGAGCACCTGGACCGGCATCCCCGCGCGCAGTTCGAAATTCTTTCCCCTTACGCCGCGTAGCAGTGCAAGCTGTCGACGCGGCACCGTAACTTCGCCCGTAAAATAGGTCGCGCCGGTCTTCTCATCAGTTAGCACATCGGCCGAAAGCCGGGTCAGCGTCCCTTCTAGATCGGGCAGGGTCCGTTCATGCAACCCCGGGAACTTGACCAGGGTGCGCTGCCCAACGACCAGATCGTCCGCGTCGTCGGGCGCTACACGCGCCTGGATTTTAAGCGGGGTCCGCTCCGGAACGATGTCCATCAGCTTCTGTCCAGGTGATACGACGCCGCCGGGCGTAACGACGCTCAGCGCAATCACCGCGCCGGTCGCAGGCGCGCGGATGTCGGTGCGGCGCAGTTGGTCGCGCGCTGAAGCGAGCTTGGGGAGGACGTCTCCTAAGCGGATCTCGACATCGCGCAGATCGGCGGCGGTGCGCTCGCGGAACGTGCGTTCTGCCTCGATCGCGGTAATCTGGCTTTCGCGTGCCGCGCCCTGCGTCTGCGCGACGCTTGCCGAATATTGCCCGCGTTGGCCGACCAGTTCGGCGCGCATCCGCTCCAGTTCGCGCAGCCGCGTCTGCGAAACGAACCCCTTTTCCGCCAGCGGCGCTAACGCTTTCAGCTGTTCGTCGATGATCCGCAGCTGTTCCTGCGCGGACACCACTTGCGTGTCGTAGCCGCGCCCCTGCGCGGTCGACTGCGCCGCCCGCTGCCCGAGCGCCCCGCGTTGTGCCGCAAGCGTCGCGCGCCGGGCCAGCAACTCGCGCTGTTGCAGCTTGAGCGCGAGCGCCGCATCGTCGCGGTCCTCGGGCGGGAGCGTGGCATATTCGGGCGGCGTGACGAGACCCCCCGTCCCCAGTTCCTCCGCCTCGAGCCGGGAGCGCTGCGCCAGCAACCGGATTGCCTGTGCACTCATCGCGCGTTCCTGCGCGAGCACTTCCGATGCCGCGAGCCGGATGAGCAACTGTCCGCGTTCGACCCGCTGCCCCTCGCGCACGTAGATCGCGCCGACGACGCCGCCGTCGCGGTGCTGGACCGTCTGCCGCTGGCCGGAGACTTCGAGCACCCCCGGGGCGTAGGCCGCCGCATCGAGCCGCGCGAATGCCGCCCAGCCGAGGAACAGGACGAAAAAGACGATCGCGATCGCCGCCCCATTGCGAATGTCACGCCCCGGATCGGCAAGGCGGTGCTCATAGTCGGCGGGTGTATCGGCCGCGCGTAGCACGCTGACAGAGCCGCTCATGCCGCTCCCCCCTGTGTTGCGGGCAGATCCGACACGGGCGGCACCATCCGGCGCACATTGGGCGGCGCGATCTTGGCGAGGACCTCGTCACGCGGGCCGAACAGTTCGGCACGCCCGTCGCGAAGCACCAGCATTTTGTCGACCACCGGGAGCACGCCGAGCTTATGCGACACCACGATGATCGTCCGCCCCTCCGCCTTCAACCGCGCGATCACCATGTTGAGCGCGGCATCGCCCTCGGAATCGAGATGCGCGTTGGGTTCGTCGAGCACGTACAGCGCGGGATTGCCGTAGACCGCCCGCGCCAGTGCGATGCGTTGCGCCTGCCCCGCCGACACACCGCGCCCGCCGAGCTGAAGCTTGTGATCGAACCCGCCGTTCAGCCGCAGGATCAACGGCAGCGCGCCGACCTTTTCCGCCGCCGCGACCGCTTCCGCGTCGACGGCAGCGGGATCGGCACCGGTTTCGGCCGCGAACCGGCTGATGTTGTCCTTCACCGTTCCTTCGAACAACGCGGCGTCCTGTGGTAGATAGCCGATGTGCCGTGCCAGCAGTTCGGGATCCCAGTCCAGGAGACTTGCCTCATCGAGCCGCACCGTCCCGCGGTCGAGCGGGAGCGCACCCACGATTGCGCGGACCAGCGTCGATTTACCCGACCCCGACGGCCCGACGATCGCGAGCACTTCGCCGGGCTCGAGCGCGAAGGACACCGCATTGAGCACCGCCGCGTCACGCGACGCGGTGAGCACCGTGACCCCCTCGAGCTTAAGCGTCCCGGTCGGCGCAGGCAGCCGCGTCGGCGCGGCATGAAACGGATCGGCGGCGAGCAATGCGTCGATGTTACGATAGCCGTCGCGTGCCTGCATCAGCGGCTTCCAGCTGCCGATGAGCAACTCGATCGGTGCGAGCGCGCGTGCGATGAGGAAGGATGCCGCGAAGATCGCGCCCCCCGAGATGCGATTGTCGACTGCCAGCATCGCACCGAGGCCAAGCGCGAGCGACTGCAACGCGAGCCGGACGAACTTGGTCGCGGTGAGATACCCGCTCGCCTGGAACCCGGCCTCGGTCTGGAACGCGAGCATCGAAAGCCGCTGCCGCAACTGTCGCGCGACGAACGCCCGCCGCATCCCGAGTGCCTTTATCCCATCCGGGCCATTGAGCGCAGCATCCTGCGCGGCATAGGTCCGCGCCGCGACATCCTGCGCGCGCATCATCCCGTCGCGCGTGGCGCGCTCGTTGCGCCAAGCAATGAACGGGAGGACCAAGCCGCCGAGCAGCGCAACCACGCCGATCCACGGGTGCACCAGAAAACAGACGAAGATATAGATCGGCGTCCACGGCGCATCGAACAGCGCGAGGATTCCCGGCCCGGTCAGGGTCCCGCGAATAACGTCGAGTTCGCGCAGCGCCTGTCGCGCGACGGGGGATTCGGGCCGGCCAAGCGTCGCATCGAGCAGCGCGGGCGCGACCACCGCGTCCAGCAGCACGCCCGCGCGCACCAGCAACCGGCTGCGGATCCGGTCGAGCAACGCGAGGCATCCCAGCGCGAACAACAGCGCCGCAGTCAGGAACCCGAGCGTCTGCAATCCCTTCGTCGGCACGACCCGGTCGTATACCTGCAGCATGTACAACGTCGGGGCGATATACAGCAAATTGACGAGCGCGCTGAACGCTGCCGCGGCGATCAGGTGCCTGCGGCAAAGCTGCAACGCGTCGCGCATTCGCCCATGAAACGATGCGTCGCCGGGAGGCGTCGGGGACCATGCCCCGGATGGCAGAGCCTGCGTGGCTGGCGTTGCAATGTCGGTCATCGATTATACGCTGCTCCCCCGATCCCTCGCGGAATCGGGGGAGCATTTATCACACCAGATGAATGTCATCGACGGACGTCAGGGCGTACAGGTGGTGGTCGTAACCAAAGCTGTCGACCTGCGGACCCGCGGTGCTGCCGGCGCCGTCCTGCGTTACCGCAGCCACAGCGTCGGGCTCCCAGGCGAACACATCATCCGCCGTTGCAGCGACCGGTGCGGTACCAAAATCGAAACCCTGGTGCATGCCGCTGT
The DNA here is from genome assembly GCF_040549155.1 of Sphingomonas sp. PvP056. Taxonomy (NCBI): domain Bacteria; kingdom Pseudomonadati; phylum Pseudomonadota; class Alphaproteobacteria; order Sphingomonadales; family Sphingomonadaceae; genus Sphingomonas; species Sphingomonas sp. PvP056. Next base: position 6,514 of record NZ_JBEPST010000007.1, read on the forward strand.
CCTGCTCGACCGACGCCACAGTTGTCCGTGCGATGACATTGCCGAAGTCGAACACGGCGAGCTGAGGATCATGATCGGTCGGGCGATCCCCGCCAAACTGCGCGTTGATGTGGACCGCATCATATTGCGCGTTGGCGGCCAGTGAGTCGGTCACGAGAATATGGTCGAGCTGCTGCGCGTTGCCCTCGAACATATAGCTGTAACGTTCCTCGACCGACAGCAAGGTGGCCAGATCGGTCATGGCACCGCCCTTTGCGGGATCGGTCAGCTGGGTCTGCGCTTCTTCCCAGGCGAACCCGTTCCAGTCACCCAACACTGCGATGTTGAGGTCGGGGTCGTCCGCGAGATGCGCGTTGATATACGCTTTCACCCCGGCGGCCTGCGCGGTGCGTGCCGCGTCACCGGCATCGGCGGGCGGCTGGGTCGCGCCCCACAAGGGGTCGCTGCCCCCGCGCGACGTCAGATGGACGTTGATCGCGGTAACGGTCTCGCCGTGGAACAGGAAGTCCGCGACGAGCGGCTTGCGCGTATTGTTGTACGCCGGACCGTCGATCAGCTCGGCGCTGCCCTCGACATAGGTCACGCGGTCGAGATTGTAGAGATAGCCGCCGCGGATGTTACCATTGGGTTCGCCGCCGGTGGTGTTGTTGGCGGTCGGCGCGACTTCGACATAGCCATAGCGCCCGCCGTCGATCGCCGCGATCGCATCGATCAGGCCCTGCGCGGTCTTGACGCCCGAATAATCGCTGCCGTTGCCCGCGCCGTCCGCATCCTGGATCTCCTGGAGCGCGATGATGTCGGGAGCGCGCAGGTTGTAGACGATGTTCGACGCCAGCACGTCGAACTTGCCGTCCGACGGATCGAGGTTCTCGACGTTGTAAGTCGCCATCGACAGATGCGTCGCGTCGCCGGTCAGCGTCGTGACTTCCCTGGCGAGCGATACGTCCTTGGTCACGGTGACCGCCTCGGTCACCAGCACTTCGTAGCGCGCGGCGGCATAGTTGACGATGCCGGTCACGCTGCTGAGCTGGTCGCCGACCGAATAGCCCGCGGTGAAGCCGGCAAAGATCGTCCTGTCGCCCTGGAGCTGGATCTTCTCCGGGTTGAAGTCGCCGTCCGAAATGGTGATCCCGCCGCGATCGTTGATCCCGGTCGCGCCCTTGCCAAGCGACGCCACGACGTCGGTTTCGGCAAAGGTGTCGCTGGTGGTGTTCGACACGACGAGCGGCGCGTCGATCGTGACGCGCATCCCCTCGAGCGATTCCCAGAAATCGATCCCGTCGGTGGTGGGGTCGTAGCTGGTGAGGCCATCGTTATCGATCACGCGGCTCGGCGGGGTGAGCCCACCCTCGCCGATCAGCACCGCGTCGGGGAGCTGATAGTCGGACGCGACGAAGTTGACGATCGGCGCGCTGATCTGGGTGACCGACAGGCCGCCCGTCCCCGCGCGGAACTCGTTCACGACGCCCTGCACCGAGACGAGGTCGCCGAGAAAGACGTCCTGCGGCGCGGCACCGGTAAAGACGAACACCGCGTCCGACGTACGGCTGTTCCCGTCGCCCCTGTCCTGAATGTAGAAGCCGTTGCTGTCGACCGCGGTGATGATCCCCTCGGTCACGATCGTCTGGCCCTCGAACGCAGAGCGTTGCCCTTCGCCCTGGATCTGGCCGATCTGGAGCGGCAGGATGTCGTCATTGAGGATCGTGCCGGTCGCGGTCGCGCGGTCGATCGTCGCGCCGCCGGTCGCGTTCGACAGGGTGATGCTGAACGTCTCGTTCGGCTCGGGCGCGTGGTCGCCCAGCACAGGGAGCGAGATCGTCGCGGTCGACTGGCCGTCGGCGAACGAGACGACGCCGGTGAAGGCGGTCGTGCCGAAGTCGTTGGCGTCCGCGCCGCCATTGCCGCCGGGCAGCAGGACGGAATAGGTCGCCTCGACCGCGCCGCTCGCGCCGCCAACGCGCGAGACGGTGAAGTCGATCATCTGGCTCCCCGCGTCGCCCTCGGTCGTGCTCGCGTCGCTGATGCTCAGCACGCCGGGGACGACCCCGACGCTGCCGTTGCTGGTGACCTTGATGTCGTCGACCCCGACCCATTCGTCATTGCCGACTGCGTTGGTCGTGATCACGCGGACCTGCAGCGTCGCGGCATTGTTAGCGTCGGACGGCAGCGTTACCGAAACGGGGATATCCGCGCCGAAGCTGTTGGGGCCGGACGTCGCATCGGCGACATAGCCGCCCGGGACGTTTGACCACGCCCCGGTGTCGCCAAGACGATATTGCACCGCGACCTGCTGGACCGCATTGTCGACGCCATTTTCGAGATCACGCAGCGTGAATGACAGCGTGACGCCCTGTCGCCCGGTCGCATCAAGATACAGCGCGAGATAGGGTGCGGCTGCGGTGCCCGATCCGGTGAGGCCGATCGTCGGATTGGCGATCTGGAACTCGGCGACGCCGCCGGTCGTGAAGGTGTTGGGGTTGGCCTGATTGGCGCTGACGCTGACCACCGTGCTGGTACCGGTGACGGTGCGCGGATCGACGCCCGTGCCCGATAGCAGGCCGTCGCCCCGGAAGCCCATGATCGACGGCACGCCCGACCAATCGTTGTTGCTGGTGATCAGCCCGAGGTTCGACCAATCCTGCAGAAGGTCGCTGCTGCCGAGATTCCAATAGGTGGTTGTCAACGCCTTACTCCCCTGTCGCCTTAACTCTGCCGACCCACGCATCCGACTCGTTCGGTGCAAAGGTCCGCAATCACGCGCTGGATTTGCCGGCTACGAGGCGCATGTGACACAGATGTGAAAAATGCTTCATAAACCGTATTTTAACATGTATCGAAACCGGCGCTGCGGCAAGCCATCGTCCCGTTGCGTGAGCATTGTTTCGAATGTCTGACTAACGGGACATGCGACCGTCGTACCGTTGAAGAATATCCCGGACCGCTGTCGCCTAACTGAAACAAACCGCGGATAGGGACTCAAACTGCTACAGTATGTATCGCTGTTTAGGGGTTTTTCTCATGATTCGTTCGCTTGCTTGTCTTTCCGCTGCACTCCTCGCCTGCACCGCGGGCTCAGCATCCGCGGCAACGACTTTCGGTGGTGTCACCGGCGTGCGGACCGGCGCCATCCTTAGCAACGGCGTTACCGTCAATGGCGCGACGTCGATGGGCCAGACGTTCAGCACCAGCGACTCGCTGCTGACCGGGTTCGCTTTCCAGTTCGCCTCGAGCGTTCGGGCCAACACCAGCGCCAGCGTCACCTTCTCGCTTCTTTCGTCGGGCGGCGCGACGTTGGCGAGCAGCACGACGCTGCTGAACGGCCTGCAATTCCGGACGAACCCGTCCTTTGCTTACTATGACGTCTTCAGCGGCAGCGTCGCGCTGACCCCCGGGGAGACCTATAGTGCGGTGGTAACGACGTCCGCATCGTATCTCGCGCTGGTGTTCAGCCCGAATACCGCTGCTGCGACCAACCCCGCGAACGATACCGCGAACGATGCCTATGCGGGCGGCGCAGTGATCCGGAACAACGCAGGCGACACGATATGCTCGCGCAACATCTGCGACGCGAACTTCCGCTTCACCAGCATGGCGGCACCGGTCGCCGCCGTGCCCGAGACCGCGACCTGGGCCATGATGCTGGCGGGCTTCGGCCTGATCGGTGGCAGTTTGCGCTATCGCCGTCGCGCCACGGGCGTCCGCTTCGCCTGAACGCGTGGTGGCTTTGCTGCTCGGGAGGGGCGTGCCGCAGTCATTGCGGCGCGCCCCTTTTTGCGTTCATTGGACTTCGACCAAAGATCGTTACCGTGGGGTTCGGTCGCATGGTATTGAGAGCTTCATAACCCCGCCTAGTCGCGCCTGACTTGGTAGCTTGCCGCCCGCTCTGACACGTACCACCGCTGCCTGCTTTTGTTACTAACATGAACATGTTGATCACGGCGTCTAGTCGCCCCCCTCCGTGCCTTATTGATTGGGACAACCCACTTTCGCACATCGATGCCGTCGGGGGGGGGGGGGCGTCCACGCCATCACCCAAAATGGCAGTGTAGTCCCCCTGCCCAGGTCTCTGAACGAACGTCCTCTTATGCCGATTTCCACCCGAAAGCGGCCGTTCCGCTTTCCACCAAACCCGGACATTCCCGAAACACCATCGATTCTAGAATCCCGCGCCGTGCCATTTATCGCTGACAGGGCCGTGCTAATTAGCGCTGATATCTAAAGCGTAACGTTGTAGCCTGAGGAGCGAGGCAGCATAAGGCGGGGATGACCATCCATTCTGATCGTCGCTTCGTTCTCGCGGGCCTTGCGGCGCTGGGACTTGCTGCCGCACATTCAACACAGGCGTCGGCACGAGGCGTGCGCGCGCCGGGCATCGCAGTTACGATTGACGACTTTGATCTCTCGGACACTGCTCTAATGAGTGGTCAGGAACGCGATGCGGCCATTCGCGCAGCCTTAATGCGTCACCGGATCAAGGCGGGCGGCTTCGTCGCGGGAAAGTACGTTGATAAGGTGCTTAGTCCACGCATCCTATCTGCTTGGTCAGATGGCGGCCATATCATCGGCAATCATAGTTTCTCCCATCAGTACTTCAGCGGCAAAAACCCCGAAGAGGTGATGTCTGATATTATGAAGTGCGAGCCGTTGCTGTCGGACTATCCCGGTTTCCGGAAGCTCTTTCGTTTTCCATTTCTGGCCGAGGGAAAAACGGCAGAAGGCCGGGACCAAATGCGTGCGCTCCTGAAAAAGCATGAGTATGCTAACGCCCATGTCACGATCGACACGTCAGATTGGTATATCGACAACCGGCTAAAAGCACGTCTCAAGGCTCACCCCAAGGCGCAGATCGGCCCATACCGACGCTTCTATCTGGACCACATTTGGGATCGAGCGACCTTCTATGACGGTCTGGCGCAGTCGCTTTTTGGACATTCGATCGATCACACGATCCTGCTCCACCATCGGCTAACCACCGGCCTGTTCCTGGATGATATGCTCTCGATGTTCCGTAAGCGAGGCTGGCGGCTCACCGACGCAAAGACGGCTTTTGCATCTCCGGTGTTCGCTATGGAACCTGACGTGCTGCCCGCTGGGCAAAGCCTAGTTTGGTCGCTCGCGAAGGCAGATGGCCGTTTCGAGAAGCTGTTACGCTATCCGGGTGAGGACGGTGACTACGAGATGCCAAAAATGGACGCTGTACGATTATAGCAAGGCGTTGGCACAATGAGCGGGCCACTTCCAGAACTTGATCCTTTTCGGGAAAGGCGGCAGCCCCAGGTAATGTCGGCTATTGTCACCCGCCTTCCTAAAAGCGGCCTGTCCGCTTGCCACCCAATGTTGTCCGGAGGTAGACGGTCCAACTTTTGTGGGCTCAAGCGATCTTGGCCATAAGCCGACCGGCGGCACCTTGCTCTGCCGCAAGATTGCGATTGTACGCAAGCGGCATCCGGGGTGATTTCCACCGCAAAGCGTCCATAATACCTGCCAGATCCTCGCCACTGGCAAACAGGTCCTGGTTAAGCCCAATCCGCGTCGAGTGGGAACTGATGCCCTTGAGCAGTCGTGCGATATCCTCCGCAGTTAGATCGGGCAACGCACTGCGGTTAAACGCGCGCTGGATAATCGATCGGAATATCGGTCCGACCGAGCCTGGATGCAACGCGACAATGCCAACGTCATACGCCACGCGCGCCTCCATCGCAGGTTTGGAATGCGTCTTGCGCAGATCCCACGTCTCCCGACCGGAGATGCTATGGATCGACCGGCCACGCACTGCTGCGCGCGCTTTGTAACGACGCACTTGCACCCGCCGAAAAAGCGGACCCGTTGTAATATCGGCCGCCTTGGTCCAGGCAGCTATCGCCGCGACAGTCCGCGGGCTGAGATAGGCGGTGGCTCCCTCCCCATCCTGATCACCCTTGTGTCGCAGGATCTGCAACAGCCGCGCTTCGGGGTCGATCGCTTCCTGAATATGGTCGACGGCGACCGCCACCAGCTCAGATGCGCGCAAACCTGTGTCATACGCAGTCGACAGGAGTGCGCGATCGCGCAGTTCAGGCAGATCATCCCCGCAGCTATCGAGCAAGGCCCGGATATTGAGCCCGCGCGCCTTGTCGCGCTCGACGTCGCGCACTGGGCCTTTGAACCGGAGCGGCCGCGCCTGTTTCTGGGCCGTCCCCTCCTTGCGACGTACAGCCTTTAGCCGCAGCTTGACCAGCGGGGCGGGCGTCGGATCCTTGAGATTAAGCAACTGGTGGATCTTGGCGATCGACGCCTTGTAGCGGGACAACGAAGCCGGCCGGCTCCCCTTTCCTGCTCGGGCATCAAGATAGTCTGCCACAGTCTCGGCCGTCGCCGGTAGCGCGATCCGGCTAGTGTGCCGACACCACACGTCGAACGCCGCAATGTCGGATTTGACCGCCCGTATGCTGTGGGGCGACGAGGCCGCCTGATAAGCGGCGATGAGCGCCTCATTGACGGCGATGCGCTCGCCCGCACGCATCTGTACAATCATCCAGGAGAGATCGTCCGGCGGCCTGATGGCCGGCACGCGTGCCTCAGGTGCCGCAATAGGGGTCTTATGCCCTTCCGGCGCGGTTTCTGTGCCCATTGCGCGCCTTACTCCTCCGCAACGCATATACCGCACATTATAAAGAATGGTCAATTCCGCTTATGCGATAACTGCAATTATCGCATGTGAATAATCCTGTAGCCTATCCAAGGTAGACCGAGACGCGCCTTTCGGGATATGTTGACGTTGTGACGCGCGCTCTTCCTGACCTTTCGAAGCCGGTTTGGACTTCCAAACTCGTGACTGCTCTTGAGCGCGCCGCGGCGACCATAGGCAGGCTAGATGCCCGTGTTTGCGTCAGTCCGGTCGCTGCACCGTGGGCGATTCGGGCTTCCTGGACGGGGTATGCTACAGCGCTCAGGGGGCAGTCTGTTGAAATTGACGAAATCGACATTTTCGGTCGGGAATGTGCGATCAAACTCCCCGGTCGACCGCTGATCCCGACCCATACGGAAGATCCCGGGGCCTTGCACGAATGGCAAGCGCGGTTGCGGCAACGCGAGCCGCACTATTGGCGGGACATTGCCACTATGCCGACCGCCGTGGGCGAGGACTGGAACCGGCGCCCCGTGCTGCTTCGGACTCTTGAGGTCACCGCGCATCATGCGCGAGCCGACGCTACCATCGCTCCGTGGCTGACGTTCCCCGTCCTGCTCCGCTCGATGGCCATCACTCGGGCAACGCTCCCGTGTCTCACAGTCGGGGATAAGGCGATGCGCCTCGCTCCGCGCGAGGGCGAGGCCATCATCGTACGCAACCTGCGTGGTCTTGCCGATCGCGCCGACGAGGCTCTTGATCGACTCCAGGCGCTTGAGGATCACCGGCTGCGGACAGCCGAAGCGATCCGTGCCGCGTACCGGCCTGGGAGGCTTCTGGAACTCGCCGCTCTGGTTCAGTTCGCGCCGGTGGTGAGCCCGCGTCAAATTGCACAGCGTTTAAACATGACACTTTCGGGCGCCGGAAAGCTGCTTGCACGCGCCGCGGACCTCGAACTGCTCGCCGAGGTCAGCGGTCGAATGGCTTGGCGCGCCTATATGGCCCCGGATATCGCAATAGCGTTCGGGTACGTCACCCGACCGGTCGGACGACCTCGCGCCGCCCCGCGACAGATGACGGAGCTCGAACCAATCTTGACGGCTTTCGATCGCGAGATGGCGGCTCTAGATCTCGTCCTCGAGAAGATCGGTGTGATCGGTCCTGCGGGAGAGCCAATCTCCTAGATTCAACTTCACCGCCCAGAAGGACGCGTCGCGCAAAGCTCAACGCATCGAGTCCTGGTATCTCCCTTACGTCCAGTGCTGGTCGAGCACCTCTCGTATCGCCTTCTCCGCGTCTTCCCGCGAAGCTCCACTTTTATGTAACAGCGTCAGACGGACACCCTTGCGATCGGCGCTTTCGATCCGAAGAACAGCCTTCCCCCTAGACGACGAGATGGTCTGGACCGATCCTGACCTCTTGGGGGATCCTGACTTCTTGGGGGGGGGCGCAGCTGCGCTTAATGCCCGGATGATATCAAGGACAGCCATCGGGGTTCCGGTGTCGATCTGCCGCTTCCTTAGCGTTGCCGCCTCCTGAAACACCCTGGCTCTCTTTTCCTCTGGCTTCAGTAGTGGCTTCAAAGCGATCACGTTTCGGATCGTAAGCGACTGCGGCTCCAGGAATGCCGCCATTAAGGCCTCGGGCAGGCGCGCCAGATCAAGATACCGAGTCAGCCAGCTTTCACTAACGTTGATCCTCTCCGCCATCGTCTTCTGGCGCCCACCATAATATGCGTCGAGCGCCCGGAGATAATCGCGCGCGCGCTCAAGGTCGGTAAGATCGTCGCGCGCTCGGTTTTCGATGTCAGCCAGCCGAAACGCTTCCTCATCGCCGATTTCTCGAATGTCGACGAGGAATTTGAAGTCTGGATAGTTGTGCGACCGGAGCCAGCTGATCGTCCAGTGGCGGCGCGCTCCGCAGATTACCTCGAAGTCGCAATCCGGATCGCCCGAAACGCGGCGGACGATGGCTGGCATCTCCTGCCGACCCTGCGCCTTGATGCTCTCGATCAAATCTTCGCAGCGTTGCTCGTTCAGCAACCCATATTCGCGATTATGGCCGGACCACATGCGACAGCGTGCTGGATCGACCAGTTCGTGGGTCCGGGTGATCACGGCACCCGAAGCGAGTTCCGCAATTCGGTTGCTTCGCCCCGTGAGGACATTGTTTGCGATCCCGCTACGTCTCGGCGCGGCCTCATTGCTGAGGTCGATTCCGGCAGCTAGATCGGCTGCAAATCCACTGTTCTTCCCGCTCATGCGGCCCTCCGGTTCTCGCAAATTGCACGCGTGCAATTTCGCGTTTTCACGCCAGTGCCTCCTGGCGCAAGCGGGCACGATGGCTTGGCCACATCGACCGCACATCCACCTCGATTTCCTGATTTACACCGTCGAGATAGGCGAGGCATCGGTTACGAACCTGCGAGCTGGTGGCTGGCCCGTCTAACTCATAGACCGTCATTAATCGCGCCGTAGCGTTGTCGATTTCGGCGGAATCCTTTAGCGGCGTGCGGATCATGGCATGCCCGAAAAGGGTTCGCATGAGGTTGAGCAGTTCTTTCTGCATCGACTTGTTCTCGTCGACCTTCGACGCGACAAACCGAAGGAACTGCAGATCGGGAGCTAGGCCGCGTTCCGTCAGCTGTTCGATCGTCTCGTCGAGCATCGACAGAAATGCTGCGGTTGAGGAAAAGTCCATCACCGTCGGCGGCACCGGCACAATGAGTGCATTGGCGGCGCGAAGGACTGAAAGCGAGATAGCGCCGAGCGCGGGGGGCGGGTCCATCACGATCACGTCGAACCTATCCGAAATGCTGTCGATGCCTACCCTCAGGCGATCGAGCAGTTCGCCGCTGCCACGTGCCATCCTCGCTGCCAGTTCGTATTCAGAGTTGAACAACCGCAAATTAGCCGGAATTAGCTCAAGTCCGTCGAAGTGCGTTTTGCGCAGCGCGTAATCGAGCGATGTCCGCTCCTCTTCCCGCAGGAACGGATAGAGCGTGTCATCCTCCGTAAGATCCAGATCGGGGACATACCCAAAAAGTGTTGTCGCGGACGCCTGGCTGTCGCAGTCAATCAATGCGACGCGATACCCGTGAATTGCCAGGTACTGGGCAAGGTGGACCGCGAGTGTCGATTTCCCGACGCCGCCCTTGAAGTTCTGGACCGCAACGACGCAGCACGGATCTTCAGCGGTGCGATAAGGCCGCGTCCCGAACACCCCCCGCATGTCGTTAATCTGAGCAAGCGTGTATCGCTCCCGCCGGTTATTCTCGCCGCGCACAGGCTCTGGAAGCCGACCATCTTTTTCGGCATCTCGGATTGCAGCGGCCGTTCGCCCCACCAGCTCGGCGGCCTTGCTTATGGTAAATGTGGGTTCGCGTCGATCACCAGCACGAGCACTCCGCGCAGAATCCCGGAGCTTCTCGAGCACCGACGACGTGCGGGCAGCGAGTGTCGCCACCGACACTAAGTCTTGGGCGCCCTCAATATCCAATGCCGATGTCACATGCCCGCCTTTTTGAAATTTGGGGCATGGTGCGCTTACTTGCGCTTTTTTGTCAATAAACTTAAAAATTGCGAAAGCTGATGTGGCGAGAAATGCACTTCTGGTCGGCTCTGGAGGCTATCCTGACCTTTTGGGGGCAAACGAAATTGCACGCGTGCAATTTTTACGAAGCCCTGCCCCGCCGAGTAACCCAACCCTCACAAAATCCCGTCCAAGCTTTCAGCAATTTTGCTCCTCGAACCTTCTCAATCCGATCGCCCATTTGCTGTCTGAAGCCGTCTGCGATCAGATCGATGTCCCAGCCCCCGCCGTCGTGCCGGGCAATCGCCGCAAGCTCCTCTGCTCCAAATCGGATTGATCCCGACGGAAAGATGAGCTCAGCCGACTTCGCTGGAACGGGGGCCGGCTTCTGCTCTGCGATGGCAGGCACGATCGTCGTCATCACTTCGACCGTTCCATCCCGCCGCTGTCGACGCCCACCGGAATGGCGTTCGAGCTCATCGACGGTGGCGATGAGCGCTGGTGTGTCCTTCGGTTCAAACCGGAATTCGATCTCCACTACGGTCCGACCCTGCCTGATCTCCCGCCACTCGACGCGGAAATGCGCAAGCTGATCAATCTCAGCCTTTGCTTTCTCAAGTACCTTCCGTCGAAGCTGCGCAAAATCGGTGTAAACTTCGGGAGGTATGCCGAGAGCAGCGCGCAGCGCGGTCATATCCCCGCGCCATGTTGCCTGCCTGCGATGCAGCCGAAGCGCCCCCAGTTCATAAAGCTTTAGCGCATAGTTCGAGCGAAAACCGAGGACTGCCTGACGGTTCAGGACCGCATAAGTCTCGGATGCCTGAATTAGTTTTCTAGCATCAGCGGTAAATTCCCATTCAATCCACCCGGCCTCGCCCTCCTCCTCTGTTTCTTCCCGCGATCGGGAAATGAGAGAGAACAGGGTGGTGGCCTTCTTCCCGCGCCATGATCGGTCATCGACAGCAAACAGTGTCCGATGGAGTTCCTGGAGCATGTCCGTGATCCGCTCATTGCCTTTATGGCCGCGGCGAATGTCGGCCTTTCGCATTCGGTGTGGCTTGTCTTCCCAAGCATCCCCGCCTGCTGTTAAAATCATCAAAGCCAGTAATCGCGATGCCGTAAGGCTCAGCGATTCGCCTTTGACGAACTTCACCTCGATGATGTTGCCCGGCTTTGCGAACTCGTCGCCGCCTTTAGCGCGCAATGCCGCAGCCACGCGCATCGAACGGCCCGGAAGCGGCTCCTCGGTGGCCTCCTCGACTACAACAACACTTTCACTATCGCCGGCTTCCATGCCATAACACGATCAGAATCAGAGGTCAGAGGCGTGATTGCTGCCTGACCTGACCTCCACCGTCAAGTCAGGTCAGGACGTTTTTGAATTCAGCATCCCCCAAGTGGTCAGGATAATGACGGTGTCAGATCTGGAAAAGCCATATTAAAGTCACGAGTCGCGACGAGCGTGCGTCCTTGTTGCTGAAACTGTCGATTTTGCGAAATTTGTCGCCGAAACTGGGATCGGAAAACCGATCGGAACGCGATATTTCCGCTGCCCCCAAATGGTCAGGATAACCCCAATCAGTCAGGAAGCTTCCCCCGCCAGGACAGGATGTAGCCCCCAATCGGTCAGCGAAACTCCCCCGCAAGGTCAGGCCACTTCTCGTATGCTACTGAGACTACGCCGTTTTTCGGCCGCGAATTAGAATCTATTGAATCATGAATCCTTCCGCTGCGAGCAGCGTCGTTTTATAGAGTGATTCTTACGAACAAGAGAGTGATCGAGCTGGCCATCGATCGATCCCATACTGCTCGCCCTGGCTACGCCCTAAGGCTTGTGCGCGTGTCGATGATGCTCAAGTGGCCGCGATCGGAGGGCTCGAGCAGCATACCGTTCATACGCTCTTCGCCGAGGTGCAGTTCGAGGAGGGGCTACCGCCAACCTGCGGATTGAATTGTCGCGACGACTTGCCGCGGAGCTCTGCCGAGCCGATCAAGCCGCCTGAGGCACTTGCGCAGTGGCCGATCCTTAGGCTTAACCGCGGCGGCGAGATGCTCTGCAACAAGCTGGGTATCCATGACGCCGCCAACCTGACGAAGGCGCAATATCGGGTCACAAGCGAGAAGATAACCCAAGCTACGAGGCTGCGAGTCGTGCTCGGTGCACAAGGCTATCGTCAGCTCAGTGCGCACATCTTACAGTATCTGTATAACTGGACTGGAGAAACCGGCTCGGTCCACACTTTTAGACCAGGGACTTTCTTCGCGCGCGCAATTCATCCATCGCGATCTCGAACAGCGCTTCGAGACTTTTGTAGGCAGGGGCCTGCTAGAAGGCACCGACCTGGAGATATTCGCGGACAGAGTGGCCGAACAACTTGTAGAGTTGAACTCCATCCATTTTTTCCGCGAACGTCGTCGTTGCAACCAAGCCGATTCGGCTTGTCACCATGTCGAGCGCTGAGAGCAACGTGAACGGCTCGAACTAGGTGAAGGTGTGGCTTTGCTTCAGCACGCCGGGCGGACGCTTGATCTCCGCTTAGCATATTCCGCCCATTTCGGTGACTGGCACGCCCGGTCCGTTCAAGCCAATTGGTCCGGGTATACCGCCAGAGCATGCCGGCTTTCACGCTGCACTCGAACGGCTAACCAGGCGCGAAGAAGAAGAGATTTACTCAGCTGCGCAGCGGCTCTTGTCCGAATTGCACTAACGCCCTTTCGCGTTGAAACGATAACGGGGCCGGAACCGATAGCAGCGGTCCCGACCCCGTCGATCGAAGGATCCCCCGTCGAAACGGTGGATAGACAGGCTCAACGCGTTAGCGACGATCCCGGTCCACCACCCCCCGTTATACGGTTCATCCTCAATTTCCCATGAACGAGCCGTTCCGGCCGTTCCACTCGCCATACGGCACGCCACCCGAGAACTTCACCCGAAGGACATCAACCCCGAAGGGACATCAACATGACCGTCATTGCACTCTCGGCTCATCGCAGTTCGCTCGCGTCATTCGAGAACGCCTACGCCGTCGCCATTCAGCTTCGCGAAAATACTGGAGTCGACCAGTTTGTGGTCCGCACCGACAATCCCATCCAGCCCTTTTGTGTCTCCCGGTGCCGGCCACATCACCCGAAGAGTCTTCTCGCCCTGGTCGCCTGACCAGGTTTCCGTTGTCAGCCTGCGCTCGACACATTGGTTATGATCTGCGGGGCCGTGCGGCCTTCACACAGGTCAGCGTTCGTCGCGTACAGCACCGGTAGCTTCTGCTCGCGCATAACGTTGCACATCCGGCCACGACGATACGTCAAGCTCTGCAGCCAGGCCAACTCGGTGATCGCCTGCTCGATCGGCGTGTCGTACAGCAGATACCAAAGGCGCATCTGGTACGGGTTCTTATCGCGCAGGATCTCCTCGATATCCTTGTAGCCTTCACCGTATCCCGTCGTGTTGCGGACGTCGCTCGCGAGCGCGGTAAACGCCTCCTGCAACTCCGTGATCGCGAGATAAGCGACGTCGAGGCCGATGCCGACCGTGGCGCCTGCAAGCACCCTGCGATCGACCGACACCTGCGGATCGCCGTTGTCGTCCTTCTCGTTGTTGTTCAGCACGTCGAGCAGCGGCAGGTCGTAATCGTACCCCCGCATCATGTCCTGGACCTTCATCATATTCTCCTTCGGGTGAGGCCTCGGACTTCCTCCGACCGTCACGCGCCCGGTTTCATGGCCGCATGACGAACATTGACAAATCCGCCACCTGCGGCAATGTCTGTACGTCACGACAAATAAGGTCAACCCGAAATGCAAACTTTTTCCAGTCGCGACTTCAATCGCGAACCGGGGCGCATCAAGCGCGCGGCCGTGGACGGTCCCGTCATCATCACCGAGCGCGGTCGGCCGATCATCGCGGTGATGCCGTTCGCCGAATATGAGCGGCTGAAGGCACCCCCCGGCAACATCCTCGACTCGCTGGACATGGACGAGGTCGGCGACATCGAGGTCGACTTCACGCGACCGCAATCCATCCCGCGGCCGGCAGTATTTGACTGATGTACCTGCTCGACACCAACGTCCTGTCCGAGCTGCGCAAACGTCGCAGCGGAAAGATCAATCCGGCCGTGGAAGTATGGGCGGGCAGCGTCGATCAGGCCGACATGTACCTCTCGGTCATTACGATCATGGAGGTCGAGCTTGGCATCGCGCTTCTTGAACGACGCGATGCCAGGCAGGCCGGCGTGTTACGGCTTTGGCTTCACGAGAAGGTTATGCAAGCGTTCTCCGGTCGCGTTCTGCCTGTAGACACGACAATCGCCCTGCGCTGCGCGCGGCTGCACGTCCCGGAAACCAAAAGCGAGCGCGACGCGTGGATCGCGGCGACGGGGCTTGCGCATGATCTGACAGTCGTCACCCGAAACATCGGGGACTTTACGGGAACCGGCGTGACGCTCCTCGACCCCTGGACCTTCGCCGACTGAACAACACCACTCCGAGATGCGCAGACCCAAGGGTTGCGACGCGGATCCGGCGCACGATTTCGGAAGCGTTCATCAAAAGCCATCTAATCTCGATCAAGGTATTGGAGGTTTGATGACTGACGCGCTTCCGGACTCCCCTTTTGCCGATCGGCAGCCGGTTGATGTACCGCTGAGCCTGATGAAGATGGCACTGGCGTTGCTTGACCAAGAAGTTGGGGCGACGCTCGCTGAAGCTCGCCTCGCGGAGGCCATCGAAGCAAGGAGTCGAGATATGAGAGGAAAAGGGCATCAGCAATAATAACTGGCCCGTTTTGCCGGCTGTCGTGTTCTGTCTAAATGACAACCTCCACAGTCCCCTATGCGCTTGCGGTCGATGACGACCCTTTCATCCTCATGGATGTCACGACTATTCTCGAAGATGCAGGCTTCCGCACATATGAGGCGGATGACGGCGATGCTGCGATCGCTATGCTCCCGGAGTACGCCCACACCATCACCCTGCTCTTCTCGGACGTCGACATGCCGGGCGACACGAACGGGTTCACGCTCGCCCATCACGTCGCTGAAAACTATCCCTGGATCGAGATCGTCATTGGTAGCGGTCATCTTCAACCGAAAGAGGGTGACCTTCCCGAGAAGGCGACGTTCGTCTCGAAGCCGTTCAATGCGCAGATGATCCATGGCCATCTTCGCGAGACCCTGCCCGACGGCAAGCTACCAGATCCGCTAAAAACGGCCGTTTAAAGACGACGATGCGGGCCTACTCGTCGTCGGTGTCCATGGTGGCAGCTACGCCGCGGGCTTCGAGGGCGGCGTTCAACTGACGCCTGATGCTCATGCCGTTCAGGTGGCTGAATACGCCTTGATAGCCTTCAGCAGTCAGGCGTTCGCGGATATCGCTCACCGAACGACAGGCCCCCTGCTTCGCCAACTGAAATGCTCGCTCAATCGTGCCGATACGCGTGTCGCTCATGTCCCTCCGGATGGCCGATTCATCGTGCGGGTCGCAACGGTCAGCCAAAACGGGATATCGCTCGAAAAATATGGCGTTCAACCCCGTTAGCGGTTGCAAAACGGTGTTCGCACTTGCAGCATAGGGACGCCTTTCAGGCATCCTCTCCTAGAAACTCTCCGGGCCGGCTCACGCTGGCCCTTTTTTTGTCTGCCGAACGCAACCGCAATTGCTTGATAAGGACACGTCGTTCGCGCTCAATCTGGGTTTTCATCATCGCCCAGATATCGCGGGCTACGGAGCAATAGCCTGCCCAGTCGGCTTCGATTGACGCATAGGTCCACTTCGCAATGTGCGCATTCGACATCAGCCGTTTTGCGGTCAAGGCGACCAGGAGGTCGGATAGCGCGCTTCGCAGATCTGTATTCGCGTCCTCGAGCAATGCAGGTACGACTGTCTCACTTACAAACTGTGATCGGGACAGGCTGGCATTGGTGAGGCTCTGCCTATCCCTGGCCAGCGCGTCGCTGCCGGGGTGCGCCGCTGCGCAGTGCCGTTCGATTTTGGCAATCCCGTCGATGATCCTTCGGTGATGCTCCTCCAACGTGTGTAGCATCTCGTCGTAGTTCATATGGATGGTCCTTCCCGGTCGCGAGCATTGCTTGTTGCTGTCATGGACACCCACGATCTGACGCCGCGGTTGCGCATTATACGGAGTATTATCAGTACCTTACAACGGCCTAGACTGAAGGTCTGGTCCTACCCCCTGACGTGTCCCCTGCCCTCTTTTAACACGTCATTCCTCAAACGCGCGAAGCCGGCAGGAGACTCATAAAAACGCTTCCGAAACGAAGAAATGGTCAGGGTCGATGACGCACTGAATGAAGCCGTTCGGTCGCTCGAAGTTCGGCGCGATCCGGTCGACGGGGTGGCCCGCGGTTAGCGTGGTGGTACGGTGCTGTCAGTTGCCTAAGCGATCGTTCGCCGCACTGGAAAAGCTCAGCATGTCCTGGCTGGGGACAAATGAGACCAGCAGTCTCTACTGAGTGTACTTGCTACGCGGCTCGGGCGTTGTTTTATGAACGTCATCTGGTGAATAATAACCTGCGGGCGCATTAGGATCTGACTTCTTGAAGCTGCCGCGGCGCGGGTTCAGGACCGCCTTGCCTTCAGAACGACTGGTGACGACGGTATCGGGCTGACTGCTTTGGCCCGTCGATCCCGATGGTTCGCGACCACACGCGGCCAAGGTCAACGCGGCCAGCATAGCTGCAGCTGACGTTACATAAATCATCTTGGATTCTGCCATGGTCGATCCTTCAACTTGCTTAGGCGCTGGACGTACGCGTCACCTCAACATCAGGGAAACTATCTGTTCGCCGCAGGTGGTCAAGGAAGAGCAGTAAGGGTTGGGACATCCCGCCCAAGGGGGCGGGACCGTTCAATAGTCGCCAAGAGGCTCCCCGAGCCCCGCGAAGAGCGGGTCTCGGCCCTTCGGGTACAATCACTTGTCGGGCTCCCGGAACGGCCCCAGAGCGGCTCGATCGCCATGTTCGCGGATGGTGTGGGGCGAAGGTTGTGCGTCGTCTCTCACGTCGTGCCCAGGACCGCGATCACCGCAGGCAGCCTACGGCTGTGGAATCATGCGCTAGGCGCATGATGTGTTCTTTGTGGGCCTGTGTTCTCATCGCACCCTTCGCCGTCTCTCAGTGTCTCGGCGCGCCAGACCCGTCCGGCGGGGTCGGCGTCAAAATTGCCCGCAAGCGGGCAATGATTTTTGTTTGATTGGAAGACGCCTTAACAAGAATACCGGGCCTAAAGGCCCTACGGTTTCCCCGCCGCTGCGCGTCGCGGAGCCTCCGTCATTCATGTTGACCCCGCCGGCCGTGCCTGCCTCTTGAGCCCCTGCGAGGACGGCTCCGGGTGCGATGAGAACAAAGGCCGGGCCTTGCCCATCAGAACGGTAGGAACAGAATAGCCCGCTACCGCGGTCTATGCGTCTTTGATTTGTTATTTACGCCCCCTAGTCGGGGGCTCTTTTATGCTCGGACTCACCGTGTACGATGACTAAGCGTCAAGTAATCAATTCGTTTGGCTAAATAGAGGGGAGGGGGTAAAAAGAAGATGCCGGAGGGGAAAGGCCCCAAGCACCGGCAATAGGGGGATAGGCCCCCGCCTAGATGGAGTTATTACTATGAACATCGGTCAGTTCAAGAACGCCAGCGGTCAGCTTGTTGGTTCGATCGCAACCGCGACTATCGACCTCCCGCGCCTTGGCCTTCGTCCCGTCGAGAGCAACAACGAACGCGCCCCGGTTTTCGAGATCGTCACCCTAAACGTCGCCCGTCGCTGGGTTCAGATCGGCGCACTGTGGCAGCTGACCAGCAACTCGACCGGCGAGGTTTTCTATCAGGGCAAGCTGGACGACCCGAGCCTTTCCGAGCCGTTGCAGATCACGCTTTTCGGCAACAACGAAGAAGGCTTCCGCGTCGTCTGGAACCGCGCGCAGCCCCGCCGCGAGAACATGGACGGCACCCGCCAAAGCCGCCGCAAAGCAGCCGATGACGGTTTCGGCAACGGCAACGCTACCGACAACGGCCAGCTTGCCGAGCCGCAGAACGACGAAATCCCCGCGTTCTAACACACCGACCAAGACGGGCGGGGAGAGCGGCTGAAACGCTCCCCCGACCCTAAACCGCCATCCCTGCCAAAGGTTAGCACCATGACCAAGAAAACGACCTCCCCGCGCTTTAACAGCTTTTCCGAAACGGGCGAAGCGTTGAACGGCACCGACGCCAGCACGGACACCACGCCCGCCACGGAAACCGCCAGCGACGACGCCAGCGACCCGCGCGCGGCAGAGATCGCCGATAGCCACGCCGAGGAAACGGCGACCACCAATTTTCAGGATGCTTTCGGCGACGTTGGCGCGCTTTCCATTGTCGAGCTTGGCGGCGAGCGTCAGGAACTCGACATGCCCGAGCCGCTCGAGGCGCAGCACGATTGCGCGGCGATCATGGCGACCCTTTTCGACCTGTTCCGCGATACCCGCCTAGAAGCGAGCGCACAGGCGATTGCATGGGGGTTCGTCAACTCGTTCCACTTCGAGGCGCTGAAGCTGGAACGCGAAGAAGATACGCTTTGCCGCGACCTTGGCGAGATGACGCGCCGCTATGATCCGTCGGAAATCTACGCAACGGAAATGGAGGAATTGCAGCTTCGCGCGCAGACCATGACCGAGCGCCGCGCCGCCATCGAATGCATGCGCGACTATGCCGCCGATTGCTACCGCGCGCAGTCGGGCCACCCATGGTCCCCCGCGCGCGGATCGAAGGTTTCGAGCGGAGGCACCGCGAGCCAGATTGCCGCCCTCGACTTCCTGAAGGCCCGCGCGCAAGACCACCGCGAGAAGCGCAACCCGACCGGCCCGCTTGTCGTCTTTTCGGGCGGTCAAGAGTGGCACGACTTCCAGCAGCTTTGGGACCGCCTCGACCAGATCAAGGCCCGCGTGCCCCATATGACGCTTTGCACCACCGCACAGCGCAAGGGGTGCGATATGATCGCGGCAGCATGGGCCGCGAGCCGTGGCGTGACCGTGGTTGCCTTCACCCCACAGACGGGCCGCTATGGCAACCGCGCCGGGTTCGTCCGCAACGAGCAGCTTGCAAAGCTGGCACCCGTCGAAGCGATCGTTTGTCAGGGTTCCGGGCTGCAATCGAACCTGTTGCAGGTGCTGAAAAACGCCCGCGTCCCGACCCACGCTTTCCGCATCGACGGACAGGCACCCGCCCCCACCGCAACCAAGCGGCAGGCGATCAGCTAACCCCATCGGGCGGCGCAGCCCAGAACGCGCCGCCCCTCCCCTTTCCTTGGCAGGAATGACTAGGCCAGCGACGGGCGAAACCCCGGCGCTGGCCCTTTTCTGTTGCCGTCGCATGTGGGGGGAACCCTACGGTTCCCCCCACGCCAGGCGATCGGCCGCGCGGCATCCTTGGCACGGCCCCGTCGGGCCGCGCCTGGACGCCGCACGACCGATCGCCTTCCCCCCTCCGGTAATGCGCTGCAGCCAGCTTGTCCGAGTGGGCGCGAGCTGCCCGATCTTCGCGAACGCGGCCAGCGCGTCCCGGGCTCGCTCGCATCGGTCCGGCCCCGTCGGGCCTCCCCTGGCTACGCCTCGACCGGGAAAGCGCCGGTGCGGGCATCGAGCCCGCCCCGGCGCTGCTGCCGCGGTCGAGATACTGGCCTCCAGCCGTTCGACCTGAACCGCCAAACTCTGACCGCCCCGGCCTCGCTCGCTCGCATCGGTCAGGCCCTTCAGCCTGCCCTTCGCTACGCCTCGGCCGGGGAAGCGCCAGTGCGGGCATCGAGCCCGCCCTGGCGCTGCTGCCGCGGGGGAAATCTATCTCAAGATCTTCCAAGTCTGTCGGCCGGATCGGCGAGCGTCAAGGACGGCAGGGTCCCACCATTTTCTACGAAAAATCGTTGCCCCTACCGCCGCTAACGCGGCCGCTTCGCGGTCCCTGACCCTCACCAATCCGGCCGACGGTCGGACTTCGTCATGATGACCAGAGGAGGACGAAATGCAGGTCGCGTTGTTCAGAGCACTGAAATCGGCTAATATCGACGACGAGGCAGCTGCAAAGGCAGTCGTCGTCGTCGAGGAGCAGATCGACATGGCCGTGGGTCGCGCAATTGAGCCGTTGAAGCAGCAAATCGCCGGGCTCGAGCTCAAACTCGATCAGCGGATCGCGGGACTTGAAGGGAAGTTCGATCAACGGATTGCCGGACTGGAGGTCAAGCTGGAAAGCGGCCTCAAAGGCATGCAGACATCGATCGACGGGCTCAAATGGTACATCATCGGGCTTGGCTCGCTGATGACTGGCGCGATCGCGGTTGGAGCAGCGCTCACGGCTTACGCTCAGTTCATTAAATGACCTCGGGAGGGGCTACGGCTCCTCCCCTCACCGTCTCACGACTATAGGGCCATCCGGGCGACCGGGTGGCCCTTTTTGGTGCGCTATTATGCGGCCCTGCTCGACCGGCTCGCTCGCGTCGGTTCGGCCCCTACGGGCCTCCCTTGCTACGCATCGGCCGGGGACGCGCCAGTGCGGGCATCGAACCCGCCCCGGCGCTGCTGCCGCGCCCCTCCGATCAAGCCGTTTTCCCTGCCCGATACGCCTCGTTCGCCTACGCGCAGCGGTCCTTCGGCCGCGCACTGGCTACGCCTCGCCGATCGGACTGGTGTGCGTGGTCGCCGGCGTCCCGCATCCTCACCGGAGAGGAGGGAGGGAAGAGTTTGCGGTTTCAATGAAGGAGGTCAGCATGACCATCACATTCCGCGTCGAAGACGGCCGTTCGATCACACCGCCATGCGCTGCCGTAATCACCCCTGACCAGTTGGCAGCGTTCCGCGATATGCTTGCCGAACAGGCGTTGCGCTTGGGCTTTGCGCTGCTCCTACCTGTCTACGGCGTGACGGGTGATCCGTGGTTCGAGTTCGATGCGCGTGTCTGTCATCTGTCGCTGGCAACGGTCGCTCGATGCTTCGATCACGATCCCTCCGTGATCGCGATTCTGGACGAGGCGCAGTTCCTTGGTCGACGGGTCCGGATCGCTCAAACCGACCGGGCGCGCGACATAGAGATGCGGTTGTCACTGAACCCCGATGCGGCCCCGGAAATCGTGATGGCGAACCCGGCCGCGCTCACGCTGTTGGAGGGCCTTGGCATCGATCGAGCGATCGCCGGAATGGTCCCAATGACAGAGCTGCGGCAGCGCCTGATGGACCCGCGGATCCGGCGACGCCTCGATGCCGATCCGGGGATGGCGGATTGCGTTGAGACGCTATCCAAAATGGCGGCACTGAAGCCCATCGACGGCGAGTATCTGCTGGCTTGGATCTGATCGCCCGCCACACCGAGACAAGATGCAAGGGACGCCCAGCCTAACGGCTAGTGCGTCCCTTTTTTTGCTTGATACCGCCAAGCCGGCTTCGCCGCTTTCCGGCTGGAAACAGAATGGCCGCACAGGTAGCAAACCCGTGCGGCCATTGAAGCGGGCCTCGGCCTCGAAACGTCGCCGGCTTACGCCGTCAGCCGCTTCTCGACCTCATCCACGCCCAGCGTCTTCACCGCCTCCATAATCCGCTCCAGTCGATCCAGTGGGAGCTTGAGCAACCCTACCTTCTCGACCTTATCGATCGCCGTATCCCGCAGCTTCTTCAGATGCGCCTTTCGACGGTCTGCTAGCTTGCGTTCCTCGGCCTCGATCGCGGCCATTTCAGCGTCCAGTGACTTCGCCATATTCTTGCCTTTTGGTCAGGCTGATCGGGCTCTGAACAACCCGGTATAACCGCCACTCGAGCGATAGAAAAGACGGAGACCAAGGCTCTCAGCGTCACCCACGGAGACCCCGATGACGATCAACGAAAAACGAACCCAAGACACCCGCGCGGAGCGCAGGATAGGACAACCTTTCCGCCAGCATGGCGGGGCCTTTTCCCGTGGATCCCCGGACGACCTTCACATCGAACCGGACGCACGAGGAGATCAGAGCAACAATGATGGATCGGGACTACAGTGGAGCACACCTTACGCAAGCTACGCTTGCAGAATGGAAAAAAAGTCAACAAAATTAATGGCGAGTTGCTCAGAAGCGGCTTGCAGTTTGGGGCGTGGCGATGGCCAATTGGTCCCCAAAAACTCAACGTTTCCCGTCGTTTGCGAACCTGTTTTGGCCCCTTCTGATGGCTATTTGGTCCCCAATGCCTCCAGAGCTGAAAAACGGGCACTACTAGACGGTAATTTTGCTCGCAAAAATCATCCGGCCCGCCCTTCAGAATATGTCATCTGGGACGCCGAGCTTGCCGGGTTCGGCCTCCGTATCCGACCAAGTGGACATGCTTTCTGGACAGTGCGGCTTCGCCATCGCGGTAAGCAGCGCCGCGTCACGCTTGGTCGTGTTGAAGACGTCGAGGCGACGTTCGCCCGTGCCAAAGCGCGCCGCCTGCTAGCCGAGGTGGCGCTCGACGGCTTGCCCAAGCATAGGTCGGTGAAGGCCACACCGACGTTGTCTGCCTTCGTCGAAACCTACTGGAACGACATTGCCCGTTACTGGAAACCTTCGACCGCCAAGCGCAACCACGCTGCCTGGCGGCGCGACCTCGCGCCGGTCTTTGGCGCAACGCGGGTCGCCGAGGTGTTGCCAGCCGATGTGATCCGCTGGCGCGACGATTGTGCGGGGTGCGCCGAGACCCGCTTCAATCGGGCGGTGCCGGTGCTGGCCAGTCTTCTGAAATATGCCGAGGCGCTCCATTTCCGGCGCAAGGGTTCGAACCCTTGTCGGGGCCTCCCCCGCTACCCCCGCGAGCCAAAAGAGCGCTTTCTTTCGCCGCTGGAATATCGCCGACTGGGCGCGTCGCTTCGGGACGCGGAAGCGACCCACCCGGCGCAGGTCGCGATCGTCAGGCTGCTGCTCTACACGGGCGCGCGGGTCGGAGAGATCCGCGACCTACGTTGGGCGTGGGTGCAACCGCCCCGTCTGGCGTTGCCCGATAGCAAAACAGGCGCGAAGACTATCTGGCTGAACAGTCAGGCGATGGCCATTCTGGACGCCTTGCCCCGCCGTGAAGATTGCTCTCTGGTGTTCCCAGACAGAACCGGCAAAGCGCCTGTCGCCGTCGTCAGCTGGTGGACGGCACTGCGTCAGCGGTGTTCGATGCCCGACCTTCGCATTCATGACCTGCGGCACAGCTTCGCATCCACCGCTATTATGGACAACGTCCCCCTCGCTACGATCGGCAAACTGCTTGGTCACGTGCTGCCGGAGACCAGCGCCCGGTACGCGCACCTTGCAGACGACGTCATTGGGGATGCCGCACAGCGGGTCTCTGGCGCGCTGGCTCAAGCGATGGGGCTGCGGGCATGACCGCGCTGGCACTCAAAAGGATCGTGCGCGAATCGTTGGCCGAAGTTGGGATATCCTTTGAATATCCATATCCCTATCGATCCGACACCAAGGCTCGGTCGACGACCTGGTTCGAGCATGAGCGCGGCTTTGGTTTGCGTCTCTACCCCACTGGGCGCGAGGTCTACATCGTCCAGACCCGCATGGCTGGGCGCCTCCGCACGATCACGATCGCACCCAGAACGATCATTAGCCAGCACCAGGCGCTGACGATTGCACGGCGCGTGATCGCCTATGCACAGGTTGGTCATGATCCGGCGACCGATCGCGACCGCATCCGCTCCGCGCCACGCTTCGATAATT
Organism: Sphingomonas sp. PvP056; assembly: GCF_040549155.1. Classification (NCBI taxonomy): domain Bacteria; kingdom Pseudomonadati; phylum Pseudomonadota; class Alphaproteobacteria; order Sphingomonadales; family Sphingomonadaceae; genus Sphingomonas; species Sphingomonas sp. PvP056. The sequence continues at coordinate 30,341 of NZ_JBEPST010000007.1, forward strand.
TCGTCGACGAATATTGGCGGCGCTGGTCGGCGCAGTGGAAGGCGTCCACTCTTGCGACGCACGGCGTGTACCGCCGGCTCTATCTCGACCATGCCTTCCCTGGCATTTTCATCGATGAGTTGAACGAGTCTCATGTCACCCAGTGGTTCGCCACGCTCAATGACGAGACCGGACCGGGGGCTGCCAACCGCTGCCTGACCATCCTCGCCAACATGCTGACCAAGGCAGAAAGCTGGGGCTATCGTCTTGAGAACACCAATCCATGCCGGACCGTTCGTCCTAACCGGAAGTACCGTTGCGAGCGCTTTCTGTCATCCGCTGAGTTAGAGCGGCTGGGCGAAGTGCTGGCAGAGGATCGAGCCGGAGAGGACAAGCTTAAGGCGGTTGTCGCGTCGGCGGTGACCCTCTTGCTGCTGACGGGGTGTCGTTCGGGCGAGGTGGCCGGCCTGCAATGGTCGGACGTCAAGGGCAACCGGCTGAAGCTGCGCGACAGTAAGACAGGGCCGCGCACCGTTTGGCTGGGTGATCAAGCCCGTGCGGTGATCGCCGCCCTGCCACGCCAGCGGGGCGTGGCGTGGCTGTTTTGGAACCCGGTGCTGTGCAAGCCGGTACTGCGCATCGGCAATCACTGGCCGTCGATCCGCAACCGAGCTGGGCTGCCGGGGGTTCGAGTTCATGACCTTCGGCACACGTTCGCGAGTCACGCGGCGATGAATAGGGAAACACTGCCGATGATTGGTCGCTTGCTCGGACACCGCAACACTCAATCGACCTCGCGCTATGCGCACCTCGATGACAATCATGTCCTCGGTGCAGCGGAACAAATCGGAACAGCGATCGAGCGGATGATCGCCTGATCCTACCAGCTACTAAGGTATGGTTAAATCGCCGATCAAATAACCGACGCAAAGGTACCAAATAGTACCAATTTCATGACTACCCCTTGGTACCAACAAGAATGCTAAATCGGCTAGACTAACGCACCGTCTGTTGAAGGTCGCGGTCGCGCATTCGTAGATGATGACAACGTCTTCAAACAACGGGCAGGATTTGCGCACCAGAACCGACCAAAGAACTAGAGCATTCCTAATCGCGGAAGCGTGCTGCCAAAACCCAGCCGTCCCGCTCCGACCACCCCATGCTCGACGTCGCATGGGGTGGGCTGATTCGTCAGAACATTGGTGGGAAAGCTGCTGATCAGTCCCCCCATTCGGTCCGTACGAACGCTTCGATTTTGGCCGCGCGGTTTTGAACCGCCTCCTTATTCCACTTCAAACCACCTTCGATGTCTCGACCAACGGCCATCGTGGCGTTCATACCGCATTCGACGTACCGCGACGCCTTATCCTCAGGAGGTTTGTCCTTGAGCGACGAGTTCACGCCGGGAGGAAGCATCGTCAGATTGCCGAGACTGTGCACATATCCCTTGCCTGAACTCTGCGACATAATGTGCTCAATCGACTTGGCTGGATCGGTCGCCCACACCTTGGCCCACTGAGATTCATTTATCTTCACGCCATTTTCCGACGCAAGATGCTCCTCGTACCTGAAGAGCAGGTATCGGACCTCCTCGTTGTAACCGCCGTACCATTCGTCCCAGGTGTTCTCGTCGATGATGTCATCGATGTCGAAGCCCTCGGCTAGTTCGGCGAGAGATTCTAGAATATTGTTAGCGTCCATTTGGTTCTTCAGCACGTCGTATCCGAGGCGGATATAGTCGCCAACCTTCGTCCGGCTGTCCTTCCCAGCGAGAGTGAAGATACGGAACGTAACCCTCTCCCAAGCTCCGAGAAGCATCCGCTCGGTCTGCTCGTCGAAGCCCCGCAGCATGATGGCGATAGCTAGGAACCTGGCCTGACCGATCCGCGTCACGGCCGCTCTCCGTTGATCGCTGTGTAGGTCTACAACCTTCGAGACGACCAGCTTGAGCCAAGCAGCCGCCTTGACGATCGTCGCCAGCTTGGTTCCTGCTGCCTTTAGCAGCGCAGCTGACGCATCCTGCTCGCTGAGAACGCGGTTAGGCCGCGCCTCTTCCGACCATGTGCCGGCGAACCGAAGGGCTTCGTCGCCCAAGCCATCATCAAGACCGAGCTTGCGATAGACGTCCTTCCAGATGTTCTGCATCTCGTGAAGGCCATCGGACCGGGATCCCTTGTCGACGTATTCGTAGATCGAAGCCAGCAGCTGGCTCTTGGTTTTGTCGATCCACCGGACATCAAGGCCACGGCTGTTGAGGACTTCGAACACCCTGTACACAGTGCCTTCGTCGTCGAGCTCGTGGTAAATCATGGACAGCTTGTGGCGGATTGTAGCGACCAGCTCGACCAGCGTGCCGACGTCATTCCACTTCGCCACGAACGCCTCACACTCAACCGCGGCATTGACGACGTTCCCGTCCGCGGCCGTGACGATCGAGTCCTTCCTGATCTCGCCATCCCGGACATAGCTGGCGAATACGTCGCTGCTGTCGTGGTTGGTCTGAAGGAGAACAAGATTATGGTCGTCTCCCTTGACCAACAGCCGGCGAAGATCGTCGCGGACCTTGCCTTCGATCTGATCGTCAGCGTGGAGCGCCTTCTCGATCGCCTTAATTAGGATGACGAGCGTCGTGATCCGCTGCTGTCCGTCGACCAATTCGACCACGCTGAACTCGTCGGCGTCAATTGATCTGGTGTCGCGCGCGAGACCTACAACGGTCGCCATGAAGTGGTCGCGGCCCGTCCGGTGCACCTCCCGGATATCCTCGAACAGATCAGCTCGTTGACGCTGCTGCCAGGAATACGCGCGTTGATAGTCCGGAATGCGGAACAACCTGCTCTGCATGAGTTTGGCGACAGTGAAATGCTGGGGATTGAGCCGCATTGATACCTCTGGCTGTGAAAGATAACCGCCTAGCTCTCGCAGATAATTTGTCGTCAGAACACCTCGTTGCGCCACGATATAGCAACCGATCATGGGAGGGAGCAGCGGCTTGATGGGGCGGTCGCGCGATTCCGGCAAAGAGCGGCGCAGCGAGAGATCTAAAGCGTCCGGCTTATCGGATTTCCGGTTGGAACAGATCGACATCATCCTTGCGCACCTTCCGTACTTCCGGTAGCTAGGAAGCATGGGGGACGACGTCGATATTTTGGTAGCCGCAGGTAAGGCGCTCTACGGGGAGCGCTGGCGGAGTTCGATTGCGCGTGACCTGGCCACAACGGACAGGAGCATCCGAAACTGGATGAGCCGTGTGCACCCCATGCCTGTTCATGCCCGAACCAAACTTGAGGCACTGCTCGTCGAGCGTGCCCAGCTTATCAGGATCGTTCTCGAGACGATCAGGGCTTGATCGTGGACACCGAGATCAACATTTCAGCGTTGGCCGAGCGTACACATGACCTGCTTGCAGATCTACGCCATGCCGCGCCTCGTCCCCTTCTGATTACAGGTGGAAGCGCTTCCGAGCGCAACGCTCTTGCAAACGCCTTGTGTGTCTTATTCGGTAGCCAACCGGTTATCGTGGGAATGCAGCTTGCTATGATCTTGGGCGAGCTCGACCACAAACCCCGGGTGCAGGACGTCCTTGATGCGATCGATTTGATCGTCGCCTCAGCAGGACCAAATCCTGTTCTGACCCGGATTGAGGGACTCTTCTCTCCTGCGGTTCCGCTCAACGCAGTCGACGCTCTGGTGCGCATGTCGCGACAAAATCCGATCTGTGCCGTCTGGCCCGGACGAGTAGATTACAACCGGCTGCGATACGCGCAGCTCGGTCATCCTGAATGTGTGAATGAGGACGCATCGCGTGCCGTCATCATCGATTTGACGAAAGAGAACGGGGGCTTGAAGTGAAGTACGGGGATCTAATCCAATTTGATCCGATTGAGTCGGTCATCCAGCTTCTGCATGCCAATGAACCCACGGCAGCAGAGAAGCTGATTGCATCGTACGTGATCTCGCCAGAGATGGCCGCGCAGATCGCAGACATAATCATGCCGCAAATCGGCTTCGGTGCTGATGTGGACCATAAGGGCATGATGATCATCGGCAATTATGGGACTGGCAAATCCCATCTGATGTCGGTCCTCTCGTCTATTGCAGAGGACGCGGGATATCTTCCGCTGATCAACAACGACCGGGTTCGAGACGCTGCTGCACCGATCGCCGGCAAATTGAAAGTTCATCGCATCGAGGTAGCCGGCGAGATGTCACTGCGCGCGATCATCACGTCGCAGCTGGAGGAATTCCTCAGCGGGATCGGTGTAACGTACCAGTTCCCCTCGGTTGATAAAGTAGTCAACAACAAGAGGGGATTTGCCGCCATGATGGCGGCATTCGAGGAAAAGTACCCTGACCAAGGGATTCTCCTCGTCGTTGATGAGCTACTCGACTACCTGCGCGGTCGCAACGATCACCAGATTGTTCACGATCTTTCGCTCCTTCGTGAAATCGGCGAGTTGGCGAATGGAACCCGTTTCCGCTTCATGGCGGGTATCCAGGAGACGATCTTCGAAGGTGGCCGCTTCTCGCACATGGCGGACAGTCTGCTCCGCGTGAAGGATCGATTCCGCCAAATTCAGATCGGTCGGCAGGACATCAGCTTCGTTGTATCCGAACGCCTGCTACGCAAGGACGCCGATCAGTCTGCCGCCATCCGGGCGCACCTTGAGCCGTTCGCCAAGTACTACGAAAACATGGCGGAGAGAATGGACCAGTTCGTTCGCCTCTTCCCCGTACATCCCGACTATTTGCGCGTCTTCGAGAACATCAAATTCGCCGAGAAGCGGAGTGCTCTCTCGACGCTCTCAAAGGTGATCCGTGATCGGATGGAGCAGGACGTTCCTACTGATGCGCCCGGCCTGATTACGTACGACACTTTCTGGCAGGAGATCAGCGGGAACGCCGCGCTCCGTGCCGATCACGATGTCGGCCAGGTCGTAAGCCGCTCCGGGGTTCTCAGCGAGAAGATCGACAGCAGTTGGCCGGCAAGGAAGGCTTCATTCAAGCCAATGGCCACGCGCCTAATTGCCGGTCTTTCGGTCCATCGGCTCACGACAGATGATGTCCATGTAGCTATCGGGGTCACGCCGTCCCAGCTACGCGACCAACTTTCCCTCTTCCATCCCCTCGTCGCGGACATCGGCACTGAGGAAGCAGCGTCGGACCTCCTCGGATTCGTGGAAACCACGCTTGCCGAGATCATGAGGACGGCAAACGGGCAGTTCATCAGCCGCTCACCGGACAGTGAACAGTACTATCTCGATCTGAAGAAGGACATCGACTACGATGCCCAGGTCGCCAAGCGCGCAGAGACCTTAGACGACAGCGATCTCGACAAGGCTTACTACAGCGCCATTCTCAACCTCATGGAGCGTGTCGACGACGATGCGCACGTGCCCGGCCATCGCATCTGGCAGCACGATCTAGAATGGAACGAGCGTCGTGTAGACCGTAGCGGCTACCTCTTTCTTGGCTCGCCCAACGATCGGCCTACCGCTCAGCCAGACAGAGACTTCTACGTCTACTTCCTCCAGCCTTTCGCGACGCCGAACTTCAAGGACGAGGCGAAGGAGGACGAGGTTTTCTTCCGACTCGCAGACAGGGACGACGCCCTAGTCGCGATCCTGCGAACTTACTGGGCCGCACGCGACTGGGCACAGTTGACCAGCGGCCCGTCAAAGGATGTGTACGCACAGAAGCGGGAAGAAGCGCTTCGGGCGATGCAGCGCTGGTTACGCGAGCACCAATCGACCGCCTTCCAGGTCTCATACCGTGGCAAAACGAAGCCAATGCAGGACTGGCTCAAGGGAGTGGATGTGCGTGATCGCGCGCATCTGCGGAGCGACCAGACCCTAAACTTCCGAGACATGGCGAACGTCGTAGCCGGTGTCTGCCTCGCACCACACTTCGCCGAGACATACCCCGATTACCCGACATTCAGTACCATCGTTACCCAGAACAATCGGCGGGCATCGTGCATCGCTGCGCTGAAGACCCTCGCTGGTGGCGGACGCACCAAGGACGGCAACAAGATCCTGGACGCGCTCAAGCTGATGGACGGCGACAGCATCGACACATCAGGTTCGCTCTACGCCAGCGCTCTTCTGGACATGCTGCGCGCCAAGCCTGCGGGGCAGGTGCTGAACCGATCAGAGATATTTGAGGGCGACGCTGCCGTCGAGATGTTCAAGCCGGGACTGTACGGTATCGAACACGATCTCGTAGCCGTAGTGATCGGAGCCCTCGTCGCAAGTGGCGACCTGGTCCTTTCATTGCCAGGAACCAAGATCGACTCCAGTAGCATTGGAAAATTAGCGGATCACAATCTCGACGACCTGATCAACTTCAAGCACATCGAGCGTCCTAAGGACGTTGACGTGGGTGTCCTCCGGCAGGTCTTCGAATTGTTCGGCTTGCCTACGGGTGGCGCGCAGCTCGCTGCCGGCGGGGATGAGACGGCGATTCGCCAGATCGTCGATCGTGCCGCAACCGCGGCGAAGGATGGCCTCATACTCGCCTCCGGCACCAAGGAGAAGCTCACCTTCTGGGGGCAGGCGATCCTGCGGGACGACGAGATTGAGTTCGCCCGCAAGGAAATGGATGCCGTCCGCACCTTCTCGGAGACGATCGCCCGCTACGATACCGCCGGAAAACTCAAGAACCTACGGCTCACTGCCGAAGAGGTTGCAGAACAGAAGCCGCGGATGGCGACGTTCCGTCGGGTCGGCGCCATCGCGTCACGGCTAGATGGCCTCGCGTCTATGGCCGCATACCTCGCTAACGCCGAACTAGGCCTGCCCAACGATGACTCCTGGGTGGCCGAAGCACGTAAGGCTCGCGAAGAAATCGCCTCTGATCTGAGCGGAGAGTTGGACGATGCTAAGGCGACCAAAATCCGCCAGCGACTCCAACAGATCAAAGCGTCGTACATCGACCACTATCTCGCGCGTCACGCGAAGGCACGTATCGGTCTTGAGGATCTCAAGACCAAGCAAAGCCTGATAAACGACGAGCGCCGCAAGGCGCTGCGTCTGCTCCGCTCGGTCCCGATCCTGCCTGGTCACGAGATCGACCGGTTCGACGACCGGATAGGCGCGCTCCAGAGCTGCGAGGGCATAGTGGCGAGCGATCTATCCGCCTCCCCATTCTGCCCGAACTGCAGTTATCGCCCCGCCAGGGAAGAGCTGCCGCTCGCGCCCCCGAAGGCGATGTTGTCGCAGTTCGACGCCGACCTCGACGGTATGCTGAAAAGCTGGGCAGGCAAGCTCCGCGAGCAGTTCGACGATCCGATCACCGGCGCTGAAGGCATCGACATGGCACCGTCTAGCCAGCGTGACCGTATCCGCGGGTTTGCAGACGGAGCTGAGCTTCCGATGCCGCTGGATTCGGACTTTGTCGCCGCCATGCGCGACGCATTGTCCGGCCTCGTTCGCGAAGAACTAACGGCAGCCCAGCTTGCTGCAGCTCTCTTGGATGGTGGCTCGCCAGTAACGGCTGAAGAACTTCGAGCGCGCTTCGAAAAGCTGCTCGAGACCCATGTCAAAGGCAAAGACATCTCGAAGGTCCGTTTCGTGGTGAAGGTGAACTGAAATGGCCAGCAAAATGCATCAATCCGGACTTGAACTCACCGCCCCTGCGCAGAAGGTGACGTGCCTTGGCATAGAATTCGCCAGCGATGACGACCGTCGACAACATTTCAGAGAGCGGCTGCGCGAATACCTTGCCGATCCTACGTTCCGGGCGGTGCCGAACTTTCCGCAAGGATTGGACGATGCGATCATCCGCATGTCTGATCCCCCCTTCTATACGGCTTGCCCGAACCCGTTTCTCCCAGAGATCATAGCCTACGTCGGAACGCCGTATGATCCGACGATGTCTTATTCGCGGGCGCCCCTCGCTATCGACGTGACCGTGGGAAAGACGGATCCGCTCTACAGGGCACACGGCTACCACACAAAAGTGCCGCATCAAGCTATCGTGCCATCGATCCTACATTACACCAGTCCCGGAGACGTCGTTCTCGATGGGTTCGGAGGTTCAGGTATGACTGGAGTCGCGGCCTCGTTCTGCGGCACGGCGCCAACTAGCTACAGGACCATTCTCGAAGCCGAGAATGACGTGGACGGTCGGCCAGCACCGACTTGGGGTGCTAGGCACGCAATCATCAACGACCTATCACCGGCGGCGTCCTTCATCGCGGCTAATTACGTCAATCCAATAGATATTGATAAATTCGAAAGAGCAAGTAAACGTCTCCTTTCAGCAGCCCGTGATGAAATAGGCTGGATGTACGAGACAGAGGGCAAGCACGGACAAGCAGAGATCGACTTTACAATCTGGAGTGAGGTCTTCGTATGTTCGTCTTGCACCAATGAGATAGTTTTTGCGTCCGCGGATCGCGCTGAGCAGGATGAGGGTCGCGCCCGACTTGTATGCCCCAGCTGCTCAGCAGAGGCGAGAAAGGAAGAACTCGAGCTCGCGACGGAACAGTATCTGGACCCTGTAACAGGTAAGTCGGACTGGCGCCCCCGACGCGAGCCGGTTGGCATTGTCTACAAGCAGAAAGGCAAGGCGCTCCGAAAAGAGTTAGACGAACAGGATCGCGATCTGATTCGCAAGGTCAGTGATCTAGCTATTCCATCCGAACTCCCCACGCTTCACCTGAACAAGTCTAAGTCGTCCTACGAAGGACGTATGAGAACTACAAATACTCAAGCTATACCCCAGTTTTTTGTACCTCGCGCTGCTCACGCACTCGCCTGTCTGTGGAGACTCTGCTCTCAGGAACAAGATGATCGAACCCGAAACGCTTTACTCTTTGGAGTGGAGCAAGCGATAATCGGTATGTCGGTACTTAATCGATATAGCCCGACGCACTTCTCACAGGTTAATCGCGCCTTAAACGGTGTGTTCTATGTCGGGTCGCAGCATTCTGAAGTCAGCCCATGGTACATCCTCGAAGGCAAGTTCACTCGGCTGATTTCTGCATTTCGGGCGTTCCGGCCAACCTATGGCAACGTGGCCGTGTCAGTTGGATCGGCAGCGAGCATCGGAATTCCTGAATCGTCCATTGACTACATCTTCACCGACCCTCCGTTCGGTGGGAACATATGCTATTCTGCCCTAAACTTCGTGGTAGAAGCGTGGCACGGCGTCATAACCAACAATGTCGATGAAGCGGTGGTTGACAAGTATGTCGATCGGTCGCTGATTCACTATCAGTCTGCAATGCAAGCGTGCTTCTCCGAGTACTTTCGAGTGCTCAAGCCTGGTAGATGGATGACGGTTGTCTTCTCAAACAGTCAGGCTTCAGTTTGGAATACCATCCAAGTTGCACTTCAGCAGGCCGGCTTCGTGGTCGCCGAGGTTACCGCGCTTGATAAGAAGCAAGGTAGCTTCAAGCAGGTCACGTCGACGAACGCTATCAAGCAGGACCTTGTTGTGTCTTGTTACAAGCCGAACGGCGGTTTGGAGGATCGTTTCGAGGAACGCGGGCTAACAGAAGACACTGCTTGGGACTTCGTTCGTACGCACTTGCGGAACCTCGCCGTCGTCAAGCGCAACAAGGAGGGTGGCATGGACGCGGTCGCCGAGCGCGACCCACGACGCGTTTTCGACCGCATGGTCGCGTGGTTCGTTCGTCACAACACCCCGGTTCCAATATCGAGCGCCGAGTTCCAGGAACAGGTTGTCGCTCGGTTCGTCGAGAGGGATGGCATGCTCTTCCTCCCCAACCAGGTAGACGACTACGATCGCGTACGGCTTACCGTGGCGGTTGCGCCTCAGCGCGAATTGTTCGTGGACGACGAGCGGTCGGCCATCGACTGGTTGTCCGACCATCTCAAGGCAAAGCCGTCGACTAGACAGGACATCCTTCCCGAGTTCATCAAGAAGATGGGCGCTGGCTGGCGCAAGCACGAGACCAAACCCGAGCTGTCAGATCTGCTCGAAGGCAACTTCCTCCAGTATGACGGGTCAGAACAGGTCCCGCCGCAGATTCACGGCTACCTGTCGTCTAACTGGAAGGAACTGCGCAACCTCGACAAGGGTGACTCAACGTTGAAGGCGCGAGCCCGCGATCGCTGGTACGTACCCGATCCCCGTCGAGCCCAAGATGTCGAACGCCGGCGAGAACGAGCGCTGCTCAAGGAGTTCGAAACTTACAAGGCGCACCGCGGCAGGCGCTTGCGCGAGTTCCGGCTTGAGGTGATGCGTGCCGGCTTCAAAGCCGCGTATGCAGCTCGCGATTATCAGACGATCATCGATGTCGCCGAAAAGGTGACGGAGGATGCTTGGCAGGAAGATGAGAAGCTGCTCACCTTCTACGAACTCGCAGCGAACCGCATCCAGTCCGGCCGATGAACACGGCGGGGGCCACGGAAGGATCGATTGCATCGGTCGGAGCATGGCTTTGGCATGCTCCGACCGGTCAGTCCGCTCGCGTCCTGTCGATCGAGACTGCCTGGGGACATGAAGCGGTAACGGTCTGGCTGCTGCGCGACGGGAACGTTGCATCTGTCCCTTCAGGCGAACTCGAGCGCGCTTCACCAGCAGACGGTCTTGATGCCTTCATCCATCGGATCGCCGCTGCCCGTGTTCAGGAAGCGTTGGCTCAAGATGTGCTGCTGGCTCCGCTACGCTCAATCGTGACGCCTCTGCCGCACCAGCTCTACGCACTCGAACGGGCCATGGGAGAACGTAGAGTCCGCCATCTATTTGCGGATGAGGTCGGGCTCGGCAAGACGATCGAGGCGGGATTGGTCATCCGCGAACTCAAACTGCGGCGCATCGCCCAGCGTATCCTAGTCGTCGCACCTAAGGGACTTACGCCGCAATGGCAGGCTGAGATGCGTCTTCACTTCGGCGAGACATTCCATGTCGCCGACCCTTCATCGATGGAGGGCAGTAATCATGGCAGCGACAATCCATGGACCAACCATGATCAAGTCATCTGCCCGCTGGATAGCGTTAAGCCGATCACCCGGCGCCGTGGCTGGTCGCACGAGAGACTCGCTGCGTACAATCAGCGCCGTTTCGAGGATCTCGTCACGGCTGGTTGGGATCTTGTGGTCGTCGACGAAGCCCACCGCTTGGGCGGCGCAACGGATCAGGTGGCTCGGTACCGGCTTGGGGCAGCACTCGCCGACGCTGCTCCAAACCTCCTACTTTTATCCGCAACGCCTCACTCGGGCAAAACTGAACAGTTCCTGCGGATCATGAGGCTCCTCGATGGTGAGGCATTCCCCGACGAGACGAGCCTGACACCAGATCGCGTTCGCCCGTTCGTCGTTCGAACGGAGAAGCGTCTCGCGATCGACAACGAGGGCGCTCCTCTATTCAGGCCGCGGCAGACACGGCTCGAATCTGTAGATTGGCTGCCGCGCCACACGCCTCACCGTGACCTATACGAAGCCGTCTCCGATTATGTCCGCCACGGCTACAATCAATCACTGAAATCGAAGCAACGCCACATCGGCTTCCTTATGGTACTGATGCAGCGATTGGTCACGTCGTCCACGGCCGCCATCACAGCCACGCTCACCCGTCGCCTCGCCGCGCTGTCCGAACCCAATCGGCAGCTCGCGTTGGGCGCGGATTTGGATGACGAAGATCTGAATGACCTCGACGCCCAGGAGCGGCTTGAGGAAATGATCGACTGGCCCGGCTGGCAGAGCGAGAAGGCTGAGGTCCAGATGCTTCTTGACCTGGCGCTGCGTGCTCGCGGCATCAACGATCCTAAACTCGACGCGTTGTTGACGATCATGCGCCAAATCGAGGTTGAGGAGGACGATCCAGACTTAAAGGTACTCATCTTCACTGAGTTTGTACCCACCCAGGAGATGCTGGCGACGGCCCTTCGTGATCGGGGCATCAACGTCGCAACCCTGAATGGGCAGATGCCTCTTGATGATCGCATCCGCGCGCAGGAGGAGTTCCGCAGCCAAGCTCGCATACTCGTCTCGACCGACGCCGGCGGTGAAGGCCTGAACCTGCAGTTCGCACACGTCATCGTCAACTTCGACATGCCATGGAACCCGATGCGCATTGAACAGCGGATCGGGCGCGTCGATCGCATCGGACAGGGTAAGACCGTGCGGGCATTCAACCTGCAACTGGCTGATACGGTCGAAGCTCGTGTCCGGGACGTACTCGAACAGAAATTGGCAGCGATCGCCGAGGAGCTTGGGTTCGACAAGGCAGCGGACGTCCTCGACTCGTCCGAGACAGAAGGTGCGTTCGACACCGTCTATCTCTCCGCTCTGGCCGGCGATGCACTCGACGGTACGATTGACCACACGCTCGAGAACCTTCGAGCCAAGATTGCGGACGAGAAGCGCAACCGTGAGATGCTTGCGGGACATAGCATTCTCGACCCAAAGGCAGCTCGCGATGCTAGGCAACATCCGATTCATCATTGGATCGAGCGGGCCGTCATCGCAGGCGTGCGCGACAGGGGCGGTGACATCCAGCGCGATGGCGAACGTATGAGCATACGTTGGCCGGGGGAAACACCAGGCATCCTGACCAGCAGCCGCTCGGCTGTCGATCATGCATCAGATCCTGATGCTGCCACCCTCTCGTTGCAGGACGAGAGGGTCAGGGGATTGATCGATGACGTTCAGCGGGCGACGACCAACTTCGCCTCCGTGCATCTCAGGGTACCCGGGCTTCCCAGCAGCATTGCCGGCATATGGGCGCTTTGGAGAATCGGGATCGCCACTGATAGCCGCAGGCACAGGTACGCTGCAACGTTCTGCCAAGGCGCGCGAACGTTCGGACCCGCTGGATCTAGGGTCTGGGACGAACTCCTGTCACGTGAAGACGTAGAACTGGTAGCGACCACCGAGCGGGTCGAAGTCGACCGCGACGGGGCTCAGCCGATTCTCCGCCCCGTCTACGAGCAGCTGGTTCGCGAGCAGGATAAGGAAACGGCGGCTGCGAGAGAGCGCGCGACCACCTCATTTGAGGCTCGCCAGCGAGCTATCGGCCGTATCGGGCTTGAGAACGTGCGTTCGCATCGTAGGCGCAAGCTGGAAGAGGCCCACGCAAATCGGCTCGCCCAAATCGAGGCAATAGCAAAGACGCTGCCGACGCTTGAGCTTATCGCTGCCGCTCAGGTCGAAGCGGCATGAGAGCGAAATGGTACGAGCGCCTGACTGAAAAGATTATACCGGAGCGATCGCGGCTCTGGACAGTCTTCGATGCCGACGGGCTCTTCTTGGAACCGGCAGTAAGCAGAATCCTGGCGGCAAGGGGATACGAACTCGTCACTATCGATAACCAGTTCCGCTTCCGGTACGAATATGAAACTCAGTTCTACGGATCTGACACCGCGAAGTGGATCGTGCACGTACCGTGCGACGATGAGGCATCGGCGCCGTTCGACGTACTCGAAGAAAGTCAGGTGCTCCACGTCAACGTGGCCGATCTGTTCGAAAACCTCGATCCGAACGTAGTAAAGGCAATCGGTACGGAGAGGTTCGACGATCTAGATGCAGCCTACGGCTTCCAAATTCGGACGCGTCTGTCGTCGGAAGCGACGAAGGATTTCATCTCCGCCAACCTGTTCCGCTTCTCGCCAACGTTGATCAGAAGCGCCGTCGACTTCTGGGTGGCCAGGTTCGATCTTTTCTTCGATGGAATGCGCCTGCCGACGGTGCTCGCAGAGCGCGCGACCGCGATCATGGCCGTTCCGCCCGATCTCTCGCGCGACGAAGCAGTCAAGATACTCGTCGACGACGCTCTGTTCGTCGATCGTGTCCAGAAAGACTGGGATGCCTATGTTTCCGCTCTCGTGGAGGATCAGCCTCCAGCGCCTCATTCGATCCCGGTAGAGCAGCCGCGCATCCGCCGAAGCCTAGACACCATGGTGCTTGATGGTGTCGTGAGACCCGCCGTCGCCTCGGATGCTAGCCAGAGACTTCCTGGTTGGGTGCTCCCGCTCGTCGTGGCCGATCCTGCTGCGCGTCGCCGCCTACTCGAACGACGCATCGACGAGGCGATCGCCGACGTCCCCGAAAGAGACGCCGACCACCGGACCTGGTTCGCCTTCGCGCGCCGCTACGCCACCATCGTATCTGACCATCACGGGAACGCGCACGAAGACAGATCAGCTATCACTCAGCGGATCTCGGGGCTCCGGCGCGCTGCTGACGAACGATTGCGCGAATGGCTTCCACTCAAGTTCGATACCCTGGCATCGACATCCAGCGTGCGGGCGCCAGTCATGGTCCACCAGGTCGCGCGACATATCGAGCACCGTCGGTCATCTACTAACGATCGGACAGCTCTCATCGTCATGGATGGGCTTGCGCTTGACCAGTGGCTTCAGCTCGAGCGCGAGACGGCGAGGGCAATCCCTTCCGCGTTGATCGATTCCGGAGCAGCCTTTGCCTGGCTTCCAACCCTCACTTCCATCTCTCGGCAATCGATCTTCGCCGGCGCGGTCCCGCGGACCTTCGCGACCACGATCAGATCGACATCGGCCGAACCGCGGCTGTGGCAGCGGCTATGGACCGATGCCGGACTGGCCAGCAATAAGATCTTCTATAGAAAAGGGATCTCGAGCCGGGCATCGGTCGACGATCTGGTCGGCGAACTGGCCAACCAGCCTGCCATCGTGGGGATCGTAGTCGACGTAGTGGATCGCATGATGCACGGAACGGTACTCGGAAAAGCAAACCTTTCGGCACAAATCGACCATTGGCTCGGAACCGGTGCCTGGACCACCCTGATCGAATGGTTCCTCTCGAACCGCTACGACATCTTCGTTACGGCGGATCATGGCAACACTGATGCAGTCGGCATCGGCCGGCCGAACGAAGGGGTCGCCGCGTTAGAGCGTGGTGAGCGAGTACGAATTTATGACTCGCTAACGCTCCGTGAGACTTTGTTGACGTCGTGCTCTTCGGCATTCGCTTTCGATCCCGCCGGCATTCCTGCCGAACTGCTTCCGGCTTTCGCAGGATCGGGCAATGCCTTCATCAACAGCGGCGAACACGTGGTGACGCACGGAGGCGCGTCCCTTGAGGAGCTGATCGTCCCTTTCGTACGAATCAGTAGGAAGGAAAGCGCGTGACAACGAGACGCCCGCGCATCGGCATGGATCGATTCATCTCAGCCGAGTGGATGGACATCGCGGCCGAGGCTGTCCGCGGCGAAGTCAGCATGGCGGAGCTGGAGGCTCGGCTACAACTCGACATCTCGGCGGCTAGCGTACGCGTCAAGACGCGCGGCATTCTCTCCCGCATGTGGCTATCTTCATCTGCCGCGCAGATCGGAGTCGCAATGGAAGCGGCATCGATAATTCGCCGCGAAGGCGATGCGGCCAAGCCGGCAGCGTACTGTTCAGTAGCGATCGCCGCCTATCCGTACTTCGCTGAAGTCCGCGAAACCGTGGGGCGGCTACTCCGCACCCACGAAACCTGCACAGCTGGCGAAATCCACCGGCGAATGTTCGAACGACACGGCAAGCGGTCCACGATCGATCAGGCGACCAGTTACACCTTCAAGACTATGCTTTCTTGGGGACTCTTGACCAGATCAGCGGATGGAAGATTTCTCCTTCCAACAGATCTGACCCTTAGTCGCGACGGCTTCGCGCTGATCAATCAGGCGGCGAGCATATATCGCCAGAGCCCACAGGAGCTGGCTTCAGGCGAACCACTCCTCACCGGCTTCAGACGGTCTTGGGTCTAATGGTAGCTGAATGGGTCTAATATCGCCTCAGAAAAGGACGGCTGTTTCAGTTAGTTGTGCGTTATGCGGCCTGCTGATCAAAAATATAGAACAGTCCGGGCTGGCGAGACAGGCTGATCTGGTCATTCCAGCCGAACTCCTTGACCGATCGGCGCAAAGCGCCAGTTGGTGCGGTGATGATCACGTCTTTGGCAAAGCTATTGCGCCGTGAGTCACGATATGACAGGTTCATGGTTCGTTCCGGGGATGCGTGACTATGGCCGACGGCAGTGCAATCGAATGGACTGACGCTACGTGGAACCCAGTGACGGGCTGCACGAAGATCACGGCCGGCTGTGACAACTGCTACGCCGCCCGCTTCTCGGAGCGCTGGCGTGGCATACCCGGCCATCCGTTCGAGCACGGCTTCGACCTGACACTGCGGCCAGAACGCATCGATCAACCGCTCAATTGGAAGCGGTCGCGCATGATCTTCGTCAACTCGATGAGTGACCTGTTCCACAAGGAGGTCCCGCGCGAATTCGTCGACCGGGTGTTCGACAGCATGGAGAAGGCCGACTGGCACGTATTCCAGGTGCTCACGAAGCGCAGCTCGCTGATGCGGGACTACCTCAAGCGCCGGTACCGCACCGTGGTTCCGCCGCCACACATCTGGCTCGGCGTGTCTGTCGAGGACAGCCGGAGCAGCGCTCGAATAACGCATCTTCGCCAAGCTCCCGCCGCGGTGCGATTCCTGTCCGTCGAGCCACTAATCGGCTCCGTTGGCCCGGTCGACCTGTCCGGCATTCACTGGGTCATCGCCGGCGGCGAGAGCGGGCCGGCCGCTCGACCGATGATGATAGAATGGGCCAGGGAGATCCGCGACCAATGCGCGGCGCAGGACGTCGCATTCTTCTTCAAGCAGTGGGGCGGCATCCGTCCGAAGACGGGGGGGCGCGATCTTGATGGGCGCGAATGGAACGAGCTTCCCGTCCCTGTCGCGTCGCGAGCCGCCTGACGATGCCAGACATCGCCAACTATGGAGGTCGCGAACAGGCATTCATCAAGCACCATTTCCTCGCCAACTACGTCGATCAGCTCGTCTTCAAGGTCGGTAGCCGACGCGACATCGTGTACGTAGATGGTTTCTCCGGTCCATGGCAGGACCAAGCTGATCGGTTCGAGGACACCTCCTTCGGCATCGCCCTGAGAAGCCTTCGGCGAGCCAAGCAGACGTGGAAGGACATGGGCCGTGGCGACCGTACGATGCGGGCATTGCTCGTCGAACGAGACCCTGACGCATACGCGCGGCTCCAAAAAATCGTGCCGCTCTATCCGGACATAGACATCCGGACCTTCAATGGTGACTTCGTGAAGTTCGTTCCCGACCTTCTACGCGCCATTCCGGCAGACGCCTTCTCTTTCGTGCTCATGGATCCGAAGGGCTGGAAGATTGATATGAAAGCAGTTGCGCCGCTCCTTCACCGACCGAACAGCGAGGTCGTGTTCAACTTTATGTTCACGATGATCAACTGGTCCGCCTCGATGCCGAACGCTGCCATCCAGGCGGGCCTGGAGGCGCTAATGCCGAACACAGACTGGAAGCCGCGACTGGATGGGATCTCAGTCGCGTTCGGTCAGTCAGTGGCGGACGCGCGCAAAGCCGTGCTGGTTGCTGCAATCAGCGAAGCGATCGGCGGCCTAGGCGGGTACCCCTACGTGATGGAAACGCCAGTCCTCTTCCCATTGAAGAACCGAACGTACTACTCGCTGATCTATGCCACCCGCAGCACCAAGGGCGTGGAGGTGTTCCGAGACTGCCAGAACAGTTCGCTCAAGGCACAGGACAAGGTGCGTTCCGATTTGCAGTCTGCCAAGCGGGACGAGCGCGCTGGCATGGTTGACATGTTCGGGGCCGCGCCGACCGGTGACGAATTCGCGGCACGGTGGCTGGCCGAGCAAGAGAGAGAGGCGCGCGCCGCGCTCATTGACGGCATTCCGGAAGCGCCGCGAACCGTCACCTACGGTGAACTGTGGCCTCGCATTCTTGCGAAGTACGGCGTCCGCAAGACGCGACTGGGTCGCATCGCGGCGGAATTGAAGAGCTCTGGCGAGATCGACTTCCTTGACTGGGGACATCGCAAGCAGGTGCCAGACGACACATATAGGATGTCGCGCGGCATAAAAGTCGACCTCTAAAAGCACGGATAGGCGACGCACTCTACGTCATCCGGTTGCGACAGTGGTTCTGTGAGTTCGATGAATTACGCGGTGTCAGTGCGACTGCCCAGCGATTGCTGGAAGTGCCTCCCAGGTCGAAACCGAGTTCCTATGGAGGTGGATTTCTCAGTCATTCAAAGAAGGCATCCTGTTCGACGCGTTCAATGGACGGCGCGACGGATGAGAGGACCGCTCAAACCCGAACGCAAAGCCAAGTTCGGGACGCCAATTCGATTATGTAGCTGATTCGCGATCTGCGCCCGCTCGTGCTGCAGGCACCCTTCGACCAATACGCCTTCGCCAGCAGATATGCCGCAGGATTGAGGACGACCGAAGACGACTTCGATACGTTCGACGACTACCACATCCAAACGTTCGTCAACTACGCGGCCGGCGTCATCGCTGCGTATGGGGCGGTCATCAACCTGCACTTCGCATCGACGGGCCGATTACCGCCATGCTCCTTCGCCTCAGAACTACGATGTTGGTGCGGTTTTGCACAATCGGCAGCGTGATCCCAATTACTTGTAGCAGTGTCATGAAAAAGCAGTGTGCTTGAGGGCGATGGCGCGCAACGGGCAAAAGCTGCGAGTGTCACAACCGAACGAGGCTGTCGAAAAACGGCTGCTTGGGAGCGGCGTGGCAGATGGCTGGTGACGTCGGCATTCGGGAAGTTGGGCTGCGTATCATGCGGCATTCCGAGCGAGCAACTTGAGGTTGTAGGCTGCGGCGGCCAGGCGTTGCCTCCACGTCGAGGGTGCAGTCAGTGTCGAGGTCAGCAGCAGGTTGATAGCGTAGCCGTACCGTGCCGGCCCGTGCTTGCAGGTGAGCGCCGCCTGCGGGTCGGTCGGCGAGATGCTTGCCAGCTCTACGGATGCCGGCTCGTCCGGACTGGGCGGAAACGCGGGATCGAGCGCCGCGGGATACTTGGTGCTGGCCGCGAGACGCTCTCCCGAGCACGCAGTTCGTCAACTGCGGCGGTACCCTTCAGCTTCTTCTCCCGGCTGACACCGGCCATGATCGTGCCGCCATCTACCGCTACGTCCCGTCCCGCCACCAACCTGGCCGCGGCGCACTTGGCGACCACCTGCTCGAACAGCAGACGATGCAGGTCGCAGGCCCGGAAGCGACCGGGCCGGTTCTTTGGGTAAGTTGAATGATCAGGTACCCGATCGGCCAGATCGAGACGACAGAACCACCGGTAGGCGAGGTTGAGGTGCACCTCTTCGCACAAGCGCCGTTCCGAGCGGATACCGGATAGGTAGGCGACCAGCAGCCTCCGCAGCATTAGCTTCCATCAGTGATGCCGTCGGTGAGCCCGTTAATCGTGACCGGCGCGCGGAACTTGCGGAAGTTGTTGGCGGTGATGCGCCGCAGCTTCAGGCTCACGAAGTAGCACCTCGAACAGGCGTTCAAGCGCGCGATTGGCCAGCGCTGCACCCCCCTCCCCTGCCCTCACTTTCGCGTAGAGCTTGGCGGCTGCGGCGCCGAGCATTCCCTCCCCTGCCAGCGACGCGAGATCGTCATCGCTCGGCCTGGTGACTAGATCGTCGGCGCTGAGATCAAGATGGCGGAGCCGGCTCCGCAGATCATGTTCTATTTTGTCTAGGATGGCGACGCGATCTGTCATGTTGGTGATGCCCACTAACGAAAGCTGAAGCAGCGTTGCGGCGAGATCAACCTCGCCCATCAAGCGCTCCAGCTCCGCATCGAAACTGGCTGTGTCACTGACCCGCCATTCTCGGATCAGCCACTGGTAGCGGCCGGTTCGGATTGGGGTGACCTGGGCCCCCTCCCCCCTCCGAAATCGACGAGCAAAACGTGTCCGGGAACATCGCGCTGGAAGCGGTCGGTCTCGCGTTCCTGAATGCCAAGTACGGCTACCAATTTCGAGGATGCCGCGCCAACCCCCAGCGCGAGATAGTTGAGATCAGAACGTTCGGCGCGGTCGGGTGGGACCTGATTGTGCGCCTCGCCTCGCGATCTGAAATCCCTGATTGAACCTTGCGCAAGACTGATACGAACGCGCGCCCTCGGCGTGACCATCGTATCGAAATCGGCAGTCGGATCGTCGAGGTAGTGCCGGTGCGTGAGCGGTGCCGGCAGCAGCTAAACGCCGTCCTCCATCTCCTGCGGATCGGGTTCTGTCAAAATAATGACGTTGCCAGTTCGACGAGCCCTCACCCGGTCCCACAGACCACCGTTGCGCGCATAATCATGGTTGCCTGACAGCAGCCACCAGCGGCAGGAATCGCGCTCCATCCGGGACAGTGCCTGGACGATGGTTCGGTCTTCAGGGCATTCGGTATCGAACACGTTGCCAGCTACCAGCACGTGGCCGGCATCATGAACGCGAGCGGCTTGACCAATGGCGTCGATCGCATCGAAGCGGGCTTCGATAAGAGCCACCCTGACGTCGAGTTCTAAGCAACCAAACGCCTTGCCGAGTTGCCAGTCGGCACTGTGCAGAACGCGCACCATTCACCACCTTGCCGGCGTCTCGCCTGCTCCAGTTTCTATGGAACGTCTAGCGAACAGTCGGGGTGCGAGGAAGCTTCCAGATCGCTGCCCAGGTACTCCCCCGTAGTTTACACCCTCGTGATGGCTATTTGCTCCCCAAAACGGATCAGACAGAGAACATGGACTTTCGTCATCGGGAGATAGTTAGCATTCAAGCGCGCTGACTCGCGCGCTTAAGTCACTGCGGAAAAAGGAAAATGGCGTGCTCTTCAACGGATGACTTTGGGCCCGGATCTAGGCGAATCTTATGCGGATTTGACAGCACACCTTACGCAAGCTGCGCTTGCCGTTTTCGGGGGATTTCCGCCATTTTTCGAGCCCTCCCGAGGTGATCCCAACAGAGTTGCTTTTGATCCCAACCGACTTTCGGGCAAGAAACCGCAGAAAAACGCCATTTTTGCTGGGATCGGATGGGATCACATTTTTCCGGTTTCCGACCGGCTGACCGTTGCAATACCAAGGGTGACTGCCCTATTGTAGCAGCGTCTCAGAGCCCACCAGCCTCCCTGCTAGGAGGTTGGTTTGAAGATACCCTACGTCCAAAGAACCGTCCGGTTCGACCCGCAGCAATACGCGCGGCTGGAAGAGCTTGCCACCAAGCATTCCAGGTCGATGGCCGAGGTCATGCGCCTCGCGATTGCCCATTATCTTACCGGTGAACAGAAGCGCACCGAGAGCCAGCTTCGGCACCTTCGCGTGACCGAATATGTGCAGGTCGCCCTCGACGCGATCATTCGGGAAAACCACCCGGAACTGCGCGACCAGCTGATCGTCGAAACCGACCAACGCGTGAGGCGCTACCATGGCGCGTGATGACCCCCAGAAGCCGCCCGAGGAGCCCCGCAAGGACATCCGAAACGACCGGCGTCCAATTCCTCAACAGCACCATTCTGCGCGCGGTGATGCACCCCGCAATTCGGGCAATTTCACCCGTGGGAGCCAGCTCCTCAACACACAGGTCCTCATGTGGCTCCAGGGCATCAAGATGCCCGTCTACATGTGGCTCGGCGTGTTCGCGATCGCGTACTTCACGATCCTCTCGATCACCCTCGACGAGAACAACGTCCAGCTGATCTGCATGCGCATTCTGTCATCGCTTTGGGACTGGATCTCCTTCGACGAAATGAAGCAGGTCAACCTGCGCTTGCCGAACAATGCCGTGCGGCACACCTACATGGGCTACGTGCCCTATGTGCCGGAGGTGATCCTCGCCTGGCACAAGGCTGTGAGAGGCTTGCTCGGTTCAGTCGCAATCGCCTCCTGCATCACGGTCCCGCTGTCGATCTGGTACATCGATTTCTCGGCCCGACGCGGCAAGGCGATGATCCAGGAGCGGCACGAGCGCGGCGCCATGCTGGTCGACCGCGACCTCCTCTATTCTGAGATCGCTCAGCACAACAAAGTCGAGTTCGTGAAGGAGGCCACCAGGCTGTTCCCGGGCAAGACACCCGACTACGTCCTCAGCCTTAAATTCAAGGCGCGGAAGGCGGGGGGCGTCCACCATCCGTACAGCGTCGCCGGCATTCCCTTCCCGCACCGCCTAGAGCAGTCCCACTTCATGACGCTGGGCACTACCGGCTCGGGCAAGACAACCGTCTTCCGAAAGCTCCTGGCACAGATGCGGGAGCGCGAGGACACGGCCGTCGTGTTCGATCTGACCGGGGCCTATGTTGAGGCCTTCTACGATCCCGAACGGGACACGATCCTCAACCCGGCCGATGCCCGCTGTCCGGCCTGGACGATCTTTAACGACTGCCATTCCTACAGCGATTTCACAGCTGCAGCCGGGGCGTTGATCCCGTCGGATGGCGGTGCCGCGGACCCCTTCTGGGCACTCGCTGCGCGCACCCTTTTCATTGAGATGTGCATGAAGCTCATCGAGAAGAAAATGACCTCGAACAGGGCGCTCGCGGACAACCTGATGACCGCCGACCTGAAGCTAGTCCACAAGCACCTCGCCAACACCATTGCCGACCCGATCACCGCCCCCGAGACGGCGAAGATGGCGGAGTCGATCCGCGCCGTTTTCAACACCAACGCACAAGTGCTGCGCTTCCTGCCGGACGACGGTCCGCAATACTCGATCCGGGACTGGATGACCTCCGAGAAGAAGCCTGGCTCGATCCTGTTTATCACCTCGAACTACACCGATCTCGAGATGAACCGAGCGCTGCTCACGCTGTGGTCGAACCTGGCGATACATTCGCTCATGACGATGAAGAAAACCCGCGATTTGCGCACTTGGTTCGTGTTTGACGAACTCGGCGCACTGCATCGCCTGCCGGCAATCGAAAGCGGCCTCCAGACCGCCCGAAACTTTGGCGGCGCGATGGTCCTTGGGCTCCACTCTTTCGACAAGCTGATACAGGTCTACGGCGAGGAAAATGCGCGCAACTTATCGTCGCTGGCGCGGACAAAGCTGATCCTCGCCGCGGCCGACCTCGACACCGCGGAACAGGGCTCCCGCTACATCGGTAATCGCGAGATCCGGCAGATGGATGAGGGGTATAGCTACGGCTACAATAACACCCGCGACGCTTCGACCCTGACCCCTCGTAAGCAGATCGAGCCGCTGGTCATTCCAGACGACATCATGAACCTGCCCAGCCTGCACGGTTTCGTAAAGTTTCCAGACGGCTTCCCCGCCGCACGCGTCCGGCTCGAATGGGAGCATTATCCGACCGTCGCCGAGGGGTTCATCCGGCGCAAACCCGGCACGCCGGACGTGCCTGATAAGCCTGTTCGCGGAGGAAGTGGCAAGCCGCAAGGTGGTGATGTTGATGTTGGTCGCGGTGATCTGCCCGTGATGGTTGAGGAGCAGGTGGCACCCGCCAACGAGGCGAATGATTTTGCGGCCAACATCCTGTCGCAGCCGACTGAAGGCGAGGTCGACAATTCGCGGGACGGGATGGCGATCGAGGCGACGGCCCGTAGCGAACCACAGGTGATCCTCGCCGACATGCGGGATCGATCTGATCGCGATCATCGTGATGAAGGCACAAAGCCATCGGAGGGTCAGGCGGCGCTCTCCCGGAGCGAACATCGCGAGCAGAAGGATAATGCGGCGCAGGAGGCTGAGCGCTCTGAAGACCTGTCGATCCGGGAGGCGCGCGACGCCTTCCCGGACGACGGATACGGGCTGTAACGATGCTCTCGATGGCATCCGTCAAATCGGCGTCAGGGGCCGCCAATTATTTCGGCAAGGACGACTTCGTCAGCGGCGAATATTACACCGACGAGAAGGCCGGCGAGGTCAGCATATGGGGTGGCGAGGGTGCGGCTGCAGCCGGGCTTGGCGGGACAGTCTATAAGGAGACGTTTGCTAAAGTCCTGAACGGCGAACTGCCTTCCGGCGATCGAGTCATGGACCAGCGCGAAACGCGCCGACCCGGCTACGATCTGACCTTTTCCGCACCGAAGTCGGTGTCGGTAATGGCCTACATCGCCGGTGACAAACGCATCCTCGGACCAGACGGCGCACACACCAAGGCGGTCCAGCAGACGATGGCCTGGGTGGAGAAGAACCTCGCTGAAACCCGTATTACCAAGGACGGCAAAACCGAGACGGTGAAGACCGGAAACTTGGTCTATGCACTCTTCCAGCATGATACGAGCCGCGCGTTAGATCCGCAGGCGCACATTCACGCAATCGTCGCGAACCTAACTCGGGGACCGGACGACAAAATCCATGCCCTGCACGCCGACCGGATCTGGTCGAGCAACACCGTCATCGGCTCGATCTATCACAGCTTCCTTCGGAACGAGATGGAGAAGCTCGGATACCAGGTTCGACAGGAAGGAAAGCATGGCACCTTCGAAATTGTCGGGGTTCCGAAGGAGGTGCTTGAGACGTTCAGCCAGCGTCGCGAACAGATCATGGAGAAGGCGGCCGAGCTCGGGATCGTCTCGCCATAAGGGCGGAACAAGGTCACGGTCAATACGCGCGATCCGAAGCTGAATGTGGAGGACCGCGACGGTTTAGTCCTGGACTGGATGAGGAAAGCCGCAGAGCACGGCTTCGATGGAAAGAAGCTGCTCGAAGGCGCGCTGAAGGCCTCAGCGGAACGAGAAGACGCAGGTCCGATCGGGCGCAGCTACCAGGTGATCGCAGATGCCGTCAGTGTCGCCCGTGAGACGGTTTCCGGCCTGCTCCGGTCGCCCGATCCGCTTGTTGATCGGGGCTTCGTCCGTTTGGCACAATCCACCGGCCAGGCGAACGCGCAGCTCGCAGTCGCATCGGCGATCCGCATCCTAGGCCAGCGAGAAGCTGCATTCGAGGTCGACCAAGTCAGCAAGAAGGCGCTCGACCTGGGCCTGAAAGGCGTGACGATCAATCACGTCGAGACCCGGATCGAACAGCTGCTGGAACAGGAGAAGCTCCTCGCCGGACAGATCGAGGTGAAGGGCCGGATGGTCGACGCCGTGACAACCAAGGAAGCGCTCAAAACCGAAATATCGATCCTATCCATGGTGGACGCAGGGAAAGAGAAAGCTACCCCGATCGTCGCCGCTGCGGATGCGCCGGACCGGTTGCAGGCGGCCTCCCCGTTCGAGTTGAACGCCGGCCAGCTCGCCGCAGCGACATTGCTGGTATCGAGCACCGATCGCATCGTCGTCGTCCAGGGCGTCGCCGGCGCCGGCAAGTCGACCATGCTCCAGGCGACTGCAGCCGTCGCGCGCGAGGAAGGCAAACGCGTGCTCGGCCTCGCCTTTCAGAACAAGATGGTCACCGACCTGCGGGAAGGCCTGAAGCCGCGCGAAATGTCAGTCGACGATATGAAGTCGGCCGGCATCGAGGCTCAGACCATCGCTTCCTTTATCTGGGAGAACCAGAAGCACGTTGCGAACCCGAACACCCCGGAAGCGCAAGCCAAGCGTGCCGAGATGAAGGAGACCCTCATCGTGATCGATGAGACGTCGATGGTGTCCGATACCGATATGCTGAAGCTGCTTACCATCGCCGACGCGCTCGGCAACCAGCATCTCGGCGAGATCGGTGATCGCCAGCAGCTGCAGCCCATCGATCGCGGCAAGTCCTTCTCCGCGCAGCAGGCTGCCGGCGTCACCATGGCGCGAATGGATGACAACATCCGTCAGCGTACCGACCAGCTCCGCACCGTCGCGGCCCTGACGAATGCCGGCAAAGCATCCCAAGCGCTGAGAGTGCTTGGAGACAAGGTCGTCGAGGACGATAACCCGGCCGAGAAGGCTTCGGAGCTGTGGCTGGCGCTGTCGCCCGAGGAGCAAGGTATCACCGCGATCTTCGCCTCCGGCAAGGAGGCACGCGCCACCATCAACAAGACCGTGCAGGCGGGGTTGATCGCGGACGGCACGCTGAAGGGCGAAGGGTTGCTCCTTACTGTCCACGAGACAGTCAACCTAACCCGGGAGGAGTTGCGCTATGCGCACGTCTACAAGCCGGGACAGATCCTTCACGTCCAGGGGAACGTTGCCGAGCTGGGGCTACGGCACGGCATGTCCGAGGTGCAGCGTGTCTTTGCCAATGGGAAGGTCGAGGTCGAGAGCAACGGCAAGCGGATCAGGTTTAATCCACAAAAGGTCGATCCGCTGATCGACCGCGACCGGATGCAGCTGACCACGCTTGAGACGGTCAAGATCCACGAAGGCGACCGCGTCCGCTGGACCGCGAACGACAAGAACCGCGGCATTAACAATGCGGCGATGGCCACCGTCACCGCGATCGAGGGCGGCCGGGTCACCGTCGAGCTGGCATCCAAGGAGGCGCTGACGCTTGAAAAGGGCGATCCGATGCTGTCGCGGCTCGACCTCGCCTATGCGCTAAACGCGCACATGGCGCAGGGCGTGACGGCCGACAAGGCGATCGGCGTGATGCACAGCTATGAGAGCAACCTCTCCAACCAGCGCCTGACCAACGTCGTCGTCACCCGCGTCCGGGATGACCTCATCATGGTGGTCGATGACCAGGAGAAGCTCGAACGCCAGCTTGACCGCAATCCTGGGGACAAGACCTCTGCGCTGGAAAGCCTCGGCCGGCTCGACATCGACGGGTCCGGCGCGAAAACAAAATCTGCCGATGACGCGCTGAGCAAGGCGATCGACGGCCTCGACAAGGCGGACAGTGAGCCGATCCTGATCGATCCGGCCAGCCTCGACATGACCGACCTGCCTCCAATGGGAGAGTCCACCACGGACTATTCCGACGTGAGAAACTTCGATCGCGATATCCCGCCGATCAAGGATAGCGACGACGCGGATCGCCACGACGACCGACCTGATCGCAAGGACGATGAGCTCGGGATGCGCCCGCTCGACATGGACGACCTCAGTGCCCTGCCCGCGATGCTCGCTTCGAATGAGCAAACCCGTGGGCTGCCTGAGAAGAACCTCAGCCTGGATATGTGAGCACCGACATGCCGATCGAAACTAACACTCTCTCCGCAAAGGCCCTGTGACCATGGACAGGAATATTGCCATCCTGGTCGCCCTGCTCGGGGTCTTCATGATGTTGAAGGCGCTGTCTGGTGGCGGCGCCGGCTTCGGCGAGAGGCGGCCGCTTGCCAAGCGGTTCATGACACCTCGCGAGCTTGCGATGCTCGACATTCTAGAGCGATGCCTGCCTGAGTACCGTTTCCATGCTCAGGTGGCGATGGGCGCAGTATTGAAGGCCCCTCCCCGGCTGATCGGTAAGAGCCATCCCGCTGATCGCAACGCCTTCTCCCAGAAGATCATCGACTTCGTCGCGCAGGACCGCGTGACCGGGGCGATCGTCGCGCTGATCGAGGTCGACGATGCAAGCCATAATGTCCAGCGCGACAGCAAACGCGACACGATGACGGGCCACGCAGGCTACCGCACGATCCGCATCGGCCGTGGGGTCCAACCCCGCATCCATGAAGTCCGCGCTGCGATCGCGCCTCTATTCCAACAACACGAATTGCACGGGAGCAGCCGGACATGAACGCCAATGGACTACAGGTGCCTCTCGACGAGGCGCCGAGGCTCGCGGACTTGCCCGACGACGATCTGGCCAACGAGCTACGAACGCAGTCCTTCCACTTGATGCTGGCTCACCCGATCGCCGCTGCGCATCTCGTCCTCGCAGCCGCGTCTATCGCGCCGACGTGCGACGCAGAGCGGGAAGTCGCGGATGAGTTTTCCTACGTCATCGTGGATTTTGCACAGCAGCTTGGTGTTCTTCGCCAGCGTGCGGCCGCCCGTCGCGAGCAGGAGACGAGGAGTGCTGCAAATGGGCATTGATGACCGGGGCTACATGCGCGAGCGCTATCGCGCACGACAAGGCCAGGCGGGCGCTTCGACGTGGTGGAACGATCGTAAAAGCCGGCGGGAGCTCGGCAGCAACGAAAAAGCAGTCCCGCTGGGGAGCGCAAGCTGGATCGGCGGTGGAGGTAGCGGGACAGGGTCAGGGGGTGGTTGGTTCGATGCGGCTGACCGGCATAACAATCCATGCCAACGACGGGGAAATTGGCCGATCATGGACGGAGCGAAGCAGATGCTTTGCCGCGACTGGCCGATGGTCCACTGCGACACCGCTTGCTTCAGGGGTGCCCCCCCTACCCTTGCCCACGAAGCTGGCGGCGAAGACGTCCTATGGGGCGACCAGGAAAGCGATTATGGCGACGACTAATAGGGCTGCGGCGGTCTACAACGGGCGCGCACGCCCCAAACCGACACTGATACCAAACCCCGAAGTCCGATGCCCATGCTGCGCTGACATCGTCGCGCATCTCCCGCCGCCATGGACCATTCAGTCATGCCAGAGGTGCCGGCGTCTGCTGACACTCGTTCGAATGGTAAGGCGACCGACGCACTACCAGCTGCGCAATGTCATCGACGTAGCGGGCGCGATCTACGGCACAATGACGATGCTGCTAGTCTTGTCATTTGTGCTCTCAGAAATGAATCCCCGGACCTTCGCGAAGGCCGTGACGATCCTCATGTTTATCATCGGATCGCTCCTCATGGTGGACGGCGCTCTGAGCTTGAGAACGGCTATCGATCGAACATGGATGACCACCCGATACGGAACCGCCGCGCGGGTTCTAGGGGTCGGGAAAACGATCGCGGGAACGACGGCGATCGGGCTGGCTGTAATCGGCCTGCACCTTTGAAGACCACCTTCGCCTTTGAAGGACGCGCAAAGACGGGCGATCTACTGTTCAATTAGGTGTAATTTACGATCCTTTTAATATTAAAACGGTCAAGGAAGGTGATGATTAGTAGCGTGTTCGAAGATCGACGTCATGGTTGAGCGCCTCGATGCCAAGCGCTTCGATCGCCAGGTCCAGGAATCCCATCATCGACAGATGGGGTGGCTTATCAGCCGGACGCAGAACAGCCGCAACGCGCACATCATCTTCATAGGCGACGATGACAACGACATAGCCGTTCGGCGCCGCCACGAAGGTGTGGTAGCCGCGGATGCCGGGCGAGTACGTCAATCCAGCAGCACCGACCACGTACCGGACCTTGAACAGGCCCGACAAGCCGGAGTCGACAAGCGGCGTGGTAGCTTGAAACGTCACACCGTTGGCTTGGCGGTCTCTCGGCGCTCCGGCCTCGACAGATGGAGTTGCACAAACGAATGAATAACCCGCGACCGGCTTGTCAATGATGCCCTCTACAATGAGGCTGAGGTCCTCTGCCCCGATGTCTCCCTCCGCGACAGTGACTCCGGTCTGCCATCCCAGAGCGATCATGCCCCATTCCGCCGAGCATTCATCACCCGGCTCTTCCGGTCCGGCCTCTGCGTCCCTGAACCAAATGATCCTGTCGGCACTCACTGCCAGATAATCCACACCCTCAGTCGGCAAACAGCAACGGCTCGCTCATTAACAGCCTCCATATTCGATCACTTTAACACTTCTTTCAACGTGAGATGGATTGCGGATGAATATTAATGTGACGTGATAATGGGTAGGCTACGATCGGAATAGGTCACCTTCGATGGCCTGAAAAATGGCCATGTTTATGACCGCTGCCCTAGCCTGCCCTGTTCGCTTCGCGACTTGGTCAACGCGCTCCAGGAGGTCGGGCGCGATCGTCAAAGTAATCTGACGCTTGTTACCTTTCTTGATCCCCTTCTCGTACTCCCGCGCCTCTTCCTGCGGCGCAGGCGCAGGCGCAGGCGCAGGCGCAGACGCAGGCGCAGAAGTCGGAGCAGCATCCGGAGCGCCGCTGATGAAAGCGTCCTGCGCAGCGATTTTGGCCGCGTTGGCGACAGGTCTGGGGCGCGGAGTGATTGCCATGTGGTTGGCTCCTATCAGGATCGCGGCTGGATATTAAAAAGGGATGCAATCAGCGTGTCGAGTTCGGACGCAGCCTTGGTATCCTTGACTGGCATTTCCGACACGGCCAGTCCCGCGCCACCTGCGTTGCTGAACGCTTTGCGACGACGGATCGGATGCGGGAGGTACTCAAATTGAGGAAAGTCCTTTACCGCTGCTGCCGCTTCAGTGTTGTCGGTCGACTTTTCTCCTGGATCAGCTTGGTTCATCACCGCGAAACAGCGAAGCCCGTCTCGGACGCTTTGAGCTTCATCAATAAGGGCTGCCATATCCTCAAGAGCCCAGACGTCATACGACCGAGGAGCAAACGGCACGAGCAGAACGTCGGAGAGAACGAGCGCGGCCCGCAGGGCAGTAGAGTCTCGACCACCGGCATCGATGATGATGTCCTGCCACTTGTCCCGCTGCTGCTGAATTTGGGCACGCAGTCCCGGACCGTCAGGATATTGGGCGCATGCTATGCCGGGAAGACGATCGGCTTGGGCACGGGCAGCGATCGCAGCGGCCGCAGTACCTTGACGATCTCCGTCGACCAGCCAGACATCTCGGCCTGCCATTGCACGCGCAATCGCTATCTGAACGGCCAAGGTGGTTTTCCCTACGCCGCCCTTTGTATTTCCTATCGTGATAATCACGGACGCACCCCATAAGGATATTAATTCCACTTACGTACCGCAGCGCTATGGCGCTGTCAAAGGTGAAACGGTAAAGCACGGTTGATGGATATTAAAACGACATGTGAAACCCATTACGGCGGATGGAGCCAAGTGCCTTTTCACCTGCCTTGGGTAGCATCCGTACTATTAAAGTGAGGCGACGGGCAGGTTTGCCTTTCAGCCGAAGCTAAGGTTGGGGCAGGGGGTGTCTTATGCTTTAGAGTCCGATCGGAGATCCTAACGGAAGCCTCAGCGTCCCAGATCATCGTCAAAGTGATCTGACGCTTGTTACCTATCTTGATCCCCTTCTCGTACTCCCGCGCCTCTTCTTGCAGCGCAGGCGCAGAAGTCGGAGCAGCATCCCGGAGCGCCGCTGATGAAAGCGTCCTGCGCAGCGATTGTTGGCGACAGGTCTGGGGCGCGGAGTGATTCCCAAGTGGTTGGCTCTATAAGGATCGCGGCTGGATATTAAAAAGCGATGCAATCAGCGTGTTGAGTTCGGATGCAGCCTTGGTATCCTTGGCTGGCATTTCCGACACGGCCAGTCCCGCGCCATCTGCGTTGCTGAAGGCCTTGCGACGACGGATCGGATGCGGGAGGTACTTAAATTGAGGAAAGTCCGTCACCGCTGCTGCCGCTTCAGCGTTGTCGGTCGACTTTTCTCCTGGATCAGCTTGGTTCATCACCGCGAAACAGCGAAGCCCGTCTCGGACGCTTTGGGCTTCATCAATAAGGGCTGCCATATCCCCAAGAGCCCAGACGTCATACGACCGGGGAGCAAACGGCATGAGCAGAACGTCGGAGAGAACGAGCGCGGCCCGAAGGGCAGTAGAGTCGCGACCACCGGCATCGATGATGATGTCCTGCCACTTGTCCCGCTGCTGCTGAATTTGGGCATGCAGTTCAGGACCGTCAGGATATTGCGCGCATGCTATGCCGGGAAGACGACCGACTCGGGCACGGGCAGCGATCGCAGCGGCCGCAGTACCTTGACGATCTCCGTCGACCAGCCAGACATCTCGGCCTGCCATTGCACGCGCAATCACTATCTGAACAGCCAAGGTGGTTTCCACACGCCGCCCCTTGTATTTCCTATCGTGATAATCACGGATGCAATGTAAAAGGATCTTAAACCCACTTACGTACCGCAGTCCTCTGGCGCTATCCGGGGCGAAACGGTAAGCACTGTTGATGGATATTAAAACGAGATGTGAAAGACATTACAGCGGATGGAGCCAGTGCCTTTTCGCCTGCCTTGAGTAGCATCCGCACTATCAATGTGACGCGACGGGCAGGTTTGCCTTTCAGCCGAAGCTAAGGTTGGGGCAGGGGGCGCCTTATGTTTTAGGGTCCGATCAGAGGATCCTAACGGGAAGCCTCAGCGTCTCAGATCGTTGGCATGATCCATTACGCTTTTCTGGCCGAAATGGTGGAGCCAGAGGCGTGCGCCGAGTTCGGCGGTTCGATCTGGGGAGGACCTGACCGTCAGCCACTTGAGCGTGGTTGGATGTAGGCCAGCATCAAATAGCAAAAAGCCGTCCGCAAGACAGCAGGTGTCGGCTTGGATGCCGCAGACCAGCACGCGCTGCACCCCTGCGTTTTTCAGATGGTCAATAAGTTCGCCGGGCGGCGCAAAGCCGTGTTTCACAAACACCTTGTCGGTTGCCACAAGCGGGTCGTCATCCAATGACGGTATCCATCCGAGCTGTCGCCAGAATGGCGTCACGTCCTCAACGTGTCGCTCGACCGTGGCGATCGAGTGCATCGTTTGCGCAAGTTGCTTGATGCCGTCTATCTGCCACCGAGGCGGGTCGAAGCACGACCGAACATCGACGACGAGAAGAGCCTGTTTCATATGGCAGCGTACCAGAAGGAACGATGCCACATCACTGCGACGGTCACACTCCCATTTCTGGACCCCGATCGGGGTGGTTGCGGAGCTTGGTGAAGGATTTTGACGATCCTCTCATCGGACCCCATTTTTGAGGCCAGTCTCGGGTGAGTGATCGGCTTTCGGCAGTCGGCGATCGCGAGCAATCTTTGCGAGTAGGGTGCGGCTGCAGCCGGTCGCATGCATAATCTCGCGCCAACTGCGACCGTTATCCAACAGCGACGAAATCGCGGCATTGCGGGTCTTATTCGGTGGACGGCCCTTATAGAGGCCCGCAGCCTTGGCCTTGGCGGTGCCATCTGCCTGGCGGCGGCGACGATCCTCATAATCCTTGCGCGCTACGGCCGCGAGGACATCGAGCATCATAGCGTTGACCGCAGCGAACATACGCTCGGTGAACTCGTCCGCCGGTGCGGTCAGGGTCCAAGATGTCGGCAAGTCGAGTGCTACGATGCGAACGTGCTTGGCGTCTATCATGCCACGTAGGCGAAGCCAGTCGGGGGCGGTGAGACGGGAGAGGCGGTCGACCTGCTCCACCAACAGCACGTCACCAGGCTCGCAGTCGCCAAGCAGACGGAAAAGCTCCGGCCGGTGCAACTTGGCCCGCTCTCATTTTCGACGTAGCGCGCCGCGATCCGAAGCCCACGCTCGACGGCGAACGCGTTGAGTGCTCCACGCGCGCGCGATGCGTCCTGCTCGGATGTGGATGCGCGGAGGTAGGCACGGATGAACATGGTCCAGTCTTTGATACGTGGTATCCAAAAGTCCAGTCCTTTTTACGGCAGGTGGTAGCATATAAAGCACCAGTGTCAGGCTAGTCCCCAAAAGGTATACCCTAAAGGAACCCGATTCGCACCTATCTGGGCGAATTGGGAGCAGCAGGACATTAACGCACTCTTTTGCCACAAAAGGCGCGAGATGACACGGATTGACCAGGATTGCTGCCCCGCTTGTAAGCGGCTAATCAGCGAAGATGATGCTGTGAGCTGAGGTGGGTGCCGTCATGACGTTACAGATCAATATAACGCCGAACGGGCGCATGAGCCTGCCGGCCGACGTCCGGAAAAGGTTGGGTCTAACTGACGGCGGTGTGATCTATCTCGATGAAACTGAAGACGGGGTCGTTCTGCGAACCGCGAACCAGGCAGTGGCGAGAGCGCAAGAGCTGGCCAAGCGATATACCGGTGAAAATCCCGATGCTTCGGTTGACGCTTTTCTCAACCGGCGTCGCGAGGACAGCGGCGAATGACCGTAGTGCTGGACGCGTCCGCGCTCATCGCCATGATCAAGGGTGAGAAGGGATCCGCGAAGGTTGCAGCTGTCATCGCCGAAGCGCGGGTAAGCAGCGTGAATTACGCAGAGGTGGTCACCCATTTCATTCACGCCGGAATGCCCGAGCGGGAAGTCGATGCCATGCTCGACCCGTTGCCACTGACCGTGGTGCCGGTGGACAAGGTTCTGGCGCAAATCGCCGGGCGGCTGCGCGCCATGACGGCCGAAGCGGGGCTTAGCCTTGGTGATCGCTTTTGTTTAGCACTGGCGCAGCGGGACGGGTTGCCGGCATGGACCAGCGACCAGAACTGGAAGAAGATCGCCGACGCCGTCGAGGTCAAGGTTGTGACGATCCGGTAGCGTCGTACGACCACGCGTCTGCTCCTTACGCATCACTAGCTAACTGCATCGGCAGGTACGGGGTAGGGCAGGGGAGACGGGTCCGTTCCCCCAGCTGTCCTCCCATCACTAGAAAGCTCTCATGCTACGCCTGATCCACACGGCTGACTGGCAACTCGGCAAGCCCTATGGTCGCTTCGACAACGATGTCCGTGCGGCGCTCAGCGAGGCGCGCTTCGACGCGATCGATGCGATCGGCAAAGCCGCGGCCGAGCATGACGCTGCCCATGTCCTGGTGGCAGGCGACGTCTTCGATACTGAAGGGCCCGAAGACCGCGTGATTGTTCAGGCAGTGTCCCGGATGCAGCGATACGCCTGCACATGGTGGCTGCTCCCCGGTAATCATGACTTCGCCCGCAACAGCGGCCTTTGGGACCGCGTCCGCGCCAAGGGGGCGACGAACATCCGCATCGTCACCGAGCCCGTGCCATGCGAACTAGAACCTGGACACTGGCTCCTGCCAGCGCCGCTGACCCACCGGCACAATCTGGATGACCCGACGGCCTTGTTCGACACGATGGAGACGCCGGGTGCGACGCTCCGCATCGGCCTGGCCCATGGTTCGATCCGTGACTTTTCGTCGCGTGGCGAAGCGCAAAACCAGATCGCTCCCGATCGTGCCCAGCGCTCCAACCTGGACTATCTTGCACTCGGCGACTGGCACGGAGCGCTGCGGGTCGATGCGCGCACCTGGTACTCGGGAACCCCGGAAACAGACCGCTTCCAGCGAGACGAACCTGGATATGCCCTGCTCGTGGCGCTTGAGCCAGGCGTGGAGCCCGTCGTGTCGCCGATCCGGACGGGCAGGTTCCAGTGGCTGATGCGGGAATGGACGATACCGGACGCGGATGGCTTTGCTGCTGAGTGCGACCGGATGCTTGGGCCGATCGAACCATCGGCAACGCTCCTGCAGCTGTCGCTTGCCGGGATCGTCAGCCTGTCTGACCGGATCGCGATCCTCGGCAGGCTAGACAATGACCTACGCCATCGTCTGCGCCATTTGGCAGTTACAGCAGACGACCTTGTCGGTCGGCCGAGCGAGCAGGATTTGGCAGATCTTCAGGTGGAGGGTATGATCGGAACAGCCGCGGCAAAGCTGATGAGCATGATCGAGGCGGGGGGTGCTGACGCCTTCACCGCGAAGCGGGCCCTTGAACGCTTGTTCGTCGAGTATCAGCGCGGACAGGACGCAGCATGAGCCTCAAAATCCGGCGCATCGCGCTGTCTAACTTCCGCAAGTTTCGCGATCCGTTCGTCCTCGACGGGCTAACCGACGGCCTGAACGTCATCATCGAGCCTAACGAGACCGGCAAGTCGACGCTGCTCGAAGCCATGCGCGCGGCCTTCTTCATCCGGCACAATACAGCCAACCGGTTGGCGCGGAGCTATGCGCCCCATGGTGAGGCGGTCGCCCCGCAGATCGAGATCGGCTTCGAGGCGAGAGGCGATGAGTGGCAGGTCAACAAGCGCTTCCTGAAAGGTGCGTCAGTCGAGGTGCGGGGCCCGAACGGCCGTGCACAGGGCGAAGATGCCGAAGCCCAGTTGCAGGCATTGCTCGGCGCACGGCGTGACACAAGTCAGGCCGGCGACGCGGCCGCACACGGCGCGCTGGGGCTGCTTTGGGTAGGGCAGGCCCAGGCGCTCGAAGTCACGGCTCCGGGTGACATAGTCCGCGACAGCGTGCGCGCCACGCTGGAGGCTGAGGTCGGCACGATCATGGGGGGTGCCGCCTACCAGCGTGTCCGGCCCCGGATCGACAGCCAGTTCGCAGACTATTGGACCACCACCGGCCGGCCTAGCGGTCGCCAGACGACAGCACGTACGGAGCATGACGCTGCCGCGAGCGCTGCGACCGAGGCCGCCACCCGACTCGCCGCCCTTGAACAGGGCTTCTCCGATCTCGAGGCAGCTCGGGCCAGGCTGAAGGTGTTGGACCGTGATCTTGCCGATACGACGGACGCAGATCGGCGAAAGGTTCTGGTTGGTCAGATCGACGTGGCGCGGTCCGCGGCGCAGTTGCGCGATACCCGACTGGCCGAGCAAGGCCGCCTTGCTGATCAGGTCAAGGGACTGGAGGATCTCACCGCGCGGCTCGCCGATGCTCGGAAGGCCGTCAGTGACACGGCCGCAGCGCTAAGCAAGGCCCGTGAGAAACGATCCGGCCTGGAAGAGGAATTGACCAGCACGCGTGAGCGGGCGGGTACGGCGCGTGATAGGCTGGCGACCGCCCGCGACAACCGGCGCAAGGCGCACGCGGCGCTCGAGGATGCCACTAAGTTGGTTGCCGCACGAGCACGTCACGTCGAGATCGCCCGGGTACGCCAGCGGCACGCCGAACTGCTTCCCCTCGAAGCCGAACTGAAGGCAGCGCGCGAACTTGGTGCGACCGTGATCCCCTCCAGCGTTATCAAGACGCTGGAGGAACGCGAACGTGGCGTCGACAAGGCGCGCGCGGCAGTTGAGGCGGGCGCGACCCGGATCGAGTTCGCAGGCGATGTCAGCGGCGTTCGGATCGACGGAATGCCGGTCGAGCGCGGTGACCAGACGCTATCGCGTGAGACGCGCATCCAGCTTGGAGAGGCTGAGTTGATCATCCGACCGCCAGCTGGGCTGCAAAGCGCCGAAGCGGCGCTCGCCAACGCCCGCGATGATCTGGGCGCCGCCCTGGCTGACCACGGGATGACGAGTGTCGCCGACGCCCGGGCTCGTAACGAGGTCGCACGTGATGCTGTTGCCAACGTGCGGACGCTCGAAGCACGGATCGTCGGGATCACTCCGGCCGTGCCGTTGCTTGGTATCGCGGCCGGTGCTTCGCCCCTGAAGACCTTCATGGCAGGATTGCCGGAAAGCGCGGAAGGGGAGGGGAGTGGGGAAGATCCAGACGTTGACGTATTGACGGTGATCGCGGCGGAGGCGGACTCAGCGCTCGCAAGGGCGGACGGTGTCGATGAGGCGGCGTCTGCGCAATTGCGCGAACTGGAAGCGCGCAATGCGCCGCTGATGGTCCAGGCGGCTGGCGCCGAGCGTGATGCTGCCAACGCCGTAGCGCAGCTCGCTGCTCTGCAAGCTAAGCCTGAGGTAGATCGCCTGGATGAGGCTCTGCTGGAGGCGCGTCAGCGCGAAGCGGCAGCGCTGGTCAGCCTGCAGGATGCCGAACGTGCTGCTACGGCGCATGATGTGGCGGCGATCGAGCGCCAGATCGGGGTGTTGGACAAACGTGTCGAGGTCGCCCGGACGCAGCGCATCGATCTGGAGAAGGTGATCGCCGGGCTCGAGGCGCGGATCGAGGCGGAAGGCGGCAAGGGACTGGCAGACCGCGCTGCTGCTGCGCGAGAAGAAGCGGATGCTGCGGCCGCCAACCTGGCGCGCGTAACGCAGGAGGCGGAAACGCTGAAGCTGCTTCGCGACACCTTGGAAGGTGCGCGAGCAGAGACCTCACGGACGTTCGTCGGGCCGGTTGCGCGGCGCGCCCGCCGGCATATCGAACGGCTCCTGCCCGGCTGCGATCCGAGCTTTGGTGATGATCTGGGCCTGACGTCGATCGTGCGTAGCGGGCTCGGTGAGAATTGCGGTGACCTTTCTCGGGGTACTCAGGAACAGCTTGCGGTGCTTACCCGGTTAGCTTTCGCCGACATGCTGCTGGAGCAGGGTGTGCCGGTGTCGCTGATCCTGGACGATCCGCTCGTCTATTCGGACGACGCCCGCCTTGATCTGATGACCGAGATCCTGACCGATGCTGCGACGCGAATGCAGGTCATTCTGCTGACCTGTCGCGATCGGGCCTTTAGGCATCTCGGCAACCGCATAACGCTGACGGGAGTCGAGTAGCGTCGCAGAGCGGAACGTCCGTTTTTCGGCAAAACTGGTGGATTGCGGCCTGTCCGCTTTCGGACGACCCATCGGGGTAAGCTGCCGTTCGTTCAGCAGTGAGAGCAAGGGACTCGAACGCCCGCCGCTGATGGCGATCAGCCTGTCCGCTTTGGGCGAGGCTCACTAATAGGCCGCCCATTGTTTACGCTCGTCCGCGAGAGTCCCTGGAAGCGGCACAGTTGCCCGGCGCACCGATCGCGCGATGTCTAGTCTTCAAAGATCCCCCCGCCGGGATCGCAGCCGCAAGAGCCGCCGGCGCCCATGTCGCATTCATCGACCGAGCGAGATAGCCGCCGGTGAACTTGTTCATGAACGGGCCACTCTGATGCCACGGGCTGCGAGTATCGAGGATGAAGCCTCCCTCCGGATGCACCGGCACAACCTCGACGTCCGTCGGCACCGGCGAAATCCTGTCCTGAATCACCGTCAGGAACGTAAGTGCGGCTTAGTCGGCATCGCCGCTCATCGGACGCAGGTGTCGAACCAACCCTCTTTTTCTTCCATCCCGATAACAGTGTGCCTAAAACCGTGGTTATCGCCCATCGACACACACCAATACGTTGTCACGCGAAACTAACACCGGTAGACTCATTTCGCGATTTGGGGCAGTCGAATAGACGCGATTTTTGAGCGTTGCCGAGACAGACAGCGCGGGTGAATGGCATGATACAGGTTCAAATTGCAGATCAAGGCCGATGACCAAGGCTACGCACCTTGTGGCGCTTCTCCAGACTCATATCGACGGTGACGACGAGCAGTTTCTGACGGTTGCGATGCAGGCGGCTGCGAATGAGGCGCGTCAAGGTCACGGCAAGCTCGCGCAGCAACTTCGCGAGATGGTCGATACCGCTCGTGCGAAGCCCAAGGTCAGCGCCACTCGAAAGACCGTGCCGCTGGTCCAGCCACGCGGTGAGCTCGCCAATCTCGTCGCGGCGCGATACGTCGACACGCGCCTTTCCAGCATGGTGCTGCCACCAGAATTGCGTGATCGCCTAGCACGCGTGATACTTGAGCAGCGGCAGGCCTATCGGCTGCGCGAGCATGGCTTGCAGCCGCGTCGTAAGCTCCTCCTGATCGGCCCGCCGGGCGCCGGCAAAACCATGACGGCGGCCGCGTTGGCGGGTGAGCTTAAGCTACCACTGTTCTCCGTGCTGCTCGACGGACTCCTCACCAAATTCATGGGCGAGACGGCGAGCAAGCTGCGAACGGTATTTTCGGCGATGGCTGCGACCCGCGGCGTCTATTTTTTCGACGAATTTGATGCGATCGGAGCGCGGCGGAGTGAGCGCAACGATGTAGGCGAAATCCGTCGCGTTCTTAATTCATTCCTTCAGTTCCTGGAGGAGGATGAGAGCGAGGGCCTGATCGTCGCGGCGACGAACCATCCTGAGTTGCTCGACCCAGCGCTGTTTCGCCGGTTCGACGATGTGATTGAATATGCGCTCCCCAACGCGGAGGTGGCTCACGCTATCCTGATGGCACGGCTTGCGACGTTCGACACGGTAGGTGTCAATTGGGTTCGTGCGACGCAGGACGCAGAGGGGCTGAGCCAGGCCGATCTGTCGCGGATCGCCGATGAAGCGGCAAAGCATGCGCTTCTTTCCGGTCGCGACGGTGTCGGAACGGATGACATCGTCGCGGCGATTGTGGAACGAAGAGCGGCAGCGCGCCGGTAAAAATGGCAGGCGAGGATCAGCGGCTTCATCCGCACATTTACCTGCAGAACAACGGCGATCGGCGGGGCTACACCGCGCACCAAGCCGGGGGCGATAACGGCGATGGCCCGCCGCAACGTAATCGCGCGAACCACGCCGAGGCGCTGACGGTCGCACTGACTTCGGCTGTCCAGCAGGGCGAGGCGATCCTCGCCAACCGCCAAGCCGCGCTTGAGGGCGGGACGAAGGGCTTCTATATCGAGTTCAGCTTGCCAGAGGCGCAGGCCGACATCGTCGACAAGCTCGAATATCGGCGTGGCAAGCTGCCGATCGAGTTGGTCAACGTGCAGGCTCCCACCGACGGACTAGTTAAGGCAACGGTGTTTGTCCCTGAGCGGCAGAAGGACTATTATCTCAAGAAAGTCGCCGAGTACCGGGACAGAGATAATGTCCGCGAGCGGATGAGTAACGACGGCACGATCGAAATCATTAGCAAGCCGAAGAACGAAAAGCTTGTTGCCTCGATTGAGACGGCGCGTCTCGCTGTCGCCCGCTCATTCTACACAGATCAGCCGGACTTGTTTCCACAGCCGGGCGAAGCGGTCTGGTGGGAGGTCTGGCTTCGCGTCGGGACGCGGGCTGTCTTCGACAAGGCTGCGCAAGTCCTAGATTTTACGAAGCGAGAGCATAGTCTGTCTTTCGCCGAGCGTGAGGTGGTTGTCGTAAAGGCAAACGCCGAACAACTGGGCAGCCTGATTGCCAATACCGACTGTGTCGGTGAACTGCGATTGGCACGGGATACGCCGGCTCTCTTCATGGGCATGGATGGCGCCGAGCAGCGCGCGTGGGCGCAGGATTTGGCCGACCGGTTGGTGCCCTGCGAAGCCGATGCGCCTGCGGTCTGCATCTTGGATTCGGGGTCGACCATCGGTCATCCGCTTCTTGCACCGTTCCTTGCGGTCGATGACATGCATGCTTTTCATGGTGGTCCGCAGGTCGGCGACACGAGCCTTTTGCCGCATGGCGGACATGGCACGCGCATGTCGGGCACCGCGCTTTTCGGAGACCTTTCCGACGTCCTAGATGGCAATGGCCCTGTTGAAGTTGGCCACCGGCTGGAATCGGTGAAGATTCTGCCAGATCACGGCGCCAACGGTCCCGATCTTTATGGTGCCATCACGGCAGACGCGATTTCGAGAGTTGAGATCGCCGCACCGCACCGGCCGCGCGCCATTTGTCTAGCGATTACCAGTCCGGGGGATCACTGGCGCGGCCGGCCGTCATCTTGGTCCGCCGAACTCGACGCGCTGGCCTTTGGGCGAGACGAAGTGGCGCGATTTATCGCGGTATCCGCTGGAAATATCCGCGAGCCGATCGTCACAGCCGATTATCCAGCGACCAACGATACTACCCCGATCGAGAGTCCGGCGCAGGCGTGGAACGCGCTAACCGTTGGCGCCTTTACCGAGCGAACGTTGATCACGGACGCCGCGTTCAACGGCTGGGCAGCGCTCAGCCCGGCAGGCGATATTCATCCGCGCAGCCGGACTTCGGTTACCTGGAACCGGGATTGGCCGCTCAAGCCCGATGTCGTGTTCGAGGGTGGCAATCTGGCGGTCAATCCGAGCAATGGTCAGCCGGACGATATCGACGATCTGTCGCTCCTGACGACGTTCCATCGCTTCAACGAGCGGGCATTTTCGACGACCGGTGACACAAGTGCGGCAACAGCGCTTGCGGCCCGCATGGGCGCGCAAATCCTCGCAGCTAACAAAACGCTGTGGCCCGAGACGGTGCGCGGGTTAATTGTGCATTCGGCGGAATGGACGCCAGCGATGCGCGCCAATCAAGGTGATATCGGCAAGACGGCTCTGGTCAGACGCTATGGCTTTGGCGTTCCGTCAATTGTTCGTGCGCTCGGCAGCCTCGACAATGATGTGACGATCGTCGCCGAGGAGAAGCTTGTCCCGTTTAAGAAGAGCGGGTCGGGCGGTGCCACGGATGAGCTTGCTGTCCATCAGCTGCCTTGGCCCAAGGCCAAGCTGCTTGAGCTTGACACTGCCATGGTCCAGCTGCGCATCACGTTGAGTTATTTCGTCGAACCCAATCCTGGAGAGCGCGGCGTATCACAGCGGCATACCTATGCGAGCCATGGTCTGCGCTTCGAGTTGAAGCATGCCGACGACACGCTCGACGTGTTCTTGCGGCGCCGCAACGCGCAGGCTGGGGGGCGGCCTCCCAAGCGCGTCGCAGGCGATGC
The DNA here is from genome assembly GCF_040549155.1 of Sphingomonas sp. PvP056. Lineage (NCBI taxonomy): Bacteria > Pseudomonadati > Pseudomonadota > Alphaproteobacteria > Sphingomonadales > Sphingomonadaceae > Sphingomonas > Sphingomonas sp. PvP056. The sequence continues at coordinate 72,028 of NZ_JBEPST010000007.1, forward strand.
CGGGTGGACGATCGGCCCACAGCTTCGCAACCGGGGGTCGCTCCACGCCGACATCTGGGAGGGGACGGCCAATGAGCTGGCAGACCGCGATGCGATCATCATCTACCCGGTCGGCGGCTGGTGGCGTGAGAATGTAGCAAAGGGCCATCTCGGCGAAGAGGTGCGCTACAGCCTAATTGCCAGCATCCGAGCCGCGCCAGGCGTCGAGCTTTATACCGAGATTGCAGCGCCGATCACTATCGGTATCTGATCGGCGGCATGGGTCGGTAGGCGCGAGCAAAATCCGCGTGCAGTTAAGCTCCCGTCGGCGGTGATCAATGATCGCAATGTAGGGCGCGCGCCTTTACGCCATTGCTCAGGCTAAGCGCCGACACCGCAACTGGCCATTCATTCACATGAACTAATGGCCGATTCTCGGGAGATGGTGAGGGCAACTTGAGTGACCGAAATTGGGTCTTGCTTTCGGCAGGTGTCGACCAGACCCGGTCATTCACATCGACCGACAGGAACGTCTGCTTTGGACAAAACTGCCAAACGGTCTTTCCGAAGCGGGATGTCAGCAAAGTGCCCTATTATTGGACGTTCGGGGTGCTGACAGTCGATCCCGAATGCCGCCGATTGTTTAGGTCACGCTGGCAAGTTCGACCGCGCAATGGCAGTAAACCACAGCCATCCCGTTAAATCCCTAGCCGAGCTTCCGATTAGTGACCAACCACCATAAATTGCAGGAAGCGCAATGGCGATTTTGGAACGATTATATTGGCTAAATCTGCATCACCTACCGGCGGCCAAATCAATCTTTCCGGTATTTTATACCAGTTGCTGGCGAGCCTTGCCGATGGCCTCGACGCAGTTGTAACCACGCTCGCCGCCGGTGCGGACGCGGCGACGATCGAGCTGCAGGTCGAACCATTCGAGGGTGGCGACTACACGGTGCTGGGGCCGCACCGGACCGTCGTGCAGGTCAAGCGTCGCGCGGCGCACCGCCACTGGACGCTTGGCGCGATCATCGCCGACGTGCTGCCCGATCTCTCAAAGTCGGTGCGGCCGGGCACGAACGACGCCTACCAGTTCCTGACCGACAATGACGCCGGCTGCGGGGATTTCCGCCGCTTCCTGCAATGGTATCGGGCGCGGGCGGCCGATGAGCCGATCGATAACGAGCTGTTCCGGCTAGGGCGGGGCGGTCGCAAGGTGAGCGGGGAGGCGGTGCTCGAGTCGGTGCGCGAGGCGCTCGATATATCGGGCCCGGAAGACCCGCGGCTGGCGGCGTTGCTCTGTGCGCTGACGATCGTGCGGCGTAGCGAAGGCGATCTCGACGAGGCGATTGCGCGGCCCTTGCGGATCATGGTCGAGAATGTCGAGGACGTCGCCGCCAAGCGTGCGCAGCTGGTCGGCGAGCTGGTGCGGCTCGGCGGCCGCGGTGCCACGCTGCGTACGTCCGAGTTCCTGCGGGCAGCCCAGCTCGACCCGCGCCGGCTGGTCCATGCCGGGCGACTGGCGGCGAAGTTGCGCAACGAGCTTATAGGCGCGTTCCCGCAGTTCCGCTACGACCCCGCGCGCGACGTGCGCCGACCGCTTCCCGCGCCGACCCGGTCGGTGACGGTACTGCGTGGCGAGTCCGGTCTGGGTAAGAGTTGGCGGCTATGCGCGACCGCGCTGCGGATGGCCGAGGCGGGCCGCCCCGTCGTGCTACTGCGCGCGACCGCCGACGTCGATCGCCTGCGGGAGACGATCGCGTCGCTTGTGTGGAACCCGGTTTATACTGCGGCGGCACCGTTGCGCTCGATCGCCGACCGGCTACGGCCGGCGCTTGGCGACGAACGCCGCATCTGGCTCACCGTCTTCCTCGACGATCTCAACGATCCCGCGCTCGCCGGCCGGGTGATCGAGGACAGCTGGGACCGGCTCGGCATCGACCTCGTCATTTCCGCGCAGCCTGCCACCGCCGAATGGCTGCGCACATCGTTCGCCGCGCCGCACATGATTGACGTGCCCGAGTTCACCACGCCCGAGCTGATCGCCCATCTCGAAAAGCATCGTATTGATCACTCGCACGTTCCCGACGATGTCTTCTCTCTCCTGCACAAACCCGTACTGGCGAGCCTCTATTGCCAGCTCCCGCATGGCCTCGTGCTCAATGAGGAGACCGAATATCAATTGATGCAGAGCTTCTGGAGCCATGTCGCCAGCGAACGGCCGGCGTCCCTGGCCCAGACGTTCGACCTCGACCAGCTCCAGCTCTTGGTCGGCGACATGCTTGCTGCGCCGCCGATTTATCCCTGGCCGCCTTCGGCGTTCGTGCGCACGCTCGATTTCGACGCGGTCGAGCGGCTGGTGCTGCGCGGGCTAGTCGAACTCGACGGCGAGCGCCGACTAGCGATGACCCACGACCGGCTGCTCAATTGGACGATGGCGCGCCACCTCGCCGATATCGCGCGCGACCGCCACCTCGACCCGGCCCAGCTGCTCGACCTGCTGCGCCAGGTCCAAGATCTGGTGACGGTTGCCGGGGTGAAGATCGGCGCGCGGTTCGGCTATGTGCTGATGGACCTTTTGTGGCTGTTGCTCGAACCCGCGCGCTGGCCGGCGGCACGCGTCGCCGAATTGCTGCTCGGCTACATGCGTGACCCCGAATTTGAGGCGCACGACCAAAGCTTCTTCAGCCGAACCCTGCCGACGCTCGGCGTGCGCGCGGTGCCTTTGCTCCGCGCGCTCGCCGAAAGCGGTATGGGCGGCGATCGCGAGGCGCTGTGGCCAGCCTGGGTCGCGCTGGGCTTGCGCAAGGCGGCCGACGTCGCCTGGGACGATGTGCGCACCGCCGCCGTCGAGATGTTTCAGAGCAACGATCCTGCGATCGCCGAGATCGCCTTGCGGGTGCTCGGCAAGGTGGCCGCGCCCGTGTTGCTCGATCCGCTTAACGCGCTGAACGTCGCCCGTGCTGCGGCGCTCGACGAGGCGGATCCCGATATCCGCATGGACCGCATCCACGACAAGGAGCGCTCGACCGCGGCGTTCGCGCGCGCGGTGGCGGCCGATCCGGCCTGGCTCGACCGGAAGATCGCTTCGACCACCGAAACGCTCGAGGCCGAGCAATTGCTGTGGGTGCTGCGCGAGCTCGACCGTACCGCGGCCTTCCCGATCTGGCAGGCGCGGCGCGCGCATCTGTTCGCTGTCATCCGAACGACAGCGCGTATCCTGCCGCAGGCGGTGCGGACCTTCGCCGACCCGGTCGACCTGCCGCGCCTCGTCCTGCCCGCGCCTGAGGGCGCCGACCTGCTGTTCGGGGCAGCGACCTTCGATGCGATTGCCCGGCTTGATCCCGAGCGCGCGCTCGCCTTGCTCCACGCCGACCGTGGCGACGAGAGCGCGTTCGACGAGCTCGGCGCGGACGGCTGGTGGGTGCCCGGGCTGCACTATCGCACGCGCGAGCGGCTTGGCGCGGCGCTTCGCGAGCGCGCCGGCCGCGGCGACCCGGCTATGAGCATTAACGGACTGGCCTCGATCTACCGACGCCACCCCGAGCTGATCGACGAAGAAACTGCCGACCTGTTGCTCGACGCGCTCGCCGCGCGGCTCGAGGCGCCCGCAACCGACGACGACGATCCGCTGCGCGGCAGTTGGCGCCTGTTGTCGACGCTCTCGTCGCTGCGCACCGCCGCGGCGCTCGATCGGATCGCCGCACGGCGCGGCACGGCCCTCGAGGCAGCTTTGGCCGAGCTCGCCGCCGGCCGGCCGCCGAACAGCTCACGGGTGGTGGACCGGGACGGGGAGATGGTCGCGCGGCTGCTGGCGGTTATGGCTGGCGAGGGGTTCGACCGGCTGACCGTCGCCCAGATCGATAGTTCGGGTCAGACGACGCGCGACTACGGGCTCGGTCACGCCTTGTGGACGACGTCGCCGGCGGTAGGCGCGGCGCTCGACCAGCTGTCGAACGCGACCGACACCGACGAGGATCGGCCCTATCATCTTATGCAGGCGCTGGCGGCGCATCGCGGCGACAACGGCATCGCCCGCCTGATCGGCGCGAGTAGTCCAGTCTACACACATGCCGTCGACATCCGGCAGGGCCATGCCGGGGAGGACGAAACGCTCGTCACGGCGATCCGCACGCGCGTCGCGACCTCTGACCCGCAGGCCCACATCGAGGCCGTCGACCTCTCGCATTTCCTGCCGCCGCTGACGGCGCTCGACTTGACCGCGCCGCTGATTGCAGTGGCGGCGGGAGGTGACGCGCTCGCGCGCCGGCTCATGATGCTGCATTTCCATCACGGCCATTATGAGCCCGCGTTGCACGCCAAGCTCGCGCCGCTTTTCGACGGGGAGGACGAGGCCGGCGAAATCGCGGCACTGCATCATGCGATAAATGGCGACGCGGGCGGGCGCGCGCTCGCGGTGCGCTGGCTCGAGGGTCGCGGCAGGGATCGATGGCGCAGCTTGCAGGTTGCGATGACGCTGCTTGATCATGCCGACAGCCGCGCCGCGGCGATCTCGTTTCTCAACCGCCATCGCGACCGGCGTTTCCATATGGGCCGGCTCGACGCCGAAGTGCTCGATGCGCTCGCCCGCCACGGCGACGCGGTCGCCTCAGAGGAGCTGGTCCAGCTTGCGTTCGGGACCGGCGCGCGCGATCTCGACGCGGTCGCTGGCGCGGTCCGGCTGGTAGCCCAAAAGGGGACACCGGGGATATTCCAAGCGGCGCGCCGGCTTTTCGCAAAATCCGGTCAGCAGGAAGCCGCCCGGCTGCTGATCGAGACAAACGCGCGCGAAGGCCTGACCGAACTGGTCACCGCTTATGTCGGCGCGCCCTTGCCGCGGCGCCTCGCAATCGCCCGGACCTTGCGCTGGAACGTCTCGCGCGCACGGCTTGCCCCGGCACTCGCGGGGATGAGCCGGGCGAGAGATGAGGCGACCCGGCAGATGGCGGCTGAGATCGCGGGCTGGCTGCCGCACCGATGGCAATTGCAGTGGCTGGGGGACCTCGCTGCCGACCCGGTCCGCGAGGTCGAGGAGGCCGCGCTCGCCGCGTTCCACCGCCGCGCCGCCGGGGCCGCCGCCGTCGAGTTGATGGCCGTCATCCCGAAGCTCGCCAAGCCCGCGCAATGGGCTTGCCTCAGCGCGTTGGTCGAGCTGGTCGACCCGCATCTCCTGATCAAGACAGGCGATACGCTCGACATCCGTCCGTTGCTAGAGCGCCTGCCGCCCGAATTCGGGATCGAAGCGAAGCGCACGCTCGAACGCCAGCGCGACGACATGGATCGCAAGGTCGCGCGCGAAGCCAAGGACTAGCCCTATATCAGGCCGAGCTGTCGGTCTTGGCGGTGCCCCCGGCTGCGTCGTCGATCAGGTCTCGTTCGCGCCGCCCTTCGCGTGCCAACGCCGATTCATTTGCGATCTTGTTTCATTACCAGCCCATGTTCGAGAGATTGGCTGTTCATTCGAGTATGATAAGCATACTGGATGTTCGCTAAGCGTTCTGCATCACTTTCGCCAACCATTTCAGCGCAATTTTGGGGGTTTTCGTGCCGACGATCCGACTAGAAAAGGGTCAATGGACTTTCAGTGAAACTGACCAGCTTGGACCACCAGGTGGATTCGGCGAAGTGTTTCGGGGTGAGGGCGATGGGAGGGCGGTCGCGGTAAAAAGGCTCAAAATTTCAGCTGGGGCGGCTTCACATCGCGAAATGGCCATCGGGTCCGTACTCGCGGAACGGGATCATGCTCACGTTGTCCCCATCTTTGATTACGGCCGGGATGCCGAGAGTGATCGCTATTTTCTAGTGATGCCAGTGTGCGACCATAGCATTCAGGACTTTTTGAACACCACCGGTCCACTTGCATATGACGCTGCCAAGTCCGCTGCGCTTAATGTCATTAAGGGCCTGCTGGAAGTCAAAAACATTGTTCATCGCGATCTGAAGCCCGGTAACGTTCTTTGGCACGAAGACCGATGGAAGATAGCTGACTTCGGCATCGCCAAGTTCGTAGAAGATGCCACGTCTCTTGAGAGTTTGAGGTCGTCCCTCACGCCAGCTTATGCAGCCCCCGAGCAGTGGCGAGGCGAACGGCCAACAAATGCCACCGACGTTTAAGCGCTTGGTTGCATGTATTACGCCATGTTGGGCGGTCAGGCTCCGTTCGTTGGTGACTTGGATACCGTCCGCGAGTCACATTTGCATCAGCCAGCTCCGGCTTTATCGGGCGTTGACCCCCGCCTCGCCGGCTTGATTGCAACGATGTTGAGAAAGTCGCCGGCCGCTCGTCCATCTTTGGAGCGCTGCAAGACCGTAATTGAGACGCTTGCTGCTGGCGTGGCTTCGACCGGTCGCGCCGCGCTTGCGGCTGCGGGAAATGCCGTATCTCAGCAGGAAGCTGCTGCCGAAGCTGAACGAAAGGCGAAGGAAACAGCCGCGGTTCAGCGCCAAGAGCTGGAACGTGAAGGGCTAGCCGAGTTAGACGGCATTATAGGGCGGCTGTTCGAGGTGATTGCTGCGAGTGCTGAAAACGTCCGGCGCGAACCGCGAAGCGTTCGGCTTGGGCCGGCTCACCTAACGTTGGGCGAAGGTAGCCGAACTGCCTACGGCCGTGCCCAGTTATATGCAGGTGGGGGCAATCCCTACGATCACGGCTGGGACGTAGTGGCAAACGCCTATCTGACGCTGAAATGCGACCTCGGTGGCCCAGGTTTGTATGGGCCCAGCGAATACAACTTCAGCACCACGTTAGTGTTCGCGACCATGCCTGGCGATAGCGACTACCGCTGGCGTGAGTTGTCGTTCATGGAGGTTTTCTCCGCCAAACCGATGCACGAACAGCCGATTGCTCTTAACCCACTAAGCCAAGAGTTCGCTGTTGGACTCTCGAATGTCGTTGGCCACCATCAAGTTGCGTGCGGACCTTGGACGATTGATGGTGAGGACGAAGACTTGTTCGAAGAGCGCTGGTTGCGGCTATTTGCCAAGGCGGCTAATCGTCAGCTTCAGCCTCCCAATCAACTCCCGCTGCCTGACAGCTTCTTCGCATAGAAGTGGCCCGGCGATAGCGTCCTCCGATGAACAATGATCTTTTCAGGCAGCATCCGCCGACGACCGGTCACCTGTCCGGTGCGGGACGCTGATCGCGGGTTAGCTATCCATCTTGCGTTCGATTAGCTTGCGGACGCTCGTCTCGACCAACTCGGTTGAAGGCTCATAACCCGCAAAGGTCGAAAACAGCGGCGCGACAGCGGCGCTCACATAGGGCGCCAGCGCCGCGCTGGGTGTTTCAAGCGGAACAGTGACGTAGGCTTCCACCGCTGAGGTGCGCGACGTGCCGCCGTTTGGCCCGACTGATCGAAACGCGTTCACCCACGGTCGCAATGCCCGATCCTTGAGGCCGGTCCAGGAGAACGCAAAACCTGCTTCACCCTGCTCCTCCCAACCCAGGCTGCGGCCGAGGATCGTGCCCACCGCCAGCACTTCCGCGACGCGATAGATCATCAAAATTATGTCAAGGGCGGTACCCGGCGCGACTTTCTCGGTAAGGTCATCCTGCATCACACGGTGCAAGTAGAACTCACCGCGCGGGTCTAAGCGGAGAAATTCGACATGCTCTGACCAACCACCGTCGAGATCGACGATCAGCGCTTCCCACATGCCGCTGGCCACATACGGGCGATCCAGCTTTTCCGCGAACCCCCGACTGTCGAGCCAAACCGGCCACCCGGTGTAGTTGGGATTGCTCGACGAAACCTTGTTCAGAAACTCCTGCGTCGGCAGGGCGTCGGGCCGTGGCGGATCGAAAGCCAGTCCGACATGCATCGTCAGCGCATTGTCGATGCGCTTGCGCTGATCTGGCGTCGCGCGCTCAGCGATTGCCGTACCGGCAGCGGCGGAACCGGACTCCAATATGGCGAACGCACGCTTGCGGAGCTTTCTCTCCTCGCTCTCTATCCCAAGCGCTGACGACAGAGTCGCGGCCGACCCGACACCCCCCAGATGGCGCCGCAAAAATCGCCCAATATCAGCCTCGCGATTTTCGAAGCAAACATCGAGCAGGTCGGCGTAGTCGGGCGGCAGAATGCGCGCGCTACTGGCTGTGCCGTTTGAGTTGAAGGTACGGAAATAGAGATCTCCTTCAGCGAGCAGTTTCTTGCCACCTTGGCCGATCAAATCCCGCCTCACGACCGCCGGCACCTGCACGCCTTCGGGAATGGAGATTACCGGGTAAACCTGGCCATCGCGATCAGTGAACGCGATCCCGATCTCAAATGACGGGTTGACGTACCGCGAAACCAGACCTTGCAAGGTATCGATATGGAACAGCGTCTCGACGGACTGATCGAAAGCGTAGGGATCGGGCGCCCTCGTCGCATTGTCGAATCCAATCAGAAGGAAGCCGCCATTGCGATTTCGAATTGCGAACATCGCCTTGACTAGTTTCGCGATTCCGTCTTCGGTACGCGGATCGAGCCACGTCTTTAGTTCGACCTGCAGGGCCTCGACAGGTTGCTCGACAAGAGCTCTTATCTGATCAGGATCAACAGCCATGGCGCAAACCTAACGCGCCTTGGCCGTCAACGCGAGTATGGGAAATATCGACGTGCTCGGCAACGTTGGCGGGGTGACCGGAGTTTGCTCAAGCCCTAACCTGTAGGGCGAAGCGTCGGCTAGGCCGAGCGGCGGTATTAAGCGGCGCAGCGCGGCTTAATACGGCACTAGCGTAGCACGAATTGCGATCAGTAGTTATCAGAAGTATCCGCGCTGGCGCGCCAATCGCCGACCCAGTCGGCGACAGCAAATGGCGGACCCTACCGGCCAACGCTAAATGTCGGTTCCCCCCCCCCTCGCATCCCGGCAAGCTGCCAGACGGCTAACGGCCCATCTACGGTCGCACACCGATGGTCAGCCCGGGAATCACTGGACGTCGGCTATCAGCGAGACCTGCCGTTCGACACTGTACTTTGGGACGGCGGCAAAGTCCCAAATCTCGCCGGGCATCATCGGGTTCGCCCTGGGCCTTCGAATCCGATCCAGAATATGAATGAATGGCGGAAGTTGGGGACCGGAAATGGCGATCTGAACGACCGGGATTGGGTCAGGCCTGCGACCCCACCCAATCGATCGCGTCCTGCTGCATCAAAACTCCTCGCAACAGGGCAGCCCGCCATCCGTTCAGGCCTAGCGTGAGCGCCGCATGCACCTCTTCGGCAGCTAGCGCTTCCCGCACCTGCTCCAACGGGGAGGCGGGCGTCACACCGCGTAGCGCGATAGCTCGCGGCAACTTCGACCACATGCTCGCCGCCGTACCTTGGAACACCTCGCCCAGGATGTTGTCCAGGTGGAACTCGGTCATGATCCACTCGTCCGCTTCGAGGTTCGGCGACGGCGTCGGGCGGAAGCGCGGCGCGCCGAACGGGGCGAGCACTTCTACCTGCCAGATGGCCCGCTCGGCCAGATTGTCGAAATAAGGGTGGATGAAGCGCTCGGGGGCGTCATCACCGCGGTAAACCGCCCGCTTCGCCTGCGTGTTGCAGACCAGGCAAGCCGGTACGCAGTTGCAAGGCAGCACCGAGAACTCCGGAAACTCATCTCTCGGAAGATAGTGGTCGATCGATCCGGTCGGCGTGGGCGCGCCGCACATCGGGCAGCAGGGGACATGCTGCCAGTGCCTAATTCCACGGAACAGCCCGTTGCGCGACCTGCTGTCGTACAGGTCGTACTGCGCCAGCTTCACGTTCTCAGGGAAGTCGGCCGCCGCCACCGCGAACGGATCGCCCCTCGTTAGCCGATAGTCGTGATATCTGAGCGCCCACGCTGCATGGTAAGGCATGAACAACCCGCGTTGGCAGATGACCGCCAGGAGCCGGTCTTCCTCCTCCGGCGTGACCGGTGATGCGAGGCTGAGCATCCTTAGCCCTTCGCCGGGTCGATGCGCCGCGCAAGAAAGGCGAGCGTCTCCGGGTTAAGCTCCTGCCCATATTGCTCGTAGAGTTCGTCGAGGCTGAGGTCGCTGCCGACTCCATCGGCCCACGCGGACAGGACCTTTTCGTAACGATGCGAGATGCTGCCGTCCTCGAAGACGAAGCGGGATATGTCATCGACGTTCAGCCCGAAGGTCTGCGCCCGCGGATGGTCAACCTGTACCACGTCCTCGTCCCGGCGCAGAATATTTACTCTGCGACGGAGCACCTCCCTCACGACGTACGCAGAGTGCGTCGCGATCACGGCAATGGATCTCGTCCGCTCCAGCAGGTCCTGCAGGACGTCCATGAACTCGGAGACGTAGTTGGGGTGGAGGTGGGTTTCGGGCTCGTCGAAGAGCAGAAGGCTGCCATTTTCGATCGACGAGATCGCTTGGACCAGGAAGTTGGCCATCACCAGTTCGCCGCTGCTGAGGGTGCGGGGTGTCCTGCGGCGATCGAGCACGACGGCGGGCCTGTCCAGATCTACGGCGTGCGCCAGGAGAGTCGTGCGCTTCTCGGAGCGGAACTTCGCGACTGGCAGGTATGGCGTGTCTTCGATGTACGTCACACTCGGGAACTCGGCAGAGACCCTGCTCATCAGTGGGATGTAGAGCGTGCTCCAAAAACCCATCTGCTTAAGCCCTTCCGAGAGGAGCTTCTGGCGGTCCGTTCCATCCTCCTCATCTCCGAAGAGACTGCCATCGTCGCGCAGAGCATCCACGAGGGCCGAGTTGAAGCCGCGTCCGAGCGGCTGGTCGTCCGCCACGAGGGTGAAGTAGGCGTAGTCGATGCCGTGCCAGGGCGGGATCGCCCGCGGGTACAGGTCGCTGGTGACGGAAGAGAATAGCAGCACCCGACCCACGTGCGGACGCGGCAGCAGTTTGACTTTTCGGGTCGAGCCGAAGGGCGGGCGATGTTCCGCGTCCGTCATACCGTCGATTATGGCGCGTAGCAGCTGGGTCTTGCCGACTCCGTTTCGCCCGATCACCACGCATGCTCGATCGCGGAACAGCGGATCGTCCTCGAAGTCGAACCGCAGCACGTATGGCGACTTGGGCGCCGCACTGAGGCGGGCGGCGATGCAGAATGGCCTAGCCGCGTCAACAGGTGCCTGCCGGCTAACGGGTGTAAGGTAGCGCCCGCCGCGACGGAGCGCGGCATACTGCTCCGCGTTGCGCAGCATGCCGAGGTGGAACGTCGTCGTGTTAGACAGGCGGAGCGCCTCCGACTCCCCGTCTTCGAGGCGGGCCAGCACGACGTCGTGCATGGCGCGTAGCACCGGGAGAGCCGCGACAAAGCCGATTTCTTCAACCAGTGACCGGTAGTCCTCCGCCTCCCGAAACAACGTGCAGAAAGACTGGCCGATCTCCTCCAAGTCAACGACTGGCCCCAGCTGCTTCAGCCGCTTCCGCAGAAAGTCGGAGCTGTCGGTCTCATCCTCGAACATGAGACCGATGAAGGTCTTCCGTGTCTTCCCACCCGACACCAGAACGAGATCGGCGAAAAACTTAAGCCCGAAATCGTTCCACGTCGTCGTATGCGGGACGATCGCAAGGAGGGCGTCACCCTCCGACGAGAGAGCCGAGCTTGACCTCGCAAAGACGACCCGAAACTCGCTCATCCTAAATTCTCCCGATGGCGGTCGCACATCATCCCGGTAACGCCTCGAAATCACCGGCCGTATTCGTTGCGACGACGTTCAGACCTGCGGTTCGAGGATGCCAGCGTCTACCGTCTTTTCGACCCCGTGCCTCGGTGTCTGGGCAAGGCTACATTACGGAAGCGACAGCCGAAAAGCACTACATGAACGAGTTTCCGGTTTTGGGCAGCGCTAAAGCTTGGCTGAGCGTCCGAATCTGGGTCTCAACGCCCAATATCATCCACCCGTTGCCGATCGCACTCCAGCTTGATGGGCACCAATACCGGCGAGCACTCCGGCGGCTGACGCAAGGGTAGCATTGTGCATGGGAGTAGCAGAGTCACCGGCGGCCCATACGCCGGGCACCGAGGTCGCACCCCATGGGTCGACCTTGACGTAGGGTCCGTTCGGACCGTCCTCGTGCTCACAGCCTAGAAGCTCAGCTAACGGCGTTGCCGGCTTTGTCCGGGGGGCAGTGAACAAAGCCGCTACCTTGACGATCCGTCCGTCAGCCAGACGAACACCTTCCAACGCCGGTGCGTCCCCTAGCAGCTCAACGACCGGTGTCCGCTCAACCGTCACGCCCCGTGCCTCGAAAGCGAGCATGTCGGCGGCCTCAGGATCGTATTCGCCTTGCGTGAAGTACGTTGTCGGCCCCCAGTCAGGAATGAGCAGCGCCTGATGCGGTGACATAGGATGCGCTGCGAGTACCCCTAGAGGCTCGTCGCGAACCTCATAGCCATGGCAATAAGGGCAGTGGAGCACGGTTGAACCCCAGCGTTCTCGGATGCCTGTAACAGCCGGTAGTTCGTCCGCCACCCCGGTAGCCAGAACAAGCTGCCGCGCAAGCCGCTCAGCACCCGCTGCAAGATGGAGGCTGAAGCCTCCAGCGACGGCTTGGGCACTAACGACTTGACCAGACAGAATTTCGGCGGTGGAGTAGCGACAAAGCTGATAGCGGGCGTCGCGCATGATTGCCGCAGGCGCGCGCCCATCCTGACCCAAAAAGCCATGTGCTTCATCCGCAAACCGATTTCGAGGCAGCCCGGCATCGATCACCAGCACGTTCTGCCTTGCACGTGCCAACTGCAGGGCGGCCGACAGGCCCGAGAAGCTGCCACCGATTACGATCACATCGAACACGCCGCTACCTTTCACGATACAATCCATGTTACATGAACGAAAGTCTGTTCTTTTGCAACAGCGAAAGTGGCGTGATAGGCTGTCGACGACGATATGGAGGTCAGTATCCTTGGACGCGCGCTTATCGAGAATGTTGCACCTGCTGATTCACATGGCACGAGCCGCGGGACCGCTGACGTCAGACGCAGCTGCGGCTATGCTGAATACCAACCCGGTGGTGGTCCGCAGGACGATGGCTGGCTTGCGTGAGGCCGGGTATGTCAGCTCAGTCAAAGGTCACGGAGGGGGGTGGTCGCTAACGCGCGGGCTTGAGAGCATTACAATGCTGGATGTTCACCGGGCGCTTGGAGAAAATCGGATTTTTGCGCTCGGCCCTGCCAATCTCGTGCCTGATTGCCTTGTAGAACAAGCGGTCAACGGATCGCTGGAGGACGCGCTGCGGCAGGCGGAGGCTGTGCTGCTGCGGCGTTTAAGCGAGGTAACGCTAGCTGAAATTGCGACGGATTTCGAGCGTCGGATGGCAGGATTACCCTCCGAGAGGGCTGCGGATCGGGGAGGTTCCCATCCGCAAGGCTCTGCCTGAACCAACGTCCGGTGTTGGGATGCAAATAGGGACAACTGAATGACTGATTGTGGGTCACTGCAGTCATGTGCCAGCCGTTTCTCCGTCTTCCGCCGCGCTTTGGCCAGCCCCGTACCGTTTCCGCCCCTTCGCACCGCTGTCACCCGCAATCACGCAAGGGGCAGGGCAGGGGCAAATTCACAAGCATCGCCTGCAAACACAGCGATGTGCGTTGACGCGCCAACGGCTCCTTGCCGCCGAGGGGGGCAAAGGGGCTGCTGTCGCCATCGGCTAGAAATGGTCCGTTGTTGGATGATGCGCCGCTTCCGTGGGGCGGCGAAAGCGATGGTTTGCGGGGCAGGGAGACACGGTGTCGGGCAAAAATCTTGGACACCGATCAATTGCCGCCATTTCGGACCGGTTGCGCGCGAGCATCTCGACGCACCGACGCTTTGCTCTAGGCTCGGGTGACTTGCGCGGCACCAATAGTGATTCGGGCGGTGGCGTGGTGTTCATTGACCATAGTTGTGGATCGCACCGCGCGGTCTTTGGGGGGGGATTATGAAGGTCATCGACAGCATCCAGGATCTGTATCATTGGCTCGACGACGGTGCACCCGAGCCCGCCGCGATCCTGGGGCTCGACTTGACCCATCGCGACGCGGCATTCGCCACGGTGTCGCTCGCCGGCAGTTTCTTCCTCGGCTGCAAGATGAACGAGGCTCTTATCGTTTTGGCGTACCGGCAAGGGGCTCCGGCGATCGCCGAAACGGGTGTCCTGCCCCCGACGCTGCCGGCGTTCGGAAGGGGACTCTACACGGTCGATGATCTCTATGCCGGGCTCGGCGCCGATGGTTCGTTTTGGGAAACCACGCCCGACCATGACGGCTATCGCTGGTTCATGAAGGGGCCAGGCGAGCCCAAGGCGCTGGGCCTGGTCGAGATGCTGTCCGCGCGGCTTCACGACACGGTCCAGGAGCGCGAAGTGGTCGCGTTGCTCGAAGGCCGCAAGGTCGTCGCGATCATGGGCGGTCACGACTTCGCGCGCGAGCTCGACCCCGCCGATGCCGCCAAGGGCAAGCCCGATGTTTATTGGCAGTGCGTCGAAATCGCCAAGACCCTCGCCGAAGCCGATTTCCTGATCATCTCGGGCGGCGGTCCAGGGCTGATGGAAGCCGCCAATCTCGGCGCGCTGCTCGCGGGCGCCGACGCGGCCAAGGTCGCAGGCGTCAAGGCCATCCTCAAGAACCACAAATTCGGCTCGGCCGAATGGCGCGCTACCGCGCTCGCCGCCCGCAAGCTTATCCTCTGCGGGGCCGATCCGGCAGGGCAGCAGCAGAGCCTCGGCATTCCGACCTGGTTCTACGGTCACGAGCCGCCCAACATGTTCGCCAGCCACCATGCCAAGATGTTCTACAACAGCCTACGCGAGGATGGGCTCGTCACCTGGGCGAACAGCGGCATTCTCTATTTCGAGGGCAATGGCGGCACAGTCCAGGAAATCTTCCAGGACGCCTCGCAAAACTACTATCCGATCCCCGGCACGGCGCGCACGCCGATGATCTTCTACAACACCAATGGCTATTGGGATCGCCCTTGCGACACGCTGTCCAAACCCGGCGACACACCGATGGACAAGCGCAAGCCGCTGCTCCCGCTGGTCAAGCAGCTCGCCGCCGAGAAGAGCTTCCTCGACGCGATCCTCGTCACCACCGACCCGGCGGAAGCGGTGGCGTTTATCGTCGCCGCGGCGGCCAAGGCAGCTCCGACCAAGGCCGACATCAAGCTACACAATCTGTGAGCGCCGATCCAAATCCGCTGAGCGCTTTTCCAGCTCGTTCGAGGCGATAGGCGATGGCGATCCTGCCGAAGAAATTCACCGTCAGCACGGTTGCCTCGACCTGGCCGCGCAATGTCCTTCCCCCGCGATTTCCGCGGATGCCGAGGCGCTACGAGATCGACGTGGCGGAAGTGCTGTTAATGATCGGCCGCCTGACGACGCCCGTACTGGCGTCGGGTGCGTCGCTTGCGGAGTTCTGGGCCTACGCCCGGTACATCTTCGCCTGGCAAAGCGATGAGTCGCTCACGCTGACGCCTGAATTCGCCGAACTCGATGCGCACCAGAAGACGATCCTCAGCGACGATGTCGGTATGGGCTTGCCGATGCACTGGCTGAGCCGGCGGATGAACCTCATCGGCATCTGTGACGGCCGCTATTTCATCGAGCGGTATCTGGCGACCTATGGCGGGACCTATACCGGCAAGGCCGCGAAGCGCGGTCCGGGCAAGGCGCCCGACTTCATCTGTGTCAGTCGCAACGGCAAGTTCCACGTGGTCGAATGCAAAGGAACGCAGACTTCGACCGCCTATCGCGATGAGCAGCTCGGCCTGCCGATCAACAAGGGCTTGCGGGGCGGACGGGCGCAGAAGCGCACGGTGACCTTCCCGGCACATATCGCGGGCCAGCGGCTGGCGTGCGGCACATTCATCTCGAGCAGCACCGAGCATCGATCTCACCTCAAGATCATCGATCCGGAAGAGCCGCCATTGTTGGCGGTTGGTGAAGACAACGCCCCGATGGCCTTCGATCCAATGACCCGCGGTGCGCTGGCGCAGATGCTGCGCGCATCCGGGTTCCCGCAAGCCGCCAACCTTGCCGCGTTTCCAGAAGGACGGCCGCGTGGCATCGAAGGCGAGCGCTATGTGTTCGCGCCGTTGGAAGAACGCGCCGAACGATTTCGCGAAGCTCGTGAAGAGATGGCCGAGCGACCGCGCGCCGAGGATCTGACCAGCGATCGCGGTCCGTTGGTCGGGCGGCGATCGATCATTGAGCTTCCTGCGCCCCTGATTCTCAACGACAGGATCGTCCGGCGTATCGAACTCCAGCAGGGGGTCAATCCCGAGCTTGTCTCCGACGACGCGGCCAGTCTGCTGCAAGAGCATATCATCAAGCGGAAGGAGGATCCCGGCGTGCTCGGGGCGACCGCATTCGAAAGCGACAAGGACGAAGTGGTGATGAGCGTCGGCAAATTGTTTCGCAGCGAACTCAAGCTTCTTTACTGATCGCAGCGGGTAATCGCGGACGTCGCGCGGCTTGAGCCTCATGCCGTCGGTCGGTTGGGGCCGGCAACTCGTTGGCGAGCTCGCACGCCGTCGTAAATGTTGTGATCAATCCCTTGCTCCTTGCGCAATAGCACAGCCTAGTCATCGACGATCGGCTCGTAAATCAGGCCAGCGTCACCCGCGCCGCGAGACGGTCGAACAGATTTGCCCAGTCGATGAACGCGACTGTTCTAGCCGCGGCGACCTCTCGCCCACGACACTTCGACCGCTGTCGACCAGCTTAAGTCGTTCGCAGACCGGGTCTGGAACGACCGATCCTGGGAAACCTGACGAAGCCTTCCGTCTCGTCCGCTCAGTGAGGCGATGCCAGTTCTGCCCTTGACGCCGATCAAGGCTCGATTGGCTATTAAGCGCTGTCAGACTGGCGCTGATCGCTACTTTGCCGGAGGAAACGGTTTGCACCCCGATTGTAGAGGGGAGGTTCCCAGACCACGCCTTTCTCCGAAGGCGCCGTGAGCAGAATAGTCGTGCAGGGCAAGCCCGCTGCGTCAAATTTGCGCGCGATAAAGTCGCTCTCGCCACGGTCATGGCTCGACATAACCAGCTGATAGCCGTCTAACTCCACCATATTGCGCATCACGTCGACGAACGCCGCCGTGTGGATGATGTCGTTATGCTGGAGTGGGTCGTCGAGGAGCAACGCTCTCCAGTTCGACCAGGGATAAGCCGTGCTTGCCGCGCAAAGGATGCTAAATCCATTCGCGGCAAGCTGCCCTTCGCTCAACACGACCTGCGGCGGCAGATCCTTCGGTGTCTCAATCGCGTGCTCGAGCTGCTCGCGATATCGCAGCGACATACCAAAACTCGTCGCATCGACCCGCGTGTCCGCCTTGAATTGAATAGTCTCGCCCGGGGTGCTCAACATGGCTTCATTGAAATCGTCGATGACCACGTTGAGCGGGTCGAGCACTCGATTAGAAAAGTCATCGGACCGAATTTTGAGTTCCTCGGTATAATGGCGAACCGCGGTCCGCGCCGCAGTTGTAAGTTTGACGGCTGCTCGAGCAGCCTTCGCCTTGGCTTCCAGGCCGGCTAGATGGGCTGTGGGATCTGCAATACTGGCGTCGCCCCCAGCCTGTCGCATCGCCGCAAGAACCTGGTTGACCTCGCCCTGTAGCAGAGCATCTTCATTGTCCCTCGCCAACGCTTGCTGCTGTTCGGCAAGCGAGCGCAACGCGTTCAGCGCGTCGGCTACTACGACCTTTGTCCGATCGAGCGTCGCTTGACTGGGCGATCCGTCAATCCCCGCACGGATCCAACGCGACGACATCTCTTGCGTCGTCGCTTCCGCCGCCGCACGCGCAGATTCGGCCACGGACAGTTCGCGCTCGACGGTCGTCAGCCCCGTTCGCGCGCCCTCGACGGTCACAGTCAATGCGGCGGCGGCCTCCACCAGCCCCGCCAGTCGGGCGCGTGCCGCTTCCAGCTGCCCACGCTGTTCCGACAATCGACCTTCAACACCTTCGAACGTGGAATCCGTAAGGCCGCGCGCGGTCAATCGATCGACGCAGGCCTGGTCTTCAGCCATGAAATTATCGAGCCGGGCTGACACCTGCGTTTCCCGCGCAATAAGATCTTCAAGGTCCGCGGAAAGCATTGCTCTCTGCTCGGTCGCGGCGGCGGCCGTGGCAACCAAGGGCTCTAACGCAGCTTCGGCGTCAGCCAGAGCCGCTGCGGCGCTGCGTTCGCGCGTTCTCGCGGCGGCGGAAAGGTCGTTAGCCGGATCCACTTCGAGAGTCCGGGCAAGCGCCGCCCGCGCGTTGGTTACGGCATCGGCGGCTGCGCTCGCTTCGCGTTCGATTTGAGATGGAGCGCCGATCGTCGCCTCGAACGAGGCAACACGCGCAGTAAGGGCGGACTCATCGGCGCGTAGCGCCTCGAGTTCCTCGTCGGCAGACGCGAGGCGGTCGTCGCTTGCCGAAGCCGCTGCTTCTACGAGCGATTTGAGCACTCCAGGTTCAAACGTTGAGTGGCAGACCGGGCAATCGGTTTCATCGTCGTGAATATGGCTCGCCAGCTGGGCGAGGGCTGCACTGATCGCAGTGGCATGACGTTCCGCCTCCGCCCGAGCCTGAACCGCTATTGCAATTTGCGCCTTACGTGCCGTTACGTCCTCCCTTAGCGGAGCTATCGTGGTCGCGGCGGCAGATGCCGCCTCACGTGCAGCCGCGAGCGATGACGCCAATCGGCCGGATTCCGCTTCCAGATCAAGCAAAGTCGATAGCGAATCCACGACGGCACGGGCGCTCTGCGCAAGCGCGCGCAATCGTGCGACCTCGGCCACGGCATCGCCATGCCGACCTATCGATCTATCCGCTTCCGCAACCGACGCGCGCCGGGCAGCAATGGCCGTCGCGGTCTCCGTGCGATCATCCTTCGCGGTCGTTATCTGCGCTTCGAGGTCTTTCCGCCGGATGAGATCCGCCCGCGCAGCATCAAGCAAAGTGATATTCTGTTCGATCGTCGCAATCGCGGCGGTCTGATCAGCCACGGCTTTCTCGGCGGGATCGATCCCCGGAGTAAGACGAACCAGCTCGGCCCTGGCGTCGCTGACCGTCTGACGCAGCCGGACGAGCACGGGATGATCGAGGCGTGCTTCCGCGCTGGCCGCTGCGAACGTCGCAGGCATATCCTTGAGCGACCCAAGACCGTCGAGGCGGGCGGTCATGTCGCGCAGCGCGTCGCTCAGGCGATCTCCCAGGCTCGCGAGCCGTTTGCTCACGGTCTCTCCAGAAATTACGATGGCTGCACCGCCAAGTGCGGCCAACAGCGCGGCCTCGAGTGCATCAACGCGCTCTTCAACCTCGGCCACTGTCAGAATACCGGTCGCTCGAACAGCTTGTCGCAACCGGTCTAGCCGGGCGCTCCAGCCTTGCCAGTCTGCGGTCTGCCGCTCCAGCATCGCGACCACGCCTTCTTCCCTTTCGAGGCGACGGGTGAATGCAGTGACCGTCGGTCGGCCACGCAGGCCCGCGCGAATCTGTTCGAGCCGTTCAATCCCGCTTGGACCCTTAAGCGCCTGCCACTGATCCTCGGGTTCGCGGCTGGTAAAACGCTGCTGCGCTGCCTGGCCGAGGAAATGGGTCAGCGCGAGATACGTGCTCAGATCGTCGATCGTGGGGCGTTCCGGCCGCGCGAGCTTCGCGATGATCGACGACATCGGCGTTGCCTTGTCGGCACCGCGCACGATCGGGTCGCCGTCCGAAAAGGTCAGCTCCACCTTGTGCGACCCAGGCTCCGCCCCGCGTCGCGTCAGATAATCTCGCTCAACGAGCTTCTTGCGACCCTTTTTCAGATAGGGCGTGAATCTCCGGATCGTGCCCGTGAGGCCCCATTCGATTGCGTCGAAGAAACTGCTTTTGCCCAAGCCGTTCGTGCCGGTTAGTAGCACAAGGCCGGGCGCCGCCGGCACTGCAACGTCGAACGATCCGAACGTACGGAAATCCTGAATTCCGATGCGGGAGAGATAGATGCTCATGGCTGGCCTCTCCGTTCCCAGGCCTTGACCAGGGCGGTGACGATCTGGTCAGGGGTTTTACTATCGTCGAGCGCGATCCGTTCCCACTCCTCGGCCGTAGTGCGTGGCAGGCCCGGAGCGGTCGCGTTGCCCGCACTAAGCTGGTCGAGCGCGACATCCTCGAACTCGCCTTCT
Source organism: Sphingomonas sp. PvP056 (assembly GCF_040549155.1). Lineage (NCBI taxonomy): Bacteria > Pseudomonadati > Pseudomonadota > Alphaproteobacteria > Sphingomonadales > Sphingomonadaceae > Sphingomonas > Sphingomonas sp. PvP056. The sequence goes on from NZ_JBEPST010000007.1 coordinate 92,089, forward strand.
CTTCGGATCCAGGGGCGTGCCAGAAATGTGCGTTTGAGGAACTCGGCAAAGCTGTCGTCGTCTCGCTGCGGATCTTCCGGCCGAAGCCAAGCCAGCTTGCGTGCTACGCGATCGTCGCGCTCCACCATCAGCGCCAACGCCCTCCAGCTATCCTGACGCTCGCTCGACCGCGGCCCCAGCAACATCAGCTGGAGGTCGAGCGTCTCATTGGGATTGAGATAGGAGCGGGCAACGACACATTGATTGCGATAGCGCCTGAGGGTCTCTCGCACCGCCTCGATTGCCGCCATGTCCGGCAGGATCCCGAGCACGATATTGAACCGTGCAATCTTGATTCCATGACTTTCATTGGGCAGGTCACTTGGGCTGAGGGATGTCGACGCCGTCGAGCCGCCATTAAAGTTTCTGCCTGCAAGCTCGGGCCGCTCTTCGACCGACAGATCCAGCGCCTGTGCTGCGGCGCGGAGCCGATCAGCGAAATCCCTCATGGCTGGCGAGATGACAGGCCGGTCAGTCATGCCACCACCTCTTTCAGAATTGCACCCTCGAGCGCCGCGAAGTGGCGCGCCTCAATCGCGGCCAGCAATGTGGCGACTGGCTCGGTACCCGCTGCGACAGCGTCCTTGAATTCCTGGCTGATCCACATCATCACCGGCCCCGAACCATCGGTCTCGCTTAGCGACGGCTGCTGCGTTTCAACCTGAGCGAAGGCTCGTTCCGCACTGCGCGCGACCTCAACCGTCCCCGGAACGGTGAGGATGACAAACTGGGTGCGCCACATATAGCTCGCGGCGCACAGCGACATTGGGCTGCCGTCGATGAGGTCAGCGGCACAGCCGTGTCCCGCCCAAACTATTGCGGCACCCCGGCGACGGAACAGATTTCCGGGTCTGCCCCCCTTTGGACCTGTTGTCTGCCACGCGGTGGCGATCGCCAGCGAAACGGCCGTTCCCCGCACTATTGCCGGGAGTTTTGTGGGACCAACCAGGATCTGCGCGACATCGAGATCATCAGCATCGTCAACCGCACATACCATGAGACGCAGGAAATGGCTTAGGAGAGTGGGATCATCTTCGAACGCCACCCGCCATTCAGCCCAGGATACCGCCATTGCCTGACGCAGGTCCGGCGCAATCGGGATGTTTACCCGACGACCGGGATCTTCCCCGCTCGCGAGAAACCGGCCGAGATGATCGTTCAACTGACCGAGAACCCAGCTATCAAGCGCGGCGTGAATGCGCCGGGCCAACCGCGGCGCCTCATCCGGTTCGGGATCTTGTGCCGCACCGCCCGGATTGCCCGCTACGATCGTCGGCATCGTCATTCCCTCAGCGTGCGGAGAGTCTACACTGAGTCGTGAGACCAGGTCACGCCAAAGGGCTGGCATCGCATGAAGCCGCGCATTCTGTGCATGGCAGGCGACGCGCAGGATCGCGCCGGCAGCCGGGCCAAGGTCGGCTGGCGCATCGGGCAGGATGATCTCGAAGATCTGGTTCTCGCTCCATGCCCGCACCAGGGCCTGCGGTGCCACCGCACCTGACCAGCGCACGCGATTGCCGTCACGCCTTATTTGCACCGCGATTGGCAGATGAGGCGCGGCGTGACGTTGCATCCGCCGGGAAAGGGGAACGTCGGCTGCTCGCGCCGCTTCGGTATAGGCGGTGCGTGCCGAGCGCGAGAGTTTTGGAATGAGCGTCGCATCCCCATGGCGAGCCAACCATTCCTTGTGCGTCGCCTCGAACGTCGCAAGATGTTCCGCGAAGGCTTGCCGGACATTGGCGCGTAGCGGCCCGCGGCGGACGATGACTGCGTCGGCTCCCACCTGCACCCCTTCGCAGTCCAACCACAACGGCGCTGGTTCGGGACAGGGGACCGGTTGGGGTACCCGCTGGACCACCGCACATTGTATGTGGCGAAAGGCGCGCAGTGGGTCTGCCGCGCAGGCTTTGATCGTTAGATAGGCGGCCACGCGGTTGAGAGCCGAGGTCGTAATTTCGAACATCTCGGCATGCTGTGTCTGCAACGTCAGCCGAACGCCGGGACGTAGCTGCTGCCGGACCGCCGCGACCAGACCAATCGCCGTCAATTGTGGTAGCAATTCCGCATCATAAGCAGCGATAAAGTCGAACCGGTCGCCTTGCGCATCGGCCTGCCGCGCACGCCCATCGATATCGCCGATGACGCCTGAAAGGCCCTCCACGCCGGGGTGATCGGCGATCAAACGAATCATCGCCGCGTGGTTGAAGTTCATCGCCCCGGCCGCAACGAAATCGATCAGCCCCCCATCGCCATTGCCGCTGATGAAGAACCGCGGATTGGGACGGCCCTGGAATTCGGCGACCGGGACGCCAGCATCGGACCAGTAGCTCCTATCCTGTATATTCTCGACCGCTTCATACGGCTCAAGGCCGAAGCCGATTGCCAGCAGCACCATGTCAAAACGATCACTGGTTTCGACGGCTGGCACAGCTGCTACAGCGTCAAGATCGGTGAAAATCAGTTCATAGCCCGCACCAACCTGCCGCATGGCATCGACATGATGCCGCATCCGGCGTTCGAGCCGCCCGCCGACGCGTACCGCAATATCCTCGAATTCGAGGACGACATCATCGCGCACCGCCCGGCACGTACCCGCTTCCCAATCCAGTATTGGCAGATCGGCCACCGGGTCGGTGGTGTCGAATGCGGGCCAGTCGTAGATGTGAGGATCGAGATTGCGTCGCTCCGTCGTGGACTGAAGCGACAGCAACACCGCGGCGCTGTCGAACAGGACCACCTGGCTGCCCGACAGCAGAGCCGCGGCGGCAGCGGCAGTCATTCCAGCTGCACCCGCGCCGACGACCGCAATACGCGGGTTGCTTCTGAGATAGCCCTGTTCGGATAGGGCATGTATGAGAGAGAGAGCACGAACCTGCTGCGCGTAAAATGTGATCCGCCGATCATAGCAGCCGAGAACAAACACATTCGGGCGATCGCGAACCGCTGCGCCAGCGATCACGTCGAGCGGGAGAAGCGGATCAACCATCTGACCGCCCAGCTCCTTCGAAGGTTAACTCGACCATCGGCAACCCGCCGCTCGGCCGATTGCCACGCGTCCTGTTCAAGCCACCCCCGATCGGCCCGCGGCGTTCGCAATCCGAGTTGCGCTTATGAGCTTACTCGTCGTGTCTGGCAACATCGCGCCGCGCCGCGAAGGGCTGAACATTGCCCTCCGAGAACGTCCGGTGTTCTCCTGAAACCCGCCCATTCATCACCGGCTCGGGAATGCCAGCAATGTTCCAGTTTTCGCCGTTTCAGCGGCGCTGCAGGCTGGTCGCGCACTGATGAATGAATGTCGGAAGTTGGGAAGGCGAAGGAGGCGGGAATGGCGGCTATTGGGTCTAAGCCTCCGTTTGTCTGCCCGCCCACAAGTTGATCCGGGGCATTTCTGCGTTTTGTCTGAGCCTCAATCAGCCAGTCTCGCAATCGCTCCTACGAGCTCGCCGGGCCGATAAGGCTTTACGATGTAATCAGCGGGCTTGAATTCCATCGCCTTCGCTCTGGTCGCGGCATCGCTCTGCCCCGTTACAAACATGAACTTTAAGCCGGGGTGGCCTGCGATGTGTCGAGCGACATCGAAGCCGCTGCCACCGGCACCAAGGTTGATGTCGATGAGCGTCACATCCGGCGTGAGAGTCTCGACCTGCTCGACAGCGGTCCGCCAATCCGCGCAGATATCCAGCACTATATGGCCGGCGTCCTCAAGCGTAATCGCGGCGATTTCAGCGACAAGCCCCTCGTCCTCGACGATCAGGATGCGTTTGGCGGAAACCGTGTTAGCGCTACAGTCGTTCAAAGCGGTCTCCTTTCCATGCGTGTATACCTACGACAAGCTGTTGAAAAAGTTGCCGGCAGCCCGTAATTTGCTGGTTGTGCCAGTTTGATCCGGACAGACGCTGGCGCTTTGGAGACGAGACCATGCGGCCTCAGACGAACAGTGGCATTCCTGGGGTCGGTCCTGTCGAGTGGGGCACCCACTTCTGCCATTTCTACGACACCGCTGAAGACTTGGCAGACACGCTGGTTCCTTTCTTTAAGGCAGGCATCGAGAACCGAGAAAAGTGCTTGTGGGTGACGGCAGAACCTTTTGGCGTAGAGGCTGCGACCAGTGGGCTCCGCAAGGCTGTCCCTAACTTTGATCGTCATGTGGCTCAGGGCGACATCGAGATCTACCATCACGAGGACTGGTACCATCGCTCCGGTGCGATGAACTCAGACCAGCTGCTCGACAGCTGGCTTGGTCACGCGGGCAACGCGCGCGACCACGGCTATGCCGGCCTACGTTTGACAGGCAACCTGTTCTGGTTGCGGCCTGACGATTGGCGATCGTTCGCCGATTACGAGGCGAGCGTGAGCCCTGCCTTTCGCGGGCACCACATTGTAGCCTTGTGCAGTTACTGCCTTGGCAAGACAGACGCATCAGGCGTTCTCGACGTCGTGCGCAATCACGAGTTCGCCATCTCCAGACGAGAGGGCGAATGGGACATCGTCGAGAGCGCTCAGCTGAAGGCGGCCAAAGCAGAACTCGCGGAATCCAACGAGTGGCTTGAGGATCGGGTCGCCGAGCAGACTGCAGCCTTGCGCGAGCAGCTTGCGCATCGGGAGGTTCTATTCCGGGAAGTGCACCACCGGGTGAAGAACAATCTGCAGGTGGTAACAAGTCTCCTCTCGGTCAAAGCGCGGCAATTTCGCGATCCTGTGATCGCGCGCGCGTTTAATGACACGCTTGCCCGGGTGCGCTCTATGAGTTTAGTGCACGAAGCACTGTACAGCAGGGGCGATACGGAGCGGCTGGATTTCGGCGACTATCTAATCAGCCTGTGCGGAGACTTGCGCGACGCCTATGACGTCGATGAACGGATTTCCATTGACGTGCTCGTCGACGAAACCACGTTAAATCTCAATCAGGCAATTCCGCTGGGTCTGATCGCCACCGAACTTGTGTCAAATGCGCTCAAGCACGCCTTTCCCGACGGCAGGGAAGGAAGCGTCAAGTTGGGCTTCACCAACGCCGATGGGTATGGTGAGCTAACCGTGACGGACGACGGCGTGGGCATCTCGGCGGCGACCTTCGAGAAGGCTCAACGCGGCGCGGGGCTAAGCCTGCTCCGGTCACTGGCGAAGCAACTCGGCGGCACGATCAGGCTCGATCGCGACGATTGTACCAGCCTGTTCCGAGTCAATTTCCCAACCGTATAGAAGCCGCCGGTTGACTGGTGCCAAGGCTCAACAGTTACAGCAAGCGTTATGACTGCCGCGCGAGCGGGACGACTGGCCTTCGGCATTTCATCAAGCAGGCCTGCGGGGCGGTTGCTTCAAGCTGCAAAGTGCGCCTCTACGTTGTAGAGCCGGACGAACATAGCTGAGAAATCACGCCCAACCTCGTTTGGCCGATCGGCGAGGGTGGCGAATGTTGCATTCGCTCACTAGCTCTCTGTCACACTTTTCAGCCTAGCGCGCTGAGAATTTAACATCCACCTATCTACTCCGATCTGAGCGCCTCCGCGGCAATCTGGCTTACCGAGTGCGTCGGCCGCTAAGATGAATGAGTGGCAGAAGTTAGGACAGGGGCAAAGCCGTCTGAATGGCCGAAAGTGGGTCGTCACGGCGGGGCTGGGCGCTTCCGCCCAGGGAGACGTCTCCAACGAGAAACACCGCTGCACCCGCTGCATGATACGTTTGTCATTCGCCTAGCGATGGCGACGGCTTATCATCGTGCGGTCGAGCGCCGCGTGTATTGGCCTCGATCATGCGGCCATAAGGAGAGTGACCGATGCGAATGCCCGCCTCCGCAGCCATGGCTCTAATCCTGATGCTTGCTGCCTCCGCAAATGCGGCGACGATAACACTCAAGGCAGGTGATTATGGGGCGGCCGGACTTGCCTGCGACGAGCAGCCCAATGCCTCGACGATGAGCTATGATGGACGAAGTTTCTCCTATGCGTGGGTCGTGACGCGTCACGAGATCGACTATCGAGGGAATGTCGCGCTTGGCGAGAACGTCATCGCTGAGACGTGGGTCGGCGATCGCCCGCGAGGTGCGCGGTTCGACCGTCTGGTCCGGTTCACCGGCGGAGATGGACGTGTGAAGGTGGAAGCAAGGACCACGTTGGCGATGATCGATCGCGCAGCCGGTCGCCTCTCCCGCGTTCCGGACGAGGTCGCGGCACCCTTCCTGTGAATCTATAAGGATCACCCAGTCCGCGGCTCCCGGTGTGGTTCCACCGCGGACGCGGGCAACGATCTTCGAATTGCCGTCGGCCAGCCGGATGCTGCGGGATCGGCACGCAACCGAACCACCTGGATAGATGTCTCAGACGCGCGAATTACCCTACCGACGGTGCAGCCGCAGGGTGCGCACGAACACTGGGTCGATGGCTGACCGTCGTACTCCCGGAAGATGGCCGGAGGGATCGAAGAGAGTGCCCTCTGTATCCGGTTGGATCCCTGCACAATGCAGCTCCATACGATGGTCGATCAATTGGAGGACTACTTCTCCCGGCATCTCCTACCTGGGTTTCGCGACGGCTAGAATTGCGATCGCCGTGACAGAAAAGGCGATGAGCGCTGGAATGAGGAACGGGCTAGTTTCATTCGATCGGTCGCCCCAACGCAGCCGCCGCAGCCGACCCGATTGCATTCCATGAAGGCCACTCAGGAAGACGGCTATGCCAAGCTTTACCCACAGCCAGTGGAAGGAGAACCATGCGCCTTGCGAGGCCACTACGGCGCCGGTCAGCCACGCTGTCACCATGGCCGGTGCCGTGACGCGCCGATCCCACCGCGATATCAGGTCTAGCGCTTCCGTTCCACCACGGGCCGCCACCGCCACGCCGAAGGCCTGGACGAGGAGGCCGCTCGTGAACGTCAGTACAGCGGCGACATGGGCAGCCTTCAACCACAGGTAGTCCATCAGCGTCGCTCCGGATCGAAGGCAAATGAGGCTTCCTTGCGGCGCAGGTAGCCTGAGTTCGCGAAGCCTCCGAACGGGATGAAGGCGGTGACGATCAGGCGGGCCGCATCCCTACGCGTCCAGTTCCCGTCACCGCTCACCATCGCGATGACGCACCAGATGTAGGCGACGAACGCTGCGCCATGAACGGGTCCCATGATCCGCGTCGCGATCGGAAGACCGAAAAAATGTTTGGCAGGTACCGCGACCAGCAGAAGGGTGATGAGCGTGCTCGCCTCTATCTGGGATGCAAGCCGTAGTTTGCCGACGTTCGATCGGTGTTCGGTGTGCGCGACGATCATCTATGCCAACTCGCGATATCATCGTCAGGTGGTTCCTGACCGCTACCGTCTACCCGCTCTGCCGGTTTGACTGTGAGTGGCTGATTTGCCAATGACCGGTTGGATACTGCCATAAAGAGTTAGTGGCGACGTCGCTGGAGAATGCCATGCACGAAATCGCGATACTCGCCCTGAACGGCGTGCTTCCGTACGACCTGGGCATCGCATGCGAGGCGTTCACGCACGTCAGGCTCGCGGACGGCAGTTCGCCCTACCGGGTGCGCGTATGCGGAGAGACGACTGCGATCGATGCGGGATCGTTCGTCCTCAACGCCCCGCATGGCATCGACGGTCTGATCGGGGCTGACACAGTGATCGTCGCCGGCGTCGTGGACCCGGACCGCCCGGTCTCCAAGACGATCATAGATGCCATCCGTTCCGCTTGGGAAGGCGGCGCCCGCGTTGCATCTATATGCACCGGAGCCTTCGTCCTCGCCGCCACCGGGCTTCTCGACGGCAAGCGCGCGACCACGCATTGGCGTGCTGCCACTGATCTGGCGAACCGCTTTCCCGAGATCGCCGTCGAGCCCAACGTGCTGTTCGTGGACGAGGGACGCGTGATCACCTCGGCCGGTGCTTCCGCTGGACTCGATATGTGCCTGCACCTGGTGGGACGCGATTTCGGACAGCAAGTGGCGGCCGATGCGGCGCGGCTCGCCGTCGCGCCGCTTCACCGCGACGGGGGACAGGCGCAGTTCATTCGGCCCGTGTCCGTCCAATCGGCTACCAGCCTCGCTCCCCTTCTAGAGTGGATGGTGGCCAACCTCGGCGAGCCTGTCGACGTCGATGGCCTCGCATCGCGTGCCAGCCTCAGCCCACGTACGTTCGCCCGACGTTTTCGCGAGCAGACCGGCGCTACGCCGATGAACTGGCTGCTTTCGGCCCGTGTCCGACGTGCCCAGGAGCTACTCGAGACGAGCGATGCGTCGATCGAACGCATCGCCTCCATCGTGGGCTTCGAGGCTCCAGTGACGTTCCGGGCACGCTTCAAACGAATCGTAGGGGTCAATCCGATGACCTATCGGCAACGCTTCGCCGACGTGGCGGGCCCGTGCTGAGATCCGCGGAGCGGGCGCGGTCGGTGCCGTTGGCATCATAGCGGTTCCGGCTTCGACCGCACGGCTTCGAGATAGGCGTTACACATCGCGATCAGCTGCCGTTCGACGTCACGTTGAGTCCGCTCCGGTAGATCGCGTTCGAAGACGTTGCGGACCGTTCCGAAGATTGTGGCCAGTAGCGTCAGATTGATCGTCGGCAGGTCGTCGAAGGACGCATCGGACGCGCTCGCCAGCATCGCTACGGTGGTCTTGTCGACGCGGGCAGCGAAGTCCGCGATCAACGCTTCGTTGTCGAGTTCCACGACGGATCTGTACAGGGCGCGGGTGACTTCGGGCCGGCGCGTCTTCGCGGCCCAATAGGTGGTCACCAGCGCCTCAATCATGCGAGCCAGCGTAGCGCCGTGCTCGGACTGGCACGCTGCATCGATCTTCTGAACGAGTTCGTCCAGGTAGCGCTCGTTCAGCGCATAGAACAGCGCCTGCTTGTGAGGGAAATACTGGTACATGGTCCCTATCGACACGCCGGCGCGCTTCGCGACGCGGGTCGTTGTCAGGCGATGCGGTCCATCGCTCACCAAAACCTGAATGGTCGCCTCGAACATGGCGTCCAGCGTCACGGCGGCACGGGCCTGACGCGGCGTTTTCCGCGCATTGAGGTGAGCCGGTCGCGCCGAAGCCATAAGCGAATCCCAAAACCGAACGATCATTCATATCTTAGGCGTTCCCGAAACTAACCGCCAGGATCAAGAGAATGTCTGAAGGCAATCGAATTGCGCTCGTAACCGGCAGCAACAAGGGCATCGGCTTCGAGATCGCCCGTCAACTCGCCGAGGCCGGAGCGTCGGTAGTCATCGGGGGCCGGGACGAGGGGCGCACCGCCGCTGCCGTCGGCAAGCTGGCATCTGCTGGCCTGCATGTCCAATCGCTCGCCCTTGACCTGAACGACGTCGCCACCATCACCGCAGCTGCCGACAAAATCCGCGCCGAACATGGTCGTCTCGACATCCTGGTCAACAATGCCGGCATCGTGGACGCGGAGGACGGTCCGCCGACGACGGCGGCTCCCGACGCCGCACGGCGGATCATGGAAACCAACTTCGTCGGGACACTGGCGGTGACGCAGGCAATGTTGCCGCTCCTGCTCCGATCCGTGGCGGCTCGCATCGTGAACCTGTCGAGCTCACTGGGATCGCTGGCAGTGAACGGCGACCCGACCTCGCCCTACTACTCGGCGCGCCTGCTCGGTTACAACGCGTCGAAGGCGGCGTTGAATATGCTCACTGTGCAGTTGGCCCAGGAACTGCGCGATACGCCGCACGTCATCAACTCGGTAAGCCCCGGCTACGTGAAGACGGACCTAACGGGACATAACGGCTTCATGACGCCGGAGGAGGGCGCGCGACTTCCCGTACGCTACGCGCTCCTGGGAGACGATGCGGTTTCGGGGCGGTTCGTGGAAGCGAGTGGCGAGACGCCCTGGTAGGAGACCGTCGCGCGGACGACGGTCGTCGGGTTGCGAACGGCAGCTCTGGGATACCCCCGCGTCACTGCGGAATTGAAGCCGAGATATGCGGCGTGGCTTTCCCGACGATCGTCCGGTCGCCACTTTTCGATCCGATCTTTGACAGCTTGCCTCCGCTTGGGACGGCCGGATGAGCCGTGGCAGCAATCAATCGCTCGTTGTCGTTACTGCCACTCACGGGAGTGGCCGACGATCGCTAGGCCACCGGACAGAGTTTTATTGTATTAGCAGCATAGTGGGTATTTGGATCATGGACGGTATGGAAAAGCAGAAGCCTCTCGAGGTCGGGGTACTTCTGTATCCCGGCTTCACGCTGCTCGACGTTGCCGGCCCGGTAAACGTACTGGCCTTCCACAGTCGGATCCACTTCATTTGGAAGAATCTGCAACCGGTGGTCAGCGACTCGGGGGTGCCGTTGAACCCGACGGTCACGTTCGACAACGCTCCCTCGGCGTTGGATATCATCTTTGTACCAGGTGGGGCCGGCACGATCGATCTGATTGACGACTTGGATGCCTTGTCTTTTCTCGATCGCGCCGGGAGGTCTTCCGGTTACGTCACTTCGGTATGTACGGGATCGGTCGTACTGGCGGCCGCCGGCTTGCTGGATGGTTATAGGGCCGCCTGTCACTGGGCGTTCTACGAGCCGCTCGAGGCGTTGGGCATCGAGGCGAGCCACGAAAGGGTGTGCATCGACCGTAATCGTGTCACCGGTGGCGGCGTCACCGCGGGCATCGACTTCGGACTGACGCTCCTCGCCGAGCTCAGAGGTCGGAACGTGGCCGAGTTCGTCCAGTTGGCGCTCGAGTACGATCCGAAACCTCCCTTCGATTCTGGCCATCCTCGAGTAGCCCGAAAGGAGATCATAGAGATGATTTCGGGCGACGGGGGCGTGATGGGCTCTGCGACTCCGGCGGCCGTCGTCAGCGCCAAGAGGCGCCGTGCGGTTCTCGACGCGTCCGGCAGGACAGCCCAGGCCTAGCTAGCATCGGAACACTGCATGTCGGCGCTATCGGCCGCCGCCCCCGCTGGCAGTCTGCGTATCCGCAGGTCCTGGAGAACCTTTTGTGCATCAAACTACACTTCGTCATATTTCGATCATCGGCCTCAGCATCGGGCTTCTGGCGGCCCCGGTTCTTAGTCGCGATACGCGCCATGGCGCGCTTCGCCTTACGGGAGCCTGGTCCAGGCCGATCCCGCGAGGGGCGGCCGCCGGCATCGGCTACGTGACCATCACGAACACCGGGGGCACGCCAGATCGCCTCATTGGCGGCATTTCGCCTTCCGTCGCGAGGGTCGAAGTGCATGAGATGTCGTTCGCAGGCGGCATCATGCGCATGCGCCCCCTTTCAGATGGTATCCCGATCGCGCCGGGTAAGACCGTTCGGCTCGGACCGGGCGGCTACCATGTAATGCTAATCGGCCCGAAGAAGGCTCTTGCTGCAGGCCAGACCATCCCCGTCACCCTTCGCTTCCAGCGTGCGGGCGAGGTCCGTGTTCTGTTCGACGTGAAGGACGGCTCATCAGGTTACGACGATGGGGACTTCAAGTGACCGGACCGTTCGCAGCCGCTATGTTGCTGGGGGCGGCCGCGCTTTCACTCGCCGCATGCGACGACAGGGGCCAGAAACAGACCGCCGCTCCACGAGCTGCAGCAACTCCCGCGAAGACGAAGTTGGGCGGTTCCTTCACGCTCGTCGACCAGAATGGCGTCAGGGTCACCGAGAAGCAGTTGCTCGGCAAGCCCAGCCTCGTGTTCTTTGGTTTCACGTTCTGCCCCGAGGTTTGCCCGACGACGCTTTCCCATATGACCAGATGGCTCAAGGAGCTTGGACCGGACGGCGACAAGATAAACATCTTCTACGTTACGGTTGATCCGGAAAGGGATACGCCGAAGCAGTTGAAGACATATCTGACGTCGTTCGATTCGAGGATCCGAGGCTTGTCCGGGACAAAGGCCCAGATAGCCGAGATCACTAAAAACTATAACGTCTACTATAAGCGCGTTCCGTTAGCGAACGGCGATTACGTGATGGACCATTCGACGATGGTCTACATGATGAACGGTCAAGGTCGGTACGTCGGTCCCATCGGATACAATGAACCCGATGACCATGTGATGCCGCTGCTCCGGGACCTCATCGCCGGTAGGCCGCCCAAGAGCCGCAAACCCGATCCCCGCACCGCGATCGAGCGGTCGGCCACCTAGTCGAGGGCCCACCTTCAAACATGATCAGACAGGACCGAGGCAACCCATGAGTTTTAACGGCCGGTGGCAGATCGTCATCCCCACACCGATGGGGAAGCAGGAAGTCACGCTTGAGATAATCGATCGCGACGGACAACTTTCCGGCACGGCTACGCAAGGCAGCGAGACCGTTCCGTTCATCGATCCGGTTGTCGACGGGGATACCATCCGATGGTCCCAGCAGATCACCAGACCCATGAGGCTGACGGTTAAGTTCGACTTGGTACGTGAAGGCGACGCTCTGTCGGGCAAGGCCAAGCCTGGCATTCTTCCAAGTACCAGCATCGACGGCTTCCGGCTGATATAAGAGGGACTGCAACGTGGAGAACGTGAGAACGAGCCGCTGGCCTCTTCTGGCCATGACTCCAGAGATGACGGGCAAATCGCCTTTAAAGGTCGGGATGCTGGCGTTCCCGGGCTTCACCCTTCTTGATCTGGTCGGTCCGCTTACCGTCCTTCATGGCCCCATGCAGACGCATCTCGTCTGGAAGACGAAAGGGCTGGTCGAGTCCGATATTGGGATAAACGTCGAAGCAACCATGTCGTTCGACCAAGCGCCGGAGTCGTTCGACATCATCTTCGTCCCTGGCGGCCCAGGTCAGATCGACGTCTTTAAAGATGAAGAGACACTCGTTTTCCTCAGGCATCATGGCGCACGTGCGAAGTGGGTCACGGCGGTTTGCACCGGTTCCATGATCCTCGGCGCCGCAGGACTGCTCAAGGGCTACCGTGCGACCACCCACTGGGCGGGGCATCAGATGCTACCGCTCTTCGGTGCCGAGCCGATTGCGGAACGCGTCGTCATCGACCGGAACCGCATCACGGGCGGGGGAGTGACGGCGGGCATCGATTTCGGTCTGGTTCTCCTGAACACGATCTTCGGAGATCATGTCGCGAAGACCACGCAGCTCCTCATGGAATACGATCCCGCTCCCCCGTTCGACGCCGGCGATCCTGACCGAGCCGGCGAAAAGGCCGTAGAAGCTGCCTTCCAGGTGCTGGCGCCAGTTGCCGAAGCGTCCCTGGCCGCGTTGGAAGGTCGGTTCGGAGGCTGAACATCAAGTGAGCTAAGCGGCTTGACCCAAGTCGCTCAACGATGCTGGATTGCAAGGCAATCATTGGCACGATCGGCGGTTCCTATGCGCGAAGCGTTTTTGTCGTTGAAGCTTCGGTTCGTTCCCGGACGATATGCGGTTGCCCGCTTGGCGGCTGACAGCACCATTCCCGATTGGGCGTCGGGGCAGGGGTTCTATGCGATCGTGCGCGCCGATGACGAGTTGACGATCGTATGCTCTGCCGACGTGGTTCCCGACGAAGTCGAAGCTGAACGCGAGTGGGTCTGCCTACGAACCGTTGGCCCGTTCGCGTTTCAGGCGGCGGGCGTCGTCCTGGCACTCATCGCGCCGTTGTCTTCGAACGGGATAGGCGTTTTCGTCCTATGCACCTTCGATGGAGAACATTTGCTGATAGCGGAAGGGGATCGTCGCAAGGCGGTCGAACTGCTGGTCGCCAACGGTCACCAATTCGTAACTTGATGGCGTCTGTCCCCGCGGCGGCATCGTTGGCGCGCATGCAAGGGAGCGGGGACTGAACAGCATCAACGCAGCCTGACGACGGCACCGACCACGTTCCATCCCCGGATGGACACGGCGGACGCCTTGTTCGGCGCGTCGCCACACTGGATGTCGACCGTGCGCGTCTCGCCGGGGAGCAAGTTGAGATAGTTGTCGCCGTAATACGCCGGCAGCACGCGCTCGCCCCGCGCGTCCAGCACCGTCATCTTGATGCCCAGAACCGGCTGGTCGCTGCGGTTCGTCACCGTGACGCCTATCGAGGACTTCGCACCGACCGCGGCCTTCACGTCGATCTTCTGCGGCACCAGGTCGTTCAGCTTGCGATATGCCGTGTCGTCGGCGCCCTGCCAGTAGAAGTTCCGGCTCAACTCCTTCCCCGCATCATCGACAAGGGTCATGGACACGAAAACCAGTCTTTCGCGATCCAGGACGGGCTGAAGCCTCAGGGCGGGGAGCGTGGTGGTCGTGTTGGCGGGGGCGTCCACGATCCGTTCGTCCGAAAGGAGGACCCTGCCGTCGCCCGAGACCACCTTGGTCGTCAGTCTAAGGCGGGATCGGGGTTGCAGCGTCGTGTTGACCACCGCCAGCGAATAGTCGGGCAGGTTCATCTGGGCGTGCATCGGCTCCAGTGCCGATTTCGTTCCAAAATAGGCTCCAGGTGTGTCGTAGTCGTAGCTGTAGATCTGCCAATGGTTAGACGGCCATGCTGGATGGGTCATCCACAGCATGCGCCCACTGTTTTTGGTCCAAAGATGGGCCGACATGCCTTCAAAGATGGCCTTGTAGTCAGCGACATTCATGAGCTGGGCCTTGCGTTCGAAGTCCTCGAGGCTCGTGGCCTTGCCCAGCTGCACGTCCATCGTGTCCATGAACGTCTTGACGTCGCCGTTCCCGCCGAAGTGCCAGTCGTGATACGCAAGGGTGTCGCTAATTGGCCAGAGTTCCGACTTTGGCATCATCGCTTTCAACGCTTCCAAGGTGTTAAGCGACGGGCTGCCAGTCTCGACTGAGAAACCCGACGCCAGGTTCGTAAAGTAGCCGACGGGAGGGCGATAGTTGTATGGACCGGACCCCTGCACGCCTACGACGTTCGAACTTGGCATGTAGAGCCGGGTACCATCCAGTTGATGGACAAGAGAATCCATCCCCTCGTTCATCAGGGGCGGCGGGACGCCTTCATTGCGCCCGAACCACAAAAGCACTGACGGGTGGTTGCGATAGCGGCTGATAACGTCGCGAGCATTCGCCAGGAAGAGCTGCGGATCCTCGGGCTCAACCTGAAAATTCTGCGTCGACATGAAGAAATCGTTCGTGATCAGCATGCCGTATTCGTCCGCGAGGTCATAGAACACGTCTTCGGTATTCTGACCGACCCAGTTCCGGATGATGTTGACGTTGGCATATTTGTGCAGCTTGAAGAACGGCTCCATGCGTTCGCGTGGCACGCGCTTCATGAAGTCATCCATGCCCCAGTTCCCGCCGCGCGCGGCGATCTTCACACCGTTCACGAACACGGTCAGGTGCGGCAGCGCCATCGTCTTCTCAAGTGGCCGCACCGCCGGCGAAATCTCGCCTGCGGGGGTGAGCGATTCCACCCAACCCTCCGGCGTCTGCTTGATGGCCTCGTGCCGCGGATCTACCAGCCGCTCCTTGGAGTCCGTCGGGGAGACGGAGACGCGGCGGAGGGATCCCGCCCGGTCGAAGAGCGACAGCCCGTAGCTGAGCTCGCGTATTCCGAACCGCAGCGTCCTGCTGTCGGAAGGACGACCGGCCTGCGACGCCGAGACCTTCAGCGTGTAGAGGTTTTGCGGTCCGTATCCATTCGGCCACCACAGGCGGGGATTACGCACGTTCAGCGGCGGGAAGTCCGCGGGCGCGAACTCGACGGTCGTGCTTCCCGGTGCCAGCACCACGTCCTTGGACACGGCGACGCCGTCGAAGCTCGCGGTGACCCGGGACGCGACGGGTGCCGCATCGAGGTTCGTCACGGGCACACGCACCGTGACCGCCGCGCTGTCGGTCCGGGGCAGCGGGAGATCGGTAACGACCTGGGTGTCCCCGATGCGAAGCGCCTCGCTTGTCTGCAGTTCGACGGGCTGCCAGATCCCCATGTTGCGATCGCGAACGCCAGGGATCCAGTCCCATCCTTCTGCCGCGACGAAGGTAGGACCATCGATGGTCAGGTTCCCGCCGTTCATGCCCGGCCCCGCCGCGATGGATTCCTCGTGCGGGATGCCCGGATGCGGCGGTCGAACGATCTTCACGGCGACCGCGTTTCGACCCGCGCGCAGCAGCGGCGAGACGTCGAACTGCCCTCGGACGAACGCGCCACGGACGTCGCCGACGCGGGTGCCGTTGACCCAGATCTCCGCTGCGTAGTTTATGCCCTTGAAAACCAAGAACCGCTTTCCTCCGGCCTCCGACGGCATGTCGAACTCGGTGCGATACCAATAGTCCTGACGAGCCAGGCTTTCCGGTATGGCCATGTTGTTCAGGCCGTAGGCGGGGTCGGGATACACGCCCCGATCGACCAGCGTGGTGAGGACGGTGCCGGGGACCGTCGCCTTGAACCACTTCTCATGCGGGAAGCCCGTGGCGGACAGCTGCGCGCCGGTCGCCGAGACGCCTTCCGCGAACGCCAGGTCCCAATCGCCGATCTGCCACCGGTTTTCTGCGAGCCGCGTCATGGACGGCCGCGCGCCGAGCGGTCGGGCGACGGGCTTGGTGGGAGGCGTCGCGCTTTTCGGCAGGGTCCAGTAGTCCTGCGGCTGGAAATACCCCCGCCACTGCTTCTCCTGCCACTCCCAGCCCACGCCGGGCTTGACGAGCTGGGCGAGCATGACCTCCGGCGGCCGCGTCGGCGACTTGGACGGCGACGCATCCTTCGCCTGCAGCCGGAGTTCGAAGACGTCGCCGCCGAAGTGCTGAGCGTTGTTCGGAGAACCTTTGCCAGCGGCCGGGGCCAGGGCCAGCACGGGTGCGATCGGCGACGGACTCGCCGACGACGTCCCCACCATCACGCCGTCGGCGAACAGTCGGACCGATCGACCGTCACTCGACGCCGTGACGAATGTCCATCGGTCCACCGGCATCGCAGCCGTCGTCCGCGCCGGTTCGCCTCTTCCGTTCCAGAAGGCGAGATTGCCGTCGTCCATGACAATGGCCCGGACCGCGTCCCCGCGTCCCACCTGCACGACGACGCTGCGTCCGGCCCGCTTCACGCTCGGCCTGATCCAGGTCGACATAGTCCATGGGGCGCCTGCCTCGAGCCCGCGGGCGTTCGCGGGAAGCTCCCGCTCGAGGCCGATCCCGTCGGCGAGGATGGTGGCGCTGTGCGGCCCCGTGGCGGCCGACTCTCCGCGATCAACGACCTCGGACGGGTCCTGAGCGCTGCCTGGCGAAGCGCCGAGCCCCAGGACGGCGATGCCGCATAGCAAGGCGATCCGAAGGCGCCGTTGGTGGAAAATCATCGCATTCCTTTCGATCTCAAGGCTGTCCACGTCGGTTCCTACCGACCCTGGACGATCAGACGTAAGTGGCGGAGTTTCGATCGACCGACGTCTCCAGGGCGTCCAAGGCCAGCGCTAGCGAGCCGAGCGGACCGGCCGCGTCCCCTAGACCCGGGGCTACGAGCAGCGTTTCGAGCTGTGCCGCGATCTCGTCGGCGCCAGCGTAGCCGCCCATCCGCGGCTCCAGCCGGCTGCGGATCATCGGGATGAGGAACGGACGCCTGGATGGAACGCCGCCCCCCAGGAGGATGCGCTCGGGCACCACCGTCAAGAGCATGTTGTGCATCATCGTCGCCAACGCGTCTGCGACCACTCCCCAGACCGGGTGGTCGTCCGCGATGGCGTCGCCCGACATGCCGGTGCGCCTCTCGATCGCCGGGCCCGAGACCAGACCCTCGACGCAGTCTCCGTGAAACGGACATGCGCCCTCCCAGTCGTCGCCGGGCTCGCGCCTGACGAGCATGTGTCCGGCCTCGGGATGGCCGAGCCCTTGAACCGTCCGCCCGCCGACGACGATGCCGGCGCCGACGCCCGTTCCGACGGTGACGTAGGTCCAGCTCGAAAGCCCCTGGGCGGCCCCCCATCGACCTTCGGCGAGCGCGGCCGCGTTCACGTCTGTGTCGGCGATGGTCGGAACGTCGTAGCGTCGCATCAGCCGTTGGACGACGTCGGCGCCGTGCCATCCGGGTTTGGTCGTCTTTCCGATGTGGCCGAAGTCGGCGGATGCCCGGTTCAGCTCGATCGGCCCGAAGCTGCCTATGCCGAGCGCCTGGACGTCATGCGTCCGCATCCAGCCATCGATCGCGTCCTCGATGCTGGCGAGCGTCGAGGCGGGATCGCGCGTCGGGAGCCGTCTGGTCTCCAAGATGTCGTCATGGCTTCGAGCCAGCGTGCAGATGATCTTTGTGCCACCAAGTTCGATTCCGACGATGCAGCCCTTGCCGTCCGCCTCTTCAGTTGCTCCCGGTCGAAGCGCTTGGGCATAGGTCTCCATCATCGCACCGCCACGCTCGAGGGCGCCACGTTCCATCCGCTCAGACGGACGCTGACCAGACCGGCCTCGCGGTTCGTCGGATATCTCACGTTGATAACCCGTTCCTCACCCGGCAGGAGGGAGACGTAGTTGTCGGTAAAGTATGCTGGCAGGACCTGCTTGCCGGCCGCGTCGAAGAGGGTGGCCTTCGCTTCGATGATCGGCGTCTGGGTGGCATTGCGAAGCGTGATCGTGGCCGCCGTCTCGCTCCCATTGACCTTCGCGCTCGCGGACGCGGCGAGGCCGACCTTCGGCATCCGCGTCATGCTCTGGAGATCCGACGGCTGACGGCCCTCCCAGTAGAAGTTTCGGGACAGGCTCACGCCCTGCGCATCCGTCGCTTCTAAGCTCACCAGCGTCACGGGATTGGCCTTCAGCGTCTCCGGCGCAATCGTCATGGCCTCCGAGACGCCTTCTCGCGCCGCATCAAGCCGAACCGAGCGATCCAAGACGGTCCGGCCCTCGAGATCGGTCATTCGCACGCGAACCTTCAGTCCGCCCAGCGGCGCGCGCGTGTTGTTGACCACCACGACTTTGTGATCCGGCAAGTTCATCTGCACGTGGACCGGCTCGGAAGCCTTCTGGACCGCGTAGTATGAGGCCTGCGTGTCGTAGTCCGAACTGAAGATGTTCCATGCGCTAGAAGGCCAGGCCGGCTGCGTCATCCACAGCATGCGTGCACTGTTGGTCTTCCAGAGCCCCGCATTGAATCCTTCGAAGATCGCACGGTAGGAGTCGTACTGCAGAAGCTGCGCTTTGCCGCTGAAGTCCTCGAGGCTCGTCGGTTCGCCGAAGCGGACGCGCATCGCATCCATGTAGGTCTTGACCGATCCACCCCGGTCCTGGTGCCAGTCGTGGTAGGCCCACGCGTCGCTGATCGGCCAGAGGTCCTCCTTCGGGATCGCGCGCTTCCAGCTTTCGAGTGTCGGGAAAGAAGGCGTGCCGAGCTCGACCGCGAAGCCCTTCGCGTGTTCGGTGAAGTAGGTCTCGGGTTCGCGCCAGTCGTAGGGTCCGCTGCCGGCGAGGTTCACGTTGTTGGACGAGCCCATGTAGAGGCGCGTGCCGTCCTCCTTCTCGATCAGCGACTGCAGGGCGACGTTGAGCGACGGCTGCGGAACGCCTTCGTTCCGGCCGATCCACGCCACGATGGACGGATGGTTCCGATACCTAGCGACGACGTCCTGCGCGTTGTCCATGAACAGCGGCACGTCGTCGACCTGCTGGTTGTAGTCCTGCGTCGACTCCCAGAAGTCGTTCAGGACCATCAGCCCATACTCGTCCGCGAGATCGAAGAAGACGTCCTCGGTGTTCTGGCCGACCCAGTTGCGGATGATGTTCATGTTGCCGTCGCGATGAAGCCGGAAGAACGGCTCCAGCCGATCGCGCTCGATGCGCTTCATGAAGTCATCCATGCCGATGTTCCCGCCCCGAGCGGCGATGCGGACGCCGTTCACGCGGATGACGAGATGAGGCGCCAGCTCCTCCTCGCCGTCGATCCGCGTGACGGCGGGCGACGTGATCGCACCCGGCGCCAAGGACGCGGCCCAGCCGCCCTTCACCTTACGGATCCCCTCGTGGGTCCCATCGACGACGTGCTGACCGAGCGATCTGGCTCGGGAGAGGTCGATGCCGACCCGACGCAGCTCCCCGGCGTCGTCCATCAGCGACATGTCGTAGGTGACCTGTCGAATGCCGAAGCGCGTCGTTTGCTCGTCCGACCGTCTTCCCGCGATCGATGTCTCGACGCGAAGGTCGTGAAGGTTGGGCTTGCCGTAGCCGTTGGGCCACCAGAGCTTCGGGTTCCGGACGGCGAGCTGCGGGAACTCCGCGGGCATGAACGAGACGACCGTGCTCTGCCGCGGAGCGAGTCGGACGGATCGGCTGACGGCGACGTCGTCAAAGCTGGCGCGCACGACGGTTTCGACGGGCTGATCAGTGATGTTCTCGACCGGCACGCGGATCTCGACGTTAGCGACGCTGTTGTCGGGTTTCGGAAGCGTCGTGACGATCTGCGGGTCGCCGATCCTCGCCGCGCTGACCTGTTCGATCAGCACGGGCTGCCATATCCCCATGTTCCGATCCCGGATCGAGGGAATCCAGTCCCAGCCCTCGGCTGCGACGAAGGTTGGACCGTCGAGGACGAGCATGCCGCCGTTCTCGCCGGCGCCGGCCTTAAGGGACTCCTCCTGGGCGATGCCGGGGTGGGGCGGGGGGAGAATCTTCACGGCCACCGCGGCGACGGTGCCGGCCGGGGCCACCTTCGATATGTCGAACCGGCCGCGGACGAACGCACCCTTCACGTCGCCGACCAGCCGTCCGTTGACCCAGATCTCCGCCGCGTAGTTGATCCCCTTGAACGTGAGGAACGTGTTCGTTGCGGTCTCTCCCGCCGGCACGCGGAACTGCGTGCGATACCAGTAGGCCTGACGGCTGAGCTTCTCCGGAATGGCCATGTTGTTGAGACCGTAGGCGGGATCCGGATAGACGCCGCGATCAACCAGGGTCGTTAGGACGGTCCCCGGGACCGTGGCGACGCGCCAGCCGCTGACGTCGTATCCAGCTCGCGACAAGACCGCCCCCGGGTCGCGGACGTCCGGAGCGGCTACGAGCCGCCAACCGTTCACCGTCCAGCGGCCGTCCGAGCTGTTCGCCAGAACCGGCAGATCCGGTATCGGCTTCGCGATCGGAGCCGAGAAAGGTGCACCCGACTTCGGCAGCGTGTCGGCGGACTGCGGCATCTCCTGACCGATCTGCTGCTTCTTCTGCATGGGCCAAGCCGGACTGTTCGTCGTGAAGCCGACGAGATCCGCATCGGGAACCCGACCGGCCTCAGCCGCGATCGACGCCACGGGGACTGCGGACCGGTCCAGTCGAAGATCCGCCATGCGGCCTGCGAACGCCTGATCGCCGGACCGGCGCGGCGCGACGGTTATCGCGCCGCCTGCGGCCAATCCGTCGAGGCGACGCGTCCGCCCCGCGCTCCTGCCGTTGACGTAGAGGACCATGCCATCGCCATCGTTCCTTACTGCGAAATGGGTCCAGCGCCCGACCGGCATCGTCGCGCCGGCGGCGATCCTCGTCGCGCCCGCTATGACGGTCGGACGTCCCTTCACTAGGTTCAAGGCGAACCGCACCGTCCCCTGATCGGCTACTGCCACCAGCGGCGCGTCGCCTGCCGAGGCGTCCTTGGGCCAGACCCAGCCGCTGAGCGTGAAGTCCCCGGCCCGAGCGGTCGCGTCCGGGGACGTCATCGGAAACGTGACGCTGTCGCCGCCGCGCGCGATATCGATATTGATCGGACCGCCGAGTGCCGCCGATGGCTGCTGAGCCGACACCTGCCATCCGCTCAGCGCAGTTGCCGCAAGCGCTACCGCCAAATACTTCATGCTTCCTCCCTCGGGCGTCAGAACCATTTGCCGCCTCCTCGTTCCGGGGCAGCCATGATCGATCGTCGATGACCGGAATAGCAGCCGTCATGATTTATTCAATCAAATTGAATAACTATTGCAAAAGCGTTTGAAAGCTGCTTTTCAGGCAAGACCAAGAGGGCTTGGAAAGAGCCGAGTGGGGGAGGAAACATGGCACTGCGCGAGAGCGCTGTGCAGGTTCGAGTTCCCTCCCGGTCAGGATGAGGGGATGAAGGCAATGCATAAACGTACAACGCTCCGATCGGTTCTGTTCACTGCGAGCTCGGTCATCGCGCTACTTGGTTCACAATCCGCAACCGCACAGCAGACTACCTCTGACGGCCCTGCCGCGGCCGCAGCCGACGCTGGAACGCCTCCGGTTCAGGACGGCGCATCCACTAGCGAAGACATCGTCGTGACCGGTGTCCGTGGCGCTCAGCAGAAGGCCATCAACGTCAAGCGCGAGTCCTCGCAGATTGTCGATTCGATCGCGGCAGAGGACATCGGCAAGCTTCCCGACGTCACGATCGCAGACTCCCTGCAGCGTGTAACAGGCGTGCAGATCACTCGCTCTGCGGGGCAGGGGGCCTCAGTCAACATCCGTGGCCTCGCAAACGTTCTGACCACTCTGAATGGTGAGCAGTTTCTCGGCGCCTCGAACATCACCGGCGCTCAGCCGAATTTAACCGACATCCCGTCGACCCTCTTTGCTGGCGTCGATGTGGTGAAGTCTCCAACTGCTGCCGACCTTACCGGTGGCAACTCTGGCATCGTCGCGTTGAAGACGCGCCGCCCGTTCGACCTGCATAAGGGGATTACGGCGACCGCGTCGGTGCAGGATACGTATGGCAGCATGACCGAGGACTGGAGCCAGAACGGCTCGGCGCTGGTCGCCTATCACGGTGATCGCTTCGGCATTCTCGTCGCCGGTTCGTATGATCACGAGATCTTGTCGAACAAGAATCCCCGGGTCACTAACGGCATTCTCAAGACTACCGATGTACAAGCCGGTTTCGACGTACGTCGGGATGGTGACATCACGAACAGCACCAAGCTCGGTGACGGCGACTATTTCTACAATCCGGTCGCGCTTGAATTCGACAACAGCGTGACGCAGCGTGAGCGCATCGGCGGAAACGCCTCGGTACAGTACGACGTTACCGACTCTCTTCAGCTCGTCGGCGACGTGGCCTACACCCGACTGCGCAACCGTAACTCGGGCAACAGTGCCGTGCTTCATGGCAACTTCTCGAACGATAGCTATCTGCCAACCTCGCAGATCGACTCTAACGGTGTGGTTGAGGTCGCAGACATGAACCTCACTCGGTTCCAGATGCACACGCTCAATCAATACAGTCGCTCGCGGTCGATCAACACGAACTTGGAAGCCCGGTTTAAGAACGACGGACCGTTCAGCGCGACCGTGCGGTACGTGCACGGGGACTCACGCTCGAATTACGACGAATCTGATGTCGATGCTTGGGGCACTCGTGGCGTTCTAACGCCGACAGGCGCGCCCAGCAATTGCGCTGCGGCGGCGCCAGTTAATTGCGTTTACTTCAATCCAGGCAGCATTTCGAACGTACGAGCGAACGTAGATTGGCGAGGCGACAGCCCAGAAGTCACATTCCTGACGGACGTAACCAACCCCGCCAACTATTCGCTGACATCGACCTGGTCGTATGGCCAGACGCAGAAGGCGATGCTTGATGCCTACCGTGGGGACGCTCAACTCGATACCGACTGGGGCCCCCTGAAGAATATTCGGATTGGCGGCCGTTACGGAACCCGTGACGTGTCTAATGACGCCTACCGTTACCTGTCGCCCGCCGGTGCGGCAGGCCATCTGTACTACTACAAGGACCCAGGCATCGTCGACACCGTTGGCTACAGCGTCATTCCTATTCGCAAGTTCGGCGACGTGCCGAGCCTTGTCACTTATGCCGGTAACTTCGGGCCGGTTCAGGGCATCCCGAACATTCCGGCGATCTCGCCAGGTGCACTCGATGACGTGAACGCGTACAATCAACTGCTCTTCCCAGGAACCAAGGCGTATCAGGACCCCCAGAATAGCTACCGCGTACGCCAGCGCCAGATCAGTGCCTATGCCGAAGCGAACTTCGACGGGTCGGTAGGTTCGTTGGAATTCACGGGCAACGCCGGCCTACGCTACGTTAAAACCAGCTTGGACATCTTCTCTTATCCAACGGGAACTGGGTTTATCGGGGACTACGCTTGGAACGGTGTGGCAATCGCCGAAGGCATCAATAAGGCAAAGAACGACAGCAACGACTTCCTACCTGACGCGAACCTCAGTCTTCACCTCCGGAAGGACATGTACCTGCGCTTCGCGTACGCCAAGACGCTCGGGCAGTTGGATCTTGGTCTGTTTGGTCGCGGCCTAGCGTCGTCGTATGCAGTCAACGGTACCCGAACATACCAGGGGCAGCCGCTTGACCGGAACCTCCAGCGCTATTCAGCGGGCTCGGCTGGTAATCCCAACTTAGAGCTTCCACGTACGGCGAACTACAACGTATCGTACGAATGGTATTTCAACCGTAGCAGCCTGCTGTCGGTTGCCGCGTTCTACTTCGACGTGAAGAGCTTTCTTCAGACTAACACGTTGATTGAACTCCAGCCGGATGCTGATGGCGTCGTTCGCGAGGGTGGGCCCGTGACAAGGCCTGTGAACGGCGAGGGCGGATCGCTCAAGGGCGTGGAAGTGGGTTTCCAAACGATCTTCGACTGGCTTCCCGGTGTTCTAAGCGGTTTCGGTGGCCAGCTCAACTACACGTACTCCGACAGCGGCAGCTCGAACGTCGACCTGTTCGGCAAAACGCTGCCGGTACCGGACAACTCGAAGCATCAAGCGAACGCCGTTCTCTTTTATCAAAAGGGCCCATTGCAGGGTCGCGTCGCATATAATTATCGCAGCAAGCGTTTTGCCGGCTTCGTGGCGGCAGCCGATGACAATTTGGCTGTATGGAACCGCGCTACCGGATACCTTGATGCGTCGGCGAGCTATGACGTCACCCCGAAGTTTACGCTTTTCGTTCAGGGATCGAATCTGACGAAGGAGAACGAGGAGCAGTACGCCCAGTTCAAAAACTTCTGGTACGGATCGAGCATCTTTGAACGTCGACTGACTTTTGGTGTCCGCATCCGCAACTGATCTCCACGGAATACCCCAGGCTGGTTCTCCTCCCCTTTTCCCAGCCAATGATGGGGTTCACTCAGGCCGCAGCGGAATGTCGCTGCGGCCTTATTTTTGTTCGCGTTGTCGACCATATTTAATGCAATATGGGGGGATGAATGATAGCGGTAACGAGAAGACAGTGGCGCCGGTTGCCAAGGACGACGGCATGCGTGGCAACGACCGGCAGCCACGGCTGACGGTCGGCCTGTCGGGCAGCAATCTGGTACGCGTTAGCGACTTCAACCAGCGGGTGGTCCTGCAGGCTATCCGTGTCGCAGGAGGTGAGGTTTCCAGGTCGGAACTTGCGGCGGCGACCGGCCTCACGTTTCCCACGATAGCTAACATTACCCGTCGCTTAATTGACGGAGGCCTCATCCACGAAACCGCCCGCATCAAAGGCCCCAGAGGTAGCCCTGCTTCGCGGCTCGCGATCGATCCCGACGGCTGCTTTTCGTTAGGTGTGAACATCGATCGAGATCATGTCGCCGTCGTGATACTCGACCTCGCGGGGGGCGTTCGCGCGCGATCTGTTAAGGAGGTCGATTATCCTAGCCCTGAAATGGTCGTCGACTTCGTGCAGGATTGGTACGCCGAAACGACTGCCGCACTAAGGCTGGACCGAGAACGCTTCATCGGCATTGGTCTTGCGATACCTGACGATATTGGAACGATCGCGCTGCCGAAGATGCCTGAGGCATACGGCGTCTGGACAACGACGAACGTCTCACTCCTACTTCAAGATGGACTGGGCCTGCCCGTCCTCCGCGACAACGACGCCGCAGCCGCGGCGATCGGGGAAGCCCAGTTCGGCAACGGACGGCAGTTCACCGACTTTTTTTACGTATTGATCAGTGCCGGACTGGGCGGTGCTGTTGTCGTGGACAACGAGTATGTGCGCGGCGGAAACGGGCGAGCAGGAGAACTCGGACTGCTTCCGGCGGACTTCAACCAACCCGCGGGGCCGACAGTCCAAGACTGCGTGTCTCTGTCTGAACTGAGAGTCAGACTGGAGAAAGCCGGATACGCGGGTAGCGTTGCGGAACTTCGCGCAGGCGTCGAACGTCACAATCCGGTCGTTCGCGCCTGGTCCCTAGAGGCTGCAAAAACTCTCACGCTTCCCATCATGACGGTGAACGCCCTACTTAATCCGACCGCAATCTTTATTGGCGCGCGACTGCCGTCGTGTCTGCTGGACAGCATCATACTCGAACTGAACCGAAACATTGCCGCGCTCGGAAGCGCAGTCCCAAATATGGCATTGATTCAAAAAGCGAGTCATGACGAGGACGCTGTCGCGATCGGCGCAGCCATCCTGCCGTTCATCGCCCATACGCTGCCGTCACACGCAGCGCTCATGAAGAACATCAGCTGACGCCAAGCGGCGAATGTTTGAGTTACGACATCAGAAACCGCTCTAATACGTAAAAAAACCTGCATTCTTTGGTGCCCTTTGGACATACCTAGAATAGCACAGGTGATCGGGCATCCTCCGCGTCCGCCGATGCCATGCCCGCAACGCGTATCAACTGCGATGGGTAGGGCGCGACCAAGTCCTTCAGTTCGTCCCACGGCGCTGTCAGCCAACGGTCGTAATTCTCGTCGTGCAAGATGACCGGCATGGCCTTGGGGTGGATCGGCGCCACGATCGCGTTCGGCTCGGTGGTCAGGAAGCCATAGGCGTTGCCGCGCTCGGTCGGACGCCAGATGCCTGCGAACGCAAAGATTGGACGGCTGGGTACGTCAAACCAGTGCAACGGCTTCTTGCCGTCTTCGCCAGGTGCCAGTCCATATTCAGAGAAGGCTGTGACCGGGACAAGGCAGCGCCGCGCCGGTGTCGTCAGCATTGATCGCCAGAAGCTGGAGTTCAGGTTCCGCACGTTCGTCACGTACTTGGTAAGCTTGACCGAGGGATCGCGCGCGCTGGGCACCTGCGTCGGCACGCCCCATTCCATCCGCTCGAGCTTCCGCTCAGCGCCGTCCTGCACGATCACCTTGCCGTAGAACGGGGTCTTTTTGCCGGTCGGGAAGATGTCACCGACGGGGTATTTCTCGTCCTTTTCATAAGAAGGTCGGATACCGAAGGTGACTGCAAGGTCGGCTTCTTTTGCGGTCATACGATACCGGTTGCACACGAGCCTGTTCCTCGGGTTGGCGCCGACGAGACCGCTCGCCGGCGCACACGTCTTACATCTTGTCTTTCAGCCCCTTGGCGGCCGTGAACGCAACCTTCTTCGATGCCGCAATCTTGATCGCTTCACCGGTGGCTGGGTTGCGACCGTCGCGCTCCGGACGGTCTTTGACGGTGAACTTGCCGAACCCTGGAATCGAAACTTCCTCGCCTTTCACGGCTGCGGCCGCGATCTGGTCGAATACGGCGGTGATCGCCTTCTTCGCATCGGCCTCGTTCGAACCGGTCGCTTCGGCGACGCCCTTGGCCAGGTCACTTACGTTCATGCTGTTCGTTCTCCATTGGAAACACCGGCGGGACCTTAGCCGTGGCGAACGACGAGACAAAGACCGTACTGGACGAGACGAGCGCCGCGGCCGTTCGCCTCATGCTGGGTACGCTCGCCGATCACGATGTCGCCGAAGTCTATGAAGCGACGGGAGGGCAGGGGCCGATCGCCGATCTCGCAGCCGAAGCGATGCCCGCCCGCAACATTGATCTCTAGCGGCCAACGATGCGCTCGCGCGTGACGCGAGGATCCTCGTAAAGATCGCGGATCGCGCGGAGCCGAAAGACATTCCACCAGCGCTGCCAGCGATGCTCGGCTGCATCATGGATCATGTGGCATCGCTGACACAGCGCCTTGAGGTTCGAAGACGCGCTGTTGCCCGGATCATGATCGAGGTGCGCGCAGGCGAGGACGACATAGGTCACCCGAACCGACGCCAGCGCGAACCCGGCTTTCATCGAGATACGCTTGCCGCGGTCCGACCGCCAGCACCGGATATCAGCATCCCACCAGCGGCCATCACCTAGATGGACCACGCGGCGCAGATGCGGCCGGCCGCACCCCTCGCACCGGGCACCGGCACGATCAAACCGGACCGTCTGCGACAGCTGCCGCCAGTCGATCGGGTAAAGCCAGCGGTTCTCGGGTCGGATCGGCATGAGGATTCTATGAGTCACTGAACCGGCAAACAAAAGCGAATAATTCGCGATTTGTTGCCCCTTCGTATTTTTTTCGTTCCCCTCCGTGCGCCGAGGGGAACGGTAAGCCTCGTGCCCGGATCGGGACGATCAAAGCGCTTGCAATGTTGGATACGGTAACGGAACATAAAGGGAACGAGTAGAGTGTAAGAACATGATGTCCCCCGCCCCCGAGTCCCTCGCAACCAGCATTGCCCACCTGCGGACGATCGCGACTCCGGTGTCTGACTGCCGCGTGCTGCCGTTTGGCGTAGCGGCGATAGACGGTCGGCTTGGTGCTGGGGGTTTGCGTGCTGGAGCGCTTCACGAGGCGACGGCGCGCAGCGCATCGCTGGTCGATGACGCTGCAACGACGTTATTCCTTACCGGCATTGCGGCGCGTGAAGCTGCCAATGCCAGCGGCCCTGTCTTGTGGGCAACGTGCCGCACCGACCTCTACGCTCCGGCTCTGGCGCAAGCAGGCCTTTCCTCGTCGGATGTCATCTATGCTCAGCCATGTGATGACGCGGCGTTGCTGGCCGTGATCGAGGACGCGGTTCGCGATGGCACGCCATCGGCGATCGTTGCAGAGGCGAGCAAGGTATCGATGGTCGCAACCCGCCGCCTGCAGTTAGTTGCGGCAGAAGCCGACATGCCCGTGCTGCTGCTGCGGCGTCGTCGTGGCCGTGACCAGGATCCGTTTTCCGAACCTTCCGCCGCTTGGACGCGCTGGCGGATCGGATCCGCGCCTTCGGCGCGGTTGGAGATCGCGGGTGTAGGACGAGCGAGATGGTCGGTAGAACTAGCGCGGCAACGCGGAGGTGAGGGTTTTTCCCTGATAGTGGAGGGCAGCGATGAGACGGGTCGTCTCGCTGTTCCTGCCGAACTTAGCCATCGAGCGGCTGAGACGGTTGGAACGGCCTGCTACGCGGCCGCCTGAGCGGCCCGCCCTGCAACTGCCGGTCGACGACGATCCGGGTGCCTGTTCGGTGCCGCGGGGCGGCGGTTGGCGGCCTGGCGCCCGCTGGGCACGAACCAGTGCGCAGTCGCGCGAAGAGGTCGAGGCGCAGATCGCGTCGCTTCCTGTCCACGCGCAGCCGCCAATGCGGGAGCTTGGCAGGCGATCGGAAGCGGCAAGCCACCCGTACAAGGCGCAGGCGCCTGCATTGCGGCTCGCCACGCCAGTTATGGGCCCGGTCCAGCATGCGCCGCTCGCTCTCGTTGGCAAGGTCGGCCGGCGCGAAGAGGTGGTCGCTGCCTGCACCGGTGCGCAGGCGCTCGGCATCCATTCCGGTATGGCCGCCACCCACGCCCGCGCGCTAGTGTCCGATCTCGACTTCCGTCCGTACGAGCCGGAAGCCGATGCAGCACTCCTCGATCGCCTCGCTCTGCTGGCGGTACGGCGCTGGTCGCCGATCGCGGCTGTCACCCCGGCTGATGGCCTTTGGATTGATCTCGCTGGCTGCGATCACCTCCATGGCGGAGAAGAGCGGTTCTGCCGTCGTCTGCTCGCCTTTTGCCGTCGTGCAGGCTTCACCGCGCGCGTCGCGGTCGCCGATACGCTGGGGGCCGCCCACGCGCTGGCCCGTTTTGGCCAGGACGATCTTACTCGCGTCGAGCCGCACGGTACGGTCGAGGCGCTCAGCCCATTGCCGATCGCCGCGTTGCGCCTGACGCCCACGGCGTTGACCGCTGCGCGCAAATTTGGCTTCGAGCGGATCGCGGATCTCCTCCCGGTCGCGCGCGGACCCCTAGCGCGCCGTCTCGGACTGCCGACCATCACACGCCTTGATCAAGCCCTGGGCGGTGTCGCAGAGCCAATCACCCCGCGAGAGGACATCGAGGTCCCGGCGGTCGAACGACGGCTACTGGAGCCGATCAGCACGGCCGAGGCGATCGAACAGGTCATGGGCGACCTCTTGGGCGATCTTGTCGTGCTGCTGCAGGCGAAAGGCGTTGGCGCACGCTCGCTCCGCCTAACGGGAATGCGCGTCGATGGCACCGAGCAAGTCGTGGCTGTCGGCACATCCCGGCCGACACGGGAGGTCTCTCACCTCCTGCGGCTGCTGAAGCTGCGGATCGAGCGGATCGATCCCGGCATGGGCCTCGAGCAGTTTCAAATGGTGGCGCCGCACACGGAGCCGCTCGACGCGGTTGATCTCGGCGCCGTCCTCGCTGGTGAAACGCTGGTGCGCGACCCCGCACGCCTGGTCGACCTGATCGCAGGCAGAATCGGGATGCATTCGGTCTACCGC
Source organism: Sphingomonas sp. PvP056 (assembly GCF_040549155.1). Lineage (NCBI taxonomy): Bacteria > Pseudomonadati > Pseudomonadota > Alphaproteobacteria > Sphingomonadales > Sphingomonadaceae > Sphingomonas > Sphingomonas sp. PvP056. The sequence continues at coordinate 122,356 of NZ_JBEPST010000007.1, forward strand.
ATCGCTCCCGTCGAAAGCCATGTCCCGGAGCGGGCCGTGGTCAAGTCCGATCCCAACGAGCTGCCGGGAACATGGCCGGAGTGGAAGCGGCCGATCCGTCTCTTCGCGCATCCAGAGCCCCTACATCGGGTAATTGCCCTTATGCCCGACCAACCTCCGCGCCGCTTCGAGTGGCGCGGTACGACGTACAACGTGGTTGGGGGCGACGGTCCCGAGCGTGTCCACGGTGAATGGTGGCGGCGCGATGCGGAGGTGTGGGCGGTCCGCGACTATTACCGCGTCGAGGACGAGACTGGTGGCCGCTACTGGGTCTTCCGTCGTGGCGACGGTTTCGAGGACGACACCGGCGACCTGTCCTGGTGGATGCACGGGGTCTTCGGATGACCCACTATGTCGAGCTTCAGGTGCTAACGCACTTCTCGCTCCTGCGCGGGGCGTCCAGTCCGGACGAGCTGTTCGCGGCCGCTGCCGTGCTTGGCTATCCCGCGATCGGCGTCAGCGACATCGGCACGGTCGCCGGCGTCGTGCGCGCATGGGAAGCGCAGAAAGCCACTGGCGTCCGCTCGATCGCGGGTACGCGCATCGATCTATCATGCGGCCGTCGCTTGCTGCTTTATCCAACGGACCGTCCGGCCTGGTCGCGGATCACCCGATTGCTGACAGTCGGAAAGAAGCGGGCGGGGAAGGGCGGTTGCCTGCTGCACTGGCACGATCTGGAACCATGGTCTGAAGGCGTCGTCGCCATTCTGCTTCCGCATGAGGCGGACGAAGAGAACCTTGCTGCGCTGAAGGATCTGAAGGCCATCTACGGGCGTCGGGGCTACATGGCGCTGTTCCAAAGGCGCCGGCCTGGTGACGCGGTCCGCATCGATGCGCTGGCGCGACAGGCTGGCGGAGCGGCAGTGCGCGCGGTCGTGACTGGCGACGTGCTCTACCATGCGCCTGAAGCACGGCTGCTGCAGGACGTGGTGACCGCAGTGCGCGAGAAATGCACAGTCGACGAGCTTGGCTATCGCCGTGAAGTGAGCGCCGATCGCGCCCTGAAATCGCCCGACGAAATGGTCAGGCGCTTCCGCGCCTATCCCGACGCACTGCAGGCGAGCGTCGACATCGCGCGGATCTGCACCTTCAATCTTGGCGAGCTTCAATATCAGTACCCGCATGAGAAGCTGATCGACGGTCTGACGGCCCAGGAAGCGCTCCAGAAGCTCGCCACAGAAGCGGTCGACCGGATGTTCGATGGTGACGTGCCGCAGACCTATACCGATCAGATCGCGCATGAGATGCGCCTGATCTGCGAACTTGGCTATGCGCCGTACTTCCTCACAGTCTACGCGATCGTGCGGGAGGCTCGCCGGCGCGGGATCCTGTGTCAGGGACGCGGATCGGCTGCCAACTCATGCGTCTGCTTCGTGCTGGGCGTCACCTCGATCGATCCGATCAAGCATGAGCTGCTGTTCGAACGGTTCGTGTCGGGGGAGCGCCGGGAGCCTCCCGACATCGACGTCGACTTCGAGCATGAACGCCGCGAAGAGATCATTCAGTGGATCTACGAGACCTACGGTCGCAACCACTCCGCGCTGACGGCTGTCGTAACGCGCTACCGCGCACGCGGTGCGGTGCGTGACGTCGGCAAGGTGCTTGGCCTGCCAGAGGATCTTACGTCATCACTGGCGGGGCTTGTCTGGGGCTGGTCCGCCGACGGCGTCGGTGAGAAGCAAGTAGAGGAGCTTAACCTCGATATCGGCGATCGCCGGTTGCGCCTGACGTTGGAACTGGCGCGTAAGCTGATTGGCGTGCCGCGGCATATGTCTCAGCACCCAGGCGGCTTCGTGCTGACACATGATCGTCTCGATGACCTGGTCCCGATCGAGCCTGCGGCCATGGAGGACCGCCAGATCATCGAGTGGGACAAGGACGACATCGACGCATTGAAGTTCATGAAGGTCGACGTCTTGGGCCTGGGCATGCTCGGCTGCATGAACCGCGCCTTCAACATGCTCGAGGCGGACAAGGGGCTGCGCGTCGGGCTGGCGGACCTGCAGGACGACGATCCGGATGTCTACGCCATGATCTCCAAGGCGGACACGCTCGGCACTTTCCAGATCGAGAGCCGCGCGCAGATGTCCATGCTGCCACGGATGAAACCGCGGCGCTTCTACGACCTCGTGATCCAGGTGGCGATCGTGCGGCCAGGACCGATCCAGGGCGACATGGTCCATCCGTATCTTCGCCGACGCGAGGGACTCGAGAAGCCGGAATATCCCCGGCCGGAACTACGCGCTGTGCTGGAAAAGACGCTCGGCGTGCCCCTGTTTCAGGAACAAGCCATGAAGGTCGCGATCGTCGGTGCGGGGTTCACGCCGGCGGAGGCGGACCAACTGCGCCGCGCGATGGCGACCTTCAAGTTCACAGGTGGCGTCTCGCACTTCAGCGAGAAGCTAATCGAGGGCATGGTCGAGCGCGGCTATCCGAGGGAGTTCGCCGAGCGCACCTTCAGGCAGCTCGAGGGCTTCGGTAGCTACGGTTTCCCCGAAAGCCACGCGGCTTCGTTCGCCAAAATTTCGTACGCGTCTTCGTGGATGAAACATCATCACCCTGACGTCTTCTGCGCCGCGCTGATGAACGCGCAGCCGATGGGCTTTTACGCGCCGGCGCAGATCGTGCGCGATGCGCGCGACCACGGCGTCGATGTCCGGCCGCCATGTGTTAACGCCAGTCGGTGGGACTGCACGCTGGAGAAGACGGGCGGGCGCTACCTTGCCGTGCGGCTCGGCCTTCGCCAGATCCGCGGCCTGTCGAACGCTGATGGTGCGAAGATCGTTGGCACGCGTACGATCACACCCTTTGAGAGCGTCGAGGACGTTTGGCGACGATCTGGCGTGCAGCGCGCCGCGATCGAAAAGCTGGCTGACGGCGATGCCTTCCACGGCTTCAGCGTTGATCGTCGGCAAGGTCTTTGGAAGGTGAGGGGGCTCGGCGAGGCTCCGCTGCCGCTTTTCGCGGCAGCCGATCGATCGGCCGAGACCTTCAGCGCGGAAGGCCTCGAGCCGGACGTCGCACTGCGGCCGCTGACCGACGGTCGAGAAGTGATCGAGGACTACCGGGCGCTGCAGCTCTCGCTTCGCGCGCATCCGCTGACGTTTGTGCGCGACGAGTTGACGCGGCGCGGAGTCACCAAATGCGCCGATCTCGCCAACATTCGGGATGGTAGATACGTCGAGGTCGCCGGCATTGTCCTGGTCCGTCAGAAGCCCGGGTCCGCCAAGGGCGTGCTGTTCATAACAATCGAGGACGAAACTGGGATCGCCAACGGCATCCTCTGGCCCGATCGTTTCGAGGCACAACGCCGAACGATTATGTCAGCGTCGATGGTCGGCATGAAGGGGCAGGTCCAGAAGGAAGGCGAGATCATCCATGTGATCTGCAGCCGAATCGTCGACCACGGCGACCTCCTCCACCGCGTTGGTGACATGTCGTTTCCGCACCGAACCGGGCGTGGCGATGCTGCGCAACATCCGGGCTCGCCCGACCGTGGCGACAAGGGATGGAATCCAGAACCACGCAACCAATACTGGCCACCCCACGCGGACGGTATGGATCCGGAGGAGGTCGTGCGGTTCAAGTCGCATGACTTCCATTGATCTGTGTCGAATTTGCCGAGGCATCAGCGTGTCGTGATCGCGCTATCCGTGCATATTTTGCGCACCGGCGTCACCCGTTGTTCCGACGTCCGCGTTGATGTGCCGGAGATCCGCCTCGCTCTTCGTTGTCTGCTGCCGCATTGCCCCGAGAAATGGCCACTCACCTTGTTTTGGGACGCAGCCGCGCAGGACAACGAAATTGGTCGGGCTCAGGGCGTGACTGCTGCGTTTAACGGAATCGTTCGCCAGCTCCGTCGGGCCGGCTGCTACGAGGAGGTCACGCCGCCATGACCAGTGATATGAAACACGCGGGACAAAGAGGATGAGACTGTCTCACCCTCTCTGTCAGAGTCTCACCGACTTTGTCGGTTACCAGTGCCAGCGCTAAACCAATCCAAGTTCACTAGCCTTGGTGAATGGGCGTCAGCACGCGAGGATATGCGGATCACGTGCCCATGCGGCCGGACGATCAACCTCCCGGCTGTGAAAATCGTCGAGCGCTTTCGGTCGGATGGTCTAGTTACCCAAGCGATTACCCGTTTGCGTTGCACGACCTGCCGGCGCCGCGGGCACGCCACGGTTACACCTGTGCCGGTCCTTAGGCTTTAGTCTAAGATCGCAGGCGATGGCTCAGGACAGACCAACCATAGTGGACGAGATGCAGGACCTTCTCGCCCATCTGCTCGCGGGGGCGGTTGGCCAGAACGAGGCGTACTAGAAAAACCTGATCGGCCCCGTCATGGCGCTTCCAATCGTGATTCATCCTATATCAAACTGGCGGATCGATCCGAGGGGTAAGCCAGCGGATATCGAGGCGATCGAGAAAGCTGCGGCCGTGGCCCGCGAAGCCCACCTTTATGGGGTCAGTACATAGGAAGGACCCAGTTATACGCTAACGATCGGCAGTGACGGAAAACCTCCAAAATCAGGTTTCGGCTTACTAGGGCAAAGCGACAGGGTTTGTCGGACACACTAGACCTCGATTATTGGCCGCGTCCGTGGCTCCGTCGGTGCCGTCAGAAATCATGTGTTTTCCGACAGGGCGCGGTGCTCAAAAGCTGCCGTCCCGCTCCCTCCCAAAATTCGTCATAGCTAGAAAAAGTGGCCGCTCTTCAAAGCGGACATTTTGAACCGGAAATTCTGACACTCTGCGACCCGCAGAAAAGCTTGGGTCAACCTGCAGCGTCAAAACCGACCGGGACTGTTGAAAAAGGCCTGACGCTCCCCTGATCGTCCCGATTGGGATCCAGTTATGGGAAAGCTGAAGGATGGGCCGTCATCCGACTGAGGATGCACATACCTCCGACAAACTGTATGCGCTGCGCCATATGAACGTGAGAGATCCAACTAAGCGATCAGCACGAACGACTGCACAGTCAGCAGTATGCTAGCAGCAACTGCGTGTCGGCCTAATAAGCAAGGAGCCCGAATGCACCATCCAGCCCCCTATCTTGTCCATGTCTTCAGCGCCGGTCCGGCCGGCGGCAACCCCGCGCCGATCGTGATTGACGCCGAGGGCATGAGCGACGACGCCATGCGCGAGGTTGCCCGATCCAACGGCCATGAGAGCGGTTTTGTCTTGCCCGCGCCTGCCGGCAACGATGCCGATCTTGCGTTGCGCTTCTGGGTGCCCAACCATGAGATGGCGATGTGCGGACATGCGACCGTGGGCGCGGTCTGGCTGCTCGATTACCTCGGCCTGCTGCGCAAGGACCGCCTGCGCATCCACACGCCGAGCGGCATCGTCGAGGCGGTCATCACCGACGCGGGGACGGAGGGGGCGGCGGTTGAGGTATCGCAGCCAGCGGGAAAGGTCGAGACGCTGGACGGTGACGGACTGCGGGAGGAACTAGCATCGATCCTGGGTACGAGGGCGGCGACACTGGGCGACGGACCGCTTCAGAACGCCCGCACAAGCCGGGTGAAGACCCTGATCCCGATAGCCTCCGTCGCGGCGCTCGATGCGCTGACCCCGGACTTCTCGCGTGTGCAGGCAGTGTGCGACCGAATTGGATCGACCGGCCTCTATCCCTATGCGATCGACGCGGAGCCGGGCGTCGTCCATGCGCGTCAGTTCCCACAATCGTCTGGTTACCCCGAGGATGCGGCGACGGGCATCGCGGCGGCGGCGCTCGCCTTCGGCCTGCTCGAACGCGGGCATCTTTCGCCTTCATCACGGCTGCGGGTCCAACAGGGGCGGGCGATGGGCCATCCGTCGGAGATCAGGGTGCGATTGCAGCAGGACGGTCGCGCGATCACCGGCTGCTGGATCGGGGGCGACGTCCGGGTGGACGCAGGGGCGTGAGTACGTGGGAGGAGCGCCTGTTCGCGCTGGGGCTCGCGCTACCAGCGACGCCGGTGCCGAATGGCCAATACTGTCCGGTCGTGGTGTGGAACGACGTCGCCTACGTCGCCGGCCAAGTGTGCCGGACCGCTGACGGTGTCATACCCGGTCCCGTCGACGACGCCACTGACCCCGCAACGATCGAGCGTGCCGGGCAAGCGTGCGTGCTGCGCGCGCTCGCTGCGCTCGACGCTGAGGTTGGTCTCGATCGGGTCGCCCGGATCATCTTTCTGCGCGGTTTCGTTTTCGCCGAGGCCGGGTTCAGGCATCACCCACGAGTGCTCGATCCAGCATCGGCTCTGCTCGCCGCGATCTTCGGTTCCTTGGGCGAGCATGCGCGCTCGGCCGTTGGTGTTGCCAGTCTGCCCGACGACGGACTCCTAGAGATCGAGATGGTGGCGGCGTTGTTGCCGCGCAGCGCTAAATCCATGTGACTGCCAAGGCATCCGCGCGCCACATTCCTACAAACGAACCGGCTGCGAGACGGTTTGGCCTGTCCCGTATGGGATGGTGAAATGGGAAAATTCGCACTGAACCCATGACGTTCGTACGGCCTGTCTTGCCTCGTCCGAAAGGCGAGGATCTCCATGCTGGCAGGTGGGAAACAGAATGTCGGTCAGCGGCAAAGGGGGTGTGATCGCCACCAGGCGCCTATGCTCAGAGCCGGCCCTACTGCCCGTAATCAAGCGCCATCCCGGGTCCTTCGCCGCTGATGAACCACCCCTTCTCACGCGCGCCGTCCGTTCAATAGACCTGGAACCTTTTCTACTCCTTCGCATAGCGGGAACGACCATCTCTTCTGACGATACGGATGGTATATTACTCCTTTGTCATGTCGGTTTATGTCCGGCACCATCAAAGATAACATGCGTTAGCGCCCTCTGGGTCTGGCATTCGGGTCGACCCCTGACAGGGACGCCTCTATGGATCAGACTGCCTTCATGATTGGGTTTACGGTCATGTCACTCGCTTCGCTTGCGATCTACACGACGGGTAAAAAGACGCCGCCCTCGCACCACCATACGCTGCTGCATTCGGCGGTGCCATTCATCGCAGCGACGGCCTATCTTGCTATGGCGTTTGGCATCGGCACCCTCATCAAGGGTGATGGCTCGGCCACCTATTTTGCACGCTATGCCGACTGGACGGTCACGACGCCGATCCTGCTCTCCAGCCTCGTGCTGCTCGCCTTTCACGAGCGTGGCAAAACAGGCGAAGTTGGTGGCTACCTCACGTCGATCATCGTGCTTGATGTGCTGATGATCGTGACCGGTTTGATCTCTTCGCTTGCTGCGGCACCGCTGGTGAAGTGGGTGTGGTTCCTGTGGTCGTGCGTTGCCTTTCTCGGTGTCTTGTACCTGCTGTGGGGGCCACTGCGCGCCATGGCGGTCGAACGGGGTACTGCGCTCGGCGCCGCGTACAGTAAGAACGTTTCCTTCCTGACCGCGATTTGGTTCCTCTACCCGATCGTGTTCCTCGTCGGCCCTGAGGGCCTAAAGATCATCACCGATCCTACGTCGGTGTGGGCGATCCTCGTCATGGATATCATCGCCAAGGTCGTTTACGCCTTCTTCGCAGCGAGCAACCTTGAGAAGGCACTTCACGAGCACGCTCGGCAAGCGTGAACCGCGCCATTGCCTTGCTGGTAGCGGGGGCCGTTGTCCCCGCCCCCGCGCAGTTGCCAACGCAACTGGCGTTTGCAATCTTTGGCATCGGCGTCGTCGGCATGGTCCATGGCGCCGGTGATCTCGCCGTGATCGCACCTGCCCGAAGGCCATTGTTTCTTGCCGCCTACGGGCTGGTATCGGTGGCCACGCTGCTTTGGTGGACGGCTGATCCCGCAATCGCCCTACCTGCCTTTCTCATCGCTTCTGCTGTCCACTTCGGCATGGAGGACGCGCCAGATGGGGCATGGTTCGAGCGCATCGCTCGAGGCTTGGCTATGATTGCAGCCCCGGCCACGCTTCACTCGGCAGGTTATGCTGCGCTCTTGCAAACCGCCGGTGGGCCATCGTCTGGCGTGGCACATTTGACGTTGCTTCTTGCAATAGCTGGCGGCGCAGCCGGTATCGTACTGTTAGCTATGGCCTGGGCGAGGCGAGACCTACGCCTGGCCGGCGGAGTGACGGCATTGCTGATCCTACCCCCGCTCGTCGGGTTCACGCTCGGCTTCCTCGTTCTCCATGCGATACCGCAAACTGCCGAGCGCCGTGATCGACTGGGGTGCCCCAGCACCCTGTCGTACCTTCTGAAGGTTGCGCCGGTATTTGCAGGGGCGGTGCTACTCGCAGGGGTTGTAGCGGCGCTGCTTCAACACTTCGACCCTAGCGGCGTCCGCGGTCTCTTCGCTGGCATAGCTGCGCTCGCAGTTCCGCACCTCCTCGTGACGCCTTGGTTCGAGAGTCACAGCATGCCCCGCCAAGCTGTGCTCGTTCCCAAGATTGGCTGATAGCCTGTCATCCCAGCGCTGCACGCTAAATCGGCATGACTTGAGCAAACTGTGACGCCAGCGCAGTTGTGCGGTTTGGCGCGTTGACCGACGTTGAAGACCTAACGTCGCTCAAGAACCTTGTCGCTTCCGCCCACCCTATGAAAGCCTGCCCATGCTGCAATCCATGTCTCTGCTGCCCTTGCTTGGCATCTTCGTAGTCGCAGCCGTCGCGATCTGGGTAGCAGGCGTCCAGCTTTCCAACACCACCGACGTGCTCTCCCAGCGGCTTGGGCTCGGCCAGGCTCTTGGCGGCGTCATATTGCTCGCGATCGCAACGAACTTACCGGAGATCGCTATCACTGCGAGTGCGGCTGCGTCGAACAATCTGGGCGTTGCAGTCGGCAACATCTTGGGCGGGATCGGCATCCAGACACTGGTACTGGTCGCCCTGGATGCCTTCGGTATGCGGGAAAAGGTGCCGCTGACCTACAAGGCGGCGAGCCTGACGCTGGTGATCGAAGGGCTGCTCGTCGTCGCTGTCCTAATCATCGCCATCATGGGCACGCAGTTGCCGGCTTCGCTGATCGCGTTCCGGGTAGGGCCGGACGCACTGGCTATCGCGCTCATATGGATCGTCGGCGTCTGGCTGATCGGTCGCGCAAACAAGAGCCTGCCTTGGCATGAGAGCACCGGCAACGCGCCGGATGCACAGGCTAAGCCCAAAGGCCACTCTCAGGCCAAGACCGATCAGAAGGCGACGAACAAGGGTCACAGCACCACGCGAACGGTGATCGTCTTCCTTGTTGCTGCGGTGGTAACGCTGGTTGCAGGTGTGGTGCTGGAGCGTGCCGGCGACGGCATTGCCGATCACATCGGCATGAGTGGCGTCCTATTCGGCGCGACCGTCTTGGCAGCTGCCACCTCTCTGCCGGAGCTGTCGACCGGGCTCACCTCAACCCGGGCCGGCGACTACCAGCTAGCGATCAGCGATATCTTTGGCGGCAATGCCTTTCTGCCGGTGCTGTTCCTGCTCGCCACGCTGATCTCGGGAAAGGCGGTTCTGCCGCAGGCGCAGGACACCGACATCTATCTGGCCGGGCTCGCCGTACTGCTAACGAGCGTTTACCTCGCCGGGCTAATCTTCCGTCCCAAGCGCCGAATATTGGGCATGGGCGTAGACTCGCTGTCGGTTCTCATTCTCTACGCCATTGGCACGGCGGGGCTGTTCGCAATCGCGCTGTCGGTTGGCCATGGCTGACTGGGTGGACATCGCATTGCGTCTTACGGTGGCGACTGGCGCAGGAGCGCTGCTGGGCTTTGAGCGGTCCCGGCAGGATCGAGCGATCATGGGATTTCGAACCTTGAGCCTGGTTGGGCTGGCGAGTTGCATTGCCGTACAGGCGATCGTGTGCAGCGGCCTGCCGCAGATGAACGCAGATGCGGCTGGCCGGGTCATCCAGGGCGTGTTGTCAGGCGTCGGCTTTATCGGTGCCGGCGCGCTGCTTCATGGCGGAAGCGACAAGCGGGTTCATGGGCTTGCAACAGCCGCCAGCATCTGGGTTTCGGCCGCCTTGGGCAGCGCAGCGGCGCTGGCGATCTGGCCATTGACGCTGTTGGTGCAGGGCTCGCAATACTCGTGCTGCTCATCGGCGCGCCTATCGAACGGCGCATTCGCGATCACGCTCGGGATACGCACGCCGAAGAAGATCGGATTGATATGGAGAGGCGGCCATGACCGGCGAGATTGCGTGGATACACCTTGTCACTCGCATCGTCGAGATCGTCGGCACCGCCATCATCGTGGTGGGCTCCTTTGGCGCCCTGGCGCTGTTCCTGTTCCGAATGGCGACGAACGCAGCGCCGCGGGACACGCTGGTGGCGGCGTTCCGCTCAAATCTGGGTCGCTCGATCTTGCTTGGCCTGGAATTCCTGGTCGCAGCCGACATCATCAATACCGTCGCGGTCGAACCGACCATCCAAAGCTTGCTCGTGCTCGCCGGTATCGTCCTGATCCGTACCTTCCTCAGCTTCTCGCTCGAGGTGGAGATCGAAGGACGCTGGCCTTGGCAAAGGGGCGAAAAGCCAAGCGCCTCAGCCCCAGCGGCACGCAGCCAGACCAGCAATCAGCCTAGCACCTGACCTACAACGCGGAACGGCGCGCGGAGACCGGCCGTTTATGTCGGCAACAAGGAGTTTGACAATGCAACAGCCAGGTCTGCACGGACGGCACCGCGACAAAAACGGCGAGATCAGCGGCAAGCACGGCAACACGTTGGTGAGCACGCTGCGCAAGATCTATGGTCAGTCCTTCGCAGCCGGTGCTCAACCAGGCGAGAAGCTGTCCGAGGTATTGGTTGAGATGGACGAGCCGTCTCTCACCAAGCTCGTCCACGACCACGAGCATAGCGCCCTCGACGGCAAAATCGCTGCCGCATAACTGCTCTCAGGGATCGATAAGCGAGATGTCGTGAGCCGTTCCAAATGCCGTCCCGGGCTAAGATACCAGATAGTATAGCCGCCGGCGTAGCAAAGTTGGCGCTGATGTAATCTTGCTTGATCTGAAGGCATGCCGCTGAGGCTTGCCATTCCTGATTGGGAAGGTAATCAGGACAAGGCAGTTGCTACACGCACCGCGTGGTCCATTCGGGTTGCGCTTTCCAAAAATCTGTTCCCGATTGGGTTTTCCCGAAATTGCCGGTCGGACATGGGAAAACGGGAATTGGTCGAGCGGCCTGAACGGCCGAACGGGGCGTAAGCGACCATAATGCGCCCAGCGTCAAAACCGAACGGTTGTGACATTGGCGCAAAGGCAGCTTTCAACCATCGCGGTCCCGAAAGCTGCCTGTCGCCTAACCGCCAATTATTGCCGTTCAGCGGTCAGATGTGCGGAAAACCCAGTCGCAAATACGACTGTGCGGCAAACGGGTGTTTTCCGACACCCGAGGAGACCGGTCGGCACTTAGCGTATATCTGTGTCCGTTCTATGTACTTACCCCGTACTAAAAAACCTGATCGGCCCCGTCATCAGCCTTCCGATAGTGATTTATCCCAGGTCAACCTGGCGGATCGATCCAAGGGGTAAGCCAGCGGAGGTCGAGGCGATCGAGAAGGCAGCGGCTCTAGTCCGGGAAGTTCATCCCTATGTCCCGTCGCCCCGAACGAACGATCTGTAGAAGGGAACCGTCAGCCTTTCGGGATCAGGACGAGGGCGACAGCGAGCGACATGACAAATAGCGAAAGCCAGATCGCGATCTGACCGAAGATGTGGACGAGGAGGCCCATCCAGGAATAGCGTCGACGGAGCAGGACCGCGCTTCCGACAGCACCAAAAAACGCGATCGTCGTTGGCATAGTGATCGACGGTGAACGAGATAGCGAAGCCTCGGCTATGGGCATGAGGCCGATCGCCATAACCAGCAGCCAAGAAAAGCTGAAGATGAGAGTCCCAGATAAGTCGTCGAGCGCGGGCGGACGATGCTGAGAAGCCAAAGATCGACCTTGATCCCGCGTTGCCAAGATGTTCATTTCGCTCTACCTTATTAGGCGAGGTGTACCATGCAAATTGATCCCAGCCAGCCCATCATGTTTGATAGCGAAAGTGCGCCTGGAAAGGGCACAGGGATGTGGCAGGTGAATCCCTTTTACGACAGTGATGTATATGGTGGAAGCAAAGCCAACGGCACCTCGTTTGAAAGGAAGGTTCGCTTCTGGTTCGCCTTGGCAATCTTGGCCATGTTCATCGCCGCAATTGCCCATATGATGATGTCCTGAGGTCACGGCTTGGGGCCGGTCGGACCCTGTCCTAGAGCGAACCGCGCATCGCTGTCTCTACGATCCTTCTGGCTACGCAGGTCAGCTTCACCCGTTGAGATGATAGCGTCAGGCCCGGTCGTACTTTGCTTCCCAACAGAGACTGCATGAGCGGAAGGAAGCCCAGAACCGCCGGAATAACGGCCGGCAACACTGGCTTCGCTAGCTACGGCGGGTATCTTCAGACCCTCGAGTGCGGGATTGTCAAGGGCGGCAACGATATCGCGCTCGATGATCGCGGAACGTTCGCCAGCCCACTTCTCAATGACTACGTTTCGCGCCATCTCCTGAGTTGGGCTAAGGTCCGTTGCCCAGAGTTCGGGGAGAAGGCCGCGGGGGCTCTTCCCCACTTCCTGGTCGTAGTATCGGGCAAGGTCCTGACGAAGATCCTGCGACATGCTGAAGCCATGGGTTTCTGCGTAACTGGCGTGTTGCTCAAGCGACTGTGACAGTTCCTTATAATGACGTGCCTGTTCGTTATACGATTGTATACGCGACAATGACTCCTCGATTGCCTTCGTGCGGCTTTCGCTTTGCTGAGAGCGGGAGAAATATCCGTCTTGACTATATGTTCCATTGTCGATGGTAACAGCGGTGAAATTACCGTGATCTGTCGCGGCATTTCCGCTGACACTCGTGCTACTATCTAGACTGCCAGTCCTGCTATCCGCAACGTTGCCTGTATTAGATCGGGTATATGTCTGGTTATAGCCGCCGGAGACTTCACCCTTAAGCCCAACTGCCTTCGCGACTGCGCCAAGTACTCCGCCGCCCTTACCACCTTCGCCACCGACGCCAGCTGAGACCCGAATGCCGCCCGAAAGCTGATCGGACCAGTTTGTACCTTTACCTTCCTCGACACTATGGCGCGTACCGTTTCCAACCCGCTGCCGACCATCGACAGATTGGGTGTCGACAATGCCAACTCGATCGCTTCGATTCGTGTTGCTTCCGGTGCGCACACCGGCTGACGAGTCAAAGCCAGAGGACGTGTCGCTACCCCACGAATGGCCATTTCGGAGGGCATTGAGATGACTGGTCTCACGACGGCTTGCCTCCTCGAACCCGTCAGCGATCCGGGCGGCGAACGCCGCTTGACGGCTTTCGGTAGCCACTGACCCGGACGTCATCGAAGCGCTGAACGCCAAGTTCGAGATAGCCTTCGAGGTATCATAAACGTTTTGGCCGTTGCCAAAACCATTAGTCGTTGCGCCATTGTCATGTCGGAAACTCGACGCCATGCCTCCCGACGAGAATGTTGGTGCGTCCGACCATTGATTGCTCTGCCGCATGTTAGACGTAGAGTTGGCGAAGCTGGTATTGCCGTAGCTGTAATTACCAGTGGTCTGCTCGGCCGCGGCAGCCTCGGCCGCGTTTTGCGCCGGCGAGAGGACAGACGTTGCCTGCCCGGAAATGCTCATGGCACCCTTGGCGAGCCCGGCCGCGAGGAACGGAACGGACATCAGCATAAAGCCTGCGATCGTCGCGGTCTCGGCATTGACCGCGCCAATGCCGGCATAGGTCCCCAATGACATCCCGCCTTCTGCAACGCCCTGCGCGGCGCTGGTCGCCCGCGTCATGCAGATCATGTGCAGGATCACGTAAAGCGGCCCCCATGCAGCGAGGTAGAAGAACCCGGTCAGATACCCTTTGAGGGCGCCGACGCCGGTTTGCGGCATCAGGAACAGCGGGAAGATGACAGGGAACATCGCATAAAAGACGACGGTGAGGACGATATTGAGGATCGGGACCCAGCTCATCGCCTGCTGCGCGATCGAATTATATGTATTGCGCGCCTGGATGTCTGCCCGCGTCGTTGCGAACGTATCGATCGACGCTGCGCCCGGACCACCTGCCATGCCGTCACGCGCCTGCATGAAGGCATTGATGGCCGTGTTTTGGCGCAAGATGGTCTCGTAGTTCGCGCTGGAAGCCGTGAAGGCCTGATTGACGATCGGCACATCGCTACGAAGCTTGGCAGAGGCGACCGAGGTGGACAGCTTAGGATAGGTTTCCTTCGCCCAAAGCGACGTGTGCGCCTCGATCATGGTATGCCAAAGGCCATCCAGCATGCCGTAAGCCTGACGGCAGGGAACGATGCTGCTGGTGGTGGCCGCACCCGAACGCTCGACCCAAGGTTGCGAGCGCGCAGCCGACCCAGGACCCATAGCAGCCCATAGATCCTTGGCAGAGGCGAGGTCCGTCATCGACTTCTGGCCGAGCATGATGTCGCCGAAAACGCAGTTCTTGAAGTGCGCTGACAGGTTGGTCGCAAACTCGGCGTCACGAATCTGGAAGTTGCGTGTCGCATCGAGCAACCGTGCGCCGTAGACCATGCCGTTCGTCGAGTAGCTGAGCTGGCTTGGCATCGTGAACACCGTTTCCGCGGTGCGCGTCAGCCAGTCACCGACCTGGCTGGTGAAGCTGGCGATGACGCCGAGCCCAAGGGGCACATTTGCCACGACGGCAGGGGCAAGCGATGGATTTACGCGGTCGGTAACCTTCACGGTGACGGTTGGCACCATCAGGCACATGTAGATCAGCGACGAGCCGAGGAACCAGTTCAGCCATGCACGCACGTTCATCGTGAAGGCGACAGCGAGCAAGGCGTAAATCAAGCCGAGGACCATCACGACGCGGAGAAGCGAGCGGTAACCCCCGCCTCCAGTCCATGCTGCTACCGCGTTAAACGTGTTGACGATGTATTCGCCACCGCCAATCGTGAAGACCTCGAGCATCGCCAATCGTCCTTAGTTGAGGCCCTGCGCGCTCAGCCCGCGCGAGAAATTGAGCGAGGCTGCCATCGCCGGCGACATGCTGTTCTGCAGGGTCGACTCCACCATCACCGACTGGTTGATGAGCGCGAGCGAGGTCATAGTAATCGAGCATCGCGTCCGCGACCTGTTCGGGCGTGCCGACCAGTCCGGTCGAATTGCCCTGCGCGCCGCCGAGCGCCGCGACACCCGTCCACAGGCGCTTGTCGACGCGGTAGCCCTGGTTGGCGGTGTCGAGGAGCCGCTGCGAGCCGGCGTTCGGTGGCGCGTGACCACTGATTGCAACGCCTGCCGTCTCGCGGAGGTCGCGCACCTTCTCGACGATCTGGTCGGCCTTTTTCCATGCCGCTTCTTCGGTATCAGCGATCACCGGGCGCAGCGACAGCGAGAAGCCGGGATTGCGACCATAGCGCGCGGCGGCGTGGCGAATCGTGCCGACTGCTTCGCGCACCTGCGCCTGCGTCTCGCCCCACAGCGCGTAGACGTCCGCGTGGCGCCCGGCGACGTCGATCGCGGCGGGCGACGATCCGCCGAAGAAAACGGGCAGATTGGTTGGCTTGATCTGGCTGAACGCCTGGCGGAAGTTGTAGAAACGGCCGTCGTGATCGAACGGCGTGGCGGATGACCATTCCTGTTTCAGGATCTCCAGATATTCGTCGGTGCGGGCGTAGCGATCGTCCTTCACCGAGTGATCGCCGTCGCGTGCCATTTCGCTGTCCGCCCCGCCGGTGATGATGTGGACCGCGACGCGCCCGCCGGAGAGCTGGTCGAGCGTCGCCAGCTGGCGCGCGGCGAGCGTGGGCTGGGTAAAGCCGGGGCGGTGCGCGATCAGGAAACCGAGCTTGGTGGTAATGGCTGCGGCGTGCGCGGCGACGATCTGGCTTTCGGGGCTGTCTGAGCCGAACGGGATCAGGACGCGGTCGAAGCCACCCTTTTCCTGCGCGATCGCGGCGGCCTCGACATAGGCCTTGTCGAGGCCGCGTGCCTTGCCGACGCCGTGGATTTCGGACGCGTCGTTGAAACCGATATAGCCGATGAACTTGACGGGCATGACGTGTCTCCTGTGGGGGCGTTCGGGGATCAAATGACGTAGAAGCCGTGCGTGCCGTCGCGCGCGAGCTGGTCGACCAGGCCGTATTCCCAGTCGAGATAGGCCTGCATCGCGGCGGCGGCGTTGTCGGTGCCTTCGTAGGGACGCTTGTACCGGTGCGCGGGATCGCCCGGCGGGATCGTCGGACCGGCACCGGTTTCGAGCAGACCGTCGAAGCCGCCGTCCAGGACGAACACGTCCCATCCCATTTGCGCGAGCCACGATGCGGTCATGTCGGCTCGCGGCCCGATGTCGTCGGCGAGGACGATGCGCGCGCCGCGGACGGGCGCGGCGATGTCGGTTTCCTGCACGAGCTGGCCGCCGGGATAGGACCGGAAGCCTGCGACGTGACCAGCTTCGTATTCGTCCGGACGGCGCACATCGAAACGGTAAAGTGTGCGGCTTGTGTCGCGCTCAAGCGTCGTGAGTTCCGCTGGCGTCAGGCGCTTGACCCCGGCGCGGTAGGCGACGGCGCGGGCCGTAGCCGTGGTCTCGTCGCTCTGCCGCACCTCGGGCGCAGGACGGTCGCTGCCATGTGCCAGCGACTGGCCCGCCAGTGTCCAGCCGATCGTGCCGTTGCGCAGCGCGACGACCCGGTTGGGGATTCCGGCGTTGATCAGCGACTGCGTGCCGATGATGCTCCGCGTGCGACCAGCGCAGTTGACGATGATCGTCGTGTCGGGGTCGGGCACTGCCTCGGCCACGCGCAATACGAGTTCCGCACCTGGCACGCTGGTCGAGCCGGGGATGTTCATCGTCGCATATTCCTCGAACCGGCGCGCATCGAGGATCACGATGTCGGCCTTTTCCTCGATCAGCGCGGCGACGTCCTCGGCTGCGAGCCACGGCGTGTGGCGGCGCGCCTCGACCAGTTCGCCGAAAGCCTTCGAATAAGAGTTCACGTCCTCGAAGACTTCGAAGCCCGTCGCGCGCCAGCCTTCGAGTCCGCCTTCAAGCGTCTCGATGTTCGTATAGCCAAGAGCGGTCAGCGTTGCGGCGGCGGTCGCTACATAGCCTTCGCCGTCATCGTACAGCACGATCGGCACGTCCTTGCGCGGCAGGCGGATCGCCGATTCGAGGTCGATACGATCGAAGGCGAGGTTGGCGGCGAACAACGGATGGCCAGTCGCGAATGCCGCCTCATGACGGACGTCGAGTAACGCGACTTCATGTCCGAGCAGCAGCGCGGTGCGGATGTCGTTTGGGGTAGTCATGCGGGGGCTCCCGAGCGGTCCCAGAGGTTCGGCAGCACGGCGTTGGCATAGCCCGACACGAACCGCTTCGGCGTGCCCGCCGCGTCATAGGTCGCGCGTTCGACCGCGCCGATATTGCTGCCGTAGAGGTGGATGCTGATCGACACGCGGTCGTCGAACGCGTTCGATACGCGGTGGATATCGCCGACCGATGGCGAGACCGCCTCCACCTCACCCGCTTCGAGCCGCTCGATCGCGCCGACCGCGTGGAGTCCGCCATCCGGATACCGCGCGAACCGTTCGGACAGTTCGGCGCCGCGCAAGACTCCGACCAACCCCCAGACGCGGTGATCGTGGATCGGCGTGGCTTGTCCCGGTCCCCAGACGAAGCTGACGACCGAGAAGCGCTCGCGGCTGTCGCAGTGGAGCAGGTACTGGCGATAGCGGTCAGGGTCGGGCGCGGCATAGGCATCGGGCAGCCAGTCGTCGTGCGCCACCAGTCTGCCGAGTGCAGCGCTGCCTTCCTCGAGCATTGAACGCTCGTCGCGGGTACGATCCAGCAACGCGCCGATGCCGGTGACGAAGTCGCGCAGCCGGTCGAGCCGCGGGCGATCCTGAACCAAGCTCGCCATCACTCGGCCTTCACGAAGGGCAGGGGCTCGTCCCGCTCGACACCGAGCGAACTCAACAACCGCTCGCGCAATGCCGCCGCGATGCTCGTTCGCTGACCGCGCGGGACCGCGATCCGCTCCTCGACAACGATCCGCCCTTTATCGAGCACCAGCACGCGGTCGGCCAGCGCGATCGCCTCGTCGACGTCGTGCGTCACCAGCAGCACCGCGGGTTTGTGTGCGCGCCACAGCGCCATCACGAGGCCGTGCATCTTGACGCGGGTCAGCGCGTCGAGTGCTGCGAACGGCTCGTCGAGCAGCAGCAGTTTCGGTTCGCGGACCAGCGCGCGGGCGAGCGCCACACGCTGCGCTTCCCCACCCGATAGCGTCAGGGGCCACGCATCCAGCCGGTGGCCAAGCCCGACTTCGCGCAGTGCCGCTTCTGCTCGGTCGCGCACGTCGGCGCCTTTCAGTCCGAGCCCGACATTGCGCCACACCCGCTTCCACGGCAGCAACCGCGCATCTTGGAAGACGACCGCACGCGACGTCGGGATCGTCACGTCCTGTGCTTCGGCGGTATCGAGTCCCGCGAGCGTCCGCAGCAACGTCGTCTTGCCCGACCCCGAACGGCCGAGCAGCGCGACGAATTCGCCCTGCACAATCTCGAGATGGAGATCGTCGAGCACGGTATTGGCGCCGAAACTGCGCGAGAAGCGTGACAGTCTGACGACGGGGCGAATGGGTTGCGGCATCGGAATGATGTGAGAGATCATGTTCATGTCAGGCCTCGACGAGCTTGGGGCGCCACGCGAGCGCGCGGTCTTCGATCAGGCGCACGGACTGGTCGGCGACGAGGCCGAGCCCGGCATAGACGAGCAGGCACACGACGATGATGTCGGTCCTCATGAAATCGCGGGCGTTGTTGATCAGGAAGCCGAGGCCCGCCGAGGCGTTGATCTGCTCGGCGACCACAAGGATCAGCACCGCGACCGAGAAGGCGTAGCGCAGACCGACCAGCAGTTGCGGCAGCGCGGCTGGCAGGACGATGTCGGTGACGATCTGTCCGCGTGAAAGGCCGAAGCTGCGCCCTGCGTCGATCAGCCGGACATCGACGCCGCGGATCCCGTTGTAGAGGTTGAGATAGACCGGGAAGAGCGTCGCGAACGCGATCAGCGCGATCTTGGGGGTCTCGCCGATCCCGAACCAGACGATGAACAGCGGCGACAGCGCCAGCGCAGGCAATGTCCGGAGCATCTGAACGGGCGAGTCGACCGCCGCTTCGCCCTCACGGGTAAGGCCGGCGATCAGCGCAAGGACGATGCCTAGGCTGACGCCGATCACCAGACCGGCGGCGGCGCGGCCGAGCGATACGGCGAGGTTTGCGGGCAATTCGCCCGACACGATCATCGACCAGAGTGTTCCTAACACCTGCGAAGGCGCCGCTAGCGTGCGGGTTGGGATCAGGCCAATCCGGGATGCCGCTTCCCAGGCCAGCATGAGTGCTATTGGCGATACCCAGCGGCTACGCTGCAGCTTGCTCTGCCATGATCGGCTGGTCGATCGTTGGGACGTCTTCGCCATGGACAGCCTTTCGGACGCTTCGTTTCCCGGAGCACCTTCAATGCGGTCTCAATTCCCATCGTTTCAATGGAGAATGACTTGCCAGTCTTATGAGCGTTGCAAATACGAGCTTAAAAAGCCATCGATTTCAACGCGTTGTTTGACCGGAAAAGAAAGCCTTTGCTGCCCTGAAGAGCGTCAATCTGCGCTGGCCGACTCAACAATCGAACGGAGGACGACTTCGTGGAGTCGGTCGAGGACCGGATGGCGCGTGTCGTTGATGCGCACAACATAGGCGACGCGGGGCAGTCCGGGGAGCCCGTCGTGAATTTCCGAGTCTAGCCCCATCAGAGCGTCGGTTCGACAGGTTATCCCGATCCCGCCCGTCACCGCCGCGCGGAGCGCCGACAGGCTCGGCGTCTCCAGCACGATCCGGTAGGGTCTGCCTGCCGCCTCGAGTGCAGCAATCGCGGCATCGCGGAACCGGCATGGCTTCTGGAGCACCGCCAAGGGCAGGATCGCGGCTGAGGTCAGGCGTGGATTACCCAGCCAGTGCATGTCGGCGGTGGCGACGGCGGCCTTATCGGTCTCCTCGCCGATGCACAGGACGATATCGAGACGGTCGGTCGCAAGCAGATCGAGCAGTTCGGCCGATCCCGCGACGCGAACGTCGAGCGACGCATCGGGGTTGCTCGACGCGAACACCGACAAGACGCCGGACAACAACGTTTCCGCGAAATCCTGCACGAACCCGATCCGAGCGGGGCCGGCGAGGCTGCCGTCGGCAAGTGCTGCCAGAGCACGGTCGTTGACGCTCAGCAGTTCGCGCGCATGCGGCAGGAACCGTTCACCCTGCACCGAGAGGACTAGCCTGCGGCCCTCCCGCCGGAACAGCCCGACCTGGAGCAGGTCCTCCAGCCGTTTCATCTGCAGGCTGAGCGCGGACTGGCTGACAAACACGCGGTCCGCGGCGCGCAACATCGAGCCGGCATCGACGATCGCGACGAAGCTGCGCACCACGTCGGTAGGAATGTTGACGGCCATAATGGGTCCTAGAAGCTAGGCGCTTATGCGTAGCAGCTAATCTGTATGGCGCCGATGAGAAACGAAGCGTCTCGCCTCCGGAAGGCGACATTATGAACGGGAATCGAGGTTTGAAGCGGTCCGATCGCGGAGATTAATGAACGGCCGAAGCTGGGCGCCGGCAAAGCAGGCTTGAACGTCTGCTTGTGGGTCTTGTGCTCCTGCCGCGATCTGGTCACGTGAAATAGCGGCCCTTGAAAGCCAAATTGCCGAAAACGACATCTTTGTGATCGGACGTATCGTCGAGCGTACGGCCTACAAGAGCCTTTCCAGCTACAACACAACCTTGGCCAACCTCCCGAAGGGAGAGGTGCCTGAGCTTGACAAGGCGAACGCCGAGGCAGCGGAACTCGCTGCACAGGTTGTCGCCCTCAATCAAGGCGCTGCAAAGGAGAACGTGGCATGACGGAGCTTAAACGTCGCAGTCTGCTGGACGGCCTCAAACCTACAAGCCGCAGTGAAGACTCAGTTCCCAGTGACAACGCGGTCGCGGCTGTTGCCAAACGTCACGGGATCGACGCTGAGGGGAGTGCGCAAGGATCAGAAACCGCAACCACTTCGCCACGACGTCAGAGTAACATCCTCGGCCGGACCCCGCAATTCAATGTCCGGCTTCACCCTAGCACCGTCAAGCAGATCTACGCCGAAGCAAACGGTCGCGGCATCCCAATCGCACAGGTAATTGCGGAAGCGATTGCGCTCTTACGCCCTGTAGACTGACGGGCATCTCAACATGTCAGGGGAGGGGGGACAATGCTTATGGAGCGGACCAATGCCGTCCCTGAACATGGGGTAGATCATCAACCGGCACTGTATGTTCGGGAAGCCGCCACAGCCTGACGAGACTGATAAGTTGCACCCGCGTGGTAGTGATAAGCGTAACTCCTTCTACTACGAAGCGCTACTGATATTACGGCTTTAGTGGATGCGGAACAGTGATCGTCGATGTGCCGACCGGGTAAGTTTCACGCCGCCAGCGTCCTCCAGCTCTAGCTTGCGTGGAAGATCACTATCGGCGCACGAAAGGCTCTAGGAATCGCAGCAGCCTCAGACGACGAGGGGACCGAGGCCTACGTGCATAGCGCCAACCCGAATTGGCCAGCCGCTACAGCCTCATCCAGCAAGAGATGTAAATGGCACCGAAAGGCCGGATCGCTACGGCGTCAAGGGCAGCGGCCTTTGCCAAGGCGCGGACAGACAGATCAACACCCTTTGGAATCAGCCCAGAGAGCCGACCGTTGTCGAAGGCGCGAAGTCGTCGGCGCGCGGCAGGACCGCCGAGGCTTTGGCTATCGGATATGCTCTAGCTTCAAGGTCTTGACCTTCACCTTCTTCCATTCGCGATCGGCGGTGAGGGCAGGGACTCCTAGCTGCACAGCGAGAGCGAGACAGGATCGGTCACCTAGCCCGCGACCGTATTGACGTGTCTGGGCATGCAGAGCAGCAGCGGCATAGGCGGCTTCGGAATCGTGGGCGCGAACGTCTAGACGAAGCTCGTCAAGCAGTTCGCGGGTAGTCACTTGGTCGAGGCCGCTGAGCAGCAACTCCTTGATTACCTCCTGAAGGTTGACTGCCGAAATTGCAGCACGCCCAATGTGGGGAGCAACCTTGTCAGCACCGGGTTCATCTCGGACCAGAGCCAGCACCGCGGATGCGTCGAGAACGACTGATGTCATTATACGTCTCGATCCACGGCGTCGGGCGCGACCTCCCCGAGATCGGCCACACTTTCCGCCTTTCGCTCCTCGAGGAAGTCGTCAGTCGTGCGCGCATGCTTGGCATGTGCCCGATAGAGTGCCTGCGCACGCGATACACCATGCCCGATCGGCGACAAACGAACCTGATCATCCTCAACCGTTAGAATGATCTTCGCATCGCCGTGCAGCCCCATCGCTTTGCGCACCGATGCCGGAAGAACCATACGCCCATTACTGGCAACATTGATATCTATGGTTTGCGTGGCCATTGCTGCATGCCTCTCGTCTGCGACCTAGTCACCCTATGCCACAGTCAGCAATATGCCACAACCCGATGAAATCTATCGGGATCGGAGTGGCAGTTCCTTAATGTGGTGAACCTTTGAGGCGCGAGTTGATGAACGGCACCCCAATGGCTAGAATGGGCCGGTCAGCTTGGCTAGGCTATCAGAGACCGCTATTATTGGTTTGTAGCTATGACCTAGCTGTTTGGCTACTGTGGGTATACCCACTGGAGCCGAGGAATGATGACCGATCAGCCGAAACGAGATGCGATCCGAGCAGCCAGGGTATACTTGCGTGTGAGCACCGACGAGCAAGACCTGACGCGACAAGAGGCGATCGTGGGGAGCGCGCGGGCGGCTGGTTTTTACGTCGCCGCGGTCTATCGCGAGAAAGCGTCAGGCGCTCGACCCGACCGTCCGGAACTGTTGCGCATGGTAGCAGACCTTCAGGCGGGCGAAGTGGTCATCGCCGAGAAGATCGATCGCATTAGCCGCTTGCCGCTGGCCGAGGCGGAGCTTCTGGTTGCCACCATCAGGGGGAAGGGGGCTCGCCTTGCTGTGCCGGGAATCGTTGATCTGTCGGATCTGGTCGAGGACAGTTCAGGCGTGGCTCGGATCGTGCTGGAGGCGGTGCAGGATATGCTTCTACGGGTCGCGCTTCAGACTGCCCGGGATGACTACGAAACCCGTCGCGAGCGACAGCGAGAAGGAATAGAGCTCGCTAAGCGCGCAGGACGCTACACGGGGCGAAAGCCGGACCTGGCGCATCACCGTCGTATTGTCGGACTTCGGGACGCAGGGATGAGCATTGCCAAAACAGCCGAGTTGGCAGGCTGCAGCATTGCTCAGGTCAAACGTGTGACAGCTCTTCACCGGAGGAACCTTGCGGCATCGGGCACGAGTAACACATCGCTTTCGCCAGTTAAGGCTGATCAGCATCTGGACGATCACATTCCGCGACGAGGCGCTGACCACGGATGTTTATCAGCCCGCGTCCATGTTTGTGATAAATCACAGGCTTGACTTGACTATATACTATGTTATTGATTTAAGTATATATACAAACAATAGATTAGTATCTACCAGCAGAATTGGTTGCTTTATGAATACCTACATAATTAGCTTTGCTGGCGAAAACATTTACAAGACGATCGAGTGTGAGTCACTTTCAGATGCACGAAACCAAGCGGTAAAGTACTTGGCTTCGTATCTTATTGATCATCCCGGTTTTGCAAATGACGGACATTGGCGGGTTAACGTGGAAGACGAGGCTCACAACGAGCTTTTTCACGTGATCGTCGCAACGGTTACCTCCCGGCATGCAAAGCAACTTAACCAGTCTGCAGAACTGTAACCGGCTTCGACGTTACAGAAGCTCGGAGCCGATCGGGACGTCGGTATATCCCGATCGGCATAACAACGCCGTTAGCTTGCGGCAGAGCGCGGTGCCTTAGCGGGGCGATACCGTAGCGCGCCACCAATAACCCCAAAGCCCACAATCATAATGATCCAGCTTTGCGGTTCTGGTACCGCCTGTGCCATCGTCAGCCCAAACTTTCGGTCCATATCTTTGTAGCCGGCGGCTTGCACAGCGGCTGTTACATGTACTCCGTCAAACGAGAAGAAGCCTGCGCACCCGGTCGCTTGTGCGCCTGCTGCAACACAGTTGGTGTCGAAGCGTAGCGGAGGGAGATCGAGCGATGCCGGATCGGTGAGGGCGCGCTGGTTGAGATCGTTAAGACTATATTGGAACAGATCCGTGCCCGCGCTCAGCGTCAGGCCTTTGAGTGCGGTGGCGAGGTATCCATTCGCTTCGATCGTCAGCGGATCGCCTGCCATAGGGAAATCGGTGAACAGGATGTTTCGAGCGCCAAGGTTATTGAGCTCTTGGATCCCGCTTACATATTGCTGGGCAGCTGCCTGCAGATAGCTGCTGATATCAGGGTACGACCCGATCGCGCCTACAGGGCCAAACACCCCTTTTGCGCCAAAGACGTCGTTGCCGCCAAAGTTCAGGACATACAGACCGTTTGCGTCGATGCCTTGTGGGGATAGCTTAAAAGCGTTGATCTGCGCTTGCAGGTCAGGGATGCTATCGCCGGTATCAACGATCCGAGCGCCACCAAATGCGTAATTGTTGCCGCCCGCCAGAGACGGGGTGGTCGGCTTTCCAAACAGATCGACCGACAGCAGGTCGGGGTAGTCATAGCCGTTGGTGAAGCGGTGCTCGAAGTACCCAAGAGCTGGATCAGGGCGGGTACCGCCGTTCGCGATAAACAGGTTTCCGGCGTCTACCAGGCTATCGCCGAACACCGTCAGCGACGTGAAGCGCTCGGTTGTTCGACCGGCAGAGGCGGGGCTGGCTGCGAGGATACCCAGGATACCAACTGCGAACGCCCACTTCATTGCCATCTGCCTAACTCCTGATTTTAACCGGTTGACCTTATGGTTAACGCGATGGTTGAAAATCGAAGGTTTGCATAGCGTGCAGTGGCAGTGCTGCATCGATCTCGTTGGGACTGTCGGTAATTTGTCACGCTCGACGTTAAGCGCTGGCGTTGGACGCGACGCCCTTGTTATTGGGCAGCAGCAGTGCGAACCCTAGGGCCGCTTCTAAGCCAGCAGTAGCGTCTGCTGGAGCTTTCTCTTGTCAGCGCTATTTGTGAATGTACTATCTTCCCAACCGTCCAAGTCACCCACCCCGGCGATCAGGGCGGCCAGGGCTGTTGCTACGGTAGTATTCCGAACGGCAGCCCGATCTCTTCTTGCTCGCCTTGCTGATAAAAACAGGGCCCGAGGTGTTTCGTTTCGGAGAGCGCATATGGGGATGATCGAACGCGTTACTCGTACTTTGTGTAAGGCGGCAGGCCAATCAGAGAACTCGGTCTGTCAGGGCAAGCCGATGTGGCGGGCATATGAAAAGTCGGCGCGGATTGTCCTCGAGGCCATGCGCGAGCCCAGTCTAGAAATGCTAGCAGTTCCACAGGTTGACTGGAAAGTAGCCGCGGTAAATTGGAATGTGATGATCAATGCGGCACTTGATCCGTTGTAGATCGTCTCCGTCTCTAACGTTGTCGCGCATCTCGGCAGCCTTTGACGCAATAAGCTGTTGGCGGCAAGTTCACGTTGGCATAGGGATCGTGTAACCACTCATGACCTTTTCGGGTAACAGGGTGGCCAGGGTCGCGCATTTCCATACTCCAACTGGTCGCGGCCCGCCTTTGTAGGCAATTGCGCGATGAGTGCCTGCCTCGCAGCTAGCGCTAATTTGCGGAATGTGGCGGAAGGGCCTCCCGATGTGCTTCCTATACTGGTGGAGCAGGGGCCGTTTCACCGTCGTAGGAGACCGGAACCCTTATGGCAGCGATTTTCTCGGCATGCTCGAACCATTCGACGTCGGTTAGACCGCGGCCATCGATCCACCACTTTGCATCCGTCAGGTGGCTGACTAATGCACTCAAGGGGACGTCATCGCCCTCGTGCAATATCATAGCTAGGAGGCGAGCCGCGCGGAGGGATGTTGCCCAGGCAATCTGGCGGTCGCTGCCGCTGAGCGCTGGCAGTGTGAGATGGGCTACAGCCGCCACGTCGCGTGCGGCCGCTTCCGCCTGAACGGCTTGTTTGTCGGCAATAAAGCACTCGCGGCAACGCGTGGTTTCTAACCACTTGGCCTTCTGTTCCTGTTGCCGCGCATAGCCGGCAAGGTGGTGGATCTGGCCGTGGCCGCAAGCATGCGTGATGACATGTCCCATGGCGGCATGATCGTCAGCGGCGCGATTCTGGCAATCGGTATGAGTCGGGCTGAATCGGATCCGCGGTGAATCGCCTAAGAGCCAAACCACTGATCAGGCCAGCGCTACCCGCTCGGCATGTACCAGCATCGGGCCAATCAACGTACCAACCAAACGTACCCGGTGTTGAAGAAGGTTGACGGGTAAATGGTGCGACTCAAGCTGATAACGGCCGCCATAGTCCCGCCGGAGAAACATTATCCCTCCGACCTGGATGAGTGTTCCTGTTTCATCGATCCGTTCGCCGGTTGCCATCATGCCTATTTTCGTAGTCAACTTTTGCAGTCGTCATGCTCGGATTTTCTCTGAAATATCTGATATTTTCGTCGAGCAGCCGTACGTTTTCGGGACAAGTCATCCTTTGTGTGGGTGTTCAGCCACCAGCAAAGTTTCTCATACTAGCGAATTGCTCAACCTAACGTGAACAAGCCCGCACAATGAACATCATCTCCTACAGTTCGGCCGGCATGCCCGCCAACGAGGTCGAGCGTCAAAAAGCAACGGAGGCATCAGGCCTGTTAAACGCGGTCGGCGATTCCACGCTTATGGATCTGGCGCGACGCGCGCGTATCCATTGTCGCGCCGAAACGGCATTGGTTTGCGCAGTAAGCCACTACAACATTTTCGTCATTGCGCAGGACCGTGTGCGCCCGGGTGTTTTTAACCGATCCACATCATTTGTAAGCCATTTGATACAGGCTGACGCAGACGCACTTTTTGTCCCAAGTGCAAAAAATGATGTCCGCTTCGCTGCCTATCCATTGGTAGAAAGTGGAGACATAGACTTTTACGCGGCTGCGGGAATGAGAGACGAACAAGGGTATCTCGTGGGGGCAATGTGCGTCACTTCTTGCCAACCAAAGCTTGACTGGAATATTGAAGACCAAGACTTTTTGCGGACATGCGCTGTAGATGCGATGCAAAAAGTCAGTAGGAAAAGTTTGTGAGTTGGATGCGTATCACGCGCGTGACTGGTCTAAATATTAAACTTTATGTCATTTGGCGTACGTTCAGGATCGGTTAAAGGCCTTGAACCTAGACGGCCACCCAAAGGAGACTTTATGTCAGACGAGACCGATAACACTATGGAGCTTGCCGCGGAATTGACAATGGCGTGGCTTTCCAATGCCAATACGCGGGTCGCAGCTGAAGATGTTCCGACATTCTTGAAGTCGATGTACGACGCGGTGAACGGCCTTACCGGCGTACCAGTCGAGAGTTCGGTCGAGGAGGAAAACGCTACCCAATATACTGCGGCCGTCACGGCACGAAAGTCCTTGGCCAACCCGGATGTCATCATCTCGATGATCGACGGCAAGCCGTATAAAACGTTGACGCGGCACCTTTCGACCAATGGTCTCACAGCGAACGAGTACCGTGCCCGCTACGGATTGAAGGCTGATTACCCAATGACGGCGCCTGCCTACTCGGAAATGCGCCGCGAAATGGCCAAAAAGATTGGCCTTGGCCGTAAGCCTGGGCAGAAAGTCGCGGCAAAGCCGCAGGCTTCAGCGGACGCGCCAAAGCGCGGTCGGCCGGCAAAGTCCGCCTCGACTGACTAACGCTGCGCGGCGAACGTGGTCACCACGTTCGCGATACGCAAGGGACGCATGGTAGCAGGCTTTGGCACCGATGATCGCCAAGGCTCGATTGGGGCATATCTGTGATATTTGTGCAATGGTTCTGCAAACTTAGCCCCTGTTGGAACAAGCGCATAACCGTATCGTTGCCACACTATGCTATGTGATCGATACCTCGACGAACTGGCCGAAACCTTTGAGGCTGGGTTCGCAGCGACCAACGGTGAACCTGTGATCGCAGACGCGATGGTCAGGGCGGATGAAGTCCGCTTCACAGCATGGTTGGACGGTGCCTGTTACAGCGATCAAACTATTGCTGACTCATTTGTCAGTTATCAGCATGCCGAGCGAAGCGTTTTGACGTTCCACTAAGTCCTGCGTTTGGACCTCGTCCGTTTTGATGATGGTCCGCCAGATTCGCGGCGATTGTAACACGTTAATCTTACAAATAGCACGGCTGACCGACATGGCGGCCTACAGTGCTGGTACTCGTTAACCATGAATGAGCAAGGTGGATTGTCTGGTAAGGCAATCCATCAATCCGTTCTTATGGACCCATACCTCAGACAAAGTCCGTGATCAGCGACGCGCGCTGCACTTTTCCGGGGGTTTGTGGTGTTTATTCAACCTGAAGCTCGTTTCTCTGCCGCAGCAATGGGGCAGGCCAAACCAGGGTTTGCAGATCGTCTTCCAGACGAACAGCGCGCTAAACTTGTCCCAGGCATATTCAGCCAAGCTGTGGACATCGAGCTCGCTGACACAAGTGATCGACGTGAAACGGCGTGCTTGCTTATCAACAAGCGTTACGCCTGGCGCGGATATGGCAACCATCATGCGCTGCCATCGCACCGTGCCAGTGCAACCTTTACTGCGTCCGCGCAGTCCGAGGTACTTGGGACAGTCACGCTCGTGGTCGACTCCGATATCGGACTGGCAGCGGACAAAATCTTCGCAGAAGAACTTGATGCGTTCCGTAACGCCGAAGGCCGCAAGATTTGTGAACTAAGCCGCCTGGCGTTTGAGACGAGCTTGCCGTCCAAGCCTTTGCTGGCAGCGCTGTTTCACATCGTCTTCATCTACGGATACCACCACCATCGCTGCACCGACCTGTTTATCGAGGTCAATCCGCGGCATCGCCGCTTCTACGAGGCAATGTTGGGCTTCAAGCCAATTGGTGCACCACGCACCAACGAGAGCGTTGCCGCACCGTCGCAGCTTATGTGGCTGGAAATCGCAAGCATTCGCCCCCGCATTGAAATGGCTGCGGTAAACGCGACGTCAGACAAAGCTCAACGGTCGCTATACTCGCTATTTTTCTCGCGTGACGATGCGCTCGAGCTGGCCGAGGAGCTGACTTCGGACGAGGCTATCCAGCGCAAGATGGACGGCAACGCGCTGGTAAAGATCTACCTGACGGATTTGTGACAAATAAAAAAATGCCGCCGGTTTTCACCGGCGGCATTTACTGCGTTTCGCTTATGCGAAAGCGACAGTCGAGCTACGACGACGATAGCGCAAGCCTGCGCCCATCATGCCGAAGCCGGCCAGCATCATCATCCACGTGGCGGTCTCAGGAACTGCCGACGGGATAAAGGTCAGGTTGCCGCCATACGAAGCGCCGCCCTGCGACGTACCCGAAACCATGAGGGTGTTCAGCTGGCCTGCTGCAACCGGAAGAGCATCGCCACCAGCGAATACGAGATTGCCCAACGCGCCGATGGTGAGGTCCATCCCGTTGAAGGTGACCTTCGAGAAGGTCAGCGAAGTCACGCCGTTCATCAGGACGGTCGAGCTGATCACCGAACCGCTGCCGAGGCCAGTCGCCGGGAGGGTGAAGGTGAAGGTGTCGCTGAACGTGCCAGCACCGATGCCAACGCGCGAGATTGCGCCGTTGTACGTGCCGTTCGGGCCCATTGCAGCCTGGAACGAGCCAACGCCAGGCGTCGTGGTGCCAACGGGGAACACAGCTGCCGAAGCAGGTGCAACGTTTGCGATTGCGATGACTGCAACAGCGGCGACGGCGGAAAGGAACTTGGTACGCATCAAGGCACTCCTGATTGATAGGTTTCCCTTCATCAGCAAGGAGCGTGCCAATGGCCAATTATCGACGATTTGCGTTAACTTAACCATGACGCTGTAAACTCAAGCGACAGAATTCCAGACTTGCCCAGTAGGCGTAGACGCTGTCGTATCACCGACCTTAATCTACCTACCAAACTCATCGCGTCAGGTAGAATGCCGCCGACTTCCGCCGGCGGCATCAACTGTTGTATGTGATTATGCGAACGACACCGTCGCGCTACGACGACGGTAGCGCAGGCCTGCACCCATCAGGCCGAAGCCGGCGAGCATCATCATCCACGTTGCAGTCTCAGGAACGGCACCGGGAACGAACGTCAGATTGCCACCGTACGATGCGCCACCTGCCGAGATACCCGAAACGACCAGAGTATTGAGCTGGTTTGCGAAGATCGGCACATTGTTGACGCCAGCGAATGTGAGGTTGCCTGCCATGTCGATGGCCAGCGAGGTCCCATTGAACGTCACTGACGAGAAGGTGAGAGCCGTGCTGCCACCAACGTTCGAGCTGATTACCGAACCGCTGCCGAAACCAGCGGCCGGGAGCGTGAACGTGAACGTGTCAGTGAACGAGCCTTCACCAAGGCCAACACGATTGATAGCGCCGTTGAACGTGCCATTCGGTCCTGGAGCTGCCTGGAACGAGCCAACGCCAGGCGTCGTCGTGCCAACTGGGAAGACTGCTGCCGACGCCGGTGCGACGTTTGCGATCGAGACCAGCGCAACTGCTGCGACGGCGGAGAGAAGCTTGGTACGCATATTGATACCTCCTTTGGATGATACCGCACATCCTGCAAGGAATGCGCCAACGGCGGAATTGTGCCAAACTGGGGCGTGTAAGGTGGGCGGGTTGTAAGGCGTACTGACAGTTTGAGGCCTTACCGCCAGCACTAAGATGGCGGTAGAATTCCGAAGGCGTATGCATCTTATTGCTGAGTTGCCTCGTAATGCATAGGGTAACGATAAGACGAGAGACCGCCCTTTAACGCGAGGTACCGTAGTGGCCCATTCGGCACGAGCTCTTATCCGTCCAATGACATGATAGAAAACCAAGCAATTCAGCCTATTCGGTCAGACTACGAACGACATCGGCAGATTGCGGTAGACGCTATAAGGCGAACGACTGCAGAACGTGAATCGGTTTTGCAGGCTATCGTCGAGCACGCAACGGCATCTGCAGACACAGCAATCGGGGCGATATCAATTATTGATCGCGATCGTCAGTGGATCGCAGCGCGCGTAGGTATCAATGCCACCGAAACGCTACGTTCCGAGTCAATCTGTGCCAAAGCTCTTCTCCGTCCGGGCGAGCCTCTCATCATTCTTGATACGACACTTGATACACGCTCGGCGGGCTTACCAATGATAATTGGCGCACCTTACGTTCGCTTTTACGCCGGGATCCCTCTCATCAGCAGGTCGGGTTACGCGCTCGGTGCCTTATGCGTCGTCGACACATCCCCACGCGAGGTGGCGCCAGATATGTCGGCACTTGGACGCCTTGCGCGGCAAGCGGAACGCATTTTGAACGGATAAATTGGCACGAGCCTGCCAGCATAACAAGGTCGCATGCTAGGAAAGGCACCCGTGATGGCTATTTGACCCCGGGATCGATCCACGAAAAGTCGTTTTCTTCCACATTGCCTTCGCCAAAGTGTACCACATATTTGGGACCGGCTTCGAGACACTTTATACGTGCCTCAGCAGATGTGGGGAAGATGCCAAGCAAGTGCCAGGGCACCAGCCTTACTACACCCCATCCAGTCGTCCTCTTCATTGCTGACCAGCTAACGGCATGGGGGTGATTGTATTCCGCACTTTCCGGCTCCGGTGACTCTGAGACGCGTCGACGAGAAACTGTTGCAAACATCATGCCATCGTTCATCTATCTGATAGGGCAGCTCAGAAATCTCTCTACCTGTAAAAAAAACTGACAAAAATGGTTCAAGCACAGGTCGTTGCGGTGTCGCCATGCCGTGTCACACCGGGTTTGCGAATATGCGGCGATCTGCCAGGGGGGTGAGGTGCCAGTCTTGCCGAACGGAACTCAGATTTGGAATCGCTGCCCACCATTTGTGACTGCGAGTAGACCGTTTGGCGACCTCATGGAGACCGGTCAGTGAGGGAAACGATAGCAAAGCATAAACTGCGGCCGGTCGTCCGGTTGTTATGGAGAAACGAGTGACAACAGAAACCGTAGGTTGGGGCGTCATACGAATGGTGCCGTGGCATGTGCTGGGGATATACCCAACGTCGATCGTCGCCCAGATACGATGTATGGAAGCCGGTAAAGGCTACGAGGTACACCTTGGGGAAGGTAACGAGGTAGAGCAGCGTTTCGTATGGGACGACCCTGATGATGCAGTTGATCGTTCATAGGTCTTAAAGCTCTGCGTCTTGTCTGAAAACCCAATCTGAAAACGCTTACCAGCAGACTGAAAGAACGCCGTTAACTGTTTTGCTAGTTAAAGGCTCTATCAGCTGATAAAGTCGACCTTGATGCGACGTTTATCAGTCCAATGCATGAAACAGGCGGCCTGTTGGATAGGTAGGGTTGGCGTGAGAGCAGAAGCCCTTCGCAGTACTAACGTTTTGTTTGGGCTGATCGCCCAGGATATTCTGTTTGAACTGATGCCGCACCGATGTAATCCATCTATAACCGCAGTAGCTGTCAGACTATCAGATCGAAGCCAGCGTTCTAAGGGACTTCCAGCGAGAACCAATGCCAACACGCCAACCACTATGCACACAATTTTCATGGCCGGGCGGTCAGATATAAATTCCTAAGTTGCAACCGACGAGTTCGTGGCTGTCAGCTCGAAAAATAGCCATTCGTCCGGTTTTGGTTCGATCTCCTCAAAACGACTAGTCACCCGATACGCCTAAATATGTAGGATGGGACGCTAGATGATTTTGTGTGGTGTGCAGGCCGGCACGCCATAACACCTGAGTTTTTTGGTTTGAGACAAATGCCCTCGTCCGTTGCTAACCCGGTGCAATCTGTGGCGCTAAACTGTACGAACCAGTGCATGGACCTGTTCAATCTCGTGCGGCTACGTCATACGTCCTATAGCGAACCCTAGCCGGGGGCAGACTATGAAGCGATCTGATCTTATTAACTTTATCGCAGTCAACAACCCAAGTCTGTCGCCAAAACGCGTCGAGACGATCGTTCTGGCATTCTTTGAACTAATTGAAACACAATTGATCAGAGGAGGACGGGTAGAAATCCGGGGGTTTGGCGTTTTCGAAACGAGAAGCCGAGATCGCCGCACTGGGCGAAACCCAAAAACAAACACGCAAGTAGAGGTAGGGGCGAAACGAGTGCCGTTTTTTAGGCCGGGAAAAGAGGTCAGAAAACTGGTGCGCAAGAAGTCTGATCAAGACGACTAACCGCTAACCCTAGTACCCCATCCTCGACCATATACCGCTAGATAGGCCAAACGACGCGACAACGATGCGCTCAACTGACGTATGGCTGTGAGCTGGACACCATAGATATCACCTTCTGACCGTCGACATTGGACGCAGAACCTAAAAACCGGAAGATCGGTGATAGGCCATCGTGCATCAGCCTCAAAGGCTACTGAAGGCCTCCACCTTATGTGCCGAATCAATAAACTGGTTGACGGTCGTTAACCATAAATGCAGGGTGTTCACGCGGCTTATCTACGCAGTAAGCTGCCTGATTGACGGAAGGTTCACCCGCTACGTTGGTTGTCATCATTGTGCGGGTGAACTTTTCTGTGTCACTTACTCAAGCCGCAAGTGCCACTACTGCGTCGGCTTCTGGGGCGGCCAGAAAGTAGCCCCTGCCACGTACCGTGCCGATATATTCGTCTCCATCGCAGGCTTGGCTCAGTTTCTTTCTGAGTTTGTAGATGTACACATTGATGATTTTCACCTCAGGCTCTTCCATACCGCCGTACAGATGATTCAGGAACACCTCTTTAGTAAGTGTTGCTCCCCTGCGTAGCGCGAGTAGTTCTAAAACGGCGTACTCTTTGGCAGTGAGGAAAAGGGGTGTGCCAGCGATAGAAACTGTTTTAGTATTAAGATCGACTGCAATCTTGCCGACGCGAACGACGGAGTGGCTGTGTCCTTGCGAGCGACGGACCACAGCATGGATGCGCGCCAGAAGTTCAGCTGGGTGAAAGGGCCGTGTAACATAGTCGTCCGCGCCGAGATTGAACGCACGAACCTTGTCCTGCACGCCACTAGCATCAGAGAGCATCAAAACCGGCGTCGTTACACGGCTCAACCGAAGCCTTCTCAAAACCTCAAAGCCCGTGATGTCCGGGAGAGAATGGTCTAGGAGAATGATGTCAAACTCATACAGTTTTCCGAGCTCTAGGCCTTCTTCACCAGAGCATGTCGTATGCGCGTTCAGAGTCACGGAAAGAAGCGTTGTTAGGGCGGTTGAACGGTCCTCAATCACTAAAATCCGCGTTGCCGTGCTCCATCCCGGTTAACGGTAGACTGTTCGGGTTTGTAAAGGGTTAAGAGTGCGTCCACCATCAAAAAGGGTACGGCATGCATGACGTGGTTCAAGTCGACTTTATCGTGCGCCGTAAGACAGGTGGTCCGCTGATGCTGGTGACGGCGATCAGTTCTGAAGGGCCCGGGTCTGCGCTTATGGCGTTTTGCGAGTGGCAGGAGGGTAGCTCGCCAGCTCGGGCAACGGTCCCCCTGGACAAACTGGTATCGTTCACCCGAATTTAGTGTTTTGATGCGATCAATGCGTTCTGAGGATTGCGATCCGTAGACGTTGGTTGACCGTTAAGATAAGGCGGTGCCAGCGGGCCTAGTACGCATACCCGCAGGCTTCACAACCTTGCCCACGGCAGTTTCTGCCGTGGGCATTTTTATTTGGCAGTATGGTGCAAGGGATCGGCTTTGCCGCAGTCGATCTGCTAGCTCGAAGTCGACATTAGTACTTCTTTTGAAATAACGTATCCAGGCGAGACAAATCCATTACGGCGGACATTTGCCCCTAACGCTTGGTATGACCGGTTGCAGCAAGGCCGCTATTTTGATCTCCGGCCCGATACATGGCGGCGTTAACATCGTCGTTGGCCTTCTGTCTGGTACGTTCTTGAGCAGCCTGGGTATCTTTGAAGACGGTCGTTTCAGCGGCCGAGTGCGGCGTACGCCTGCACGCGGCCACGAACAGTACGGTAAGGATGCAAAACGAAATTCTTACCATCGGCAACATATGATCCTCCTAACATTCGAACGAACCATATCGGACATTTTCGCATCTCGACATTAAGTTGGTAGAAACATTCGGGAGTATACGCTCTGCCTACTCATCAAGATCGCCTTGGCGATCAGACACGGTCTTGGCTTTTGACGCGGTAGCTATTTGTCTCGGGGATCGTATATGGATATGATTGAGCGGGTAGCACGCCTATGCACCGGACGCCTTACGTTGAGCTGTACGCGAAACTAGGGCATCGTTCATCGACAACAGACGAGCAACTGTCCGCCTGTCGAGGTAACGAGCAGGCTGATGGACAAAAGTGAGTAGGCTTCTAGCGGTTTACCATGCGCCATCAGGGTACTTATACCCCGGTACCGTTTGTTACCACGGCGAGTAGCACGTAACGTCCACCGCCGGGCTGGACGCAGACGTTCCGACCAGACCAACTGCCCGCTGCGAACGAGGCTGCGAATCAACTTTAATACAGTCGTTCAGTGGCAATTTGGTTGTCCAAGCCTGTTGCGATCCCAGGCATCGCCTTTGTTATCTGTGTCGGCCTACCGTTTGCGAGCAGCGATACGCTGCACGTAGAAAGGTAACTACCATGTCAATTCAGTACCCTCCAATTGTTCGGGCAGGCAATCATTGCGTTCCTCCGGGGGTAAATGACACCAGCGCCAACAGAAGCATTGCGCATTTCGACTACGATGATCTCGACGTTAGCTTCGACCCAAACCTTGAGACGCTATGGACCTATATGGATCAGCGCGTTCGACCGAGTTTTAATCCAACCCTGCTTGCCCAATTTGACCAATGGCAAACCGATATCGCGATAGCCAGGGCATCGGGAGCGGTACCGTTAAGGTATCTCGTGCTGGGTTCGCGCTTTCCCGGCGTGTTCTCCCTTGGTGGAGATCTGGATCTGTTTGAGGCACATATTCGTGCGCGGGATCAAGCAGCGTTGGTTCGGTACGGACGGGCCTGTGTGCGCATTCTTCATCGCAACATGCTCAGTCTTGACCTGCCCATCGTAACGATCGCGCTGGTGGAGGGGGACGCCTTGGGAGGCGGGTTCGAGGCCTTGTTATCGTTCAACGTCGTCATTGCCGAGCGTGGGACCCAGTTTAGCTTGCCCGAGACCGCCTTCGGCCTGTTTCCAGGCATGGGTGCCCACTGCTTCCTGTCTCGCCGACTAGGGGCTGCGCGAGCCGAACAGATGATCCTGAGCGGTCGATCCTATTCAGCTGAAGAGCTGTACGATCTCGGGATCGTCCACGGTCTTGCGGACCGCGGAAATGGACGCGCGGAAGTAGAGCGGTACGTGCGACAAAACCGACGGCGTCATAGCGGACATTGTGCCATTTATGAAGCATCGCGCTCCGTAAACCCGCTGTCGCTGGGCGAGTTGGAGGCAGTTGTGGATCTTTGGGCAGATGCTGCACTGCGTCTCAGCGAGACCGACTTGAAGCTCATGCGGCGGCTAGTTGCTGCCCAGACCAGACTTCTTAACAAGCCGCCCCATGCCTAAGTTGGGTTAGCGCCCGGAGACGCCCGGCAGCTGGTGTTGGGGGTCTCACCGGCAAGCATGGTCGTAACCATGCTTGCCGGTATCGGACGGCTCAGCCAGTATCCCTGCACCGCATCGCATCGTGTCCGACGAAGCTGTGCAAGCTGGGCGGCCGTCTCGACCCCTTCTGCTATGGTACGCATTCCGAGCTTGGCGGCAAGGTCGATCACCGCTTGTACAATCGCTACCGACGCTGGGCTTTGATCGAGATCGGCAATGAAGGAGCGGTCGATCTTGAGCGTTTGAAACGGAAATTTGGAAAGGTAGCTTAGCGAGGAATATCCCGTGCCAAAATCATCAAGCGTAGTTTGAACGTGCAGAAGGTTGATAGCCTGCAATGCTGCAAGCGAGCCATCGATGTCTTCGAGAAGCACCGATTCCGTGACCTCAAGTTCCAGCCGCTCGGCGGCTAGGCCGCTTGCCGCCAGGGCATTCACAATGACACCTCGCAGATTGGCGGAACGCAACTGGATCGGGGATAGGTTTACCGCAATCGTCACACAGTTGGGCCACTGGCTTGCGGTGCGACACGCTTCTTGAATTACCCAGCCGCCAATTTGGACGATGAACCCATTACCTTCGGCGATCGGAATAAACTCGCCCGGTGACACCTCCCCGTATCTACGGTTGTTCCAGCGCAGCAAGGCTTCGCAGGACTGAACCCCTCTGCCATTCAGGTCGAAGATCGGCTGGAATACGAGATAAAACTCGCCGCGACCTAGAGCACCTTGCATCTCGGTCGCCAAGTCACGGGCACGCTCTATCTTTTCGTCCATTACGGGTTCGTAAAAACGCATAACGCCCCGTCCGCTGTCTTTGGCTCGGTAAAGAGCGAGATCCGCGTTTTTCAGAAGCGTGTCCGCGTCTATCCCGTCCGCTGGGGCAATGGCGATACCGATGGAAGCACTGACGTTCAAATCTCGGGCATCATGATGCACGGGAGACTCTACGAGATCAAGAATGCGACGGCCAATGGCGATTGCCTCTTCCTTGTCGCGGATCGCCCATATAACAGCAAATTCGTCACCCCCCAATCGCGCCACTATTCCATCTATACCAAAGGCCTCGTCCAACCGTCTGGCAATGCCTGACAAGAGTGCGTTACCGGCCAGATGTCCAAAGCTGTCGTTAATTTCCTTGAACTTGTCGAGATCGAGCCAATAGATGGCCAAGCCTTTGCGCTCGCTTTCTTCCGACCAAGTCAGCGCTTCCAGTTGAGCCTCGTAGCGTTCGCGAAAGGCAGTGCGATTGGCCACTCCGGTCAAGTCATCTCGCCGTGCCACTGCAGCATGATGCTCTGCCAATGCGGTCTTTTCCGTCGAAGCCACCGTGGCGCGCAGAATGACGCCGTAGGTCTGAAGCGTGATGTCCATCATTGCCACGACGAAGAACAGGATGACGACGGCAAGAACCGCTTTCAACGGTTCGAACGTCAGGCACAGGCCCAGAGCAAGTGGTACTGCGGCCAAGCACAACTGGGACAACGCGATCCAGGGGCGACCGGCATTGCGCCCTGCGATTCCAGCCGCATATCCAACCGCCGTCGTCACTGCGAGCAGCTGCAGCTCCCCGTCTTCGGTCCCGATCAGCGTCAGGAAGCCGAAGGTGCCGAGAAGGCCCGAGTATGCCAGGGCACCAAAGCGATATATTAGTTCTTGCCGCTTGCCGCCGAAGCAGCTTGCGCGATCCTTGCTGAGCATGGGAAGAAACCGCAATGCATCAACGATGCGAATGCCTGCAACAACCAGAATTGCCAACGCACAAGCCAACATTGCGGCGCGACCGCTTATCATAGCAACCAATACGACAATTACGCTGCTTGTCACCGCGCCAATCACCAGCGACTGCGGAGATGCGTACAGCGACTGAGTCAGCGTTTCCCGCACATGCGCGGCAACCGCCTGATCCGAATGGCGCAATCGTCTTAGACGCGAAATCAACCCTGCCATTCGGTTCCACATCACGCCAATAGGTTAAAATGGGGCAAAGGCTCAAACTGTCTAGCCAATCACACGATCCACCGGATGCTTCCCCGGGTCTGAAATGCAGGCAGTCGCATTTTCAGGGCATATCTCCACTTGATTGGAGTACTCTTTCAATTCGAAGATCGTAACCAAGAGCGTTCTCGTGTCGCCTACGTTCTTGGTCAGATCACGCGGCAAAAACGGCCATCTATGACTGCAACCGAACGGTCCGAGCGTTCGGTACTAAAGGGCATCGCATAGCGCGTGTCCCAGACGACATAAGATGGCTAAACCTTCATCAATTTAGGCTTTCTTCCGTCATGAATACCAACTTTAAAGCAGTCCTATCATACACCAACAGGTACGCCGCTAGGGATGGCAATTAATACCGAAAACACCGGTGCCGAGCATTTCCTATACAAAGCACGATTTGTACAATTCGAGTACTGAAGTGGACAGGGGCACTCGGCCTCCTATAGCCTTTCTTAAATCAGGTAATTACGGTTGGAGACTTTCGCCCGGTGTGGCGGGTAATGCCGGCAAGGTCATCTGCAGCGGCTACGAGATCGGCTAGCGCCACCGAAGTCTCGGCATTCAGTATCCCGTCTGGTCCCTCGAAGCGCTCCAGGTAGACGCGCAAAGTGGCCCCGCTGGTGCCGGTGCCAGATAGACGGAACACGATACGTGCGCCACTTTCAAAAAGCAGCCGTAGCCCTTGATTGCGACTAAGCGAACCATCAACCGGGTCAAGATATTCGAACTCGTCCGCTTTGACGACGGTAAGACCTTTCATCTTGCGGCCAGGTAGGGTCGGCAGAGCGGCGCGCAACTCGTTGATGAGTTGCTCCGCTGCCGCGCTTTCCAGCCCCTCATAATCGTGTCGCGCATAATAGTTACGCCCAAATCGCGCCCAGTGGCCGGCCATGATTTCGGCCACGCTCTGGCGCCTCACCGCCAGAATATTGAGCCAAAGGAGTACTGCCCACAACCCGTCCTTCTCGCGGACATGGTCCGAACCGGTACCGGCACTTTCCTCGCCGCAGATTGTCGCCATGTTCGCATCCAGCAGATTGCCGAAAAACTTCCAGCCGGTCGGCGTCTCATGCAGCGGTAAACCGAGGGCGTGCGCCACCTGATCAACGGCGCCGCTGGTTGGCATCGAGCGGGCGACGCCCTTGAGGCCACCGGCATAGCCGGGGGCGAGGTGGGCGTTTGCGGCGAGCGCCGCCAGCGAATCCGATGGCGTCACGAAGATGTTGCGGCCAAGGATCAGGTTCCGGTCGCCGTCCCCATCCGAGGCTGCTCCAAAGTCGGGCGCATCGGCACCGAACATTCGTGCGAACAGCTCGTGCGCATGGACCATGTTTGGATCGGGATGATGACCGCCAAAGTCTGGCAGCGGCGTGCCATTCACAACCGTGCCAGCCGGCGCGCCGAGGCAACGCTCCAGAATTTGATGCGCATATGGACCGGTGACAGCGTGCATCGCATCAAAGCGAATGCGGAAGCCGCCAGCGATCAATTTGCGGATCGCGTCGAAGTCGAACAGCTGCTCCATTAGTTTGACATAGTCGGTGACTGGATCGATCACTGCGACGGTCATTTCCGCCACCTTTGTTTCTCCGAGCTGCTCGAGATCGACGTCGGGGGTATCCACGGTCACGTATTGGTCGATGATCATCGATCGGGCGTAGATGGCGTCGGTAATTTTCTCCGGTGCCGGACCGCCGTTGCCGATATTGTACTTGATGCCGAAATCCTCGTCCACGCCGCCAGGATTATGGCTGGCGGAGAGTATGAGGCCACCGAACGCCCCATATTTGCGGATGACATTACTCGCCGCAGGCGTAGAAAGGATGCCGCCAATGCCCACAAGCACCCGGCCAAATCCGTTGGCAGCCGCCATCCGGATCGTCGTCTGGATCACTTCGCGGTTGAGATACCGGCCGTCTCCGCCCACAACCAACGTCTGGCCTCCGAAGTCGCCGATTACGTCGAACACGGATTGCAGGAAATTTTCGGCATAATGTGGTTGCTGGAACACTCGCACCTTTTTGCGCAAGCCAGAGGTACCGGGTTTTTGGTCGAGAAACGGGGTAGTGGTGATCGTCAGGGTCATCACGCCATCCTGCCACACTGAAACGTTAGGTAAAGGCGTCATCGAGCTGCACAGAAGAATTAACAAGCCGCAGATGTGCACGAAGGTCGCTTATCGTCCTACACCGCCTCAGTGGGATGGGTCGTTACCATGCGACAATGACTTCAGGCTCATTAATTCAATCGATTGGTGAGAGGCGGCGTGACCGAAAGGATGCGCAGGCAAAGCGTTGCCGGTTTGGCTGCCGGCGGCTCGCAATCATAAGTAACCAAGAGCAGAGCCAGTTGTAACGTTGCGTCACACGTATGATTGTTGCATAGAAGATGGACTCTGATACCGTATGTCGACGCATTAGCTCCTGCATGTTGGCGCTCCCACAACGTTCCACGGTCCGCGCCAGCTAAGAATATAAACTGCGAAGCTAGCTCATCAGCGGCATGAAACGGGAAGCAGGTCACCGTAGCTATCAGCCCATCTTAGGAACTGCACCGTAGCGATCGCGCCTATCGTCTCATAGGGTCTTCAGGTTAAGCGGCTAATAGATTTCGGACTTCGTTTTCTAAAGTCCGTAAAGTGAACGGTTTCTGTAGAAAGCGGTCTGCAAGCCCTGCGCGTTGGATGCTTTCCCCAGTATAGCCTGAAATGATAATCGTCCGAAGGTGGGGGCGGTCGGCAAGCGCTTTTCGAACTAAGTCGAAACCATTTATAGCCCCAGGCATTCTGACGTCTGTCACAATCAGGTCGATGCGAGTCACGCCTTGCAGGATCTTGAATGCGTCATCGCCGCTGGCTGCGAGGATTACCTCGTAGCCCACGGTCTCTAGTTGATCCCCGATCAACGTTCGTATCCTTTCCTCGTCATCTACGACGAGGATAACCCAACGGTCACGAGACATCATCTGAGTTCCCAACGTTTTTTAAAATACATACTGAACCAAGGATGGTGAGCATGGCTAGTGGCAAACTGTTGATCGTAGATGACAATGCGCTAGTCCGCCAGATGATAGCTAGTCTTGCGCGCGAACTAGGCTTGTTCGTCATTGAGGCAGCTTCAATCGACGCTGCACAGGCACCGCTTGCCGACGGCGATATCGATATGCTGCTTTGTGATGATGACTTGGGCAATGGTCGGTCAGGTATGGAATTCATAGCAAGTGACTCAGCGAGGATGCCGGCGACCGTCGTGCTGATGTCGGGTAATCCTAAGCCCGATACACTGCCAGATGGCATACGGTACCTCTGTAAGCCATTTACAATCGGGCAACTAGAAGGGGAGTTATTGGCTTAAAGACCGATAAACCAGACGTTACCCAAAATTAGCTTTGCGTCACGGACGTCCGATTTGGGTGGAAAGCCGCCCGTCCGCTTTGGGGCGAACCACGGCATAACCGGACGTTCGTTCATACGGCGTGGCAGGGGTGGCTAAACGCTTATCGGTGGTGGAAAGCGGAACGGCCGCTTTCGGGCGGCGATCGCAGAAAGCAGCCGTTCGTTCAGGCAGCTAGGCAGGGGGCTACATCGCCATTTCTGGGTGGGAAGCGGAACGGCGGCGTTGGGGTAGGGGGATGCGTGCCCGACCGTTCGTTCACCTGCGGCACAACGGAAGGAACGCAAATCTCGGCTGGCCACCACCGTTAAACTGGCAGCACCGATCTGAGTAATCGTCGGCGCGGTCGAAACTGCACCGTCGGGGCGCGGGCGCCGACGCGCAAATCTCAACCGCCCTCATTCGGCACAACAACCCGCGTAGTTGCCCTCTACGCCGAGAGCATCTTCCGATCGGTGAAGGTGAGGATCGTCATGACCTCGCTGTCTGGCAGGAAGAAGCTCTGCTCCTGAAGCATGAGCCCACTCGCCTCGTTGCAGTCGAACCAGGCCTTCGCTTTTACTGACCTCGGCGTCGAGGTCTCTTTCTTCGCCCCGAACATCATGTCGAAAGCCGAGCTCTCCGGGGATGCCTCGTCGCGTGGAAACCACTTGGTCGGAATGCTGGGCGACGACCTGAACCACTTGCGTCGAGAGCGCCCGCTGCACACCATCATGATCGGATACCGGTCGAGATCGACGATCTTCCGCAAGGTCGCGGTCCTGCTCGTTCCGAACTCGCCTGCCACCTCGTCTAGGGACTTGATGGACAACCTGCCGACACCCTCCAGCAAGGGAGCCAGAATGTAGCGCGGCAGAACAAGATCAGACGCGTATTCATCCGCGACGCGCTCGGCATGGTTCGCCGTGCGCGTCGAGGCACCGCCAATGTCCTCTGGTCGGCATACCAGGCATCGGCCACGATGGTGGCACCAGTGGCCGATCTCGTGAGCGATCGAGAACCTCTGCCGAGTCGGCGGCATCCTGTTGTCGACCGTAATGATTGCGCGGCCGGCCCTACCCACGATGCGCGCCTCGCAGGTGTTCAGCCTTCGCAACCGGATCTTCGCCCCCAACTCCCATGCGATGGCCTCAAGGTCGATCTCATTCGGACGTCGGATCCCGAAGCTGCGCAGCAGTCTCTCGGGGTGGGTGTAGGAGAGGTTCAAGCCTCGTCCCCTTCTTCCTTCCAGCGACGCAACTCGTCGAGATCCTCCTCAATGCCCTTCTGGTCGGCCTCGTAGCTCGCGCTGCCCTTGCGCGCGGCGAGCGTGAGCCGCCTGTCGAAGTCGGAATCGTTGGCGCGCGTCTGCCGCAGCGCGTCGGCTCCATGGATCGACCCCACGAGCCGGGGGCGTCGCGCGTCCTTCGCCGCAGCCGCCTTCGCACGCGCCAGCCTCTCACGTCCCACCTCGGCG
Organism: Sphingomonas sp. PvP056; assembly: GCF_040549155.1. Classification (NCBI taxonomy): domain Bacteria; kingdom Pseudomonadati; phylum Pseudomonadota; class Alphaproteobacteria; order Sphingomonadales; family Sphingomonadaceae; genus Sphingomonas; species Sphingomonas sp. PvP056. The sequence goes on from NZ_JBEPST010000007.1 coordinate 165,942, forward strand.
ATTGCCGCAGCGATGGTGGACTTCACCGACGCGATATCCCCGGGGGTGGTGAACTCCATCACTTCCTCAGGCGACATCGTCAGGAATTCCTCGATCACGACCTGTTGCAGCCGCCCGAGCTTCCCCTCGTCATCCATCTCACGTCCCTTGTTCATACGGGCGCACCGTCCGGGAACGCCCTGCGAAGGCGGTTCGCCAAACGTCTACGCGCGGCCGCCAGCCCCTTAGTGTCCGTCTCCAAGAGTTCCTCTAGCTGCCTACCCAGCAGTCCGTCACAAAGACCCATGACTAGGAGCTGCAACTCTTCGTCGTCGGCCACAGTGGCGTCGACCAGCTCCAAGCACTTCCCGTGGAAGATCCGCGCCAGAGCCTGCTCCTCGGGGGAAACAGCGTCATCCGCCACGTCGAACCCACCATCGTTGGCAGCGATCGGAATGGAAGTGACGCCCTCTTCAAGGTTCTGCCTGCGCCTGCGATATGAGGTCGAGGCGATGCTTTTCATCGTCTGGATGGTGAAGCTCACGATGTCCACGTCGACTGGGCATGTCCGTTTCGTCACCATCCGGTGGACTGCTTCGTGCAGCAGATCCTTCGGCTCCATGTCGGCGGTTCGAGCCAGCCCCCTGCTGATGCCGTCCAGTCTGGCGACATCGAGTTCGCCTAGGGCGGACAGGCCTGCGACCACCTCGTCGAAAGTGTAGTTCCGGACGGTGGATGTCCTGTCGGGTTCCAGATCCTCGTCTTCCGCGATCACCGAGATCTCCTGCGCTCTCGCTTGGTAGTGCGCACCAGCGCCAATATTCGGACGTGCTCCGCAGAAAAAATCTTGGCGTCCGAACCGCTGATCATCCGCGCACTTCAAGGTGATGGCAGCAGGTCCGGCCGCTGCCAATACCTCAAGGCCGGGGCTCATATGGAGTGCAAGATGGCGGACATGGCCCGAAGTCACGACAAGTTTCAATTCACCGTTGACGGTGCCCCCCACGGCACCAACGACGAGACTATAGACGGCAGCCAGATCCGCGAGACCGCGGGCCTGACGCCGGCGAGCGACTTCGTCCTCATCCAGATCGACGGTGGCATCGCCTTCTCGATCGGCATCGAGAGGGATGTCACGTTCGAACGCGGGAAGGTTTCGACCTTCCTCTCCTTCCGCAGCGACCGCATCTACAACTTCACGGTCAACGAGCGGGGCTGGGAATGGGGCGCGCCGGCGATCCTGGCGGCCGACATCTTCCGCCACGGCGGCATCGACGACGGGCTTGAGCTGATCCTCGACAGCGCGGGCGACACCCCCGTGGCGCCGGACGGCGAGGTGCGGCTGGACGGCGAAGGCGTCGAACGGATCCGCAGCCGAGAGCCGAAGACGGTAACCATCAAGGTGAACGGGCGTTCGCGGACGGTGGAGAAGAAGCCGCACAGCTACCGCGAGATCGCGAAGATCGCCTATCCCGACGCCGATTTCGAGAACTTCAATTACACCATCACCTACCTCCACGGCGTCCATGGCGCCGAGGGCGATCTCGTCGAAGGTGAGACCATTCAGGTGAGAAAGGGGATGGTCTTCAATGTCCGCCGCTCTGATAAGTCTTGATCCGCATCTGAAGCGCCTCGTGGACGAGGGGTTCGAGATTGAGGTGCGCAACAGTCACCTCATCGTTCGCAACGTGGCCTACGTCACCGCCGATAGGTCCTTGGCAAGGGGCGCACTCACGTGCGCCCTGACGCTGGACGCCACGGGGCTCACCGCGACGCCCCAACCGGACCACACCATGTACTTCGTGGGATCCGCGCCCTGCCACCGGACCGGCGATCCGATGGCGAACATCATCAACAATTCGTGCTCGCAGACGTTCGGCCACATGCAGGTCGACCACTACCTGTCCTGCAAGCCCGAGATCACCCTTCGGTACGAGAACATTTACGACAAGGTGGTCGCCTACGAGGGGTTTATCGGATCCGCCGCGCGATCCCTAGACCGGACGGCGAACGCCAGGACCAACACTGGGGCGATGGTCGCATCCGACGACAGCCCGTTTGCGATACCGGACTCGGCGTCCGCGCGATACGGAGTCGGTGCCATGAACCGTAAGCTGATGGGGCGGGTGGCCATCATCGGTCTCGGCGGGACCGGTTCCTTCGTGCTTGATCTGCTGGCGAAGACCTGGGTCACCGAGATCCACCTGTATGACGGCGACCAGATCCTGAACCATAACCTGTTCCGGTCGCCCGGGGCACCGGAGATGGATCTGCTGAAGGGTTTCCCCTTTAAGGTGAACTACTATGCGCAGATCTACGGACGTCTGCACCGGGGCATCACCCCCCATTCCGTCAAGGTGACCGTAGCCAACGTCGGCGATCTCGCCAATTTCGACTTCGTCTTCGTGTGCGTCGACAAGGGGCACGCTCGGCGTGAGATTGCCGAAGGCCTTCACCAGCTGAGGATCCCGTTCGTAGACACCGGCATCGGCGTCGGGCTCGAGGAGGATGCGATGGACGGCTGCGCGCGAGCAACGTTCATCCGGCCCGGCACGCCTTGGCCAGAGGTGAAGAAGCTGCTCCCCTTCGGTGACGACAGCGAAGAGGACGACGTCTACCGGACGGACATCCAGATCGCCGCCGTAAACTCGCTCAACGCGAACATGGCCATCCTGCGCTGGCAGCGCTGGGCGAACTACTTCCGCGACGAGCGGAACGAGATGAACGCCGTCTACATGATCGAGGGCAACAGCATCTCGAACCGGGGTGGCCGATGAGCCGGGTGGACAGGCTAAAGACGGTCTTTGTGGACGAAATTCCCGAGACTTTGGAGGATGGCGTCCTGTACGTATCGCCGGATTGCCACGTTGCCCTCCACAACTGCGCGTGCGGGTGCGGCGAGGAGGTATCCACGCCGCTGGTCGACACCGAATATACGCTCACCATGCACGAGGGGCAGGCGTCGGTCTGGCCCTCGATAGGCAACCACGACTTCGCCTGCGCGTCCCACTACATCATTAAGCGCGGTAACATCGTATGGGCGGGCCGTATGTCCCGCCGCGCCATCAAGGCAGGCCGCGCGGATGACCGCCGGCTCAAGAGGCCGCCGGCCCCGACGCCCGTCGCCGTTCCGACCGCACGGCCGGCCGTTACCGGTGGATACATCCGAACGGCTGCCGCCTGGATCCGGGAAATCTGGAGACGGCTGTTCGGATGAGCCAGCGCCGCCGTCTCGATCACGTTCGAGACGGCGGCGAAATCCGCCTTGTCCGGTCGACGGGCGGCCGCCGATCGCAGTCTCTATCCAGCCGGCGCGTTGGGATGTGGGTATCGCCGAGAATATCGTCTCCAGCAGGTCGAGCAGCGTGATCGAATGGAGGTTTGTTGAAGCAATCTGCCAGGAACCGGCGTGTCCTTTTACGGCCCGTCTGCCAATGCAGCGTCGTTTGAATGAGCACCCGCTTCCGGGGAGCAGGTACCGAACGCTGTACGGCCAATTATGGGTCGCCCCTGCAGTATGGAAGGGCGGCCGTTCTCGACCAGGGCCAGTCGTTCAGACCAGCTACCGCGAACGTCTGCTACTGACAGAAGCTGCCTATGGATCGCTCCGTCGCAGACCGTCAGGAAGGCGGCTCAAGGTCGGCCACTCGATCTAAAGCGAGAAAGACCAGAAAGCGGCCGTTGGTTCTTTGCCGCTAAATTGCAGGCGCGAGCGCTTGAACCTATTCGACGGGAATAGGCACCAGATCGAGTGCACCCCATCCGCGCATCCGCAGCTGCCTGAACTCATGGTTGCCGAGGTCGATCTCAAGCTCTGACGTAAATGGGGCGAGGTAGGTGCTGGCGTCGAAGCGATTGAAGCCTATCCCCGCTTGCTTCATCGCCCTGAAGACCTTGCACACCGCCGAAACGAAGATCGGTATCAGATCGAGATACGTCTGGTCGTCAGGAAATCGGTGCCGGTCGCGGAACCGGCGGATCGCCGGAAGCGCGAGCTGCCGGTCGATCAAATCGAACCTGCCGGCGATCTTCGCCATGCTCGCTCCGGTGTCGAGATAAGGTGAAGCACGGGACGGGTCGAGGCGCGAATCCATGTCGTCCAACCGAACATGATGGGACATCCAAACTGGCGCGCCATGAAGCGTCGGGTGACTTGCAAGCAGAAACGACGCGCCCAGCCAGCGATCTACGCCACCCTCATCAAGATGAAGGCGTCGCCTGAGACTTCGAAACAGCGGGTGGTCGCGATGATGTTGCGCGTTTCGTATCGCGATGATCAGCGCGGTGTCGCCATGATCAAAGTATGCGAAGAGCGTCTTCGATACGTCGTACAGCGAATGGAAGGCTTCGAGCTTCGTCTCGAAGGCGCGATCGAGATTGTCGATCGCCTCCTCGGGATCGATCTTGAACAGATCGGCGAAGCGAAGATGCGACTCGACATAGAGCCTCATGGTGTTTGCAAGCGTGCTGACCGCATCCTCGACTATGGTGCTGCTATGCAAAGTTGTGTCTCGCTGCCGTGAAAATGCAGGAAGCGATACGAGATCCGCGCGAAGCTGTCTCTCTGCGATGTCGGTCAGGCAAACTTTGAACGTCGGGTTCTGACAGAAGGTGCCTTTCGACATATTGCGAGCGACCGTCGGGAATGTCCTACTATCGTCCGGCGGCAGGAGACCAAAATGCGTCGTTATAGATTTTGTTTTTGAACGGCAGCTTCCGCAAGAAGCAGTCATCCGCTCGGCGCGACGCCGCCGAATGATCACGACAATTTTGCGAAAGCTCGCGTGTTGTCGGTCACTCAACCGGTGACCAAGGTCTGCGACGCGAAGAGTCCAAAGCAGTCAAAACTTACCCGATTTTATGGCGACGATCGCAGGATTGAGATACAGTCTTCGATAGGGGAAAATTGGGGGGAAGAGGCTTGATTACAGTAATTGAGATCGCCGGCGAAGCGACCTATCCGGCCGGCGGCGAGCGGCTGACGGATCTGAAAAAGATCAACTATCTATTCGGCCACAACGGTTGCGGGAAGACAACGATCTCGCGGGCCGTGAACGACGCCGCGTCCCGTGCCGGTTTCACAGTGACATGGGCGAACGGGCGCACGCTTGAGGCGCTCGTCTACAACAGGGACTTCGCCGAGCACAATTTCGGCGAGCAGATGCCCGGCATTTTCACGCTGGGTGAAGAGTCAACGCAAGCTGCTGCCGACATCACGCGCCTGTCGCAGGAGATCGAGGCCCTCGACCGCCAGCTGGCCGGACTTCGAGTGCAGCTCCAAGGCGACGACGGCAATAGCGGACGCCAGGGAGAACTCGCTGCGGCACGGACTGCGCTGGAGCACGCCTGCTGGAAGTCCCAGCAGGACCACAAAGACAAATTCGAGGCTGCATTCACGGGCCACCGAGGTGGTCGAGCGGCCTTCTGCGACAAGGTGTTGCGGGAGGCGGCTGTCGAGGGCGTCGATCTAAAGACGCTCGAAGAGCTAACTGCCCAAGCCGAGACGGTCTTCCAGTTGGCCGCACCAGTGGAGGCGTCGATCTCCGCGATCTCCTTCGATCGACTGGCGGCATTCGATGGAGCGGCGATCTTGGCCCGCCAAGTGGTCGGTCGCGACGACGTTGTCGTGGCCGAGTTAATCCACCGACTCGGAAACAGCGACTGGGTCAAGCAGGGCGTGGGATACCTCGACGCAGCGGCCGGGAAATGCCCCTTCTGCCAGCAGCCCACGCCGCCTGACCTGACCGGGGACCTGAACGAGTTCTTCGACGAGCACTATCTGAGGGACGTGGAGGAGATTGCGGGCCTTAAGCGCGACTACGCGGCAGCCGTCGATACGGTCTGCGCGCGGATCGATGCAATGCTGTCTGCTCCGAGCAGGTTCATCGACACTTCGATCCTCGAAGAACACTACACTGCATTGAAGGCGGTGCTGGCGCTGAACCAGAGCCGTATCGATGCCAAGCAGCGCGAACCTAGCAATGTGGTTGAGCTAGAGCCGACGTCTACACTGTCAGCTGTGATATCCGCGATGATGACGGCGGCCAACGAGGCGGCTGAGCGATATAACGAGACCATTCGTGATCTTGGCAACGCGAAGCGCGCGCTGATCGCAGAAGTCTGGCGGTTTGTCGTGGAGGAGCGCCGGACCGACCTCGACACCTTCACGACGGCCACCACCGGCATTCAACGCACGATCACAGGCCTCCAGACAAGCATCATCGACAAGGCGGCGCGCAGGACTGAGAAGGACCGGGAACGCAGGCAGATCGAAGAATCAATCACCAGCGTCCGGCCTACGGTCGACAACATTAACCGCATCCTTGCCTCATTCGGGTTCTCGAACTTCAACCTTGAGGTCGCGGGCGAACGCAACGACATGTACCGGATCGTGCGGCTCGACGGCACCGACGCCGCCCGCACGCTTAGCGAGGGTGAGCGCTCGTTCATCACATTCCTGTATTTCTACCATCGCTTGGCCGGCAGCACATCAAGCACCAACACCACGGCCGAACGAATCGTCGTGTTCGACGATCCGGTGTCCAGTCTCGATGCCGACGTGCTGTTCATCGTCAGCGCGCTGATCCGAAAGGTGATTTCCGACACCTCGGATGACCGTGGAAACATCAAGCAGGTGTTTGTGCTCACGCACAACATCTACTTCCACAAGGAGGTCAGTTACGACCGTCGTCGACCACTCACAGGCGTGCGCGCCTTCGAGACCTTCTGGATAGTCCGTAAGCGCGACAACGTCTCGTCGCTCCATCGCTACGAGCAGAATCCAGTGAAGACCTCCTACGAACTGTTGTGGGAGGAGGTTCGAAATCCTAACCGAGCGAACCTGACGATCCAGAACACGATGCGCAGGATCGTCGAGAACTACCTTATCGTGCTGGGCGGTCTCAAGCAGGACGAGGTCGTTGCGAAGTTCGAGGGACGCGATTCCCAGATCTGCGCATCGCTGTTCTCCTGGATTAACGACGGCTCCCACAGCGCCCACGACGACATCTACATCGCCATCGATGAGAACGCGGTGGAGGGGTATCTGCGCGTGTTCGAGCAGGTGTTTGAAAAGACCGGCCAGGGTGCGCACTTTCGCATGATGATGCGCGTCGCTGACGACGACGGTGACGCAACTCCCGCCGAGAACGCGATGGCCGCCGCACCGACGGAGCAATTCGCGGAGTGAAAACAAAGTCGGCCGGCGCAGATGCACAGATCACGATCGACAAGGCTTGGTGGGAGCATCTGACGCCAACGCCGATGCACAAGCTGCGCAGCCAGGTCGAGCGGCGGCTTCGGGCTTGGTGCAAGACGGACTATGGCGCGCACTGGTTGAGTAGCGCGCGGGAGCCTAGTGGTGTGATCCGCGTGAAGGCTGGGCAGGCGATACCCGACTTCCACATGGTGGTCATGCGGAATGGCCCCAGCTTCGTCGCCCCGCAGAAGAAGATGCGCCCCGGACATCGATACGTATCTGTTGGAAGCGAAGGCTATCGATCCGGTAGACTGCCGGAGGCCGACGAACTCATCGTCTCACCGGTCATCAGGATCGATTGGGTCGCGGATCCGGCGTTCCTGGATGCCGCCCGACGGTTCGATATCAAGATGCCTTCGTCCGCCATCGGCGAGCCTAGCTTGCTGTTCTCGGCCCCCGCTCACTTGCTCCTATTTCCATCCGGCTGGCCTAAAAAATCGTTCGTGCTCTACCAGCACATCTTAGGCGACGGCGGGTCGTATCCAGTCGACGGCTACTTCTACGTCGGCATCACGACGCGCAGCTGGAAGACGCGTTGGGCAGAGCATCGGCGAGCAATGCGCAAGGGCAGCAACTTGCTGTTCCACCGTAAGCTGAGAGAGGAGTTGGAAGCTAAGCGTGTCACTTATATCCACCACAAGGTGATGGCCGTCACGACCGACGTGGACGCGCTATACACGTCGGAAGAGGCGCTGGTGCGAGGGCATTGGAAGGATGCCAGGCGCCTTAACATGATCCCCGGAGGTCGAGCCGGATACCGTTATCTGCGGCACGCTGGTTTGATGGGCACCGCAGCCAAGGAACTGCCGGACTATCGCGACTCTGCAGTGTTGGCTTGCGTGGATAAGAATCCAGACCATACCTTTCCAGAAATCTGAACTACGCAAGTCGTTCAATCGAAGATCCCGGGGTTCCGGACGAAGCTGCGCCTCAATCTTTAACGGGGAGGCAATTTGATCAGGTCATAGCGCGCTGTTTTGGGTCGTTGACCCAAGCCGGCTATCTTCAGGTCAGGAAGGTGCGTGATCCCTGATCCTGTGACCGGCCGATCAGTTCAACCTCATGCGCAAGCGAGTGACTTCGCTTTTAAAGTCTTCCTTATTCTACGACGGGCCCTGATGTTGTAGGCCAACTCAAACCGCTTTGGAAGAACGGCGAGCGGGTTGTCGAGAAAGCCGGCCTTCCGATTAAGTTCGGCAAGGCTGTCACGGAACTATTGCAATTGGGTGACGACTATCTCGAGTCGTCCTCAAACCTGCCTGTCAGCTATCAGCCCCGGCCTTCTCTTTTAGGAGCGTGAGAGCTACACTGATGAAGGTCGGGTTCTGTCAGGACCGGACGACCGAGCTGATCAGCGGGAACGGCCGCTTTGTCCCACTCTTTGCCAATTTCGCCATCGCTGGTCGAGGCGTCAGGCGCATATGAATGGGTGTCCGAAGTTGGGGAGCGCGAACGACCGCTGAATGTCGTGTTGTGGGTCATCTGAGCATCAAACGGGATCGCTAGCGTAATCTGCAGCCGGGAAAACCTGTGCGAGAGCCAAGCCTGCAATACGTGCAGTTGCAAGAAGCTGATCCAGCCCATGCCCATTGCGCGCCTTGGCGGAGAGTCCCGACATGGTCGTGCTGACGAAGTCGGTCAGGCGCCGGGCATCTTCCGGATGGCGGGCAGCGATATAGTCGCGAATCACGGCTTCGGCGGCAAGGCTGATCTCACAGGCAGCTTCGCGCGCGTCGCCATCCTTCGCGCGGATGCCCTCCACCACCATGCATCCGCTCGCCATTGGGTCGGCGGTATAATAGCGGGCGGCCTCCTCGAGCACCGCTGCGAGGCAGGCGCCCACGGGCCGGTCGTCCCGCAGCAGATTGGCGAAGGGAATGGCGCTGGTCGCGTTATAACGATCGAGTACGCGGGCGTAGAGACCGGCCTTGCTGCCGAAGGCGGCGTAAAAACTTGGTGGGTTTATCCCAAGCGCGGTGGTGATGTCCGAGACGCTGACCGCGTCATAGCCATGCGCATGGAAAAGCTGCTGCGCGGTACCAATTGCTTCTTCGGGATCGAAGCGTCGGGGCCGACCCCGTGCCCGGGATTTATCTGTAGTCATCATTACAAAACACCTTGACGAGTCTAATCGAGCATTTATGTAGCGAGCCATACATTAATTCTCAAGGATGCACATCATGGCCCCGTTTCAAGCAAAGTCCGTTCTTGTACTGGGGGGTAGTCGCGGTATCGGCGCAGCGATCGTCCGGCGCTTTGCCGCGGAAGGTGCATCCGTAATCTTTACCTATGCGGGGTCTCTAGCGGCCGCGGAGCGGCTTGCGGCAGAGACCGGGGGCAAAGCGGTGCAAACCGACAGCGCTGACCGCGACGCGGTGATCGCGCGCGTGCGGGACAGCGGGCCGCTCGACATTTTGGTCGTGAATTCCGGGTTCGCAATCTTCGGCGATGCGCTCGATCAGGACCCGGACGAAATCGATCGGCTGTTCCGCGTGAATGTCCACGCGCCCTATCACGCCTCCGTCGAAGCGGCGCGGCAGATGCCCGATGGCGGACGGATCATCGTCATCGGCTCCGTCAACGGTGATCGGATGCCGGTGCCCGGCATGGCGTCCTACGCGCTCAGCAAATCTGCGCTGCAAGGGATGGCGCGAGGGCTTGCCCGCGATTTCGGGCCACGCGGCATCACGATCAACATCGTGCAACCAGGGCCGATCGACACCGATGCCAACCCTGAAAACGGTCCAATGAAGGATCTGATGCACAGCTTCATGGCGATCAAGCGCCACGGACGGCCGGAAGAAGTCGCGGGGATGGTTGCATGGTTGGCGGGGCCGGAGGCGGGCTTCGTTACCGGTGGGATGCATACGATCGACGGCGCGTTCGGCGCTTGAACCCAAATGACGACGGTGGCGCGGGCGAGGTTGGTAGCACCATCGCTCGCGTCGTGACCGTTAGCGAAAGCTGTTACGCGTCATCATCAGCAATTGACGATCTACGCTCCTTAACGAAGGTTTGGTTTTGGGAGGCGGCCAGGACGGTTTGAATAGCCGTTCTTGAGTGTCCGCAACTGCAGGGGGCCCAATCTTTCCTTGATGGATCCCGGTTGGTTGCCGTTGGTGCCGCACCGCCGTCCTGATCATGAGCTACAGCGCCTGCGCGACTATCAGCTGCCGAAGTATGCCGGACTTTTTAGGTCATCGATCAGGGAGAGGCCAGCCGGTGCCCAGCCAAGTTCAGCTTGGGTGAGCGCGCTGCTCACTGGGTTGTCAACCGAGACGAACGGCGCCGTAAAGCCAAGCTGGCGTGTGGCGTCGACCTGCGTTCCCGAGCGTAGAGGCAGGCCCAATCGCTGGCTTATGACCTCGGCAATCTCGCGATAGGTGAGCACGTCGTTACCTACGCCGTGGTAGACGCCCCCAAACTTTCCCTTTTCGAGCGCCAGCCTGAACAGCGAGACGGCGTCATTGATATGGACGCCGCTCCAGTGATTGGCGCCCTCGCCGACATAAATAACCTCGCCGTGTTTGCGCGCTGCCAGGGCGAGTTGGGGGATTAGGCCCTTGTCGCCCGTCCCGTGTACTGCGGGCGCCAATCTGACGATCGAGGCTCGCACTTTGCGGGACGCCCAATGCTCCACGAGAGCTTCACTGACAGAGCGGACGTAGCCAGGAGACGCTGCGTTTGGGCAGTCGGTTTCAATGGCAATGCCCCGTGCCGATGCCCCCGAAGCACCAGCTATGCCCATCGTGGCGAAGGCGGTCACCAAGGGGCGCTCAGAACCACCGAGCGCGCTCGCCAGGGCATTGAGGGCCGCGTCGTTGGTCGCTGTAATGGCCTTCATCATTCGTCCCATGATGCCACCAGGCCAGCCACCAAAAACGGCACTGAGCATACGTGTACGCGGCATGTCACCCGGCGAGAAACTGTATGCCAGATGGATTACGCCGTCGGCCGCCTCGGCGCCCTGCCGCAGAACCGAAAGGTTGGTAAGGCTGCCAATGAGAGGTTGGACACCGTTCGCTTGCAGCATTTCAGCGGAGGCTTGAGATCTAGCGAGGCCCACAACTTGGTAACCGCGCTTAATGAGGTCATTCGCAATCGCAGGTCCTAGGAAACCCGTTGCGCCAGTGATGAAGACCCGCATGCAGATTACTCCTATTTGTTGTGCAAGGAATTGCGTCGGCATTGCTGAAGGTTAGGTACAGCTCTGCCAGGACCATGTTGGGCAGCCAGCATGCCCAGGAAATCACGCGATAGGACAGGATCGGGTCGAGCCCGAGTTGAAAGCTAGCCGGCAGGTAGAGTCGCAGCGTTACTGCCGATAACGTCAGTGCAAACGAGCGGATCATCCAGCGCCGATGCGACGACACTCGTTGTGCTAGGATCTCCCGGACCGCAAATATGGTGGCTGCAATCCAAGCGATACCCAGCAAGCTGAAACCGGTGCCGGCGATAGGTCCTGTGGAGACGCCGGTCGCAAGCACTAGCGCAGCGGTCCCCCCCGTGACGCACCCGGCGACGTAGATTTGCCCGCACATCCGGTGAGCGGCTGTCTGGCGCGTACGAAACACAGGCAGAAACTGCCATGGTCCAACAAAGAGTGCAGTTGCGGCCCCGGTCGCGTGGATCACAAGCCATGGGTTCACATAAGCATTGGCTGCGATTGTCACTGGAACGGGTCCCGCCTTTGCGAGATAGCGATAGGAAACAAGCGCCACAGCGCTACTCAGCATCGCCATGAACGCCCAAGACACGCGTCGCACTAGAGAAGACCGTGGTCGCGGCCTTTCCGTTCGCGGTCGGGGCCAGGACGGCGGATTGGGATCGATCATGCTACAGGCCTCGTATTTCGACACCGTCTAGGCATGAGGCGCTGGACCGACCATGCTCATCCGTCCCCTCATTCATTGTGATCGTCCAAATCATGGATCCACTTTCTGATATTCTGACGTTGATGAAACCGACTGGTTATGGCTTTCGCGGGTTGGACGCGGCGGGGGATTGGGCACTCGCCTTTGAGCCCGCGCAAGGGATCCGCTGTTTCGGTATCGAGACGGGGGCCTGCCAATTGCAGGTCGCGGGCACGTCCGCGCCAATATCGCTAGTCGCCGGCGACGTGGCGCTGATGACGGTAGGGGGAGCGGTGCTCCAATCCTCCGACGCGGCAATACCGGTTGATGCGTTTGCTCTGATGACAAGTGTACGGGCCGGGCAGATCGTCGTCCTGAACGGAGGTGGCGAATGTCGCGGGCTAGGCGGCTTTTTTGGGCTTGGCGGGGTCCAAGCCAAAACGCTGCTCGACGCCATTCCAGCGATGATCCACGTCGGTCCTGGTGCAGGCCGAGAGGCATTACTGACCGGGATGCGACGTCTGATGATCGAATTGAGCGATCCTCAGCCAGGCAGTGCTCTTCTGGCGGGCCATCTTGCTCAAGCACTACTGGTCGAGGCTCTACGTGAACATCTGAAAAGCGGTCAGTCTACCAGTGGCTGGTTAGCAGCGCTTGCTCATCCCAATTTACGGCATGCCATGGCCGCGGTGCATAACGACGTCGCACGTCATTGGTCGATTGGCGACATGGCCCGGGCGGCGGGAATGTCGCGATCAAGCTTCGCCTCGCACTTTGAGAGGGTCACTGGCGCAACGCCAATGGCCTATCTGACCCGCTGGCGCATGATGCTGGCGTCAGAACTTCTAATTAGCACCGGCATGTCGCTGCCTGCCGTTGCGGCTTCGGTAGGTTATGAATCGGAGAGCGCATTCGGGGCTGCTTTCAAGCGTATCACCGGTCATTCGCCACGCAGGGCCGGGAAGCAACCTCGCAGCTTGCTGTCCGCGCCTAGGCCTTAGAACCAGAAGTTCGAACACCAAGGAGTACGGAGGCGAGCTGGAGCATGAAATCCGGTTGGAAACCATGGTATCGTTCGTCCTTTCAGAACTTGAAACGATCTGCGGTCACGCTGGAGGCTGCGCATAGGAGCGTAGTTCATCGACGATCGAATGCCGCGACGGGCGCCAACCAAGCTCGAGCACGGCGCGTTGGCCGGAGACTACCTGATCGCATGCGATCGCATCCGCGAAGCTTCCTAGCACCTGCCGAGCTTCCTCCAGTGGCCATTCCGCTAACTGGCCCCCGGCACCTGCTCCCTCGCTGGCGGCCCGTGCAATTTCGATCAGCGGAATAGCGGCGCCGTGAGCCCCGTTGTAGATCGATGCGGCAGGCGCCTTCTCGAGCGCGAGCAGATAAAGGTCCGCTAGATCGTCGGCATGGATGCACGTCCAACGATTCTGGCCGTTGCCGACGTAGCGCGCAGCCCCATGCTCCTGGGCTGAGCTGAACATCATCATCGTGGTCCAAGCATGATTGCCATACACCCAGGCAGGACGGAGAATGATGCCGTGCACGCCACCTGCAGCAGCTTCGAGAATTTCAGCCTCGAGCCTCTGGCGGAAGCGCACCATCTCGAGTGGATGCAATGGGCTGTGCTCGGTCGCGGCCGTATCGCCGGTGGCACCGTACAAGAAGCAGCCGCTCGTATACAAAAAGCGCTTGGTCGTGCCGCGCAACGCATCGAGGATCGCTCGAACTGCGACCTGATCATAGGCCGCACTATTCTGGTCGTTCGGCGATGCGGCGTGAACGACGGCGTCGACGCTGTGGACCGCGTTGACGATGCTATCTGCATCCTCCAGATCACCATAGGCTGCCTGATAGGCCATGCCATTCAGCTTGGCCGCGCTTGCCTCTGAACGCGCTAGCCCGACGACGTCGTGCCCCGCCGTGGCCAATCGACGTGCGACCGCACCACCGATCAATCCCGTAGCCCCCGTTACCAAAACACGCATGTCAGCACCTCATTAGCTCTATGCCAAGAACTAGAGCGGAACGGTGGGCCTGCGTGAAATCACGAGAAGTGATACGGTATGATCGGTTTGGTCGATGACGTCAGGCCGACGCTGCGATCCGGGCAATACAGTCGCGCAGCCATACCGTGGCCGGGTGATCATCCACCCGACGATGCCACATCATCGCTAGCGAAAAGTCGGACACCGCGATCGGTGGCTCATGGACGACGATGCCCAAACTGGCCGCAGCGAACCGCTTGGCGACCCGCGAAGCGAGCGTAGCGATGAGATCGGTCTCGGCGACGACGAACGGGGCAACCAGGAACTGCGGCAGGCTTAGCACGACGCGGCGCGTCAGCCCGAGCACGGCGAGCTTACGGTCCACCACCCCTGTGCGGTCCCCCTCCGGCGATACCAGGAGATGGGGGGCCGCCGCGAACGTCTCGATGTCGGCATCTTTTGCAAAGGCTGGATGGCCGGGGCGCGCAATGCAGGCAAAGCCTTCCCGAAGGAGCAGGCGTGTCATAATGCGTGCCGAAGTGTCGACGGGGACGCTGAGTGCAAGGCTTGCCTCGCCACTGTCGAGGAGGTCGACGACTTCATCCTTGCCGAAAATGCCGCGGATCCGCAGCTCAAGACGAGGCGCCTCAACCGCCAGCCGTGCCAGCAGGGGAGGCAATAGGACAAAGGCAGCGTAGTCAGTCATTGCGATCGTCACGATGTGATCGGCTAACGCAGGATCGAAGCCATCATCTTGCAAGACCGATTGCATGAGCTGGAGCGAAGATGAGATCGGGCCTGCTATATCATCAGCCCGCGGTGTCGGCAGCATCCCCGTTGGCGACCGTACGAACAATTCATCGTCGAACACCTCGCGCAATCTGGTGAGTGCACCGCTCATGGCAGATTGGCTTAGGCCGATGCGCTGGCCAGCACGTGTTACGTGGCGCTCCGCATACAGGGCATCGAACGCCTTTAGCAGATTCAGGTCAAAGCCCGCTACATTCATTCGAGAGCCATAGGAGAATGAGGTCAGCCGGGAAAGCGATCGGAAATAATCTTGATCCCGCCCTTCTTTAAGAGAACGGCCTACCGGGGGCGGAAGCCAGTCCCCGTTGCTGTGTTCGCTGCGATATGAACGAACGGCTGAAGTTGGGCAGCCGGGAATAGCTCGCAAACGTCCACAAATGGGTCTCCTCGGCGGAAGGACAAGGCGGCTGCCCTCGCCCAATCGCGGACATTTCGACGACCCGGGGGTGACCGCGTCCTAACGGCCGGTTAGGTGAGAAGGCTAGTGGCGATCGGAAGTCGATCAGCCGCAAGGAGAGCCCGCATGCTTTTTCACACAATGGTCGGATCGAACGATATTGAACGGTCGAAGCGCTTCTACGACACGGTGCTCGCCACTTTGGGGGCAGGCGAAGGGACGCGGAACATTGCCGACAGCGGCCATACACGGCTGATCTATAATAATGGCAACGGAACCAATTTCATCGTCAGCCAGCCGATTAACGACGAACCGGCAAGCGTCGCCAACGGCAGCACCGTCGCCTTTTCGTGCAACTCGCTTGAACAAGTGAAGCAGCTTCATGATACCGCGGTCACCAACGGTGGCACCTCGATCGAAGCCCCGCCCGGCCCGCGTAATACGGCATCGCTGGGGACAGTCGAACTTGCCTATTTTCGCGACCCAGACGGCAACAAACTATGCGGAATTCATTTCCCTGCCTGATCTGTCCGGCACGGGTCCGCTTTTGACCCTAGCGGACCCGGATTTTGCGATCGCGCGAATGTCCGCTTTCCTCCGAATGCCGGACAACCGGTCGGCCAGCTCGGCTAAGTATGCTCCCAATTGCGAACTGAACGAATGGCAGAAGCTGGGAAGCGGGTAGGGCATCCGGAATGACCGGTTGTGGGTCCACATGGCCGCCGGTCGCCAAACCAAGATCCTCAGTTTAGAAGGAAGCTGAGATCAGTGCGGAAGAGGGCACCACCGTCATAATCGAGCATTTTTCCCCTGACGCTTATGGCCTCCTCATTCTAGCACCTGAGATCTCCCTAGGTACTGGATGGCTCGGGGGTGACAGGGTCGTCGGTCGCGCAGCCATCCGTGACCTGCTGATCAAGGCCGCTCGTTTCAACGAACAGGAACGGCAGAGGCTAACCATCCATCTGCCTAGCAGGGCGATCACACTTCGGCTGGACGAAATTGAACGGCACTGTGGACCTTAAAACCGCTCGCATGGCCGATGAACGAACGTCCGCTTCTGGATAATGCACCTAGTTCCTTGAATGACCGCAACTGGGTCCTTTTAGCCAGAAACTCTTGGCCTAACAGGAGGGCGCTGCCAAGATACGATGGGTTGTTACACTACCAATTCGTTGCCTATAAATTTAGCTCTCCCCTTCGGCATCAGCCGATGCCATCATGAACAACTTGTGGTTAAACGAACACTCATGATCTTTTGAAGGAACAGGCTGTCACCTTCGGCTGTGGCAAGACGTGGAGGCTTAGGCTCAGGACTCGTTGATCACAGCCAGAATATGACGGTTGCGGCGAGCGCGATGGTGGAGAAGAAGACAGTCGGGCATCGATCGTAGCGGGTGGCGACGCGGCGCCAGTCCTTCAGCCGGCCAAACATGATCTCGATGCAATTGCGGCTTCGGTAGCGGCGCTTGTCGTATGTGATGGGCACGTTTCGGGATTTCCGTCCCGGAATGCAGGGCATTATGCCCTTTGCCTGAAGAGCGTCCCTGTACCAGTCTGCATCGTACCCGCGGTCGGCAAGCATCCACTGCGCCTTGGGCAGATCGTCGAGCAGCGCTGCAGCGCCAGTGTAATCGCTGACCTGGCCAGCGGTCATGAAGAAGCTCAGTGGGCGACCGTTTGCGTCGGTGACGGCGTGGAGCTTCGTGTTCATGCCGCCCTTGGTGCGACCAATGAGCCGCCCAAGATCCCCTTTTTAACCCGCAGGCTCGATGCCGTGCGGTGTGCCTTGAGATAGGTCGCGTCGATCGTGATCATCTTGGGCGTGGCGCTCGCAGCGGCCAGTCCTTCCATCATGCGCAGGAACACGCCCCTCTCGCCCCACCGCTTCCACCGGTTGTAGAGGGTCTTGGGCGGTCCGTACTCCCTGGGCGCATCGCACCAACGCAGCCCGTTGCGGTTTACGAAGACGATGCCGCTCAACACCCGCCGATCATCAACCCGGGGCTTGCCGAGGCTCTTGGGAAAATACGGCTCAAGCCGCGCCATCTGCTCGTCGGTCAGCCAGTACAGGTCGTTCATCGCCAGTCTCCTCGCAGAGCCTGAATCAGATCGCGCCTCTCACATCAATGGGTCCTGACCCTAGGCGTCAAAAACCTCGATATGAAAACTATTGGTGTCGCACCTACAAAAGATAACGCCAAATGTCTTTTAGGTAGGTAACTTAATACTATTTCTGGTAGCGGTACCGGCTAACCCGTCGGATGGAGGCGGGAAGCAGGAGAGTTAGGGTGGATAATACGCAGGTCGGTCTGCTTGCCGACATTGGTCGTCACTCCGTTCGTTTCGCTCTTTCTGGCGGGCGCTACGGCAACGACCCGCGTGAGATACGCACCTATTCAAACGTCACCCACAATTCTTTTACAGGCGCGCTTTTGGACTACGTGGAAGTGGTAGGAGTTAGAGGCCAGGCTCTCCCGAGCGTTTTAGCAGTAGCTGGAATGACACGCGGTGACATTGTCAACCTTACAGGTAGCCGTTGGTACATCTCGCTTTCCGGAGTAGAGGCTGTTTTGCGCGCGCGCCCTATAGCGCTCAACGAAGCGGCCGCAGTCGCAATGGCTTTGATACTGCTTCCTAGCGATGCACTGTCGTCAATCGGCAAGCACCGTTGGCGACCCGTGGAAGCGGGGGGAAGGTACTTATTGGTAAGCCTAGGAACTGGTCTCGGCGTCGCAGCTTTGATCACTACCCCGAACGGCGTACTCGCTCCTGTTCAAAGCGAGGCAGGACATATCACTTTTGCACCCAGCACGCCTGAAGAAGAGAAGTTTTTTGCAGCGGTACGAATAAAAGGACCGGTCAGCGCAGAAACACTCGTCAGCGCACCAGGTCTTGTGGCCGCCTACACCGCGCTTTCGCCGATTGGACGGACAATGGCGAAGCCAGAGGAGGTTACGAAAGGGTTTGGCCGTGATGCAACGGCGGATGCGGTCGGTGATATGGTGGCAGGCTATTTTGGCAGTTTTGTCGGGGATATGGTTCTTGCCTTCGGAGCATGGGACGGCGTCTACATCACGGGAGCGGTCGGCAGGGCACTTCAGCGAAAATTGGAATTAACGGTATTTCGTCACCGGCTCGAGAATAAGGATGCGCATCGCCGTCAGCTGGCTGAGGTACCCGTGTCCTTAATAAACCGCACGGATCTCGAACTACTTGGTGCGGCAGCTACCTTTGACAGTTGCTAGCCACGACAGTTGCTACTCCTCGTACAGACGCTGCAAAATGTGCGCGGGTAGCTAGTTGGGCAACATCGATTGGCCGGAGGATCAACCAACGCGGCAAAGTTCATTGCGTCACTTTGCGCCAGCTGATAACGGGCATCGTCTCGATAGTAGACGGCGGGACGCGCCGTCGAGCCTCTAGCCGTAACGTCCGCTTCGAGCGTTTGATAGTTGCATAGCAGCCGGTCCGCCCTCCACCAGGTTGGGACGTTTGGAACGACAACGGGGGTGGAGAACGGCCGTCCGCTTTTGGCCGGAGATCATCGTAAACGGACGTTCGTTAAAGTGGTGGGGCAGGGGCCAATCGCGTCGCTCTGGGTTGCTTATCATCAGGGCCAAGTCTTGGTGAACACGATGGCCGTCAGCGACGCAGTAAAGATAGAATGCGCGAACATCGCCTCGGCTAATAAGCGTCCGTTGCGGGCAGGGTCGGCACCGATGCTGCGACGGGCGGCAGCGCGACCGGAACGAGCCGCCGCACGCTCATGGTGTCCCCGCTAGCGCTTGGCGTATCGGCTCGACCCAGTGTCGTGATCAATGTCGTAGACGATGAAATCGCCATCGAATTGCCAAGAGGCCCAGGGAAGGCCATGTGCCTCGGCATCACGCCGGACGGTTGCAGTGTAGCGCACGCAGTCCGCCATCGGCGTACCGCTTTTGTCGAAGGCCCCGAATTCGCCAAGCAAGACCGGGCGTTTGTTGCCGTGCTCCAGGCGGCGACCGTGTTGAGGTCCGCACCAATACGCCTCTCGGCGGCCGAGTCAGAGGGATGCCGTGCAGATCGCAATTGTCAGTCCACGGCGCACCCTGATGGGTAAACCGGAATGGCTCGTAATAACGGAAGATGACGAGAATATTACGGTCGCTCGACGACAGCTTCAGGGTGTCCAATTTTGCTGAGGCTGTTCCAGTTGGCCGGTCTGATCACCAGCGTGCGGTGAGGGGTGGTGGCGCGGACGACGGGCGGAATTTGCAATAGCAACGCGTTCTCGCGGTCCGCGTCGAGGTTGCCGTGCGGCTCGTTTAACAGTTCGAAAAGAACGGACGTCGGGGCGGCGCGATAGCGCGCGCCGATCTGTTGCCAGAATGCCGTGAGCTTTAGGTCACAGGCGTTGGGATCGTCCGAGCATGCGTTAGCGTCATGTTCGTCGATAATTACTGAAAGTCCCGCGTCGCTCGCATGCGTGACGACGCGGTCGAGGGTGGCGAGCCACTTAGGATCGAGCCGGTTGGCGGTGTTCATATGGTCGAACGCTTGGTGTACGCCACATTCTGCGAGGTGCGCCAAAAGATGCGCTAGGCGCAAACTTGGAGTTTTAACGCTATCATTTTGTATACCACGCACTGAATAAAGTACGTCCTCAGGCTCGTAGGCCTGATCGATCAAGAATTTGACGAGAAGCCAATTTTGCGTTGCACGAAGAGGGTAGGGGCAATGATAGCAGCCTTCGTTTGTAAGCTTATTAGTTGGACTGGGCTACGCAGGAGAGAGGAGCCGACTCCCCCTCTTAGGGCGGGTGGCCGTTGTCGACACTGCTCTAACGCCACCCCGGCGTCTCAAACAGAGTGTGAAAATTGCGCAAAAAGTCTAGGGACCCGATAGTGCTACCGCTGCAGCCACGCGGAAGGCACGGGAGCATTCTTTAATAGCAATTTCTTTGAAATTGATAGGGTAGTGCGTCGATGATCCTTCTCGCTGTATCTAAAAAGTTACGGGAGCATGTTCAGGCACTCGTCGCCCGACGAAACACGTCGAACATAATAGGCAGTACCGCCCCAATGAGACTTATTGCAATCAGCAGCGCGGCGAACCACGGCAGTACACTAGCAAATTGACCGGCGATGAGTCCTTTCCCCGACAGATATCCAGGAGCCAGCACAATGGGCACCCAAAGTACGCCGGATAATACGTTCCAGCGGTGAAAGCGTGACGGGGCCATTCCTGCCGCTCCGGCAACAAGCGGCACGGTACTCTGCAGGGGACCTAGAACGTAGCGGCCGACGACCAGAATGAGCCCACCATAACTGCGCGTCAGAATGCGTACCCGAGCTACGCTACGACGTCGGCGCGCGAAAAACTTCATGCTATAAATTCGACTGCGATACCTTCGACCGAGGATCCAAGAAACCCAATACCCACTGATAGCCCCTACGAGGGCGGGGGGAATCACCGCATATGGGCTGATTGTACCCGCCGCTAATAAGCCGCCGAGGAGCAGAAGCATGGGGGTAGCAGGAACTGCCGCTCCGACCAAAGCCAGGGATTCGGCGAACGTCAGAATAAAAACAGCTGCCGTTACCACGGCAGGTTGACTGAGAAGACTTATAAAAAATGGAGAACTTAGCAATGGATTATGCCTAAACTAAAACCACGCCTGTAGGTGTGGGGTTGCCGCCTACGGAATACCAATCTGGGACAATCAGTCCGCCTTCGAACGTTTGGAAGAGGTATATTGATTGCTTGAACCACGATAGACGGTTCAACACGTTTTGTTGTTATCAAAACGGTTGGGGGGATTGTCGTGGGGGAAACGGGGGGGCGGCAAGAGCAATCGTGCGACGGTAGCAGTGGTTACCGGTGGAGCCGGGTCATCCCAATCACCTTTTTGGGCGTAACCCTTTGCCTATTGGTTCGTCCTTATATCGACGTGATTAGGTCTCACGGCTTGCGCGGTGCGTTGAGCTATATAGCCGACGCCGAGATTTATAGTCGCACGGTACTCGCAGCGAACTTCTACAGCGATGGGTTTGTGCGCCGCGGCCTTGGCGGAACGATAGCGAAGGCGCTGTCAGGTAACTGGAATAACAGTATAATTCTGTTTATTGCTTTTTCTGTTACATGGTTCATGGTGCCAATCCTTTCATTGCTAAAGCGAGTAGCCGTTGCTCTGAACGCTAGGCAAGCGATCTACTTTGCTGCCGTTCTGGCACTATCGCCACAAACGTTTTTTGGTTGGGCACGTGACCTGAGTAGAACCGACCTGTTCGTGGCTGGGTGGTTAGCCATCGCCGTCGTGGCATGGGTTGACCAGAGACGGATGCTAGCGGTCAGTGCTATCCTTTGCGGATTGCTGGTTCACGAGACTGCCGTGGTGTTTGGACTTCCACTGCTAGCTGCGATGCTGGCGGAGGACTGGCGTGCTGGAGTACTTAACCGTCAACAAGTGACGCGGCTGACTGGCATCGCGGCAGCAGGAATCGCTTCAATTATTTTTCTGCAAATGGGGTTCGGAGTATCCAACCTTACTCTCGCCAATCACATGCTTCGCGAAACACCAGTGTTAACCGACGATCCCGTTCATCGGCTATATCGGGACATAGCAATA
The DNA here is from genome assembly GCF_040549155.1 of Sphingomonas sp. PvP056. Classification (NCBI taxonomy): domain Bacteria; kingdom Pseudomonadati; phylum Pseudomonadota; class Alphaproteobacteria; order Sphingomonadales; family Sphingomonadaceae; genus Sphingomonas; species Sphingomonas sp. PvP056. Next base: position 187,846 of record NZ_JBEPST010000007.1, read on the forward strand.
TATATGGCAGTCGCGGGCCCAGACGCTCTCAAGACCGCTATATGTTATAACTTTGAAATGAATAAAGCTTATTGGCTTCAGTTCGCTAGCTGTCTTGCAGTGTTGATTGGATACGCACTAATATTACCATTACGCCGCCGTCCGACTACCGCCTTTATCGTGATGTGCGTACCAGCAGTATTTATGATGCTGATTGCCAACGACACGGGGCGTTGGCTTAAACTAAGCGTTTTGTGTGGTTGGCTGATCTCGGCTTTTTATTTGTTGCGGAAACCAGAAGGTGATTCGTTGCGTAACGGCGTGATCGCGCAAGGCTCGGTAATCCTTACAATCCTGCTTTTTATGGGAACAACAAAGCACAATAACATCAACCCGATGCTTGATCGTATTGCTCTAAGTGCTAGTTTAGGTGACCCAGTCTCTCTCAGGGTGTGGATGGACACCTGCGATCCAGGATGGGAACGCTATATCCAGACCGCTGAGGTTCAGTTGCAGCGCGAGCAGGGGGTGCGACGATGATCGCGGGCAAGCTCGCGGCTCGCGACGTATTTCTTTTAGGAATAGTATTGGCGGCAGCACTCATTGTCAATCCGCTGCGCGAACTTCTTACTTGGGACGATGGGTGGGCCTACGCCCGTTCTGTTGAAAATCTGCTGACAACGGGGCGGTATCAACTCGACCAATGGTCAGCAGCAAACATGCCAGTGCAGATTGGGGTCGCGGCCGGATTAGCGAAGGTTTTCGGCTACTCCCTTACTCTCCTTCGGCTTACGACGCTTATTTTTCTGATCGTATTGCTATTGTCGTTCCGTCGTTTGGCGGAAGCATGTGGATGTCGCCCGGCGGATGCCATGGTCTTAGCGTTGGCACTGTTTGCCAGTCCGGTAGCCGCAATATTATCGTTCACATTCATGTCAGACATACAGTTTCTTGCTTGGCTCACCCTGTCCCTCGCGTTGTATAAAGCCGGCCTCGCGCAGCGCCGATCGTTATACATTTTAGCAGGGTCAGTCGCCGCTGCTGGATCGATTGGAACACGGCAGTTTGGGATTGCGCTTCTCGCGGGTTGGGTGATAGCGGTTGCCCTGTCGTCGCGGACCCACCGACCGTCGTTGGCCACGTTCTTACTTGCGACTGGACTGCCTAGCCTTCTTGCAGGTTGGCAACTGTGGATGGGGGCTGGGGAACCCAACGTAACCCAAGCCTACCGTCTGGCCGAACAACACGTTTTGCTTACTCAGCCGATCCATGCCCTCGCTAAAGAGGCAATCTGGCGGAGTGCGGTGTGGGTACAATATTCTGCGCTTTACTTGCTTCCTTTGATGCCGCTCGTTGTCGGTGCTGGGGTTTTTCGATTTCAGAACAGTTCGCCTCAAGTTCGCACGCGTGCCGCATTCCTTACCATACTTCTCATGATATACGCCGGAATAGGGCTTTCGCTCAATTCTACGCTGACAGTCCGTCAGGGCATCGTTTCCGGCCCAGTATGGCCGGCGCTTGGCATAATCTGGGTTATTCCCTCTCAGCCATGGGCGAGCCACAGTCTGCAGCGTCTGCTCGATCTTGCCGGGTATGTAGCAATTGCCCCGTTAGCATTCTTATTATTTTCGGCCCAAAGACTGCTTCCAGAGCACCGGCCTGATGCAGGTACGTTGTTAATCGCGGGAACTGGGGTCACGATGTTCGGATTGGTGTTCATATACGTTCAACTGAATGATACCTACGTAGTCGCCTTGCTACCATTCCTGCTGTTAATAGTCGCTTCAATATTACGCGAGGGGCCGTCTTGGAAATGGTCTGCCACCACAATCGCATGGTCGCTGTTGCTGCTTTTCGGTGTTCTAGGCCTAACCCGGCAAAACTTTGATGCGCAACAACGTGTCTGGGACGCGGCAGACGAGGCGGTCGCTAGCGGAATTCCCTATGATCGAGTGGCTGGCCCTAAGCATTGGGCAGAGTACCACGGCGCCTTCGATGATTGGGTGGCGGCTGGAACGCCCGGGTTGCGACCGCCGCCGCGGATCCTAGCGATTGGGGAGGATCCGTTTCACGATCCTTTCTACCGTTGGCTCCATGACCGTGACGCGCGGAATATGTCGGGACAATGAACGCGCTTCCTATATCATCTCGTCAGCGACCAAATGCAGCTTTAACCGGCGTGCTGGCCGCTGGCCTTATCGTAGGACTGCCGGTTCTCGCGTGTCGAAAGTCCATCAAGGCAGCTGTCCTAAACGGACCACAATCTTGCCAGACCTTCAATGACACCGCACTTGGTGCCGCCAATGCGGCGTACAACCTTGGCGTCCTCGCAATTAATTATCAACAGCATGGGTTCATTCGACGAGGGTTAGGCGGAACGATCCTGTCAGCTCTGCATCAGTCGTCTCTAAGCAACTGTGTGCATCAACTTATTGTTTTTCATTTCCTGTCGGCAGTATGGCTAGCGATTCCAATGGCTCTGCTGCTACGAGCTATATTGACGGAAAACCGTCGGTGCGCGTTCTGGATGGCTGCCGTTCTTTTTGTTTCTCCGCAGTTGTTTTGGGGCTGGGGCAGTGATCTAGGTCGAACAGACATGTTCACCAGCGGCTGTCTTGCATGGGCGGTCGTAGGGTTGCTTAGACGAAATGATGTGGTTGCCGTCGCCTTAGTTTTGGTCGGATCTCTTGCCCATGAGAGCGCGGCGATCTTCGGGCTTCCGTTGATGATAGCGCTCTTGCTGGTCCCGCACGTCAATCGATCCCGAAGTCGGTTGCTGCGTGTTGCAGTCTTGTTCGCTATTGGCTGTGTTGCCATTCTGATCGCCCAGGACATTTTTACTACCGTTAGGCCACGCGACGTCGCTCAGGCAATTCTGCACAGTCAGCCGCCGTCGCTTCTCCGTGACCTTGCGGCGTACATGACGACCACGGGGACTCGCAGTATCATAACCTCGTGGTGCCAGTCGCTGGGCCGCGCTGCGACTCCCTTCTATCTCGGGTGCACGATCGTCATCGCCGCCATGTATGCTTGGCTGCTAGCCATCCAGCGGGTCAATCTCGTGAAATATGGCTTGGCCGTGTTTCTCCCGCTCGGGTTCATCTCTCTGCTCGCGATCGATTACGGCCGTTGGTTGATGTTCGCTACCGTGAACGGCTGGCTCTTCGCAGTGGCGACCGTTGGTCCAGCGAACCGGACCGCGTCAGGCAATTTGGTTGCATGGGGTCGCTTAGTGGTTCTGGCGGCCCTCTTCGCGATGAAGCCAACCACCGTATTCGCCCCCAATCGTTTTGTCGAACGCGTCGCGGCACTTATCTGGGGTAAGGAGGGTACGGAACTAAGAAGTGCCGATGCGTGCGACCCCAAGTGGCGCACGTTTATCGCTTTCCGTGGGCATCCGTCCAACGTCTCAGACCATCGTCGCGAACGCAATCCTCGGTGGCGAATGTCGTCCGATGTTTAGCGACTGTTAGCATGTGCGAACGTAAACCATCGATGTCCAAAATAGCTTGTTATTACCATCAAGGAAGCGCCCGTTAATACACCTACGATCTCGGCCAGACGTGGCGAGAAAAACCTCGTTGCGACATGCAGACCGACGAAACTAGCGGCGAACCAGTATAATGTGGCGCCAAACGTGTAGACCAGAATGAAGCGACCGAACTCACGTGGTGTCGAACTGACAGAGGACGACTTAAATGCAAACAACTTTCCCATAGCGAACGATATCACGAACCCCACGATCAGCCCTGCAATGAGCGCTAGCCTATATTCGATAAGGTATCCCAAGCCGTAAACAACGGACATGTTTCCAATAGTCGCTGTCACACCGGTAAGAATGAATCTTCCAAATTCGTAAAGAGCGGTTGGTGCCGATGGGGTCAGGTTTTGTGCCGACATTCGTGTGATGTCCTTCAAAGTGAAGTATTACCAATTTTGAGTCCCGCTGATAACGCGAGGCAGTAAACGAGGGTAGCGTACATGGCGAGAGTTGTCGTGATTGGGGCAGGAGCAATGGGTTTATCCGCTGCTTATCACGCTGCCCGAGCGGGTCATCAAGTTACTGTCGTAGAGGCAGGACAGGTCGCCGGGGGTATGGCGGCGCATTTTGATTTTGGCGGCGTATCGATCGAGCGATACTATCACTTCATCTGTACCCCCGACCACCCCACGTTCGAACTCTTGAAAGAGCTCGGTATAGCGGAAAAGCTGCAATGGCGTCGTACCAGTATGGGACAGTTTGAGGGGGGTAAGCTATACCGGTGGGGGGATCCTGTCAGCTTACTGACCTATCCTCGTTTGAGTTTGATGGCAAAGCTACGTTACGGTCTGTTTGCCTTTACCTCGACGAAACGGGATCATTGGGACGCATTAGAGACTCAGTCGGCCCGGACGTGGATCGAACGCTGGGCCGGGCGAGAGACCTATCAAAAGCTATGGGAACCTCTCTTTCGTCTCAAATTCTATGAATATGCTGACGACGTTTCGGCTGCGTGGATCTGGACCCGTATTAAGCGCATCGGCCGATCACGTTCGTCCATCTTTGCAGAGAAGCTTGGTTATCTTGAGGGGGGAACGGAAACGTTAGTCGACGCGCTGGTCCAACAGACTGAGGCGCTTGGCAGTAAGGTCGTCTGCGGTGCGGCGGTCTCGCGTGTTCTCGTTGATAACGGGCGCACTGTGGGGGTCGAAACTGTGAAGGGAGTTTTTCCAGCCGATGCGGTCATTTCGACCGTTCCAACGCCGCTTATCTCGAGCATGGTGCCAGATTTGCCCGTAGAATGGCTGGCCCGTTACGATGCGATAAAAAACATCGGGGTATGTTGCCTGATTTTCAAATTGCGGAAGTCCGTAACGCCGCATTTCTGGGTCAATATCACTGACGATACGATACCCATCCCTGGGATCATTGAATTTTCAAACCTCCGGCTATTCGACAATACAATCGTTTTTGTGCCATACTATATGCCGATTTCGAACGAAAAGTGGGCTTGGACAGACGAACGGTTGCTTGACGAGGCATTCGCGGCTCTTTGCAAGATCAATCCGGAGTTGACGCCGGAGGACCGCATCGATGCTCGCGTCGCTCGCTTGAAACACGCTCAGCCAATTTGCGAACCGGGTTTCGCCGCTAAGATCCCCCCGATTCAGACGCCGATTGCAGGACTACAGATTGCCGATACGTGCTTCTATTATCCGGAAGACCGAGGAATTTCCGAAAGCGTTCGGCTGGGACGTGAAATGGCAGCACACGTGGGGCAGGCATGATGTCTGCACATGAAATGCCACCAACCCTTCCGCTAGTAGTCGATGTCGACGGAACGCTCATCAAGACAGACCTGTTATACGAGACTGCTATGCAGTTCGCAGCGTCCCAACCATTGCAATTGCTGCGCCTGTTCGGATGGCTGGCCCATGGCCGACCAACTCTAAAACGTGAATTGGCTCGCGCAGTTGAGCTCGACGTTTCGGCGTTACCACTGCGCTCCGAAACTCTCGCAGCGATCGCCGCCGCTCGGCAGCAGGGGCGTGCCGTGTACCTTGCGTCTGCAAGCGACATGGGGCTGGTAGAGCGGCTTGCAGCCCGCATCGGCGGCATCGCTGGTGTGTTTGCGACAAGCAGAGATGTCAATCTGGCGGGAGTCCACAAAGCAAACGCGCTGATCGAAGCATTCGGCATCAATGGGTTTGACTATATTGGCGATCAGCCTGTCGACTTTCCGGTGTGGGCACAGGCACGTCTGGCAATCGCGGTTTGCCACAGCAGCTCATTTGAACGGTCAGTTTATCAACGGTTTCCTGACGCTGAGGTCATTGCGCGCAGTCGGGTAGAGCCGCGTCATCTGGTGCGGGCGATGCGGCCACACCAATGGGCCAAGAACGTTCTCCTATTCCTCCCGCTGATCAGCGGCCACAATTTTGCGTTTCAGCCTATTTTGTCGACTGTTTTGGCGTTCGTATGCTTCTGCATGGCAGCGTCGAGCGCTTACATTCTTAACGATCTTCTCGACCTCCCAAGTGACCGTGTCCATCATCGCAAGCGTCGTCGACCGTTTGCAGCGGGCGACGTACCTATCAAATACGGCGTGCTATTGGGTGGAGCCTTGTTTGTGGGGGCTGGCGTCCTGTCGATGCTACTCCCATGGAATTTCGTCGCGTTGCTCGTGCTCTACCTCGTGGCGACGATCACCTATTCGCTCGTGCTAAAGCGCAAGCTGTTTATCGACGTTATCACGCTAGGCGGCCTATATACCATTCGCGTGATGGCGGGCTTGGAGGCAGCTGGCGGCGCGCAATCTCAGTGGCTCCTGATGATCTGCCTCTTTCTCTTCATGAGTTTGGCAACGGTAAAACGGTGTTCGGAACTGGTGCTGCAGCAGAAAGCTGGACATTCGGCGACGGTCGGGCGGGGATATCGTACGAGCGACCTTCCTGTAATGCTGGCACTCGGTGCTGCGGCGGGCTACGCCACCAGCATGGTTCTTGCTCTTTACATTGCGAGCCCGGAGGTGACGCGGCTTTATGCAAACGTCTCAATACTTTGGCTAATTCAGCCGTTGTTTCTTTATTGGATTAGCCGCGTTCTCATACTGTCGAACCGTGGCGAATTGCACGAGGATCCGGTAATCTTTGCGTGCACCGACCGGGTCAGCCTGCTTACGGGCTTTTGTATCCTTATCGTGGCGGGAGTGGCGGTTTGACCCGAGTAGATACCAGTACGGTGCCTCTTTCGGGGTGGGCGAGATATCCAATCATTGATTGTCGGCAAAATGTTCCCCGTGATGATTCCGAGGCGGCTACGGTATATGATGGCAGTAAGCCGCTAATCACAAGGGGCAACGGACGCGCTTACGGGGATGCCGCGCTTAATGCGTCCGGAGTGTTGGCAACGGTGCGGTTGAACCGAATGTTGGCATTCCATTCAGAAGATGGCGTTTTAACATGTGAAGCTGGCGTGCTGCTGGCAGACATCATCAGCGTCTTCTTGCCACGTGGTTGGTTCCCGCTGGTTTCCCCAGGCACAAGGTTTGTCACCGTTGGCGGTCTGATCGCGGCCGACGTGCATGGCAAGAACCATCATCAAGTCGGCTCCTTCTGCAATCACCTGCTTTGGCTCGACCTGATGCTGCCGACGGGCGACATTATCCGATGTTCGCCGACCCTGATGCCAGATTTGTTCGCTGCGACGTGCGGTGGAATGGGGCTCACGGGCACGATCCTGCGTGCATCTTTCCGTCTGCAGCCAGTTCAGACGGGTATGATACGACAGGAAACAAAACCAGCGGCAAACTTGGACGAAGCATTCGCCATCTTCGAGGCCGAACTGAAACAGCCCTACTCTGTGGCTTGGATCGACGGCCTAGCGACAGGAGATGCCGTCGGACGTTCGGTCGTGTTCGTCGGCTCGCACGCAGGGCGGGAAGATTGGCCTTCTGGGAGGGGCGATCCGTTGCAGGTCCCGCCCCCGAACCCGAAACGAATTCCCTTTGATTTCCCTGCATTGGCATTATCGCGCACATCGATGCGGCTGATGAATGGTGTTTACCGTCGCGCCCAGCGGTCCGGAACTAACGCGATCGACGTCTATCGGTACTTCTATCCGCTCGACGCCCTGCTCGACTGGAACCGCGTTTATGGTCGTCGAGGGTTTATGCAATATCAGTGTGTCTTGCCGTTAACGGAAAGTCGAGACGGAATTGCGCGTCTACTCAGAGAGATCGCCAAGTACGGAGAGGCGTCGTTTCTGTCGGTTCTCAAGCGCATGGGGCCGAGTTCGTTCGGTTACCTGTCTTTTCCGTTTGAAGGGTACACCCTTGCAATGGACTTCCCTGTAACACAGGCAAACCTCGATCTGCTGGACCGATTGGACAAGATCGTGCTCGAGCACAACGGTCGGCTCTACCTTGCAAAGGACTCACGTGCCGCGCCTGACACGATTGCAGCGGGATATCCGTTGCTCGAGCAGTTTCGCGAGGTACGGTTGCGCTATGGTCTCAAAGGCCAGGTCGAGTCCCACCTTTCCCGGAGACTCGAATTATGAATAGCAACAAATCTGCTGCGACCGTCCTAATCGTTGGAGCGCGTTCTGACATCGCTCAAGCGCTGGCACACACTTATGGCGCAATCGGCGCTAATTTGATTTTAGCTGCACGGAATGTCTCCACGCTGGAGCCCTTAAGAAGCGACCTGATTTTGCGCTACGCCATATCGGTCGTTCTGATTGAATTCAACCTTTTGGCCCCAGTACCCGAAGGCCTGGTAAAGAGGCTACCCCTGTTACCGGATACGGTCGTGATGATGGCAGGGCTGCTCGGAACACAGAGCGACTCCGTTGCCCGTCCGGATGTCGCTGACGTTGTAATGCAGACCAACTATGTCGCCCCCGCACGTCTTCTGTTGGCGTTTGCAGCAGCCATGGAGAGCCGAGGCAACGGGACGATCATCGGCGTAAGCTCCGTCGCGGGAGACCGCGGTCGAGCCTCCAATTATATTTATGGAGCAGCTAAGGCCGGGCTAACTGCTTTCTTGTCCGGACTAAGAGCAAGTCTGACGCACAGTGGCGTACATGTTTTAACGGTAAAGCCCGGGTTTGTTCGCACAGCGATGACGAAGGACATGAAATTGCCAGCGCCTATTACAGCGGATCCTGAAGAAGTCGCTGATGCGATTGTGCGTGCAGCTAGGGCACGTAAGAATGTTATCTATGTCAGGCCGGTGTGGCGAGCTATCATGACGATTATTAGAGTATTACCGGAGAGTGTTTTCAAACGACTTAATTTATAACAAACCATAGGGTTCATGGTTTTTAGACAAAATCTATTAAATGAATCGCTGTGGCACCGGTTGGTAACCCGTCGTGGCAAGATGACCTGGCTTGCATCGCTACGACAACTTTACTTACCGCCATTCGACCAATCAAGGGCATGCCCGATCGTCTATGTATCAAGGCGCGCGCCTTAATGAGGGGGGCTGACTGCTAGGAAAGGAACGGTCACCAATTGAACTGTGAATTGGGCTATCTTCATGCCGCAGGACAACCGTCCGAGCGCTTGCTCTCGCGGGTTGGCATGTGTATGAGAACAAGTTTACGATCATTTGCACCAGATCCCGATCGCGCGGCTATATTTGTCGCCGGTGCCGCCAGTTTCGTGGATGGCGGCTGGTTCTTGTAACAGAATTTTCTCGACGGGCCCGCGACAGCCATTATCCAGTCTCTGCCTTCCGGCACGAGCCTGAATCGCGCGGCATTGCAACAGAAAAATTAACGAACGGCTGTATCTGGAGAGCGCAGATAGGGCCGCGAGTGTCCGGTTCCAGGTATACCCGGTCGAAAGCAGACATCCGCCAAGAGCCTTGTTCGCCGACTGGCCTGGGCATCAAATCGGACGATGGCAAACCCTTAATCTTGTTCTCCTACCGTATAGAGCTGTGACAACCACCGATCGCCCGCCCGTTCGCGACCTCCCCGAGGGGACGTATGTGGAACTCGTTTCGAGCCTGTGCGGGACGCGGATGCCGGCGGTAGTGATGACGATCTTGTTCATAATCGTCGGCTCACTGAGCGTGCGGGCGTCGTCCGACCATGCGTTGGCGGCGCTGGTTGCGACTGGCGGGATTGTAAGCGCAGCACGGCTGGTTGTGTTGTTCTACGGACGAAGGATCTGTGACCGTGCGGAAATGTCGCCGGACAGCGCGCGGCGGTTTGAACGTCAGTTCGCCCTCAGCTATTGCGGGTTCGCAGCGGTCTTCGGGGCCTTCGCCGCGCGGGCCTACATGCTTCCGCCTGCGGAATGGCAGATGCCGATCGGCATTCTGGTAGTCGGCTATGCCGCCGGCGCTGCATCCACCGTCGCTATGCGTCCGTGCATCGTCGGCTGGAGCTTGGCTCTTTCGGTCATCCCACCGACTTGCATCCTCTTGCTGCGCGAAAACATAAACGCGCTTCTGTCCTCAGTGTGCCTGCTCGCGCTTCTTGCGGGGGGGCTACGTAGCGCGCGCCAGCGCTACCGGTCACAACGTGCTAAAACTACGACGCGGCAGGTCCTGGCCCGCCAGGCGCAGACAGACCACCTTACCGGCCTAGGCAACCGTCTTGCGCTCGCACATACCTTTGCCACGAACAGCCAGGATGTACGGCCAGGGCGGGTTGCGCTCCATTATGTTGACCTAGACGAGTTTAAGCCAGTCAACGATCAGTTCGGGCATCACGTGGGCGATCGTCTTCTGTGTCTTGTCGGTGAGCGGCTGAAGGCGTGCTGCTCCCCCGGCGATATTGCCGTTCGGCTTGGCGGCGACGAATTCGTGCTGGCGCAGCTTGATACCACCTCCGAGAACGACGTTGAGCAACTAGCGGCGCGGATCGAACATTCCTTAAACCTGCCGTATATCTTGGGAGGACGTTCGATCGAGGTCGGCGCAAGCATAGGATCGAGCCGACATGCAACACGCACTCAGACGCTGGACGCGCTTCTGATCGCTGCCGATACAGCGCTTAGCCGGAAGAAGGCCGAACGGCACGCTGTACGGAAACTGGTCGTGCGCCCTACTGCCTTTGGGACGCACGGCGCGACCGACCCGAGCTTCGCCGTCAACGTTAGCGGAGACGGGACCCAAGAGCGGGCACGACTGCTAGTTGACGGGATCGCGGTCGCCTCTTGGGAAACCGCGCCGGACGGCTTGATCGAAACGGACAGTCTCAGTTGGCGGATTTACACCGGCCAGAGCTATGACGATTGGAAAGGATATGGCTGGGTGACCGCAATCCACCCCAACGACCGGGTCGCTACAGTGCGAAAGTGGCATGATACCGTCCATGATCAGCAATCGGTTGAGGCACAGTACCGGCTTAAACGCTGGGATGGCACGTACCGATGGATGCAGATGTATGCGGTACCGTTGCGCGACAGCGACGGTTCGATCGTTCGATGGCTAGGCATGAACATCGATATTGACGATCGCAAGACAGCCGGGTTGTAGCATACAGCGCGGCGCGCCTGCGACGTGGACGGCAACACAGGTACGTAAGCCTTTTCGGCTGACCGCATAGCCTTCCAAAGGTCGCTTACTCACCTGAACGAATGTCTGAAGTTGGCTAGCTGAAAACACGTCGCGGATGTCCGCTAGAGGGGCAAAGGCCCGCTGTTCGCCAAGCAAAGATCTCGAGTATAACGCAAGCCGCGAGCACGGCCAAAAGGACACCATCGTCATAATCGAACATTTCGCACCTTACGCTTATGGCCTCCTCATCCTAGAACCTGAGATTGCGCTTGGCAGTGGCTGGCTTGGCGGCGACAGGGTCGTCGGTCGCGCAGCCATCCGTGATCTGCGGGTTAAGGCTGCTCGTTTCACCGAACACGAACGGAAGCAATTAACTGTTCATTTGCCCAGCAGAGCGCTCACGCTCCGGTTGGACGAAATAGAAGGATACTACGAAACGTAACACTGCCCCGCGCTAGCCGCTGAATGGATAGCGCTTTCAGTAGGCTGAGTGACCGAAATCGGGCCCTCCGCCCCGGCGGGTAGGGCGCGTGGGGCGACATCAGGAGCGTCGACGTGCCATCATGCACACGGAAGCTATGAGCTCCGTGTTTGGGTCAATTTGTAGTGGAGGAGCGGGAAGGCGTTCGTTCGTTGGTAACGTCCGTGGACTGGCGTCGCCATTTGCGCGATAAGCGCAGCCATGACAGTTATTGAGACCTACCGGGCTAACGCTGCGGCGCAACGCGCTGCAGCTACCAAGACCGACTTGCCGAACCGGCGCAACATGCATGCATGACGACGCCACGACGAGTTCGATCATGCCCTGCGGATCCTGTGTTGGAGGAGTGCTTAGCCGCCTGACGGCCGGAAAGATGTTTCCGAAAACCGGCAATATCTTTCTGCCGAGGCATGCCCACGCGCCCATAGCCCTGACGGGACGGCACGGTTCGTCGACATCCAGTTTCATGACCGTGGCACCACGATCCCAAGCGCCAACGGCGACCCGATGCCGACATTCAACGCCTTCGCGATAACCGGGGGCGGCCGACATATCGTCGATACGCGCGCCCTCACCGAGAACATCAAGCCTTCGATCCTGGTGATGCTTATGGAAACCGTCGAGGAGGAGCGCGCCCGCGCCGCTGTGGTGCGCACTTAGGCGGCAAGGAAGAGGAGAGAGGTTGGGGAAGGGAGACCGGAATAGACCGGACAGGATCCTTCCCCATGCGCATCCGCTACATTGCTACATTTGCCGAGACGATCCGAACCGACCCGGTAACGCTTGCTCGCGAGTATCTCTCGGCACGTGACGCAACCGATCACGAGTTTCACACTGACGAGGCACGGTCTGCCTATGTCGACGTCCTGTCGGCGCTGGGTCGGTTTCAGCACCAGGCCGCCTTCGCACGGGCGTTGGCGCACCTCGACGTCGGTCCCGAGGCCTTGGACAATACGCGGCAGCACAACGGTATGCGCTCGATCGCGTGGTCGTTTGGGGAGGGGCCGACGTTCCCCGGCTTCACAGATGACACGACCTGGAACGGCTTCCTCAACGTCCGCGTGCCGGTATCGGCTTGGCCTTACGTGTTGGCCGAACTGATTGCCGGCGCCGATGAAGATGCCGAGACGATCGAGGCATATCGACGGATTGGCACCGCCGATGGTCTGGTATGTCTGTCCAACGGTTTCGCCACCCAAGAGGCGATGCCGACATGGCCAGAGTTCTTTCCTGACTATCCAATCGATACGATGGTGCCGATCCCGTCCGAATGGTCGGAGATGAGCTGGCGCAACGAGACGGCGCCGAGCTTCGGACCATGCGTTGGTCCGATGGGCGAGGCCGCACAGATCTGGGTCGACTACGAACTGCCGGCGATGCGCGAATTTCCCGAAGCTGCTAGGTTCACCTTCAGCCGGCGTGACGCGATCGGTGAACTGACGGTCATCTACGAAGGCGATGACTACGCCGAAGCGCTTGGCCATTTCGCAATTGAGACGCTTGCGTGCGCATTCGCTCACCTCATCGCAGAACAGTTAGATCCCACCGAGTGGCGCGACATGCGAGTGCGAAACCAGACGATCGAGCCTGGCGTCTGTGCGTCGCATGATTTCGTCGACGCCAACATGGTCATGCTAGAGGCGTGGCAGGCTACGCGCTCGCCGACGATCGTCGGCAATGGCGATGCTGATGCCCTTGGCACTGACCTTCACCATGTCAACGCGGCCTGGTCGGTCGCAACCCGCCATTATCTGACAGCCTCCAGCGAGGGGAGCAGGTTTGACGATTGGCGTGTCTCGGGCCGCGATGTGCAGAGCTTGGCCGCTGCGGGGCACGATCTGGCTACGATCCCACCTTCGGATAGCGCGGGCCGGGTCTACTCGGTCGGCTTTATCCAGACACATGGGACCGGCTGGGTCGTCGACGTCAGCAACACCAGCCAGAGCTTCGATCACCTCATCGATGCGGAGGCTCACCTCTGGTCCGTCTTCGCATCTGTCGAAAGCCGCCACGCCTGAGCGACGTCGACCCGACTTTCATTGAAGGAAGATCACCATGCGTTCCATCGTGGCATTCTACGAAGTCGACCGCGAATATGGCGGTCCGGAGGAAGGCGGCTGGTATTTCAGCTCTGGCCGCTTCGTCCGCGCCATCGGCTTCTACCTCACCGATGAAGCAGCGATTACCGCGGTGCGTCGCGCTAATCGACTGCTCGACCGTCTCCAGAGACACCGGCGCAGCGTGGAGTCTGTTCTCTACGACGGAGGTCGGTTCCGTGCCTTCTCCTTTACCGGGCTGCCGCCTGAGCGCTTTCCCGTAAACCGTCCGCACTACGAATAGACGTGTGTGAGACCGGCCTCCCGCCGAGGCCGACCGGGGAGGCCCAGGACTCAAGGAGGGAGGGGGAGGTGACAGGCAGATGCGGGGAATGGCCCCGCCGAGCCTGAGGACACCGCCATGCTCCCTGCCACGATCGCCACCAGCGTTGCACCCGAAACCATCGCCAAGGTCGGCCGGCTGTTCAACGGATCCGCACACGACGTCTTGAGCGAGCTGCTCCAGAACGCACGTCGCGCCGGTGCCAGCTCGGTTACCGTCACCACAGCCGGCAATGGGGGTGACCGACTGATCCACATCGTCGACGATGGCAGCGGCATTGCAGATCCCGCCGCGGTCGTGACGTTAGGCCGGTCCGGCTGGTCAGAGGAAACTAAGACCAGCGAGGATCCTGCCGGCATGGGGGTCTTCAGCCTCGCTGGACGAGACGTCATCATTCGATCCTGGTCGCAGCCCGAACGGCAGGGCTGGATGACGCACATTCCTGCCGGCGCCTGGGAAAGCAGCCGCCCGATCGTCGTCTCGAAAGATCCCATTGCCCGAGGCACCGCCATCACGGTGCGGATACCGCAGGAATGGTCCGACGGGCTGGAAGGTGCCATCCGGCAAGTCGCACGACATTACCCGTTGCCGGTGACCTTCAACGGCGAGCCGGTCGAACAGGAAAGCTGGCTCGCGGGCGCGATACTCGTCGAAGAGTGGAACGGCTGTCGGATCGGCATCTTCCGCGAGGAATCGACGCACAGCCGTAGTGGCGATCCGTTGCCGCGATCGCAGGCCTGACGGCTCTCAACTTCGGGGAGCTGCCCCTCTTCGACGGCTTCTCGAACGAGGAGGCCGTAACCGGCACGACGGTCCGCCGACTGATTGCGGGGCCGCAGGACATTCTGCTCTGACTGAATTTAAACCTGTCCTACAAAGAACAAAGGTGGAACATAGGCCGTCGGATCAATATGGAGTCGGGAGACATGACCGATATGATCGACGGCCCGATGCTGGTGGGTATCGCTGCACTCATCACTAGTATCGTCAATGCCATCACCACCCTGCGGCGCCACGAGCGACTGCCGGAGCGACCAAGGCCCCCGTGCATGCCCAGGCGCAGAAAGGGGAGGGAAATTCGAAGTTCACGGGCATGATGTCCGAAGGCTGAAGGAGACCGCCATGCGCCGCTGCGCCAATGCCGTTCTACCATTGATGTTGGTTCCACTGGTTCTCACTGGATGCGCCACCAACGCACTCAGGCTGGAGGCAGCAGGGGCAGTGCAAACCCGAAGTCGCGAGGCCGTGACGGCAACCGCCAGCTACTTCGATGCGATCGAGCAACGTCGCCGAGAGGCTGCAGCTGCACTAGTCGCGAGCGATCCGAGTTGCCTGCCAGCAACACCGCTACGAATTCAGGTGCCTATCACGCCATCGGCCCCGGCAGCGCCGCTGTGCCTGTCCGGCGAAATCCCATCGCCGGGCTACACAGCGTTCGAGGTTGACATCGGAAGCAGTCCGCGCGCCGTGCTAGAACCGCGCATCGCGCTTATCGTTGCAATCAGCGATTATACCGATGCACTGGCGGCAATCCTCAACGCGCCCAAGACGGACGTCTCGGCAGAGGTAACCGCCTTTGCCGACCAGGCAGACCGCCTTGCCCGCTTCAGCAACTTCGTCGCCGGCACGGACTTGCCCAACGTCAACGCGGCGATTGCCAGTGAGCAGGGCAAGAGCCTTGTCGCGCTGATCGCCTTTGCCGACGAGCTCGCACGCGAAGCGCGGCAGACGCGCGACGTGCGTGCTCTCGTTGTCGAGCGCGGGGCCGTTGTCGACCGCGCGCTTGCGTCCCTTTCGGCGCAAGTCACGACCTGGGGCAGGGGAGCGGCGCGCAACGCTGACGACCTCTACGGCAATGCCCTATTCCGGACGTACATTCGCAACCGGAAAAGCTTGTCAGCCGACCAGCGCGAGCAGCTCGCCGGGCGTGTGTTCGCCGCTCGTGAGGCCGCGAAGGACGGAACGGCCCGCGCTGCACAGGTTACCGACGCCATCGACCTCGCCGCCAAGGCACAGGCAAGCCTGCGCGACGCGCTCGCCGCCCGGCTGACACCGGCGCAGCGGCGCGCCGCATCCCGCCTCAATATCGACCGCATCACTCGCGCGCTTGGCCTGATCGCCTCGCTCGCAAGCCCCGCCTGAGGAGGATTTCGATGACGACCTTCACTCAGGCCATGGAAGCAGCCGACTTCCTAATCGACCAGCTGCAGGCGTTCACCGTCGATCCGCGCTTCCTACCGCGCTTCTTCGACACCATTTTCGGACTTCGCACGGCCCTTGGCAGTGCCAGCGACCGGTTTGCCACTCAGCATAGCGGCGACGACGGTGATCGGCCGGTGTTTGCTACGGTTCTCGACCGCTGCGAACAGGCCAAGGCGATCGGCACCGCGCTCGCCCCCAGCGAAGCGACGGTGCTGCGCTATGCCGAAGCCGTGCAGCGAGCGATTGCGGCGTTGGACGGGCAGGGCAGCACATCGGCAAGGCCTGCCTTGCGCGGCACGCTGCGACTGCGCAGCGGATTCGCGGCGTCGGTGAGGGGAGGGCGTCGCCCAAATCCAGCGCCGGCGTCCGAACCCTACTATGCCAGCCTCATAAAGCTGTTCCCGGTCGAGGCGGTGACACTCTACCCACTGGCGATAGGCATAGCAGCCGGCGACGTCGCCATCCGCCTGATACTGATCGCCGTCATAACCCTTTTCATCATCGTGCTCCGCTGGTTCGGAACGCAGGAGGAAAGAGGGGGAGATGCCGATGTGGTGGCGATCGGGGTCTCGGTGATCTCGTTCGAGCTCTACGCGGCCTCTCTCGGCGGGTTTGGCTACCTACCAGGCGGACCCGAGCAGACCGGCCAGGTCCTCGCCTTCATCACCATCATGTGGGTCGCACTCGTCCCCTTTGTCCTACGCCGCGCCCGCCGCTGACCCAAACTCACCCAGGAGATACGACCATGTGCAGTTCCACCCACCGTCATTCGCTTCACTGCATCCTGCCGCCCTACATCCTGTCGCAGATTGCTGAAAACGGCTCGCCCGAACTGCGTGCAATGGCGATCCGCAGCCTGCTCGTTGATCCGACTATGCGGCTTGTCCGAGCCAGCACCGCTGGACCTGTCACTGGCGCGGTCGCACGGCGTCGCGCCGCGGCGGGCAACATCCTGAGCCCGAGCCCGCTCCGGACGATCCGCGACGCGGGCGGTGAGCCCGAGGCACCGGGTGCGACCGTGGTGCGGCGCGAGGGCGACGCCCCCACCGGCGATATTGCCGTCGATGAGGCCTATGACGGGCTTGGCGCGACGTTCGCGCTGTTCTGGGAAGCGTATCAGCGCAACTCGATCGACGATGCCGGCATGCCGCTCGATGCCACGGTTCACTACGACCAGGACTATGACAACGCCTTCTGGGACGGCACCCAGATGGTGTTCGGCGACGGCGATGGTGAGCTGTTCAACCGCTTCACCATTTCGCTCGACGTGATCGGTCACGAGCTGACCCACGGCATGACCGAGAAGGAGGCTGGCCTGGCCTACTTCAACCAGTCGGGAGCGCTCAACGAGAGCATCTCAGACGTGTTTGGCAGCCTCGTAAAGCAGCACCTATTAGGGCAAACCGCTGACCAGGCCGACTGGCTGATCGGCGCGGAGCTTCTGACCGCAAAGGTCAAGGGCGTTGGTCTGCGCTCGATGAAGGCGCCCGGCACTGCCTACGACGATCCCGTGCTCGGTAAGGATCCGCAGCCTGGACACATGGACGATTTCGTTCGCACAAATCAGGACAATGGCGGCGTCCACATCAACTCCGGCATCCCGAACCGAGCGTTCTATCTTGCGGCGATTGCGCTTGGTGGAAATGCATGGGACCGCGCCGGCCAAATCTGGTACAACGCGTTGCTGGACCCCAATACGAGGGCCAACACGGACTTCGCCGGCTTCGCCCGCGTCACCATCGACGTCGCGATGCGTTTGCACGGCTCAGGCAGTGCCGAGGTGACCGCAGTTACCGAGGCCTGGAGCGCAGTTGGAGTGATCTGATGCAGGCGGGCAAGGCATGCGACGAGACGGTTACGGGCGAGGCCCGCATGCGGATCGAGGGCGGTCTTGCCCATTTTCCCGGGTTGGCGAAGGACCAGACGGTCTCCTTTGACGATCTCGCTACCCCTGAGCGTCAGGAAATCACCAGCCTCGCGGATCAGACAAACTTTTTTAGCTGCGTGGCATCTAACGACACGGCGAGGCCGGACGCTCGAACCTACACAGTGGGCCTGACAATAGACGGCCGTAGCCGAGAGCTACGGCTTGCCGAGCCGATTCAAGATCCGGCAATGGCTAAGCTGGTCTCAGTGGTTAGACGCCTCAGCAAGCAACACGCTTCTATACGGTAGCGGAGCGCAACGAGGTGTGGCCCGCTAAGACCGATAATAAATGTTATGTTAAATTCTATCGATGGGGTATGCTGGTGCGTCACATTATCGTGAGCCGTTATTTCATCAATCAGTCCTATCCACCGCCAATCGAATAACGCCTAGAAATCGCCTGCCAACGCCAAACGTACATCCGGTGCTATAGTATAGACTGCCTCGCGCTGCGCACCTCTGTTGGGATGATCGACGCGGTACCCTTGGTAATGGCGATGCAGCAATCCAGCGCGCACAAGATCGGATACCGCTCGGCTAACGTTTGTCCGACCGGATCGCAGGATGCGTGCTTGGATTTCCTCGTCCTGCTGCTGAGCCAGATCTGCCGCGTTTTTCAAGGCACCAGCTTTTGCCATGAGTTCCGACCGGACCGCTGAAATCATAGCCGTGCGGCGACAGTCCCGGTTGGCCAGCGGCGCCAGTGCTCGGCAGAGCCAGTCGCGCACCGGAACATGGTCGGCTTCGCTTTGGACATAAGGTCCGAGACTGCCATCCTCCCTTGCGCCCTTCGCAATCAGATTAAGGATCAGCAGCGCATATCGGGGACGCCTCGATACCTGCGAAACACGCTCGACAAGATCTGGCAGCGCTACGGCTGGAGGCGGCATAGCGAACGGCGTTTGCACTATATGGTCAAAGAGATCGGCTTGATGGAACATAGCAGGAATCTAACACAGTCGATTCCGCTGTGAATCCCCCTAAATCATCGGGCCCAACAAAAATCACCAGTGTCACTTTACCCGAACGGTAAAGTGACACTGGTGATTTTTCGAACAACCTGATTAAGAGAGACGTCGGACAAGGATCGCCACTAGACAGCAAGTCTTACGTTGAGCGCTTGTTACTCGCCTACCGGCAGGCGCCCGACACGGGATTGTTCGAGTTGCTCAACGACCCGCATGCGTTGCTGGACGATCCGCGCTGGCTGCCATGCTACCCAAGCTGACCCCGTGGTGCGTGCCCACAATTTAGGACGAACTCTCGTGATCGGTCCGACACGTTGGAACTAATTTAAAAGAACTACGCTGCCACGACGGTTTACCAAGCGGTACTATGATTCTTCATCTAACGAAAAAAAGGAAATGTGATCCACCCGCCTCGGTCAATGGCTGCGGGCGGATCATTAGGTTCCGAATGAAAACCCCGCGCTATGGCTGCGCTATTGCTATGACAGTAGCACCATCTCCGGACGCGTAATCAAACAAAACTAACCAACTGTTGTTGTTGCGAACGAACCGTGTCTTTTTGGGACAGGCTACAACCCCCCGCCCCGGAAGCAGCATCAAAACCACCTATCCTTATCGAACCGTTACCAGCAGATCGACCGAGATCGCGGCGTGTACGATCCGCTGGGTGTGGGGCCATGCACAGATCGCCAATGACGCTACATCGCCAGTAAGCTCGGCAACTGTCAAAACCCAGCATCACTGACCCTCCGGTAGCTCTACGTACAAGGGTATTGACGGTTATAGTTCTGGGCATGTCAACGCGGTCCTATAATCTTGCCGCCATCGGCAGCCCATCGCGGTACATCTGGAGATCGCCCGTGCCCGGATACGCGAACGAGGGTGGAATACACATACTCGTGCCGCAAAACGCAGAGCAAGCTACATTGCTAAGCGAGCACAAATAGGAACGTTGAAAGCGGCGAAAAAACGCAGTGGCACAAGAACTAAGCTGAGCGTTAATCATCAACGTGCTAGCCACGTGCCATGGGTGAGATTGAACGACAGGTTCCCGCGGGACTGATAGAGCAATGGGCTGTGCATCTGCGCCGTGAGAGGTCGCGAGCGGCAGATACTATCTGGCTTCTCGACAACGGCTTCACAGTCCATGATGGCAGGAATGGCGTAGCAACCGTGGAAGCGTCAGCGCGGGTGCGCGCGGAACAAGAAGTGATCGTTGCTGAAGTAAGCGCGTTGCTTGATCAGTATGACGCCATCAACCTCCGCGGATCACAGTTCGGGTAAACTGGCTACTTTGTCCCAGCCTGCCGGTTGGCAACAAGTTTACCCGCGTTTCAATGACAACCGGCGGCGCAGATGAATCTCTTCCCACGAGTGTCATCGCTCATTGCGAAATGAACGAAAAGGCACACCTTGCTCCGCCTTCGCAACGATCGGTTCCTGCTGAACGCACGACAAAAATGCCCGCGATGATGAATCATCGCGGGCAAAAGTTTCTGGAGTAGCCGTCTTGGAGGGACGACAACCTTACATAGAGCCAATATGTCGGATTTAAAGGACTAACTTGCTCTAATACAATGCTTTTTTATGACATCCTTGTCACAAACCGGATCGGTGTGGATGGCCCTTCCCCTCCCTAAAAGCAGCCCGCGGTCTACTTACCTCCACATAAGGCACCGGTTACACCGCACTGCGTTCGCATGTGGTGAGGTAAAACTGCATACGACGTAATAGCAAACCGTTCGCCCACCGCGGGAAGAGACGAAATACTATCCGCGACAACTCTATGCGCTGGGGGTGGTGAGTTTCGATATTACCATCGTTATCCCAGCCGCCTCCTCGTCTTAGGCGCTGCGCGATAGCCATCGAGCCGTCACATACTTTTGCTATGTCTCCAAATACCGACGACGAACACGATTCGGCGATGCCCGAGGGACAAGTGTGCCGCGTCATCAACTGCGCTGCTGCGTATGCGTCAATGCTGACCGCGAGGAGATCAGCCGACGGCCTGCCGCTGCATATTGCGAACGCGGCAGTCCAATCCGCATTTGGGGAGCGCCCATCAATATGCGTGTGACGAGCTTTGGCGAGTATTTCAGCAATTCGATCGCTGTGCAACCATCGAATCTGGATCGATGAATTCGAGCCGCCCAAGGACAGCGCGCAGCGTCGTCCGATGCTGTACGATACGCAGTTCCCGGCCAAACTCAGGCGCGAGGCGGTGGCCGGTGCGTTTCGCGAGGGCGCCGTCCCGCTGACGGTGGGCCAGGGGGCCTGTCGCCCCCCGACCGCGCCAATCAGAAGTTGCCGCGCAGGATGAACGAGAAGCGACGGTCGTTGACGAAATAGGACCGCGGCGCGAGCGTGTTCGGATCACCGCTATAGGCCTGAAGCGTCTTGGTCACCGAGTTGGTGAGATTGACGCCCTGCACCCCGATCTTCACATATTTGTTGAGGTTGAGGAACGCCGAAGCATCGAGCTGGCCCGCCGCATCCTGGAAGATTGACGTATAGGGGAAGATCACGTCGGCTGCGGTCAGCAGATATTTCGACCGCCAGTTATACGCCGCGCGAACCGAGACCGGGCCCTTTTCGTAGAACAAGGTCGCGTTGACGTTGTGCTTCGACAGGCCTTCGAGCGGCAAGCTGCCGGTCTTGGTCTGCGCCGCGACGTTGGTGACCGGCGATCCGCCATTCAAGAACGAGTTGGGCAACCCGTTGCTTTCGATGAAGGTATAGTTGCCGGTGAAGCCAAACCCGCTGAGCAGACCGGGCAGGAAGTTAAAGGTCTGCTGATAGGCGACTTCCGCGCCCTTGACCTTGCCGTGCCCGGAGTAATTGGCCGGGCCGCGCGTCAGCAGATCGAACGTCTGGCCGTTGTTGGTGAGCGGCAGGCTGACCAGCGACTGATAGAAGAAACCGCTGATATCCTTGTAGAACACGTCTGCGGTCAGCGACCCGACGCGCGAGAAATACCATTCCGCGGTGATGTCGAACTGCCATGCTGTCGCGGGCTTGAGATACGGGTTGCCGACCTGGCTCTGGAAGTTGCCGTTCCCGTCGATCGAGATCTGCTGGAAATTGCGGACCAGATTGGTGTCGGGCCGCGTCAGCACCTTCGAACCGGCGAAGCGCAGCAGCAGCTGCGGGGTTAGCCCCACCTTCAGGTTCACACTCGGCAACCAGTAAGTGTAGTCGTTCGACGCCTGCCCCAGCACGATCGTCGGGTTCGGCGCGGCGAATTGCTGTAAGCGCCCATAGCCAGCCGCACCGAGCAGACACACGCCACCAGGTGCCGCGGGCGTATAGCCGGCGGGCAGGTTCGTGGGTGCCGCGGGAACGCACCGGCTCTGGTAGGAGTCCGCGATGCCAAGGGTTGCCTGGCTCGGGATGATGCTGCCGCCGAAATTGTCCATCCCCGTATGGACGTAGCGCACCCCGACGTTGCCCGCGATGTCGAGCCCCTGGACCAGCGTCTTGGTATTGAACGAGACCATTGCATAGGCCGCGCTGTCGCGCTGATGCACGCGCGTGACTTCATTCGGGAGGTACGGTGAATCCGCGCCGACCCCGGCACGCAGCGCGGCGGGCGACCAGCGCGTCGACGGCGTGCATGGCGGATTTGTCGGTGCCGCAGTGGGCGGACACTGACTGGCCGCACCGGCGGCCTCGACCTGGTTGATGAATCCGACGGTCTGGTCGTACCCCTCGATCATGTTGCCGTTGTAATAATAGGCACCGGCCGGCCCCGGGGTCGCGCCGCGGAAGAAGTTGTCGAAGCTGTGGAAGCTCGCGTTGCCGCCGTTGACCTGATTGATCGAGACCGGGCTACCGGCCCACACCTCGCTGAGCATGCCCCAGTTATACGCCGAATATTTCACCGTCTGGTCGCGATCGGCATAGCGCGCGCCGAACCGGATCTTGTCGATGAAGCTCCCCTCGACGTCATAGGTGACGTCGCCCTTGAACTGGAACTCCTTGCCGCGGCTATCCTCGAAATGGTCCATTGCCGCACGCCAGAATTCGACGTTGGGATCGCCGAAATATTGCGCGTCGGTCGCATTGGCCAGCGCCGGGTTGGCCGGGCCCGCCCACGACGCCGCGAGCGTCGCCGGCTTGTGCGAGACGACGCTCGGCAAATTGCCGGTGAGGTCGAGCTCCTGATCGGCATAGGTCTCGCCGAAGATGTTGAGCTGGCGGACCTGATGGCGCGATTCCGTGTAATCGGCGTCGAGCGCGATGTGCAGCCGGTCGGTCGGGTGAAGCAGCGCGTTGAGGCCGTAATCGTTGACCGTACTCTGCTCATAGGACTGCCCGCGCGCCAGCGAGATCGGTGCGCCGCCGGTCGGGATGAACGTGTCGAGCGGCGTGCCGCTGAGGCTGCTGCGATAGCCGGTCCCCGGCGTGGTGATATAGCCGCTCTGGAACAGGCCGTTGGCGTCGTATTTGTAATTGGTGAACTGGCCGACGGGGCATTGCGCGCGCACCGTGCCCGAATTAGCGTCGGCGGGATTGGTCAGCGGGCCGGCGTTGTTCTGCTGGCAGCCGATCGGATAGGTGCTGTATTCCGAAAGATCGGGCGCGGCCTCGAACGTATGCTCGTCCGACCGGTTGGTGGTGTGAGAGCGTATGTACTGGCCGGTCAGCAGGAAGCGGCGGTCCTTCGATTCGAACTGCGCGGCGATGGCGATGCCGTCGCGCTTGCGATCATATTCCTGGCTGCGATACTGCCCACCAAGCGGCGCATACAGGCCCGACTGCGGATCGGCGAACCCGTCCGCGCCTGCGCCCGATGTCGCGCCGCACGGTGCGTTCGCGGCGGGCAGGGTCGTCGTGTCGGCGTTGCCCGGCAGCGGGTTGCGACAGATCGTCGTGCCGCCCTGGCTCTGATAGGTGACGAGCGTATTGTCGCGCGCCTGGAAATTGGTGATCTGCAACCCGTCGGCGCGGCTGCGGACGCGCGAATAGGAGACGTCGCCGAGCAGTCCGAACCGGCCCACCGCGGTGTCCCAAGTGTTGCTGATCAGGATCGACCCGGTCGGGGTCCATTTCTTGCGCAGATCGCCATAGCTCGCCTGGCTATCGACGCCGATATGGAAGCCCTTGTTGTCGAACGGCTTGCGCGTGTTGAGGTTGACAGTGCCGGCGAGGCCGCCCTCGATCGAGGCGGCGGTGACGTTCTTGTACACCTCGACCGAGCCGAGCAGTTCGGCGGGCACGTCCGAGAAATTGAGCGACTGGCCGCCGATCCCGGCGGAGAAGGCGTCGCGACCGTTGAATTCGGAGCGGACGAAATTGAGACCGCGGATGACCACGCCCGACCCTTCGACCGAGAAATGGTCGGGATCGTTGGATGCGGCGAAGCGGCTGATCGACACGCCGGGTACGCGTTGAAGTGCTTCGGTGACCGAGCGATCGGGCAAGGCGCCAATGTCCTGCGCGGTGATCGCGTCGACCACCGTGTCGGAGTTGCGCTTGATGTTCTGCGCGTTCGCGAGGCTCTGGCGGATCCCGGTCACGACGATATCGTCAGGGTCCTTGGCGGCGTTCGTAGGAGTCGCGGCCTGACCGTCGACGCTTGACGTTTCACTAGACGAAGTTGGCGTCCCGGCGGTGCCAGCCGTGCCCTGTCCGGCAACCGCCCCGGTCGGCGGAGACTGGTTCGACCCACTTGGCAAAGATTGCCCGGCGTCAGCGCTAGTCTGCGCCTGCGCGGCACCGGCCATTGCGACACATAAAGCCGTAGCGGATGCGCTCTGGAGACAACGAACAAGGTGACGGACAGCATCCGTCTTCGGCGCAAATCGGCGCATTCAGGACCCCTTCTAGAACGACGCTGTGCTCGCGTCTGCTTTCTTGAGAACGCCATCGATTCTGCCGATTGGCGCGATTTATGTTTGCGGTAACATTATGTGAGAATCAAACGGTAAGTTCCACAATATGTGACAAAACTGCCACGAGGTGGAAACAATCGCGCAGCGGTTGACGCGACGTCGTTAATGGACGAGCACCCCTGCTGCAGCGCGCTTGTGACGCGCGCATGGAGAGTAGCGATGCCGCTGACGGCGGGTGGAGATGTACGGGTTGTGGTGGTCGGCGGCGGCACCGCCGGTTGGATGACCGCGGCGGCCCTTGTGCGATTGTTGCCCGGTCATGCTTCGGTTCACCTGGTCGAATCCAAAACGATCGGCGTGGTCGGCGTCGGCGAAGCGACGCTCCCGCATATGCGCGCCTTCAACGAACGGCTCGGGATCGACGAAGCCGACTTCATGGCGCGCACGCGAGCGACCTTCAAACTCGGAATCGAGTTTCGCGACTGGGGCCGGATCGGCGACAGCTACATCCATCCGTTCGGCACTTTCGGGCGGGGGACCGGCACGGTCGACTTTCACCACTATTGGACACGGCTGCTGCGCGAGGGGAAAGCGTTGCCGGCGCTCGACAGCCTATCCTACGCCGGTGCGCTGGCGCGCGGCGGCAAGTTCGATCACCCGGCGACTGGCGGCCCGCTCGCGGGGACCTATGGCTATGCCTATCAATTCGATGCGCTGCTGTTCGCGCCTTATTTGCGCCAGATCGCACAAGAGTCCGGCGCCCGCCGGACCGAGGGGACCGTCGTCAGCGTAGACCGCGATGGCGAGAGCGGGGATATAAAGGCGATCGACCTCGACAGTGGCGAACGGATCGAGGGTGACCTGTTCGTCGATTGCTCGGGGTTCCGCTCGCTGCTCCTCGGGTCAGCGCTCGAGGAGCCGTTCGCCGACTGGTCGCACTGGCTGCCGACCGACCGCGCCGTCGCGATGCCGTGCCGGACCCGCACCGCGGTCACGCCGTATACCAGCGCGATCGCGATGCCCTCGGGCTGGCGCTGGCGCATCCCGCTGCAGCACCGCACAGGCAACGGCTATGTCTATGCGAGCGCGTTCGTGTCCGACGACGACGCCCGCCGCGCACTGGGCACGGCGGTCGAGGGCGAAGCGCTTGCCGCGCCGCGCGTGCTGCGGTTCAAGGCCGGGCGGCGGCGGCGCAGCTGGGTTGGCAATTGCGTTGCGATCGGGCTGGCGAGCGGGTTCCTAGAGCCGCTTGAATCGACCAGCATCTACCTCGTCCAGCAGGCGATCACCGCACTAATCGAGCTGTTTCCGGAACGCCGCATCAGTGCAACCGATCGCGATGAGTTCAACCGCGTGATCGACCTCGAATATGACCGGATCCGCGATTTCTTGATCCTCCATTATCACGCTACCACCCGCAGCGATTCCCCCTTCTGGGACTATGTACGCACGATGCCGATCCCGGACACGCTGTCCGAGAAGCTCGACCTGTGGCGCACGCGCGCGAGGATCGTGAAATATCGCGAAGGGGTGTTTCTCGACCCGAGCTGGGTCGCGGTCTATCTCGGCCAGGGGATCGTGCCCGAGGGCTGGGATCCGCGCGTCGACACGGTTGCGACGGTCGCGTTGCTCGACAGCGTCGAGGCGCTGCGGGCCGAAATTGCGGGCGATGTCGCGTGCCGCCCGGATCACCGAAGCTTCATCGAGCGCTATTGCGCGATGCCGCAAGCCGCCTGATGCGCGGCGAGCGGCTCGAACGGATCGTGGTGGCGGGTGGCGGAATCACGGCCTGGTGCGCCGCCGCCGCGCTGAAACGCCACGCGCCGTCCCTCGACGTGACGATTCTCGCCTGTACGCCGTCGCCGGACGCACTAGCCGACCGGATCGCCTGTACCCTGCCCTCGCTGCTGGGGTTTCAAGAAGATCTAGGGATCGGCGTCGCCGACGGGATCGTAAGGACCGGCAGCGGCTATCGGCTGGGAACGCTGTTTGTGGGCTGGGCAGCCGGGTTGCCGGACTATGTCCACGCCTACGGCCGGTACGGCACTTCATTCGGACCGGCCGCCTTTTATCTCCACTGGGTGCGATCGGCACAGGACGGCACCGCGGCACCGTTCGACAGCCATTCGCCCGCCGCGGCGCTCGCGCGCGCCGGGCGGTTCGTCCCGCCAACCGCCACTTCGCCGTTCGCAGACTACGAATGCGGCTTGACGCTCGATCTGCCCCGCCACGCGGCGATGCTGCGTGCATTCGCACTGCATGTCGGCATCCGCGAGATCGTGGGCGAGATCGCCGGGGTGACACTGGATGGCGACACAGCCATCGCAGCGATCAGGCTGGTCGACGGTTCCGCGCAGTCCGCCGACCTGTTCATCGACGCGACCGGGCCCGAAGCCAGGCTGCGCGGCTCGATCGACGCCGTGCGCGACGACTGGAGCGCGTGGCTCCCCTGCGACCGCGTACTGCTCGCCGAACCGGACGCGGAGCCGGCGGTACTCACCACCGTCACCGCGCATCAGGCAGGCTGGCACTGGTCAAGCGGCGGACAGGCAGGCTTTGCTTATGCCGCAAACGCGATCAGCGACAGCAAGGCGGCGCGCGTCCTGCGCAACGCCTCGGGTGCAACACCCGGCGAACCGATCCGGATTCGTTCCGGCACGCGCCCGCAACCGTGGCTGGGCAATTGCCTCGCGATCGGCGATGCGGCGACCCAGATCGAGCCGCTCGAATGGTGTAACCTCCACCTCGCGCTAAGCGCGATCGACCGGCTGATAACGATACTTCCGGGCCGTATCGCGACCCCGGTCGAGGTGGCCGAGTTCAATCGCCAGACGCGCGCCGAAGCCGAACGCGTCCGCGACTTTCTAGCAATGCATTACCGCACCGCACAGCGCGACAATCCACTGTGGCGCACACTCGCCGCGACCGCGCCCCCTGCCAGCCTCGCGCATACACTCGTACAATTCGCCGAACGCGGGCGCCTTCCCTTTCATGAGGAAGAGACGTTCGCGCGCGACAGCTGGGCCGCGGTGCTGATCGGCCAGGGCTTCCTGCCGCGCCGTGTCGACCCGCTCGTGTCGACTATCCCCGCCGCTTCCGTACGCACGGCGATGGCCCGCCAGACCGCCGCGATCACCGCCGCCCTGCCTCATGTTCCCACCCACGCCGCCTATCGTGCGGCCCAGACGAGACATCTCACCCGATGAACGAGCATTCGATCCGACGCGTCGTCATCGTCGGCGGGGGCACCGCCGGCTGGATGGCCGCCTCCGCCTTCGCCCGCTTCCTCAACAACGGCTATACGCAGGTGACACTGGTCGAATCCGAGGAGATCGGCACGGTCGGCGTCGGCGAGGCGACGATCCCGCCGATCATCAATTTCAACCAGATGCTCGGGCTCGACGAGAATGCGTTCCTCGCCGCGACTGCGGGGACGTTCAAGCTCGGGATCGAATTCGTGAATTGGGGGGCGATCGGCGAGCGGTACTTCCACCCATTCGGCACCTATGGGCACGATTTGCAGGGGATCCATTTCCACCAGCTCTGGCTGCGCGAGAAGGCGCGACGCCCGATCGCGGACATCGCGGCCTGGTCGATGAGCGCGATGGCGGCGAAGCACGGCACCTTCGGCCGCGCGAACGAAGACGCCCGCTCGCCGGTGCGCGAGCTGTTCTACGCATTCCATTTCGATGCCTCGCTCTACGCCCGCCATCTGCGCGACTATGCCGAAAAGGCGGGGATCGTCCGGGTTGAGGGCAAGATCGCTACGGTCGCGCAGCGTCCGGACGACGGCTATGTCGAGGCGTTGACGCTCGAAGACGGGCGGCGGGTCGAGGGCGATCTGTTTATCGACTGCTCGGGCTTCCGCGGTCTGCTGATCGAGGAGACGCTTCACACCGGCTACGAAAGTTATGCGCACTGGCTTCCATGCGACCGCGCGGTCGCGGTGCCCTGCGCGCTGCCGCGGCCAGGCGAACCCGACCCGTTCACCCGCTCGACCGCGCATCAGGCGGGGTGGCAGTGGCGGATACCGTTGCAGCACCGGATGGGGAACGGCCTCGTCTATTGCAGCGACTATCTCGACGACGATGCAGCCGAAGCGCAATTGCTCGCCAGCCTCGAAGCGGAGCCGCTCGCCGACCCGCGCCGGTTGCGCTTCACCGCAGGGCGACGCCGCGCGTGCTGGAACCGCAACGTGGTTGCACTGGGCCTGTCCAGCGGGTTCATCGAACCACTTGAATCGACCAGCATCCATCTCGTTCAGGCGGCGATCCAGCGGCTGCTCGCGCTGTTCCCCGACAAGCGCTTCGACCCGACCGAGCGCGACGAATTTAACCGCCAGATGCACGATCTGTACGAGGACGTGCGCGACTTCATCATCCTCCATTACAAGGCCACGCGCCGCGACGATTCGCCTTTCTGGGACAAGGTGAGGACGATGAAGATTCCCGACAGCCTGCAACGCAAGATCGACCTGTTCGCGGGCAAGGGGCGGCTGTTCCGCGAGGGCTACGACCTGTTCACCAGCCCGAGCTGGGTCGCAGTCTGCCTCGGCCAGGGGATCGTCCCCAAAAGCTGGGAGCCCGCCGCCGATGCGCTCGACGAGCAGAAGGTCGCGGTCGCGCTCGAACAGATGCGGCGCGGCTATCTCGACACCGCGCAACGGCTGCCGACGCACGGCGATTTCTTGCGGCGGACCGCACCGTCGCCGCTTGCCGCAGCGCCCACGCCGAAGGACGACGTGCCCTTCTTCTCTTTCACCGCGGAATCGCCCTTCGATGTCGGTGGCGGCAGATCGCCGCTGTGACGAAGGCATGACGAGCCTCGCCACCCCCGCCCCGATCGCGGAACTGCACGGCATCGACCGGGAGCGCTTCGATGCCGAGATCCGCACCACCGCCAAGCCGGTGGTGCTGCGCGGGCTTGCCGCCGACTGGCCCGCGGTCCGCACCGCGCGGGAGTCGGACGAGGCGCTGGTCGACTATCTTAAGACCTTCAGCCATGCCGAGCCGGTCGCCGCGATCGTCGGAGCGCCCGAGATCGAGGGGCGCTTCTTCTACGAACCCGGTCTCACTGCGCTCAACTTCACCCGCGGCCGCTCCCCGCTCGATCCGCTGCTCGACCGGCTGCTCCGCGATCGCGACGTGCAACGCCCTTATGCGATCGCGGTCCAGTCGATCCCGGCACCCGACCTGCTCCCCGGTTTCGCCGCGGCGCACGGCATCGATCTGGTCGATCCCACGGTCGTGCCGCGGTTGTGGCTCGGCAATGCGATCCGCGTCGCGACGCATTATGACCTGATGGAGAATATTGCGGTCGTCGTTGCAGGGCGTCGCCGGTTTACGCTGTTTCCGCCCGATCAGGTCGCCAACCTTTACATGGGCCCATACGAGCTGACCCCGGCCGGAACGCCGGTCAGCATGGTCGACCCGGACGTGCCCGATCTCGACCTTTATCCGCGCTTCGCCGAGGCAATGGCGCATGCTTGCGAAGCGACGCTCGACCCGGGCGACGCACTCTACATTCCGTTCCACTGGTGGCATGCGGTGGCCTCGCTCGCGCCGGTCAACGTGCTGTGCAATTACTGGTGGGACCCTGCCCCGCCGGGGATGCCCAACCCGTATGACGCGTTGTTGCTCGGGCTCTTTGCGCTGCGCAAACTGCCGGAAGACCAGCGCCGGGTATGGCGCACGATGTTCGATCATCTCGTGTTCCAGACCGGGGGGGACCCGGCGGCGCATCTGCCACCGCACGTTCGGGGTGCGCTGGGCGAGGTCGACCGCGACGAGCTTGAAAAGATGCGGGTGACCCTGATGGAGAGCCTTGGTCGCTCGTAGCGCAGTCTTCCGCTGTTTGTCCTATGACCGCTGCAACATCCGGATTAGAAACTGGCGGATCTTCCCCGTCCGCTCCGCGCTTGCGGCCCCAAGGATGCTGCGCGCCGCCTCGGGCAGATGATCCGCCACCCGCGCCGCATCGGGCGCGAAGACGAGATGATCGTACCAGCTCCGCCACGCAGTCTTCTCCGCAACCGGCAAGTCGCGCACCGCCTCGATCGCATGGACCAACGCGAGGAAGGCGGCGCTCGAGCGATGCTCCCACCAGTAATTGACCAGCACGTTGAGCCGGTCGAACGCGCGAACGTGATGCCACCAGATCGGCGGGATGAAGATCGCATCCCCCGGTTCGAGCTCGGCGACCGCGGCATGCGCGAGCGCGTCTGCAAAACGCGGATAGCGGATCAGGTCGGGCGCGTCGGGATCGACCATGCTCGACGGCGGTCCCGCCATCGTGTGGTCGAGCGGCCCGACATACAAATTGGCAAGTTGCTCGGGCGGAAACAGCGTGAAACGCCGCCGCCCCGTAACGACGCACGCGATGTTAATCGACGTGTCGTAATGCGTCGCGATCCGGGTAGCATTGCCGATCCACAACCGCGCCGGCGCATCGACCCCGAGCGCAAGTGGGTTCGCCGTCTCCCAGCCCGGCAGATGCTCCGGCGCGGCCGCGGCGTTGGCGTAGAGCGTGTGCGGCCGTTCGGTCGCGCTCTCCGAAAAGCGCAACAGCTCGGCGACCAACGCTCCGATCGGGACTGGCTGGCGATGGAAGGTGAACCCGGTCAAGGTATCATCGGCGTAAAAGAAGAGCCCCTCCGCCTCTGGCGGGGCAATCATGACGTCGAGCGGCTTCCCCCCCGGAGTCGCAAAACCCGCAAGATATTCCGCCATCGCCCGGTCGCCCCCGGCCCCCGCGGCGACCGAGTCCCAGTGCGCGATTTGGCCGCGCAGCACGACCGGTCGATAGGCCGTCACGACCTCCCGAGCGAAGTTCGCGGCATCGACGGCGTCGCGTTCGGCAACGCGGCGTTGGGTCGCGGGCGGGGGAAGAACCGACATCTTTCCAACAGTAGCGAAGCAGAAGGGTTCGTGACAGCACGCTGACGACCTGGGAACACAAAACGTGAGGAATTGGAAGCGCCTCCATCGATAACGCCACGGGTTGACACGATTCCCAGGGTACGGTGGGATAACGGTAACACGATATGCCGACAGCGATCGCAACAGCGTGGCCGGGCAGATCCGCGGGGAGCTGGACGCATGATGCACGGGTGGAAAGTCTTGGCCGCCGGAATGACGGCGGCGGTCGTCGCAGAATGGGCCAGCGCCGCGCCGCTGGAAGGAGCGAAACGCCAAACTCCTGCGAAGCAGACGTTCCCGGCGCGCTCCCAGATCGCCCTGACCTTCGATGACCTGCCCGCGCACGGCCCGTTACCGAACGGAGGCGACCGGCTCGTCATCGCCCGAACGATCCTCGCGGCGCTCGCCGCACATCATGCGCCCGCGTTCGGCTTCATGAACTCGAGCTTCGGCGCGGGTGACCCGAACTCCCCCAGAGTGCTGGCGGAATGGCGTTCGGCCGGGCTCCCGATCGGCAACCATACGGCGGGCCACATCAATCTCGACACGGTCGGGTCGACCGCCTTCCTCGCCGATGCACGCCGCAACGAACCCCCGCTTGCCGCGGTCGCGGGAAGCAGTGACTGGCACTGGTTCCGCTACCCCTTTCTCGCCGAGGGGCAGCACCCCCGCGCGCGCGACACCGTCCGCGCCGGGTTGCGCGCGCGCGGCTATCGGATCGCCGCGGTCACGATGAGCTTTGGCGACTACGCTTGGAACGACGCCTTCGCGCGCTGCACCGCACGGCACGATCCGACCGCAATTGTGGCGCTGGAGACGAGCTACCTCGCCGCCGCGCGCGCGCAGGCACAGCGCTCGCGCGATCTCGCCCGCGCCGCGCTTGGGCGGGACATTCCCTATGTCTTGCTGCTCCATCTCGGCGCGTTCGACGCGCGGATGATGCCGCGGCTGCTCGACCTCTATGCGCGGATGGGGTTCGGCTTCACCACCCTGCGCAAGGCGGAGGCCGATCCCTTTTACGAGGGATCGCGAAATCTGTCGCAGCCCGGGCCGACCGCGACGCTCGAAGCGACCGCGCATGCGAAGGGGCTTCCCATTCCCGACAATGCCCCCCTTCCATCCGCAACCGTTTGCGCGTGACACCGGCCTGAAGCAATACCGGTCCAGGAGCGACGAGATGACGACGATTTCCCGCAGCCTAAAGCTCGCCTTAGCGTGTTGCGCCGCACTGTTGCCGGTCGCGGGGAGCGCCGCCCCGGCTGGTGACGCCTTCGCCACTGCCGCGCGCCTGCACCGCGGCGTTAACGTGCTCGGCTACGATCCCGTGTGGAAGGACCCGGCACGCGCGCGGTTCCAGCCGCGCCATTTCGCGACCATCCGCAAGGGCGGGTTCGACTTCATCCGCCTCGTGCTCCAAGCGTTCGACCATATGGACGCCGCCAATCGGCTCGACCCCAAATGGCTCGCCACGCTCGACCGCGTCGTCAAGCAGGCGAGCAACGCCGGCCTTTCGGTGATTATCGACGAACATGATTTCAACAAATGCTCGGACGATCCCGACGCCTGTGCCCCGAAGCTCACGGCGTTCTGGCAACAGATCGGCGCTCGCTATCGCGCCGCGCCGGGGTCCGTTTTGTTCGAACTGTTGAACGAGCCGCACGGCAAGCTCGACGCGGATCGCTGGAACGCCTTGCTCGCGCAGATCCTGCCCGTCGTTCGCGCCAGCAACCCGCAGCGCACGCTCGTAATCGGGCCGACCAACTGGAACAGCCTAAGCAAGCTGGATTCCCTAAAGCTGCCGGCGAGCGACCGCAATATTTTGGTCACCTTCCATTATTACGAGCCGTTCCGCTTTACCCATCAGGGTGCGCCGTGGACCGACAATCAAGATCTCCACGGCATCCCACTGACCTTGGCCGACGAGCAGCGTATTGGTGCGGACCTCGACACGGTCGCGGCCTGGAGCAAGGCCAACAAACGCCCGGTACTGCTCGGCGAATTTGGGGCCTTCGACAAGAGCGGTACGCCGATGGCGGACCGCGTGCGCTACACTGCCATCGTCCGGCGCGATGCCGAAGCCCATGCCTTCCCCTGGGCCTATTGGCAATTCGACGGCGATTTCATCGTCTACGACATTGATCACGACACTTGGGTCGAGCCGATCCGCGAAGCTCTAGCGGGGACACCGTGAGCGTGCGGCGCCTCGTTTCGGTTGCGCTGTTTTACGTCGGCGCGGTACCGACCCCGCCCGCAGCGATCCGTATCTTGGCGCGAACCGAGGGCTAAAGCCGCCTTGACACGTTAGCGGCCGCGCTTCCCGCATTTGCGGGGGGCTGACCTATAAGGAGACGTTCACCCCCCCAGCTTCGGACACTCATTCGGGTAGGCTTGTATGCCGCCATTGGGCCGGTTGTGGGCGCTGGTGCCCATAGCAGGGGGGCGACCTTGTCGGTGCAGGCTATGTGCCTACGCGTTCAAATCCCGGAAAACGTGTCTGAAAACTCATGTTTCCGTACGACGTACGATGGCCTCACAAATTTCATGCGTTGAGAGAATGGCATCTGCATCGACCAGCCTTCCCTCCCGCGTCGCAAGCAGGAAGTCGTCGCACATCGCCGCAAAGCCGCGTTGCTGTCCCACCGAGATCCAGTCGCCTCGTCGATGTAAGCTCTGCGTCCCGCCCGTGTCGACGCGATCAGCGAGATTCATCACTGTATGACGTGCCCCGCCGCCAATGAGGTCCAGGCGTTCCTCGTCGAGCCCACTGTTACGATGCATCGTGCCTATGGCGGTAAACCCGTCGCCTGCCAGCGTGAGGATGATCGTGTGAAGCATGCCGTCTACGACATGGGTTTCGATGTTGCGTCGGCAGACCGGCCCTGGGACCAGGAACAGCAGCGTATCGACAACATGGATGAAGTCATCAAAGACGACATTCTGCGGTTCATCGGGTTGCCGGTAGCGGTGTTTTTCGAGGATAATGAGGTTCGCGTCGATGCCTCGCAGGGCGACATAGTCCGGCGCAAACCGTCGGTTGAAGCCGACCATGAGCGGAACGACACGTTCCGTAGCTAAGGCGACAAGCGCTTCGACGTCACTGAGATTATCAGCGAGGGACGTCGCCCAGCCCGATGAGAAGCACGCGCATATTCTAATCCTCGGTCCGGCACGATTGCCGCTTTTGCCGCAGCAATACCTTCGCGAACGCGCCCGCAATCAATCGTCGGGGACGACCCACATCAATACGGTCAATGCTCCTCGTATCCTCCCAGAAACAAACGCCTGTTCATTTGCTGGATACGACCGCCAAGCTCATTTAAGGATCGTACGCATGTCAGCCATCGCTACGTCGTGCAACCGACGGTAGCGCGCCTCGATCAGGCCAAACACGCCAAAGCCGAACAGGCCGACGCCAACCACAATATCCGCTGGACTGGTCAGCCAAGACAGTGCCTGTGCCATACCGCCCGCTTGGCCCGCCTGGTCAGTCATTCCAGCCTTGAGCAGCAGATAGCTACAGATCATGAACACTATGCCGCGCGCGCCGTAACCGGCCCGACCGCTCCATTGTACCCAAGACTGCGACGCAATTTGCGGGGCGAGATACTTAAGAAAGCTGCCCTTGATTGCCTTGACCAGTTGAATTACGCCCACGCCGAACACTGCGACCGCGCCGAGCATCACCAGCAGCGTGCCGCCGGGCAGATCGAGTGCGACTTGCGTGCCCGCCTGCGCGCCTTCACCCCTTGCGCCTAGTCCGCGGATCAGGTTTACGGCCTGCCAGGTAAGCAGCAGGTGGACGATCCCGCTGATCCCCGCACCGATCCGCTCGACGATTCCTTTGCGATCCGTACCGTGCCTTTCGATGTCGAACGCCGCGTCGGCTAGCCGCCAGAGGCCGTAGCCACAAAGCCCGACTGCCATGATCGACAGCAGCACGTGACCGGCCCCGTCGCCGACATATTCAAGCGCGCCGGTTGGGTCCTCCGCGCGACCGACCCGGATTATTAGGAAGGCGATTACGAGGTACAGGATCCCCCGCGTAGCGAACCCTATTCGCGTAAGTGTGGTGAGCCGTCCGCTGACGTCCATGAAAGTGGTCCCCCGACTGCCCTAACGGCCTGTATTCCAATTACGTTCCCATCGCTAATAGCTAGGTATTGCGATGCTCACATCGCTATTCCGGCCGACCCCGATGTCGCAGCCGTGTTCGCTTGAGAGACCGTGGAACTGTCCACGCCGGGATGAACCAATGTCCGAAGCTACGAAGTGCGGCGACTAGCATAAGTATCCGGTTGTGGGCGAAACCACCCCGCAAATCGAGTCGGCTAAGACCCAGGGGCGGTCATTCGCAGTAGGTGCCAGCGCCTCTTAACCGGGTGCATCTATTTGCCGTTTCGGTTCGCAAGCAACATAATCGAGTGCTACGAGGCTGTTAGAGTTAAAGTATTGAACGAGGTGCCGGCGTGAGGGTACGAGAACCAACTATCGAACGATCATGACCGTGTTTGAGCATACTAGAGATTCCTCGCCTGATGCGGAATTTGAACGTCGCCGCCAGCGGGCCGTGGACGCTGTCAGACGTACGACCGCCGAGCGTGAAAGCACATTACAAGCCATAGTCGAGCGCGCGACGACGTATGCCGATGCGCCTATCGGAGCAATTTCGATAATCGATCGAGATCGTCAGTGGATCGCTGCTCGCGTTGGCATAGGCGCTACAGAAACTCTTCGTTCGGCATCAATTTGCGCGCAGGCCATTCTCCGTCCTGGAGAACCTCTTATTATTTTCGATACGACGCAAGACGAACGCTGGTCATCCTTACCGATGATCGCAGGCTTACCGTACGTTCGTTTCTATGCCGGAATCCCTCTTGTGAACCGGTCAGGCTACGCTCTGGGAGCGCTATGCGTGGTGGATTTAGCACCCAGAGCTGTAGCCCCAAACGTAGCTGAGCTCGGCAGGTTTGCGCGCGAGGCAGAACGCGTACTGACCGACTAAAAGTCTGACCATCGAGCTGCCGTTTTCATGGCTGGCATGCTCCGCCGCAGCTCGAAACCGTTTATCTTTTCGATGAGTCTAACCAAGTAAACTGGTTCCGAGCTACGTTGCCTTCGCCGAAATGTACTTCGTACCCTTTGCCGGCCTCTAGGCAGCGGACCTGAGCCTCGGCGGAAGTTTTATAAACGCCTAAAAGGTGCCAGGGTAAAATTCTTACCACGCCCCACCCTGTTTGGTTGTCTTCCATACGTCTCCGCAACAGTAAAACTGGTGCAAGCTCAGCGAGATGGTATCCATCTTTCATCACGCGCTAATCACCTTGAAGGTACCGCCCGAGCAAGTCTCATGCCAATGCGAGATTTGAGGAGAGACTAACGACGACAGCTGCATCCGTTGTAAGCCGCAGCGACGCCTAACATTTTCGATAGCCACCGGTAGAGGGTATTGGCAATTTCCACGGCAGTCAGGGTGCAAGACCAGAGCGCCAGTCGGCGCGCTAGCAAGCACGCGCTATGCAAGGCGTACAATCCGACTGTGTCCAGAGACCTTCACAGCCTGCGCGACACCGGAACCGTAATGCGGCGATACTGGTCCGACTTGGTTCCGTGCGTCGCGAGCAGCACCTGCCTAGGCCGCGCCGCACTTCGTATCGACACGATAGACTAACTGCTGCAGGCTACTACGATGTGTAACCGAGCCCGTAACAGCTATGAGCCCGAGGCGCTTCACACGCACTTTGGTACCATATTCTCCGTCAATCGACCGACGGACAATCGCTTCTATGCTGCGGCGGCGCATCCGCGTAGACCGTGGTGGAAACGATATTGTCGAACGCGGATCATTTTCTTAGTCGCCATAGGCAGCATTGCCCTCTTGGCAGCATTTAGCTTCGGTGGCCGGGACAGTAGCGGCAATGCGGCAGGGCAAGGCCTCGCAAGCGCATTCGAGGCTCTCTTTTCATCTTTGGCGTATTCGTCATTGGTGGGTTGGCACTGATCATATGGCTGTCTCGCTACGTGCGGATACCGACGATCGTCATGGGAATTTTCGGGCTGGTTGCGTTGTCAGCTCTAGTCCTGATTTGGTGATCCTATGCTTCGGTAGGGTAGCCGCCATTGAGACCCAATGCCGGACGTTCACCGCGGTTTTCGGTGCTTAGCGTCGATCGGGTAGCACGCGATCGCTCGAGCAACTCTGCGTATAGTGCTGCTCCTACGCCCGGTTCGTGGCGCGGCGCGATCAGTTCGTAAGGCGACTGCTGCTCCAGCGCGCGCAGGAAGGACTTTCGCACCGTATCCTGCTTGGTCAAGACGCCGCCGGACCAGGAGAGCAACACCGTTTCGCTTTCCGAGAATTTCAACCGATAGCGTAGCGCCTGTGCCATTTGTGCCAGTTCCTCGCCTGCGCGGTTGAGAATGGCGGCGGCGTGCCCATCGCCCTCACCCGCCGCCTGCACGACAATCGGCGCAAGCGCAGCGATTGCGTCGCGGGTCATGCCCCCTTCTCCCATTACCCGTGCGCAAATATCCAGATCGCTGCCGAGATCGAGCGCCGCGACGAAGGCACTGTGCAGCGGCCCGGCAACAAGGCGACCGTCGCTCATCCGGGTGAACGCGTTGAGACCTTGGATCGCGATCCAATAGGCCGAGCCCTCATCGCTGAACATCTCGCCCCAGCCTCCAACCCGCGCGGACAGCCCCTGCCGCTCGCCATAGCCGATCGAACCCGTCCCCGCGACGAGGTTGATCCCGTCGGCACAGGCTAGCGAGCCCGCCCAACCGCACACCATGTCATTGTCGCAGGCGTAGCGGTCGTGTCCGAGAATCCGCCCGCACGCAGCGTTCAGCAACGGATCCACTGCGGCGTCCTCCCCGTAAGCCGGCAGTCCGAAAAACGCATAGCGCAGTTCCGATGGCGCCACCGCGAGTTGGCCGCATACTGCGTCGACCCCGTGCGCGATCCGGGCGACTGCCTCGTCGAGCCCAACCTGCAAATGATAGGTCGTTCCCGTCAAAGCCCGCGCTACGACCGCACCGCTCGCATCGCTGCACACGAACTCGGTCTTGGTGCCGCCGCCATCAACGCCGAGATAGAAGGTCATGCGGCAGGCGTATGGATGCGGACGCCCTGCACGACACGGTTGACCGTGCCGCTCGCATTAGGCCGGTCGGGCGTACGGCCCTGTCGCAGCGAACAATGCAGACCGAACAGTTGCGCAGGAATGATGTAGGGAAACAGCAGGTCCGGTTCGATGAAAGCGGATGCGCCCTCCACCAGCAGCGTGTCACCGCCGCCATCCTGCGCGGAGATCGCGAAGATGGCACCGCAACGTCCGTCCGCGCGCAGTTCCGCGAGGATATCGAGATCGTAGAGCCGGGTCAGCGGATCGTTCGAAACGAACACCACCACCAGCGTTCGAGCAGTAACGATCGTCTTCGGACCATGACGGAAACCTAGCGCGGAATCGAACGCCGTCGGAATGGCGCCATCAGTCAGTTCGAGTAGTTTGAGCGCGGCTTCGCGTGCGAGGCCCTGGAACACACCACTGCCCAGATAGACGACCCGCTCGAAATCCTGTGCGGCGAGATCCACGGCGATGCCATCGGCTTGCGTCAAAGTGTTAGCGACGGCGGTCGCGATCGCCTCTACTCGCGCATCCATCGTATCCACGCCCGTGAAGATCGACAGCGCCGCCAGCATCATCGCGCTGAAGCTCGAAGTCATCGCGAAAGCGCGGTCGTGTGTTTCTTCCGGCAAAAGGACGACATGGCCGTGCGGGCCGGAGCGCTGCGCCAGCGCACCCTCGGCATTGCAGGTGATGACAAGATGATGGACCGACAGGCGCGCGTCGGCCAGATCGACCGCGGCGATGCTCTCCGGGCTGTTCCCCGATCGACCGAACGACACCATCAGCGTCGGTCGCTTCGGGTCCAGATAGAGGTGTGGCGCACCAACGATGTCGGTGGTCGCCACCGCCTCAACCGGACGGCCAAGCGTTGCGGTCAGCCACGGCGCGAGACACTCGCCGATAAACGCCGACGTGCCGGCACCACACAGCATGATACGCAAGTCCACCTTAGCAAGGAGCGGCGCAAGGAACGCGTCGATCGCGTCGCGCGTCGCGATTAGCACGGCCTGCGTAGCGCGCAGTGTGGCGGGTTGCTGCAGGATTTCGCGCCGCGTCCAGCTATCGTCGCTGGTGGCCGGTCGGTCAGACGCAACAAGGGTTTCAGGCATTGGGGTTACACGCTCCATAATAGGCGTCGAGCGTCGCGGCGATGTGCGCGACAATGAGATCCACTGGGTCCAACGTGGCTGTACCCGCGCGAACAGCGGCATAAGCGACAGGGAGATATTGGCTGAGCAGCGGCAAAGGCGGCGCGTGCGCGCGCAGATTGTCGAACAGTTTGGTCTGCGCTTCGACGATTGCGGGGTCGGGCCAGTAATAGCGGATGCGGTCGCTCAGGCTGTATTGCAGCTGGAGATCGAGCGCTCCGCCGGTCTCGTGATAGTATTTCCGCCAATTGCCCGGCTCGGCCTTCATCCGCGCAACCGCAACGTCGCGGAGATGGGAGCGCTCGTCGGGCGCAACCGTCTCGCGTTCGATTGCATCAAGCCCCCACAGCGCTTCGCGCAACGCAAAGGTCACGCCGGGACCGACCTTGAGGATCGCGAAATGATCATGCACCAACGCGGCAAGCGAAGCAGCGGATTGATAATCGGTCGAATGCGCCTCGAACACGACGTGGTCGACAGGCACGATCGCGGCGCTCAGCGCGCGTGCCGCCTCAGGTCGGTAATCAACCACTTTCATGTGATCGAACTCGACGCCCGGTTGCACAACCGTTGCGATCACGCGATCCCAGGCAGCCGCAAGCCCGCTTTCCGCAAATAACGCGCGATGCATGTCGAGCGTCGCCCGTGCAGCCTCGGGCGTCGTAATCGCGAGCGTTTCGAGGTCTTCTGCTGCGCCACCGGGCACCGGCACCTCGGTGCCGATCACATATACCGGGGCGTCTGCTGTACTTCCCAAAAAGGCGTTTTCCGCTGCGCGGCACAGTCGCGCGGCGCGTTCCGCAATGGTCCGCTCGGGCAATGGGTTCGGGTCACCCGCACACGCCATCGAGCAATCGAGATGGATCTTCGAAAAGCCCGCGCGAACATAGTCGGCGATCATCGTCTCGGCCTTGGCCATCGCGTTGTCCGCCGACAGGCTAGTCCAGGCATTAGGACCGAGATGATCCCCGCCGAGCGCCAACCGCTCAAGCGGAAAGCCCAACCGATGTGCGATCGCCTCGACAAAGCGGCGGAAGTCGGCGGGCACCATGCCGGTGTAACCGCCGTCCTGATTGACCTGGTTCGAGGTCGCTTCGATTAGCACGACCGGCGCATCGTGCCGCAACGCATGCGCGAAGGTCGCCTCGATCACCAACGGGTGAGCCGAGCAAACCGAAGTTACGCCGATCGCTTCCCCGCGCTTGTGACGCGCGATGATGTTTCGAATCAATTCCACCAACTTCTCCTTTCGATATGTATTAGCGCATCACTCGCAAACTCGCAACTAACCGAAGCAAAACGAAACCTATTTAACGAGAATACCGTCGGCTTCGTGATCATCGCCGCCTGTGGCGTCGGGCTCG
The DNA here is from genome assembly GCF_040549155.1 of Sphingomonas sp. PvP056. Taxonomy (NCBI): domain Bacteria; kingdom Pseudomonadati; phylum Pseudomonadota; class Alphaproteobacteria; order Sphingomonadales; family Sphingomonadaceae; genus Sphingomonas; species Sphingomonas sp. PvP056. Next base: position 229,172 of record NZ_JBEPST010000007.1, read on the forward strand.
AACGCCAACATTAGCGATGCGGCCAAGGCGAGCCCGATTCCGACGAGCTTGATCGACCCCGGCATCACGCCCAGCGCGACTAATGAGATGATCGCAGTCGCGAGCGGCGCGCCGGCGTTCGTCAGCGGCGCCACGATGATCGCCTTGCCGTAGCGAAAGGCGAAGACGAGCGTCAGCGCACCGACAGCGTTCAAAATTTGGATTCCCGCGGCCAACCATGGACCGTCCGCACCATAGTTGATGGGCCGGCTAAAGTCGGTCAGCATCAGCGCAACGGGCACGAGCGCGAGACCGGTGACGGTCATGTAGAAGAAGATGCTTTCGCCCGACATGACGCGATTGGCGGATTTCATGAAATAGGCTTGAAGCCCCCAACAGGCCATGACGATCAACGCCATCCACATCCAGCTCCCGCCGGACGCAGCACCACCCGGCGCGAAGTCGAAGGTCGGCAGCGCGAGCAGAGCAAGTACGATTCCGACCGCACCAAGGCGCCCGGTGCGTTCTCCCATGAACAGGAAGGAGAGTGCAATCGTAACAACCGGCGACAAGGAGATGACCGGAAAGATGAGGTACGCCGGCCCCCGCGTTACGGCGTAAAACAAAACCATCTGTCCGCCCGCGCCGAGCAATCCGACCGCAAGGCCGTGAGCGACAGCGCGCAGGTTGGTGTCGAGCTTCCATTTGGCCTGCGCCAGTACGATTACCGCGGGCGGGATCATCGTCAGCGCCCATACGCAATATACCAGCGTCTCCGGGAAACCATGCTGCGGCGACAAGCCCGAAAACGCCCCCCAGATTCCCCACAGAACGACGGTTGCCAAGGCGTTCAGCAGCCATACCCGGCTACCCGACGTCGCGCTGTTAGTCATGCTGCAGCCTTTTGATTGAGCGGTGTGGCGGCAAGCACCAGGAAATGCTCGAAGCGTGCCGGCAGGCTGGCAACAGGACCGCTGACGGTGCCCAGCGGCTGTCCGGTGAAGCTGTTGATCAATCTATGACGCCCCGGCGGGAGGCCACGCAGCGTGACGGTTCCGGCCCATGTATCGGCGTAGAACGCATAGTGCATTGCCCCGCCCGCGCGGATCGCGTGGCTCTCCGGTTTATCGAAGCCGATGTCGTACAGGCCGCCGAGATACTCCCCCTTGGGCAGCATATTCGCGCGGTACAGCGCGATCCACTTGCGCCACAGCACCTCACGTTCCGGGGTCAACGCGATTCCGCCGGGTGGCAGTGGATCGGTGGTGTTGACTGGATCGTGCGGCCAGGTGAATTTGGTCGAGACGATCGCACCGACGCCGTAATGCGTGGCAAAGTCGTTGTGCCGGTCGCTTAGCTCGACGTGATCTCCAGCATAAGGCGCGGACGGCCCCATCAATGCCTTGAAAGTTTTCCCCTTTAACCGGATCTGCCATGAAGAAGTCGGGTCAGAGGCCGGGGTGTGATTCATTCCCGGCATGTTGTGAAAGGCGAAGGAATCGCCGCACGGGCAAATCTCGATCACCGCGTCAGGGTTGATCGCCATTGCCTCGTCGTAGAGCGCCTTCCAGAAATCCTGCAGCTTCTCGTAGGATTCTTCGGGGCGCGCATGGTTGTGCGCAGGGTTATGGCAAGGCGCGACCCCATTCAAATGCTGGCCGTCGAGCTTCAGCCCCTCGAACCCCCATTCCCCCAGGATACGGCGAACCTGCCCGCGAAAGTAATCGACCACCGGCGGATACGCCGGGCACATGGTATAGGCATTCCAGAAGCTGACGTTCTGCGCGGCACCAGTCGTATCGAGCAACAGCATGTCGGGATGATCGCGCAGCAGATCCGTGCCGGGGTCGACCGCGAGTGGTGCGAGCCATAGGCGGGGGCGCATCCCCCCCGCTTTCATCGCGCTGGCGAACGCCCTCATGTCGCCATTGCCACGCGGGAATTTTTTCGAGTTCAGCTTCCAGTCACCCTCCGATGTCTGCCAGCCATCGTCGAGCACCGCCCATTCAAGGCCAATCTCCTTAGCCTTGCCCATCGCCGTCAGAACTTCAGCGGTCGTAAAGTCGCGGCCGTATCCCCAGGCGCACCATACCGGCGCGTAGCTCGCGTCGGGGATTGCTGGAGCAGCAAGCCCGCGCTCGGCCATCAGTCGACGATAGGCGTCGAGTGGACGAAAATGATCGCCCTCATGTACCATTAAAAATACCGGCGGCAGATCAAGCGACGCCCCCGGTGCAAGCAGCGTGGGCTGGTCCCCGGAGATCGCGATGCGGGTGCCCGATGGCTGACCCGAGACCGGCAGCGACACTAGTCGTGGCACGGTGTCGATATGCCCGACGGCAAGACCGGCATCGCGACGCCACACCACTGCGACCGGCGTACCGCCGCCATAATCCGATGCGTTCATCCCCATGAAGTTGTGCTGGCCGAAGCCCGGCGAAACGCGCTGCACCCAGTCTCTTCGATCGGGGTAAGACGCTCCCGAGAAACTCCAGGCGCCATCGGTATGCGCGAGTAGATCATGGGTCGCCGCCTGCCATCCCGTAACGACGACCGTCGCGGCGCTGGTGTTGCGATAGCGTACGTCAAGCAGCGCGAGACCGGGGTAGCGATCGAGGAACGTCACCGAAACACGCTTCTCGATCCGTCCGGCTGATGTTCCACGAAGGTGATGGACGCGACCCGTGCCGTGCACACCGGATACGTTTTCTTGAGTCTGGTCGAGCAGCAGGAATCGGTCGATGACCTGCTCATCGCCGAGCCGGATCGCCTCGCCCGGTTCCATCGCGGTCAGGACCGTGCCGCCTCGCGAAATCCGCGAATGGAGGCCTGAATCGAATTCGATCGTCAGGACCCCATCGCTCAGCCGGACTGCCGATCCGCCCTTGGCCACGACCCGCGCAAGGGCCTGCGGCGCGACTGACAGGACGGCGGCAGTGCCCGAAAACTTCGCGAGCAGGCGCCGGCGAGAAAGGATGAAACTCTGCACGGCAGCCTCCCGAAAGTTAGGCCACCTCATGAAAAACGGGAGCGACCTTGAACACGATGTGCCCGATCGTTATCGCTTGCGCAAACCAAAACGCAACATAGTATCGTTTCGTTACGTTTCATTTGGAGAAGTCGATGCGCGCGTTAACAGCATTCCTCACGGCAACCGCAGCGCTCGCGCTGGTCGGCGCAGCTCCGCCGCCGACCTATACCGAGGCCGATTTCGTACGCGTCCCCAAGCTCGATGCGCACGTCCACGCCAATCGCGACAGCACCGACTTTGCCGCGATAGCACGCAACGACGGGTTCGAACTGCTGTCGATCAACGTCGATTACCCGGACTTTCCGCCGCTCGCGCAGCAAGCCACGATTGCTTACAAGATGCATGCTGCCGACCCGAAACATTTCCATTTTGCCACCACTTTCTCCATGGATGGGTTTGGCACTCCGGGCTGGACTACAAGCGCGCAACGCGCGGTGGACGCCGGTTTCGCCCATGGCGCGGTGGCGGTTAAGGTATGGAAGAATATCGGTATGATCGCGAAGGATGCCGCCGGGAAACGCGTATTTCTCGACGACCCACGGTTCGATCCGATCATGGCGCATATTCAGGCGCGTGGCGTCCCGTTAATCGCCCATCAGGCCGAGCCAAAAAATTGCTGGCTTCCACTGGACCAGATGACGACCGAGAATGACCGCACCTACTTCCGCGAGCATCCGGAATATTACATGTATACCCATCCCGAGGAGCCGAGCTACGAGCAGCTGATGGCGGTGCGCGACCGGTTCGTGGCGCGCCATCCCAAGCTTGCCTTTGATGGTGCGCATATGGCCAGCCTCGAATGGAGCGTGGACGAACTTGCGCGCTTCCTTGACCGCTACCCCAATGCTGTGGTCGATCTCGCCGCGCGAATGAGCCAAGTGCAGGTTCAGTCCAACGCAAACCACGCCAAGGTCCGTGCGTTCTTCGTGAAATATCAGGATCGTCTGCTGTACGGTACGGATCTGACAGACAGTCCGGCAGATCCCAAGGCCCGTGCACAGAACCCGCCGACCACCGGCAATTTCAAGAAAGAGGCGGACGATGCGTGGCGCTCCGACTGGCGCTATCTTGCCACGCCCTTGTCACAGCCAGTCGCTGCAATCAAAGCGGACGCGCCTGGACTGGCTTTGCCGCGTGGCGTGATTGACAAGATTTACTATACCAACGCCCGGCGGTTCTTTCACCTGAAGGGGTAGCCCGACACCTTCCCCCGTTCGGGTAGACTATGTTCGCCCGAACGGGGAAACCCACGCCCGAACTTTGCGATTTAAAGCCCTCGAATTCGGCTCAAGCCATCGGGCGTTATCAGCACCCCATCTGAGCACTCATCACCTCATGCTGGGTCCCGTTTTGGTGGTGAGCGGTCCAACTGCTTTCGTGACCTTACCATGGGAGAGGCAGCACCGGATCCCGCGTAAAACGCATCGCACTGCTGCATCAGCACTTGCGCGGTATTTAGACGCTTTTTGACTGATGCGATACCTGTGAGTTTTGCATTACGACGAGACTGATGCCGCTCCCATCTTCAATGGATGATGGCGAACCTCACCTTTGCGGTCAGGTCCAGAACAACGATTCCATCCCAGACGGGAGCATTGCCAAGCACGCCGACGGTCTGCACGGGCCAGTCGGCAAAACCGGTTGGCTGAGCAGGATTAGTGAAGATAGTAACACGACCAAGAGTGGCCTTGCCGACTGAAACCAGGCCTGTGGAAGGTGCACCTGGGATAAAAAGCGGCTTACCCCAAGCACTGCCCTGATAGTTTGTCGGCGCGCCTTCGGTGGTCACGCGGTTGGTCAGTGTGCGCCAGGTCGCTAAGTCGACGTTAAGCGGTAATTCGCTAGACCCGGTATCGAACACGAAGGCGTCGCTGGTGAACGTACCGATCGACAGGGGAACGTAGAGTTTGGAGTTGCGTAGCATCGCGCGAACAGATGGTGCTTCAGCGATCGCTGCGGGTACATCCGCCTCGGCAAACAAGCAGAAGCGTTTCTGTGGATAATCGAGGACCGCGACTTTACCAAGAAGCGCTGGAAGGCCGAGCGTCCCTTGCACGTCGGCATCGGCTTCCATGTCAGAATTGACGTAGATAGTCGGCCGGTCGAGGCCAGTGTCAGCGATTCTAAACCGCGCAGCTTTGAACGTCTCTATTCCTGTTTTCGACCAGTGCGATTGCTCGGCTAGATGTCCATAGAGGCTGATGACATCAGCACCCGTGTCAAGCTGCATTTGCAGCGACCGACCGTTTACCGCCACAGGCACGGTAATCGCGCCACGTGCCGACCCCTTGTCGTTTGCAATCCATTTAAACGGCACGCACTGCGACTTGGTGTCGAGGCTTCTCGTCGCACGGTTCAAAGCTGCGCTGGGCCCGGTTACGGTAGGCATGGGCATGGTGGATACAGCCGCGACAGCGATGAATGCGATGAGCTGGGACATCACTTATGTCTAACAGTGTGCCTGGACAGGGCATAGCCTGCTGATGCAGACTTTAGACTTCTGCATCAACGCAGGGGCAGGTTTTTTTGAGGTTGTAACAATCGGCCCGAAACGACCGACCTTGGACGTTTCCGGACCGCCCTCTTTTTCGACCGCCCGGACCTACGATAACGACCAACGCACATATCTGCCGCTCGACGAATCAGGCTTCGTGTATTTTGAATCCCAGCCGTTGCGCCGCGGAGGCGATCTCGCTCGGCACCGCGTCGTCCGTGACGAGATGATGGATGTTTTCCACAGTGACGATCCGATGCAGACAAACCCGCCCGAATTTGGAGACATCGGTGACCGCAATCACCGCGCGCGCTGCCTCCACCATCTTCCGGTTGAGCATCGCTTCCGGCTCGTAGTGCGTCGTGATACCGCACTCGATATCGAACCCGTCGACCCCGAGAAACAGTTTGTCGACACGCAGGTTCTCCAGCGCCGCCACGGTCTGCGCACCGTAGAACGCACGGTTCTTGCGACGCAACATCCCCCCCAGCATCACGATGTTGAGGCGTTCCTTGGCGGCCAGCACCGATAGGATATCAAGATCGTTTGTGAGGACGGTGATGTCCTCGTCATCGGGCAGGAAGCGCGCGATCTGCAACGTCGTCGTTCCTGAATCGAGCACAATCGACTCGCCCGGGGAGACCATTGCCGCGGCCAGCTTGCCGATCCGCACCTTCTCGTCGGCATGGCTCGAGCGCTTTACTTCGACCGGTGGTTCGGCCGTTACGTTAACTGCTTCCGCGCTGATCCCGCCGCCATAAGAGCGTTCCATGACACCGCGTGTTGCAAGAAAGCGAAGGTCCTTGCGGATCGTCTGCATCGAGACTCCGAAACTCTCGGCGAGTGGCGCTACCTGAACACTTCCGCGTTCGCGTACGAGCGTACTGATCCTCTGCCGTCGCTCGCTGGTGTCCCGGATCATCGCGTCTTTTCCCTTGCCGATTTCGGTGGCGGTATCAGTGCCGTGTGATGGCTTCAATCGAACTTACATTTCGTTATGTCTCCACCACTACGCCTGCCTACCGCAGGAACCGCGCGTTGCCCCATGCGATCATCGGCGGACGCGCCGGCCCACTGGGCGCAAGTGCTACCAACTCCACGATTTTAGCAGAGGTTACGTCCATATCGATTGGGACTGCGGCCTGCGCAGGCCCCGCGACAACCTCTCGCACAAGCTTGCGATCAGCATAGACGCGAAAGCGTACGGGTTGCTGCCCGCTCAGCACTGCAGGCGCGACCACGAAACGGCGGAACGCGCGATCGGCACGAATTTCGAGCCGCGAATTGGCAAACGCGCCGATGCCCCGCTGTGCTTCCTTTCCATTCGCACGGATCGGCAACCCGTCTGGGGTGGCACCAACTCGCACCGGAAACTGTCCCATCGGCAAAGCCGTTGCCTGCGTAAGTCCGTCGACGGCGACATTTACGCGCGCGGGCATTTCGTCGAGCCATGCCGCGGCGGGATTGCTGGGCTTTCCCGTTACTCTAAGCAAGACAGCGCCATGTGCGGGCAGGTTAACGCTAATCTTGTCGGAGACGGCAGCACGATCTCTCTTGGTCCAAATGTCACGGACAGTCGCGGCCGTCCCAGGCTTGAGCCCGAGTTGAGCCCAGGAGACGCTTGCAGCGATTGGCACCGCACCGCGATTGAAGAACGCAACCGCCCGCGCACCCTGACCACTCAACGTCCGTACAACAATCATTGCCGCTCCGTTACGATACGGGACACCCTGATTGCCCGCCGGATCCTGGTCAATCGCGATCGCCTCGGGATTGCCGACGATATCGAGCAGCGCGGCAGGCGACTTCCGCAAATCATAGCCGAGCAACAGTGGCGATGCCATGATCGTCCACATCGTGAAATGAGCCCGTGCCTCGGTCAAATGCGCTGCATCGAAATCGCCGTGCCCGATCGCGAGCATGTCGGGGTCGTTCCAGTGGCCGGGCCCGGCATAGAGTGCGCCGTCAATCACGCTGTCGATATTGCCGAGCATGCTTTGCCAAGTGAACTCGATATCCGGACTTGTACGCCACAAGTTGCCCCGCGCCTTGCCCCACAGTGGCGAGAGCGCTTCGCCCCACGCGCAGATTGACATTGTGGCATCCTCGCCACCCCATTTATGCACCGCGTCCCCCAGTACGGCATAAAGGTGCTCGACTTCGCGGGGATCAGACGCGGGAATATTGCCGCGTACGATCAGCGGTGCAGCGACCTGGTAAAGTCCTGCTTTCACCGGTGCTACATCAGGCGTGTAATCAGCAACACCGCACGCGTCGATCTTGATGTAGTCAAAATTCCAGTCGGCAAAGATCGTCCGGATGTCCTGCACGGCATGGCCGTAACTACCTACCTGCCGCTCGGCCACGGTACCGACAGGTAGGTTCGGACTTTCGGCATCCCATCGCTGCGCGCACGTATTGCGTCCGATGTCTGTGTAAAGCCCTACCTTGAGCCCAAGGGCGTGGATATAATCGGTAAACGGCTTGAACGTGCCGGTCACGCTACCTTGAGCCGCAGCGGACGGGAACATGCTGTCACGAATTCGGATTCGCCCATCGGGCAGACGCTTGAGTGCCCAACCGTCGTCGACATTGACAAAGCGATAGCCCCGTCCTGCCAGTCCGTTGTCAACCATAGCCTTTGCCACTTCACGGACCTTCGTTTCGTCTACGTCCGTGCGGAACGCGTTCCACGGGTTCCAACCCATTGGCGGCGTCTGCGCAGCCGTCGTGCGGTAAACCGAGAATTGCCCTGACGGGGCAAGGGACGCGTTTTGCGCACGTGCCGAAAGCGGAAGGCCGGCAACCATGAGGGCGCTAAAGGAAACGACTAACGACCGCGCAGATTTTCGTAAAACGATTGACGGCGTTGGCATTGACGTAACTCCCCAGGACATGGCGCCAGTGCGGCACTCACGATCTAGGCTATCAGAATAATGGGCCCGTGCAACCTAACGAAGCAAAACGAAACCGCTGGTGTTCTCTATCGTGGTATGTCCAGCGGCATCGTCGACGTCCTGTAGCCCCCTGTCCATAGCCTCGTACGACGATAGTATAACAAATTTGTCACACGCATCGGTTTCGTTTTAAAGCGTTTGACATTTAAAACGCTCGCACGCTAGCAAAGCGCAACAAAGTGCTCGCACAGTCCGAGATGACTGGCAGGCAGGCTCGAGATGAGGGGACTTAGCATGGTCGATCGTAAACACTGGCGGAAGCTCGTAGGCGCGAGTGTCAGCATCACCGCGCTAGTCGCCGGATCGCAGGCTTTCGCACAAAGCTCGCAACCAAGTCCGGCCAATGAGCCCCAGACTGAGCAAAACGGACCAGTCGCCGGAGCACCGACCGACCAAACGAACCTAGGTTCCACCATTCAGTCCGGCCCCGGTACCGGTGGCGATGCCACCACCGCGACAGACAGCACGACCGGCGCCGACATCGTGGTGCGAGGCGTACGAGGCAGCTTGCTGCGCTCGATCGATACCAAGCGCAACGCATCCACCATCGTTGACGCGATATCCGCGGAAGAACTAGGCAAGTTCCCCAACCGCAACGTGGCGGAAGCACTCTCCAATATTCCAGGCGTGACGGTCGGGCGCGACGGGCGCGGTGAAGGCCGCAGCGTCACGGTCCGTGGTCTCGGCGAAAACTTCGCCCTGACGACACTCAACGGACGCGTTCTGCCTACCGACGGCCCCGACCGGTCGTTTGCGTTCGACGTGCTGCCCTCCGAAGTCATCTCGGGCGCGGAGATCCAGAAAGCGGCACAAGCTTCGCAGCTTGAAGGCAGCGTCGGCGGCAATATCGATTTGCGCACGGCACGCCCGTTCGACCACAAGGGCTTTCATGCGGCAGGGTCGTTGGAAGGGCAGTATAATCAGTTCGCGGAAAAGGGCGGTATCAAGGCGTCGGGCGTAGTCAGCACGACCTTTGCGAACGACACGATGGGCATCCTGCTGTCGGGTACGTACAATAAGTACAAATTCCGTACTGACAATCTCGGCGAATATTCCAGCAACGACGTTTACGATCTGGTGACTGCGCCAAATGGTCAGCGCAGCGTCGTCAACGCGCCGAACGGCGGCGGCGTCATCGTCCCGTACTTTTACAGCGTAGGCTACGTCCGGGGGGACCGGCAACGCTGGGGCGGATCAACTGCCTATCAGTGGAAGCCTTCCGACAAGTTCGAGCTCCGCGTCGATGGCATCTACAGCAACTATACCGACAACCAGCAGAACCAGCGTGTTTCGGTCGGACTGACGCCGTTCGCTGACGATGGTAGCGTACGCTGGGATCTTAACAACGTGAAGGTCGACAGCAACAACGTCGTCACTAACTACACCGTCAATCCAGCAACGATCGACGTGCTGGCGACCAATGAACCGCGCAACTCGGTGACGTATCAGGTTGGTGGGCATGTCGACTGGCGGCCGCTCGACCGCCTCAAGGTTGCAGCCGATCTTTCCTATGGCAAGGCCACCAACAACACGGGCGGGCAGAACCGGTTCGTCGTAGCCGGCATTCCCGGATCCAGCGCACAGGTTGCAACGCGGGATGGCAGCATTCCTGATCTGACTCTGATCATCCCGAACGCTGATGGCACACTGACCAACCGATCGATCGACCAGGCTGGAAATGACGACCTGCGCGTCCACTATATCGGCATCCAGGGCCAAAACATCTCGGATCGCAGCACAAGTGCCAAGCTCGACTTGCTGTACGACGTGGACAACGGCCTAATGCGTTCGATCGCCTTTGGCGGTGCTTATAGCGATCGCAAAAAGACGGTCGACGTGATCGACAACCAGTACACCACCGCCAACAATTTTGGTGGTTATCCCTTCTCGTTCTCGGCAATCGGCGCGAACGTGGTACAGGCTCCTCAGTACAACAACATCCTGCCCAACCTGTCGGGCAACTTCCCGCGCGCGATTCCGACGTTCGACATCGACACCTATTTGTCGTCTCTGTCGAAGGCGGAGAACAACCCCAACGTCATCAATCCGCGCACGGGTGAGATCTACCCCACCGGCTATGCAACGCAGCAGGTCGTACCCGATCAGCTGGCGTCGTACGCGATCACCGAGCGCACCTTTAACGCTTACACGCAGATCAACGTCGGCGGCGACCGATGGCAAGGCGACTTTGGCCTGCGCTATGTGAATACCACGGTAGACTCGCTGGGTTATGGCGCCAGCGTTCGCAGCTATCAGGTCATTGGCGTCGGGACGGCCAATGTCGTCTTCAACCCGATCGCGCCGATCACCGGCGGCGGCAGCTACCAACGCTTGTTGCCTTCTGCAAACTTCTCCTATGAGATCGCGAAGGGCTTCCGAGTACGCCTGGCGGCATCGCAGGCGATCTCGCGGCCGACCTTCGGCGAGCTGTCCTCCGCCAAAGACTATTCTGCGGCGCAGTCCAATACACCGGTCGTTACCGATGCAGGCAACCCGAACTTGCAACCAGTCTCGGCTGATCAAGCAGATATCTCGGTCGAATATTATCCCAACCGGCGCATCGCGCTGACGCTGGCCGGGTTCTACAAACACCTGACCAACTTCGTGACGACGCAAGCTGTAGCATTTAACCTAGTACCAACCAATCAGGTTGCCGGGGCGCCAGCCAGCTTCCCCTTCACCGAGCTGACCTATGTCAACGGCGACAGTGCGACGGTTTACGGCATCGAGGCCGGCGCTCAGTACTTCTTCGAAAACGGCTTGGGCTTCCAGACCAATGCGACCTACAACCGCTCCCGCGCAAAGCGGGAAGGGTTGCCGACTACCGGACTTCAGGACGCGGTGCCGTTCTCGGCGAACGCTAAAGTCTTTTACGAGAAGCACGGCATCAACGCGTCGCTGTCATACCAGTATCAGTCGAGCTTCACATCGTCGCAATACAGCTACATCAACACGCTTTCGATCAAACAGCGCCCGTATCATGAGCTGGCCAGCAGCATATCTTATGACATTATGCCGCAACTGACGGTGTATGTTCAGGGGTCCAACCTGCTGGATTCGGCGACACAGCGATACTCGACGTATAACAACGTACCGGCATTTTACGAATATACTGGCCGTGCCTTCTTCTTCGGTGTGCGCGCGCGGATATAAGCAAGTGAATCTGGATGGGCCACATTTATGCCCGCCCATTCAAGTTGCATCCTGTTGTGCCTTAGTCAGAATATATCCCTTCCGATCATAATCTGACTAAGGCCAGCGACTGCGTCGACCCGAAAGCGGTCGGTCTTGTGGCATAAACAGCGATCTAAAATTAGATATGCGTACGCGAACGCCCTTCCCGCGGACTCAGACCTTTACCGTCATCGCGCCATAGCCATTCGAGAGCGCCTGGGAGTGTCTGGGCGATGACGTTGCCATCAACGTGAGCGGCATTCTCCGCAACGACATAACGATAGTCATACCCCTTGGCCCGCAACGCGACTGCCATGCGATCGTTTGCCATGGGCCAGTTGTGATAGGTCGATTCGGGATCCTGCCAATGCAGATCCTTGGTGCCTACCTCCATCCACATTCGGATCGGCTTGCGCGGGACGCCCGGAATGAGACGGTCGTGAATGTCCCAAGCGCCGCGTGGCGTCAATGGATCGACCGGCGATGCCTGGTTCACGAAGGTGCCCGAATAGGACAGCACCTTACCGTACCATTCGGGGTGGAACCAAGCCATGGCAAACGCCGCCGACGCGCCGGAGCTGCCTCCCATAGCCGCACGCAACGCCGGGTTGTGGGTGAAACGTACGTTATACAGGGCAGTGACCTGTGGCAGCACTTCGCGCTCGACGAACTCGGCATAACGGCCCGAGACCGTGTCATATTCCAGACCGCGCTCGGATCCTTGTGCATCGCCGCCGCCCGATTGGATCATCACCGCAACGATCCGCGGCACACGGTGCGCAGCGATCAGGCTGTCGAGTGCGGCAGCGACGCGCACGGCATAATCACGCCCGTCCTGCACCACCAGCAAGGGTGCCTCGGTGCCGTGACGATAGCCCGCCGGTATGTAGACAAAGACCTCTCGTCGATAGGGCGTGGCTTCGGACTGCTCTCCCACTGGCGCCGCGATGCGGTTGCCGTAAGCGTCCCGCCGCTGAGTGACGGCGTTGTCGAGCTGCCGGATGCCGGGGTAGATGCGGCTGTCCTGCGAACGCATGATAAAGCTGTACACCGTGCCGTGCGGCATAGCGCGCTGCGCCGCCATTTCGGGCGCGTCGATATAGGGCGGCGCGATGCGAACGGTGTCCGGCGGGCTCGCGGCCGCGACGAGTAAGACTGACAGAGGCAGGGCCGTGATACGCATTGGAGTTCCCCTTCATTCAGCGGGTGCCGGACTATGGCTTGCCGCATCTGCGACGAGACGCCAAGCGTCCTAACGAGCGGCGCAGCACGCGAGGCGGCGCAGCCTTTCGATCCTCGCCAAACGCGTGTGACCGATCTACACCCATCGATGATAGCGCAAACAGCGCACGGAGAGGGGTGAAGCGGATGAGAAGGCTAACCAACACTCGGGGGAGCGCCGCGCTGGCTGCACTCGTACTGACGGCACCGGTCGCAGCGCAGGGCCCCACCCGCCCGCCGCTGGCCAGCGTGTCGCACATTGCGGTCTACGCGCAGGATCCGGCAAAAAGCGAACGTTTCTACGTCCATGATTTGGGTGCGGTGAAGCTTCCCGACCCCGAACAGCCGTCCGGCGCGCGCTATTATTTCGCGCCGTCCCAGTTCGTCGAGGTGTTGCCGCTGCCCCCCGGTGCGCCTTCGATCAACCGCCTGGCACACGTCGCATTCAACACCGCCAACGCCGAAGCGATGCGGACATATCTGGCGACGCAAGGCGTCACCGTGCCCGCGACGCTCAGCACGGCCGCAGACGGTAGCCGCTGGTTTTCGGTGACCGACCCCGAGGGAACGGTGGTGCAATTCATGCAACCGCCCGCTCGGTTGCCCGCCATACCGGTCAACCCGCTTTCCAGCCACGTGATGCATTTCGGCTTCATCGTGCACGATCGCGTCAAGGAGGATCGCTTCTACAAGGCAGTCCTCGGACTGCGGCCCTATTGGGAGGGCGGGATGCAGGACGATCATCCTACCTGGATCTCGCTGCAATTGCCCGACGGGCGCGACTGGATCGAATATATGGTCGTCGGGACTCCTGACACCACAGGCATCCCGCCCGCAATGTCGGCGGCCAACCTTGGCGTGCTCAATCATTTCGCGCTCGGTATACCCGACGCGCGCGCGGCCTACACTTTGCTGTGGAACGGCGACCGCCTGCAGGGGCAGGATCAGACGCCCAAGATCGGACGCGATGCCAAATGGCAGCTCAACCTGCTCGACCCCGACGGGACGCGTGCCGAACTGATGGAGTTCCACGCGATCGGCAAACCCTGCTGCTCCCCCTTCCGCGCGCCCGATCCACAGCGTTAAGCGGAGGAAAGATCATGCACAAATCCACCACGTGGATCGCCGCCGCAACGGTGACGATCCTTGCCTCGGCCCTGTCCGCGCAGGTGTCGCCGGAGGTTCCTGGAACCTCCTCCAGGAACAGCCCGCCCGGCGCACCCCTCGCGCCGGACTGGGCCTATCCGCAGTCGACGCAGCATAACCAGGTGGGACCTCCAGCCGGCTTCCACCGCGATACCCGCGTCGAGAACATCCCGATTGGCGTGTTCGAAGGACAGGCCGACGTCGGGGGTGCGCTCGTGCCCGGCACGGCGTCGTTGGAGGGTGGCACCTATACGATCCACTCGGCGGGCTATAACCTGTGGTACACCCGCGACGAGTTCCGCTTCCTGTTCAAACGGATGCGCGGCGATGTCTCGCTTGCGGCCGATCTGGCCTATCCCGACGGCGGCTTCGGCGACCACAAGGCGCTGCTGATCATCCGCCAGTCGCTCGACGACGATGCCAAAGAAGCATTGGTCGCGCTGCATGGCGACGGCATGATCCATTTGGCGCAGCGCCCCGCTCCGGGGCGGCGGGTCAGCGACATGGAATATCGCATCGGCAGTCGCGGCGGCCTGCCCGGGGGCAAGTCACCCGACAGTCTGGTCACGCTCAATGCGAAGCGCATCGGCATCGAGAAAAAAGGCGACCAGTTCACACTGTGGGTGAGCGAGCAAGGCGAGCCGATGCATCAGTTCGGGGCGCCTATCACGCTCAAGTTGACCGCCCCATTCTATGTCGGCATCGGCTTCACCTCTCACCTGCCCGGCGTGGCCGAGACCGCCACCGTGTCGAAGGTCGTGCTCGACAACCGGGCCGGTCGAGTGCGCTGAAACGATGGGGCGGTGCGTCTGATTGACCGCACCGCCGCGCATGATGTTGCGATCGTTTGGCCAATGGGAAGTGCGAAAGGCCCGCACCACTAGAAAGTCCGCCTCAAAATGCCGGTCGGTTACGATGGCCCAAGAACTACCCGACTCAGCTTGGCGCTCGTTTGTCGCTTCGAGCACTGCTGCGAAGAATGGCATCGATCGCCCGCAATTTCTGCAACCGGTTTGGCGGTTCGTTCGTCAGTCCGCTGCTGCGCAACCAAAGCGCCGTCGTCGCTTCGGTGTAAGGCGCCCATCGCGACAGACCGACGCCGTTCGGATTGCCAGTTCGCATGAAGTTGATCCAGTAACGCTGCATCTCGGCGCTCAGCGCATTGTCAGCGGCTGACCACCGTCGCTCCGGGTCGTCGTTTCCCCATACGAACCCGAGTTCATCGGAATGCACCGCCCCGCTTGTACGCGACCCGTTCGCTCCCGGTGGCGGGTTGTCGAACTGGTACAGGAATACGAGAAGACCCTCCCCGTCCTTTCGGGCCTCCGCAATGCTCCAGCTTCGCCACCCGAACCCGACATCGCTCATCAAGTCCTGTGCGGCGTGCGTGGCACCGGCTTCGGTGGCGGCAGGGTACAGGTGCAACAGCTCACTGGCGACCGGGCCATAGCTCTCGTGGGCGGAGGCGGCGTAGCCGGCAAGTGTCGCATGATCGATGAAGCGGGCTGCTTCGTTGCTATTCCAGCCAAGAAGGAGAGGAAAGCCCGGCTCCCCTCTGCGACGGTACGCAGCCGTGATGTCGATGGGAACGATCGTCCCATCCTGTATGGGGCTAGTAATCGAACGCGGTGCGCCGGGCGCGATAAGGGCTGAGGTTGGGAGAGCACGGAGCTCGTCAAGCGACCTCGCGCCGAGTTTTTGCCCGAACGCTGCACCAGCTTCTTCCGCTCGTTCGAGACTATCGCCCGCTCTAGTTCCGGGCAGGTCGAGCGCCGCACCGCTTTCGAAGATCGCTTTCTGAAACAGTCGGCGCGCCAGTGGTGATACCGTGACCAGCATCGCCGAACCTCCTCCTGCCGACTGTCCGGCAACGGTCACGTTGGCCGGATTACCGCCGAACCGTGCAATGTTTGCGTGAACCCACCGCAATGCCGCGATTTGATCCAGCAACCCGTAGTTGCCGGACGAGCCTAGCGGCGATTCCTTACTCAGTGCCGGATGAGCAAGGTAGCCGAGCACGCCCAGCCGGTAGTTAACGGTAACAATCACGGCGCCGCGACGGGCGAGTTTGCTGCCTTCATACGTGCCCTGAGAGCCTGCGCCCGCCGTGTAGCCGCCGCCATGAAACCACACGAGCACAGGTAGGCGCGCGCCACCTCCCGTGCGTGGAGTCCAGACGTTGAGCGTCAAACAGTCTTCGCTGGTACGATCGAGGTCGTGTCCGGCCCACGTGACCGGAGCCTGCGGGCAGACTGGTCCAAAAGCCGAGGCCTCTCGGACGTCCGGCCATCGTGGTGCCGGCACTGGCGGCCGCCAACGAAGCTTGCGGACCGGGGGCGCAGCGTATGGGATTCCCTTGAACGTTAAGACACCCTTGTTTGTGGTTCCGGATACTCTGCCCTGTGCGATCGTCACGACGGGGCTGGCCCAACCCGGCGTGGCCATAAGCACGAGCAGAAGCGATAACAGGCGCGTCTTCATAGATCTACTTTCCGTTCAAATACCCGCTATCCTTGGTGAATTATGGCATGTTGCTCGGCATGCCGACTAGCTGTCGGTGCTCAAAGTTCAGGTCTTCACCTACCATTCTGGTTGGCAGAACCCAAAGCAGCCGTTTGCCAACAGTTTTCAGCTACTCAACTTCGGCCATTCGTTCACGCGGCGACGACGAGCGCTGCATAGGCGTGACGATCCTGACGTTAAACGGCTCGCCACTTCGACGCGGAAAAAGACATCAGCACGACACATAAATTGGTATAAGTCGGCATTGTGCGGTGCGCCGAAGGAGATCGTTATGTCGTTCATCGTCAACAGAAACGCCGTCACGGGACCGGCGGACCCTCGTGTATCGCTGCTGGATCACCTCCGGGAAACGCTTCATCTTACTGGCACGAAAAAGGGCTGTAACCAAGGTGCGTGCGGGGCGTGTACGGTGCTGGTCGATGGCGAGCGAATCCTGTCCTGCCTCGCGTTGGCGGTCCAGTATGACGGCCGTCAGATCACGACGATTGAGGGCCTGGGCGAGGCTGGGACGCTTCACCCGTTGCAGACTGCCTTCATCGAATATGACGGCTTCCAATGCGGATATTGCACGCCGGGGCAAATCTGCTCGGCGATCGGCATGGCGGCGGAGGCGCGCCGCGGCGTTCCTAGCAACGTCAGCGCCAACCTATCCGACAACGTGACGCTGACCCGCGAGGAGGTTCAGGAACGGATGAGCGGCAACCTGTGCCGTTGCGGCGCGCATAACGGCATCATCGATGCGATCCAGGCGACAATCACGTCGGAACGCGTCACGGAAGTAACGGCATGACCCCCTTCAGCTACACGCGCGCCGAAGATGTGTCGGATGCGGTGCGACTGAGCGCAGGCGATGCGACGGCCTTTCTCGGCGGCGGCACCAACCTCGTCGACCTGATGCGCGAGACCGTGGCGCGGCCGGACCGGCTGGTGGACGTGACCGGCCTGTCCAACGCGATCGCCGAGACCGCCGACGGCGGCCTGCTGATCGGCGCGGCCGTCCGCAATACCGCGCTGGCCGAGCACCAGGCGGTGCGGACACGCTATCCGGTGCTATCGCGTGCGATCCTGGCAGGCGCTTCGGGACAGATCCGCAATATGGCGACGGTGGGCGGCAACCTGTTGCAACGTACGCGGTGCACCTATTTCTACGATACGGACGGGTCACGATGCAACAAGCGCACGCCCGGCACGGGATGCGACGCTCGCGAGGGATTTAACCGCATCCATGCGATCCTGGGCGCTTCTGACGCCTGCGTTGCGACGCATCCATCTGACATGTGCGTTGCGCTGACGATGCTGGAGGCGACCGTGCATATCGAGGGACGCGATGGCGCACGGACGCTCGCCTTTGGCGATCTCCACCGATTGCCCGGCGACCGACCCGACCTCGACACGGTGCTGGCACCGGGCGAGCTCATCACGGCGATCACGCTGCCGCCGCTCGGCTTCGCGGCCCGCTCGACCTATCGCAAGGTGCGCGATCGGGCGAGCTATGCTTTCGCGCTCATCTCCGTCGCCGCGGCGGTGGAGATGGACGGCGACCGGATCGGCGACGTTCGGATCGCGTTCGGCGGTGTGGCGCATAAGCCTTGGCGCGCGACTAAGGCGGAGGCCGTACTGCGCGGCGCATCGCCCACCGAAGCCACATTACGCGCGGCGGCGGCCGCAGAGTTCGCCGACGCGCTTCCGCTTCGCGATAATGCGTTCAAGCCGGAACTGGCGACGCGGACCTTGGCCGCTGTGTTGGCCGACCTGGCGACGGGAGAAGTGGCATGAGCATCGTCGAGACCGCAAAGCAGGCAGTGCAGGGCCTGATGCAAGGGGCCGTGGAGAAGCTCGTGCCGCTGGCACCCGACAGCTGGATTCCCGGCGGCCGTCCTGACCCGCTGATCGCGCGCAAGCACGGGTTGATCGGCACACCCATATCCCGGCTCGACGGCGCGCTGAAGGTTAAGGGCGAGGCGACCTTCGCGGCGGAATTCCGCTTCGACGACATGGCGTATGCGGCGCTCGCTTATGCGACGATCCCGCGCGGGCGGATCACGGCGGTCGACAGCGCGGCCGCGGAAGGCGCGCCAGGCGTCGTACTGGTAATGACCCACCGCAACGCGCCGCGAATGAACAAGCCGGGCGTGTTCGGCTCGTCGCCGACCGCAGTGGGTCCTGCCGACCTGCCGATCCTGCAGGATGACCGCATCCACTGGAACGGCCAGCCAATCGCCTGCGTCCTCGCCGAGACGCAGCATCAGGCGGATCACGCCGCGTCCCTTCTCCGCTTCATCTATGACGAGGAGCCATCGACGACCAGCCTCGACGGCGCGAAGGCCAACGGCATCAAACAGGGCCTGTTCATGGGCCAGCCGTTGCTCAACGAGATTGGCGATGCCAAGGGGGCGCTTGCCGCCGCGCCGCATGTTGTCGATCAGGTCTATCGCACCCCACGCCACAACCACAATCCGATCGAACCGCATGCCGCGACGATTGCATGGATCGATGGCGAACTGGTGATCCACGACGCAAGCCAGATGGTAACCGCGCAGGCGCAGACGATCGGAGAGGTGTTCGATCTCGATTTTGCACAAGTCCGTCTAACCTCCCCCTATGTCGGCGGGGGATTCGGCAGCAAGGGTCTGTGGGATCACCAGATCATCGGTGCCGCCGCCGCCAAGCTGGCACAGCGACCGGTGCGCATCACGCTATCGCGCGAGGGCGTGTACCGGATCGTCGGCGGACGATCCCTTACCGAGCAGCGTGTCGCGATCGGCGCGACCGCAGATGGTGACTTCGACGCGCTCATCCATACTGGCCTGTCGATCATGACCCCACACAACAACATGCCCGAACCGTTCATCTTGGGGACGCGCGCGGCCTATGCCTGCCCCAACATTACCCTGCAGGTGGAAATCGCCAGGATGAACATGCTGGCGAACACGTTTATGCGCGCGCCGGGAGAGGCGGTCGGTACTTTCGCACTGGAATGCGCAATCGATGAACTCGCCGTCGATCTCGGCATGGATCCTGTGGAGCTGCGTATCCGCAACGAGCCGGACAAGGACCCAACATCGGGTCTAGCCTTCTCCTCACGGCACATCGTCGAGGCGTGGCGGTCGGGCGCCGAGCAGTTCGGCTGGGCAGATCGCCCCGCCGTGGCAGGCGAGCGCCGCGATGGCGAGTGGCAGGTCGGCATGGGCTGTGCGACGGGCACCTATCCTTATTACCGCATGCCAGGTGCTCAGGCGCGCATCACACTCACCCGCGACGGTGACACGGTGCGCGCGAAGATCGAGGTTGCGGCGGCTGAGATGGGCATGGGGACGTCGACCACCACTGCCATCGTCGCGGCGGAGCGCCTGGCGCTGCCGATGGAGTGTATCGAGGTCGGCTATGGTGACTCTTCGATCCCGGGGGCAATTATGGCAGGTGGATCGCAGCAGACCGCAGCGATCGGCGCCGCGGTCATCGGCGCACAGAACGCGCTCGTCGCCGAACTCCTTAAGCTCGCCGGCAACGATTCGCCTCTCGCGGGGCTGTCGGCGGACGAAGTCGGCAGCGAGGACGGCGGGCTTGCCAAGCGTGACGATCCGACACGGTGGGAAAGTTACGCGTCGATCCTGACACGCGCACATCGCGACTGCGTCACCGTCACCGAGGCGGCGTCGCAGCCCCTCGAACTCATGCATTGGTCGATGCATTCGCACAGCGCGATCTTCTGCGAGGTGCGCGTCAACGCGATCACCGGCGAAACACGCGTCAGCCGCATCCTCGGATCGTTCGATTGCGGTCGAATCCTTAACCCCAAGACGGCGAAGAGCCAGTTTCGCGGCGGCATCATCATGGGGCTGGGCATGGCGCTGATGGAAGAGACCCAGTTCGACGAACGCAGTGGCCGGATCATGAACCCCAGCCTCGCCGAGTATCACATTCCCGTGCACCTCGATGTGCCGGAGATCGACGTTATCTGGACCGATATCGCCGACCCTCATACACCGATGGGTGCCCATGGTATCGGCGAGATTGGTATCACAGGCGTAGCGGCGGCCGTTGCCAATGCGGTCTACAACGCGACGGGTAAGCGCGTGCGCGATCTGCCGATCACGCTGGATAAGCTGATATAGGTTGGTGGGTTAGCAGGAATGTGCTTCTTTGACCCAAAGCCGGACATACATTTTGCCCCAAAGTCGGGCATTCAGAGGAGGTCTCCAGCTTCCCAACATCGGCCATTCGTCCATCCGGCGGCACAGCTGCTCAATGAAAAGCCTGACGTTCGAACAAGCTGCACGACATGCAGCTCCGGTGCCGATATGCTCGCACTTGGTGAGGTTTCAGGATCTCAGCCGAGCGCTTGCGCCTGTGCCCAGACGGCGAACATTTCCTTCCAGCGCCGCGCTGGCTCCCCCGTCGGACCTGCAAGACCAAGGCCGTGCTGACCAGCTGCAAATAGATGCGTCTCTACGTTCAAACCCGCAGCCTTAAGCGCAGAGCGCATCTCGACGGTGTTCTCGACTGATACGGTCGTGTCGTCCTCTGCATGGGCCATGAAGAAGGGCGGCGTGGCCGCGGTGACGTTATGCGCGGGACTGTGCGCCCGCTGCGTTTCGACCGAAGGATTTGGCCCGAGAAGCATATCGCGCGAGCCTCCATGCGCTAACGGCAGACTCATGGACTGGACCGCATAGATGGGTGCCGCAATCGCGGGGCGCGCGCTCAGCCTATCGGCAGCATCCACCGGGGCGTACACCTTTGCATCGTAACGGGTGGCGAGATCGCCGCAAACATGGCCTCCAGCAGAGAAGCCAAGCGCGCCAACCTTGTCCGGATTAACACCATAGTGAGCCGCACGCGACCGGATCAGCCGCATCGCACGCTGCGCATCGGCCAGCGGCACATCCGCCCGGTTCGCCCAGCCTTCGCCCGGGAGCCGATAGTATAGGACAAAAACTGTCCAGCCGCGCTCGCTAAGCCAGGGCCCAACCTGGTAGCCTTCTACGTCAATAACGATCACCGAATAGCCGCCGCCAGGCGTCACCAGCAGCGCAGCGCCATTCGGCTTGGTCGGACGGAACACCTTCATGCGCGGGCGAACGATGCCCTTTACCATACGGCCGTGATGCTGCTCATTCCCGGTTTCAATTACTTGCTCGACCGGCAGGACGGCGGGTGCGCCGGGCGGGGTGCCAGGCCACAGATCGATCTCCTCTGCAGGATAAGCGGGCCAGGTGCCAGGTACGGCAGCACGCGCCGTAGAGCCGAGGAAACCGGCAGCCATACCGGCCAACAGTGTTTCGCGACGATTTAGCATAAATGCTGATCTCCCACTTTGGAAAGGGTCATCACTGGCAGATTGGCTCGTGTCAAAGCTATTTGCTCCTACTTAGCGACCGCGCGTCGAGATGAACCGGCCTTTGCAGCTGGCGGACGGAAAAGGGCCAGAAGCGGGCGTCAGAAAGCACTCAGCCCATTCCCGGAAGTGGACCTTCGTTCACCTCCTCACCTATCGCACCTTATCTCGATTTCTGATTTGAATCGCTGCCCCATAAGCGCCGTGCGTGCGTTGAGCGCGTCTGGGTTAATGGAGATCTCGCGATGGCTACAATCAATGCTACCTTCGAGACGCGGCGCGAAGCCGAGCTGGCAGTCGAGCACTTAGTGCAAGAGCATGGGATAGACCGCGACGACGTAGAAGTTGGTGCGGAGGGCGACCAAAACAGCGCTGGGGTCGAGGCTAGCGGCTCGGACAACGAGACTGAGCTTGAGGACGGCACAGGAGACGAAGCTGCCCTGAACGGCCGCATCTCACTCTCTGTAACAGTTGATGGCGAGGAAACCGCTGAATTCGTGCAGGGGGTCCTCGAAGAATATGGCGGAGATGAGATTACGATCGAAGGATGATGTCCTCGATGTCCCTGGCGTAATTTCCTAGCCACCAAGTGCTGCTCCAAGAAGGTCTCGGAATTGGGCCTTAGCAGACCGGACAGCGTTGGTGACTAAGACCCAGTTGCGGCCATTCGCGACCCCTTTTCGTGTTTTCAACTTCGGCCATTGGTTCATCTCGATAGTACGGTCGCATTCCGTACGCTGGACGGTCTGCATAGACGGCTTCGAGTGGGGAAACGCCAGTCCGATCAAGGAATGTCGCGCTCAATAAAGCCTCTAATCCGTCGCGATTCGAGTTCCTTTCGCAGCACCCCGACCAAGGCTGCTGCTGGCATGGCACGAGACAGTGGCGCACCTTGCCCTGCCCATTGCGCCCCAAAACCGTGTTGCCCTTGCGCCTTGGCAGCCGCGTGCAGCGCCTTTCCCGCATCATAGGCAATAGGATAATCAGGCGGTCGGCGTTCATCGACCAACTGACTCAGAGCCGTGAACCGGTTGGCCAGCGCACGCGCGGGTCGACCAGAAATAAGCGACGTGAGGACGGTGTGGTAAGCGCCCGCACCGGTGAGAGCCGCCCGGTATGCATCGTCTGCGGCCGACTCCGGGCACGCGACAAAGGCAGTTCCCAGTTGCGCTGCCGATGCGCCGAGGTCGAGCGCCGCGGCGATGCCGGCACCGTCCATCATCCCGCCAGCAGCGATGACTGGTAGGTTGTTTTTGCGCACCAGCAGCCGGGTCAGCGCGAATACGCCGAGCGCGTCGTCGGGCGCGGTGGGGTCGAAGACACCCCGATGCCCGCCAGCCTCGATTCCTTGAGCGACTACCGCGTCGATCCCCGCCGCCTCGATCGCGTGTGCTTCGTCGATGCTGGTCGCGGTCGCCATGAGGTAGATACCGCGCGTTCGCAACGCCGAGATCACGTCGGTGGACGGCAACCCGAAGTGGAAGCTGACCACTGGCGGCGCGAGATCGAGCATCACCGCCAACATGTCGGGATCATCTGCGAAGCTTTTGTAGATGATCCTGAGCGCCCTCGGGGGTTCTGCGCCGTACTCGGCGAACAGCGGGGCAAGCCAGTCCAGCCATTGCGCTTCCCGCGAAGGATCGGCCTTTGCGCTGGCGTGGACGAAGACGTTGACGTTGAACGCACGGGTCGTGCGGCTGCGCACTTCCTCGATCATCGATTGTGCGCCGGCGGCGTCGGTCGCGCCCACTCCGATCGACCCCAAGGCTCCCGCCTCGGATACCGCTGCCGCTAGCGAAGGTGTGGCGACGCCGGCCATCGGCGCCTGGATCAAGGGCACCGAGAGTTCGAGCCGATTGATGAGAGACATACCTACGGGATCCAACCGTTAACGATCGTCGGCTTATGACTACGCCAGCGCATTAAGTGAATGGCGCCAAGTGGGCGAACGCGGATCATCTGCCCTTTAACCGCTACAACCGAAAGACGGTCAGTGGTGACAACCGTTCGTTCGTTAAGGTGCTGCGGCTGGCACCAAATCGTCTTGAGGACGCTAACGCCATAACGGATTGGATAGTTTGTCGGAGCCGATCGTTCGGTTAGCCTCCCCGCATTGATCCAGGAGTCGGTTCTTGACCAACGTTGCACTCGTCGCCGGTTCGGGCGGCATCATCGGCAAGGCTCTGCTCGAAGAGATCGCCGGAACGGCAGGCTGGCGTGGGGTAGCCCTGTCGCGTAGCCATGGTGATATTGTTGCGGATCTTAGCGACGCCGAGGCAAGCCGAACTGCACTGGCGAACGCGAGCGATGTCACTCACCTTTTTTATGCGGCCTACGGGCCAGGCGGCGGCCTGGCAGAGGAGGACGAGCGCAATTCGTCCATGCTCCGTAACCTGCTCGACGGTTTGGAGGCGGCCAGCGCGCCGATCGAGCGAGTGGTGCTGTATCAGGGGGCAAAGGTTTACGGCGTTCACCTCGGACCAGTAACGACGCCATTCTATGAGGACGAAAACCCGCGACCCATCGGGCCGAACTTCTATTTCACTCAGGAACGCGAGCTGCAACTGCGTCGCGCCGCCGGTGGACCAGAATGGGCGATCCTCCGGCCGGACGTTATTGTTGGCGACGCAGCCGGAAATGCAATGAATATCGCGACGGTGATCGGCACCTACGCCGCATTGTCAGCCGCCGACGGGGCAGCGTTCCGTTTCCCGGGCTCTCGTACGACCTACGATGACTGTTTAGTCCAGGTGACGGATGCACATGCGCTGGCGCGCGCGAGCTTGTGGGCCGCTACCGCTAGCGAAGCAGCGGACCAGGCGTTCAACTACGTTCACCCGCCGTTCCGCTGGCGGCGCATGTGGGACAAGGTTGCCCGGCATTTCGGCATTGAGACTGGCGAGCCTATCCCCTTCGCGCTCACTACCCATATGCCAGCGCTCGAGCCCGTTTGGCGGCAGATATGCGCGGGCTTACTCCAGACCGATTTCACGAAGGCGGTGGGGTGGAGATTTGGCGACTTTATCTTCGGCACCGAGGCTGATGTGATCTCCGACATGACCAAGATCCGCCTTGCTGGCTTTCAAGAGGATCGTGACCCCGTTGACGCGTTAATCCGAGCAATCGAACGTCAACAGGCTGCGGGTGTGATTCCTCAAATCAAGCCAGCCAGTTAGCTGGCGCTTTGAGAGCTTGGTCGAGCGCGTCGCGAACGAGGTGGCAGCCCCCTGACGGCTAACGATAGCGGGTTGCCTTACATCCGGACGTCTAGCCATCCTTACCCGTCGCGACGTGCAAACAGTCGTTCAGCTCACAAGCTTGAGATTGTTTACTGGGTCAGCGGGACTAATCGCACCGGAACGCCGGCTCGTAAGCGAATAGGCCTGGCAAGCCACCCGTCATGACGAACAATACCGGTTCCTCATTCCGCCACTCCCCTTCTCGGATCGCAGCGATGAGGCCAGCAAAAGCCTTCCCGCCATAGACCGGATCAAGCAGCAGCCCTTCAGACCGGGCGACCAGTCGAACGGCTTCGAACATAGCGTCAGTCGGCACGCCGTAGCCCTCGCCGAGTTGACCGTCAGCGACGACTATGTCGCCTCCTACGAATGCAGTGGCCGGATCAATTAGCGCCAGGGTCCGCGCCGCAAGGTCAGTGGTAACTGCCCGCGCGCGTTCAATTGAAGCAAGGACGGTGAATGATTCGATCCGGCCGGGCTCGTCTCCGGCCGCCTTCATACCCGCAGCCAAGCCGGCATGCGTCCCAGAACTGCCGTTCGGCACAATGATCCGGCCGAAGCGAAGCCCCAGTTCCAGCTCTTGAGCCATGATCTCCTCTGCACACAGAACGTAGCCGAGGCAGCCGAGCGGCGAAGAGCCACCAGACCCGACAACATAGGCGCGGCGCCCCTTGACGGACAGTTGTCCAGCGCGCTCCTGAGCGACCGCTAAGGCATCAATATTGCCTGGTCTTCGATGGCAAATTGCGCCGAACAGATTGTCGAGCAGCACGTTGCCGTTGCGCCGGTAGGCTTCGTCATCGCGCGCGACGGTATCGGTCAGGACCAGCTCGCAAGAGAGCCCCGCGCGCGCTGATGCCGCCGCGCTCAGTCGGGCATGGTTCGATTGCCGTGCGCCTGTAGTGATGAACGTATCGCAGCCTTGATCCAGTGCCTCGCCGATCAGAAACTCCAGTTTCCTGAGCTTGTTGCCGCCCCCACCGACGCCCATCAGGTCGTCGCGCTTGACGTAGATCGGAGGGCAGCCCCCGCATCCAAGCGCCTGCTCCAGCCGCGTCAGGCGCTGGATCGGCGTGCGCCCCTCGAGCAAGATAAATCTAGGTCGTTTCTCAAGCTGAGTTAGCATCGATCGTTCCGGTCTAGCGGTAGGTGTCTTTGTGGCAGCTTCGGGCAACCTCGTCACGCTCAGGAACACATAGGCGGTCATTCGCACAGTTGCGCATTAAGACCCGTTTGAAGGTGGCGGTGCAACTCAGGCATCTGCGTCGACCCAAACCCCGCCATTCCCAGCGCTTATTCGCCTCTCCAACTTTCGACGTTCATTCAGCTTCCGATGTGGCGCGGTCTCGACCGCTGACCCACGCTTGCGTCCTGGTCGTTGCCGCGCGGATGCGGTGAGCACGTTGATCACCAAAGGTGTCAATCACAAGATATCCCAACAACCCACGCGCTATTGGGCAGGATGGTATCGAGCACCCGAGTGTTCACGCAGCAGCGGTTTTCGAGCGTGCCCTTGGGCATTGTTCGGTCAGCTCGGGAACGGTGCGCACAGTTGAGCGGTTTGCAGATGACCAAAGGGCAATCTTGTCCAAGGTACGAAAAAGGATCGCGCGCCATGGCTGCTCCGGAAGATCTCATGGAAATCTACACCGACGAGCTGAAGGATCTCTGGTCCGCCAATGATCAGATGAAGAAGGTGCTGAAGAAGATCACCACGAAAGCCAGCGACGCGGCGCTGAAAGAGATGCTGACCAACTCCCAGGCCGGCATCGAAAAGCACACCGACGTGTTGAAGGAATTGATCGCCGCGAACGATGAGAAGGTCTCGAAAGAGCATTGCAAGGGCATGGAAGGCCTGGTGGCCGAAGCGACTAAACATGTGCTTGAAGAGGGACCCGACAAGGGTCCGTTGCTCGACGTCATGATCATCGCGCAATATCAGCGAATGACGCACTACGGCATTGCCGGCTTCGGCACCGCGGCGGCCTATGCAGAGGCGCTCGGCCTCAAGGCCGATACCAAAAAGCTCAAGGACGCCACCAAGGACATCTATGGCGGCGACGAATATATGACCAAGCTCGCGGAATCCACCGTCAACTTGCAGGCGGAAGACGCCTGATGCCACGCCCGCCGGCATCGGCCGGCGGGCGTCTTACCGATACAGCGTCCGACGCTTCGTGGGGTTGAGCGCGGGCAGAATCGACCCACTTCCGGTCATTCGTGGTCCAAGTGGGGCTTCCCCGAAGCGGTCATTCATTCATGTCGATCGGGACGCTTGATGTCATGATCGAATGTGTCCACTCAGCAATCTTGGATCGGGAGATCGAGGATGTCGGTGAAGGTCGTTGCGTTCGTATCGGTGAAGCCTGGACCGGAAGACGCCTTCGTCGAGGCGGCTAGGCCCTGCGTCGCCGCTTCACGCGCTGAAGCTGGCGTGTTGCACTATGACCTGTGGCGCGAAACCGACGGCGAACAGCGCTACCTCTTCAACGAGCTCTATGTTGATGATGCCGCCGTTGCTGCTCATATGGCTTCGGACCACTTCAAAGCATTCGGCTTGGCCGCACGCGACCTCGCGACAGCGCGACCGATTATCATCAAGGCGCTCGCGATCGACGGCGCCGATTGATTCGGCGTCTTCGCCCCACTCACCGAGATACACCAGTTTTAGTCGCTGTTACCCAGTCGACGGTTCCACGAAGCGGACGCTAATCCAAGTGATTCGATCGCACTGCCAAGCCAAACGGAGTTTGCACGCTGGATTTCGCGTCACAGGGGTATAGGCTTTCGGATCAAAAGGCGTAGCGGATCTGACAATATGGCATGGCTTCCTTAAGCCATCCCAAGAAGCGGTCGAGCCACTGCCGCTTCCAGCTCGCCTTGTATCGCAGGTTCCGCATACCAGACTGGCTCCACTTGGCCTCCTGAATGTCGGGCCGCCACAGCCATTCCTCGGCGCGGGGGTGCCACTGGAGGTTGAGATCATGCAGCCCCTCATTGTGGGTGAGAAAGATGACCTCGCACTTGAGCTGCGCCCTAGCCGCCGGCGAGAGCGCCGCGTCCAGCTCTGTGAACAGGGCCTTCCACTCCGCCTCCCAGTTCTCGTGAACGATCACGGGCGAGAAGTTGACATGAACCTCGTAGCCCGCGGCGACGAAGTCGTTGATGGCGGCGATCCGCTCCGACATCGGCGAGGTGCGCACATCGACTACTTTGGCGATCGTATCAGGCATCAGGCTGAAACGGATGCGGGTACGGCCTTGCGGATCGTAGTCGAGAAGGTCCCGGTTGACGTACTTGGTTGCGAAAGAGCCCTTGGCGTTCGGGATGTCGCGGAACGCAGCCACCAAGTCCCGGACGTTGTCCGACAGCGAGGCATCGACGGACAGGTCGCCGTTCTCGCCAAGGTCGTAGACCCAGTCGACGGGATCGATGGTGTTGGGCTCGACCTTGGGACCAAGCCGCGTGGCGTGCCGCGCGAGCGCACGGGTAACGTCGTCGACGTTGACGAAGACGCTGATTGGGTTGGCGTAGCCCTTCCGCCGTCCGACGTAGCAGTAGGCGCAGGCCATTGCGCAGCCGTTAGACGAGGATGGCGCGATGAAGTCGGCTGAGCGGCCATTGGGCCGCATCGCCATGCCCTTCTTGACGCCGAGCACGAGCGTTTCGCGCTTCACCCGCAACCAATCTTCAGCGAGCGCCGGATCGGCGAGCTGAGGTATTCGCCAGTGCCTTGCCACCTCGACCAATTCGGCATTTGGGAAGCGCGCCAGAACCTCCCGACCGCGTGGATACTCCCGCACCGCCGGCTCCACATAGATGAATTTGGGATCGATAAGGGTCCGGGGCAGCGCCATGTAGACGATATGGGGTTTCAGCGTTGGGGCCGCCATGTCCAAGGAATAGGAGGAACGTCACGGGTTGGCAGACGTCTTTGCAGCATGAACGCGAACAGCACCCCGGATGTCGCCAGCAAGACCGCTTTGCAGCCAAAGGTTCGCAGGCCAATCGCCGTAGGGGGCAAATCATGAGCGAGGCGAAGGAACTGGGGCTTCCCGAGGACGCTTTCGACAAGCAAGATGGCGAGGCGGATCTCGACTTTTACTCGGCCCCCCGCCTCGTCACGCACATCGACGACGCTGCGGTTGCCGCGCTGACCCGCCATTACGCGTCTCTACTCAAGCCGGGCGATCGCGTACTCGACCTCATGTCGAGCTGGGTCAGCCATCTGCCGCCAGACTTGGCTCTGGACGTCGTCGGGCACGGCATGAACACCGACGAGCTCGGGGCCAATCCATGGCTTGGCCGGTGGTTCGTGCAAGACCTCAATCGCGACCCGGTCCTCGTCGAGCCCGACGCCGCTTTCGATGCCGTTCTCATCTGCGTCGGCGTCCAGTACCTGCAGCGCCCGGTCTCGGTTTTCCGAGAATTACGGCGCGTGCTGCGTCCCGGTGGCGTGATCGTGGCCAGTTACTCTAACCGTTGCTTCCCCACGAAAGCCGTGGCGATCTGGCGCCACCTCGACATGGAAGGCCAAGCCACCCTTATCAGGCTATATTGCGAGAAGGCAGGCTTCAGCGACATCCGTCCGCTCGTACTCGCCGACGGGCGTTCCGGCGATCCCCTGATCGCCGTTGACGCCCACGCCTGACTGCGGCATTCGCTGCGGACCGGAGCGGTCTTTAGACCCACAAACCGACATCCGGAAGCTCTTCGCCGCTTCCCGAAACCGGCCACTCGTTCATCTGCTCGGTCGGGAGTGGCCGGGAATGTTTAAAGCCGCTGCACGCTGGCGCCGCGCTCGCGCGAGCCAATGTGCAACGGAGATGGATCATACAGCCTCAGCCTCCGCATAATTCATTGCGGCAAGGTCGGTGAGCAGATCGGGGCCTGCCGGCTCCCATCCCAACCGAGCCCTCGTCCAGACACTCGACGCTGTCATGTCAAGGGCGGCGAAGGGAGCCATCCAGCCGAAGTAGCGGTCGACTTCGTCTGACGTAACTGAGCGGACCGGCAGTCCGGTCCCCGCACCGATCGCCTCGGCTATCCTCCGGGCATCAATGCCTTCCTCCACCGACGCATGGTAACGCGCGCCTGGCTCGCCAATTTCGAGCGCCAAGGCGTAGAGCTTGGCGACGTCGCTGATATGCGCGGCAGCCCAGCGCGTACGGCCTTCGCCGAGGTACGCGACGGCCCCGGCACGGCGCGCCTCGACGATCAGCGGAGTGATCAGACCGGCCTTGGTGGTATCGTGCACCTGCGGCAGCCGAATGGTACGCACGTCGATGCGCCGGGCGATCAGCGCTGCGGCGGCAAGCTCCGTCACGATGCGCGGATTGGCATGTAGCGGGTTGAGCACATCCTCGGTCGCGGGACCGCCGTTGCGTGGCGTTCCGATACCGATGCCCGAAGTGATCAGGATAGGCTTGTTGGTCCCCGCCAGCGCATCGCCCATCGCAGCGATGTTGCGTTCGTCCTTTTTGGTATTTTCGACGAAGTTCGCGAAATCGTGGTCAAATGCGCAGTGAATGACCGCGTCGGCTACAGCGACCCCGCCGGTGAGCGTGTCGGGTCGTTCCAGGTCACCGCGATGGACTTCGGCCCCCGCCGCTTCGAGCTTCTGCGCACCGGCATCGGAGCGGGTGAGCCCGAGTACCTGATGGCCGCGGCCGAGTAACTCGGGGATGACGTGGGAACCGATGAAGCCGGTCGCACCGGTCAGGAATACGCGCATCAAAAATCTCCTCGTTGACCAACTGAGTATCTCCCGATGCCATACTCTGTTAAAGTAGTGACATTATCATGGTAAAGGATTCAACAGGATCGATCATGGCTAGCGACGCACCCAACCCACTCGGTACTTACCTTCGTGACCGTCGCACGCGTCTAGATCCTACAGCGTTCGGGTTTGCCAGCGGGCGTCGCCGCACGCCCGGTCTGCGCCGTGAGGAAGTGGCGAGCCGCGCGAACATTAGCCCTACCTGGTACACATGGCTTGAACAGGGCCGTGGCGGCGCGCCGTCTGCGGACGTGCTCGACCGCATCGCCAAGGGCCTGATGCTAACCGAGCCGGAACGTGAGCACATCTACATGCTAGGGCTCGGCCGCCCGCCAGAGGCCCGCTATCAGATGGCCGACGGCATCACCCCCCGGCTACAGCGTGTGCTTGACGGGATGGTCCTCAGCCCGACGATCATAAAAACCGCGATGTGGGACGTTGTTGGCTGGAACCGTGCCGCTGCGGTGCTGCTAACTGATTATGGCAAGCTGCCCCGCGAGGGACGCAACATCCTCCGCCTGATGTTCGGCAGCGATCATGTCCGTGACCGCAACGCAGATTTCGACAGCATTGCTCGCTTCGTCGTCGGCGCCTTCCGCGCAGACGTGGCACGCGCGGGGGCCAGCACTAGCGTCGAGGTGACGAAGCTCGTCACAGAGCTGTCGCGTCTCAGTCCAGAGTTCGAGGCGCTGTGGCAAGATAATGACGTGGTCGCCCATGGCGAGGGCATAAAACGGATCTACCATCCCAACGCCGGGCTGCTGGCGATGGAATTTTCTTCTTTTGCCGTCGAAGGAAGGCCTGAACTGGGGATGATCGTTTACAACCCCGCCACACCGGACGACGCCGAGCGGCTGCGGGTGCTCTTGGATAAACCTACAGGCTAAGCTGTGTTGGCATACCCAAGTCGCAATGACCCATAAGTCGCCATTCAGCGCCCGCCCCGCGCGGCCCAACTGCGGACGTTCGTTCACGTCGGTTCTTTGAGCGCGAACGGACACCCCGGTGAAGCGGGAAACGGCGGGACGTAGGACAAACCCTTCGTTCCCATGCCGCAGGTTGAGCGTCCGCTCTTGCCCGAACGTCGCGATCTGGTGGAAAGCAGCCTGTCCGCTATTGAGCGGCAATCGGCAAAAACGGACGATTTTTTAGGATGGGGGCCGACCTTGGGTAGGTTTTCCGGTGGGCATGAACCGTCGCTCATTCCCGAAGTCCCCAGCACTCGGAAAACTAGCGTTGTACCGCATCGCCAGATAACGAACTTGAGCGGGGGTCAAAACGGGATTGACCGGCCATTCAAAAGCCTTGGGAGAAGGCCAAAGTTGCACCAACTGGTTCGGCGGTATTCCCGTTGGTCCTTTCCCCTTAACTGGATACTCTATGAAGGCTACTGTTGCGCCCAGCCCCATTGTCCAGATCGCCTCGTGAAACATACCATCTTGGCTGTACCCTCTGCGCCACTGCCTATGAAACGCGTTGGCCCACATCACCTGTTTGGCATAGCCCAGACCGATCCACATGTCTGCCGGGGGCAGTCTCGTCGAATAGAAGTCTTGTTTGTCCTGATCAGTAAAAACCGACTGTGTCGTTTGGATTTCATCGCGAACTATCATTTTCATCGCTAGCCAAGCCGCTAACCATTCAGAGTCCTGCTGGCTGAAGCTGGCCTTTTGATCCCGGATCAAACGTATCGTCTTGTTACGAGTTCGCTCATCAGACTGGTTCATCCAACCGTTGTTACATGGCGCACAGACGCAGGGCACGGTGGTAGAGTACAAAGGATGTCCGTCTACGCTAGTCTCCTCGGTACCATCGCTGCGTTGTATCGCTTTATAAGATTTCAAACTCTCCTTTGGTAGCCATCTCGCAATTTCTAAACCCAAAGCTTTTGACCACAAATGCTCCTTGCTAACGCCGGGACCACCAAAAAAAATGCAAGTTTTTGTCATTGCCACCCTGACACGAACATGAAACTAAGGAATAGTGTTTCGATTTAGCGGTCAGTTCACCTGAGTGGAATGCGGCTTAATTCGCAACGCCTGTCCGTCCGGTGTTGGGTGGATAGACGACCTTCGGTCGGGTATATGCGGTGTACATCGCTTGACCGGTGGCATCGACTGAGAAGATATCTGCGCGACGGCGCATTTCGGCGAAGCGCAGTTGGATACGATCGAGCTTGCGCTGCAGCAGGTCCCTGTGGCTTGCAGTCAGCGTACCTCCGTCACGCGACTGCAGGTCGAGTGCTTCGGTACGGAGCGCGATCATTCGCTTGCGATGCGTGATGTCCGATGAAATACTGACCGGAGTGGGAACGTAGACGATGCCTTCGGCAACGTTGGGGTAGGGTGCGTCGATTCCACGGCTCGGCACTACGGTCGGCGTATTCGCGGCAGCAGCCGCGGCAAGCAGGATCAGCAGCATGATTTCTCCTTTGGCATTGGAGTCTTGATCTTGGCCAAAGCAATACTGCCATAACGCGCGGTTGCGTCAATTGGCTCATCCGCGTTGAGCATTGGTGGTTAGAAGACGGTCTGCTATTTGCTGGAACACAGAAATCCGACGAAGATCTGGCCCTGCAGGGGACACAGGGGTGATCATTTCGGGCAATATCACAACCTATGAGACTGCATGCAGCGCGGATATTCGGACTGGGAAACGATCAATTATAGACTACCTTATTAGCCCAATTGATGAAGTTCGAACGGAGGCTGTTCATGAAAAGTAGTTCAAAACATGACATGCAACTCTACCTAGCGCCGATACTAGCCTTAGTATCCTCTTGTGACAAAGTTGCCTCTCATGAACCAATCCGTAATAAATATATAGCAGAAATTGCTCGCATTTGCAGCGTTCCAAAGAGATCAGTTTTTATGGACACTCTTATGACGCGGTCTTTAGGTAGGCCAATTGTCTCGTCAAATAACTTAACAGCCCCCATAGGATCTAAGGCCCGTTCCTGCTTGTCACAGCAGGCAAATGCTAAAGGCATGGAATTGATTATATTTTAATACAAAATATAGTTTTTTGAAGCACGTTGATGGGGATTCGATGGGTTGTTGAAACTGCAGCCGAACGTCGCAATCTGGGCGTTTTCAGACCGGCAGCTTTGCCACCCGATAGCTGCCAGTCGGGTTGGGGGACAGCCGGCGGGTCGGCCGTGCCTAAATGTCGCGACTTGGGCGTCGGCGATCATTTCGTTGATCGCAGGCTAGATTGTCACATTATGGTGGTGAGCGAGTGTACAGCTTGATAGCATCCTTCATGCCGACCAACGCCACGTGCATCGCTTTCTCTATCGTACTTGGCATGCTAGGCGCGTCGGCAATGGCCAGGGAGCCGCAACAGGCGCGAAACGTCCTTTTCGCGGGACCGGTTGAACGGGTGGCCGCCACTAGTCTGACCGAGTTGTCGTCTAGATTGGAGCAATTGGCGGCGATCGACCCAAGTAATCCGGCAAGCGACGCTGGCACCAGGCAGACGCTCAGTCTGTTCGGCCGCGAAGACCTGATCGCAGCGACCAGCGCGTATTATAAGCCCAACGGATGCGCGCCTTTGAAGACGGCGCCGGACGTTCTGCCCGAGATCGAGCGGCGCGCACGGCAGACCTCGATCGTCATCGTCACGGAAAGTCACGAGCGATCAGAGCATCGCGGCTTCAGCACGGAACTCGCTACGCGTTTGCGGCCGCTGGGGTACAATACGCTGGCGCTGGAGGCGCTGTCGCCATCCATGCCCGACACGCCGGCTCAATATCTGCCGTCATTCGTCCAACACCCGGCGCTCAAGTATTTTGAGGACGGCGACGGGCATTATCTGTCCGAAGCGGGATATGGCCGGCTTGGTCGGCGCGCCAAAAAGCTCGGTTATCATCTTTTAGCGTACGAGTTCATCGACGAGCATCCGGCGGCTGATGCTACGATGGAGCAGCGGATAGCAGCGCGCGAGGAGGGAGAAGCACGCAACCTAGCTACGTATGTCCACGATCATACGGGCGCAAAACTGCTGATCCACGTTGGTTATGCGCATGCTGCCGAAGTGCCTGGCGCGGATGGAACACAGTGGATGGCTGCACGGTTGAAGAAGAAGACCGGGATCGACCCGCTCACCATCTCGCAGACGGCCTGTAGCGGCGGTGGTGGCGCTGTACGGCTATCAGCTCTGCCGGCCGATGTGCCGCAGGGAACGTTCGATCTGGTCGTCGATCATCCCAATGCGCACTTCGTTCGTGGACGCCCCGTATGGCGGCAGCGAGCGGGCGACCGGGTGGTGCGCATACCGCAGAGGCTCTATCCGGCGCGCGGCTGGTGCGTAGTCGAGGCGCGCCCAGTCGATGAGCCGACCGCGTCGGTGCCGATGGACCGCGTCGCGATCCGCGCCGGCGACGATGTTGCGCTGATGCTACCGCCCGGACGCTATCGATTGCGGGTCATTGATGTCGAACCTGCGCCAAGATCACCAGCATAGAGCAGACGGGCTGAGCGGTGCGAGCGCCGGTTTAAATGTTAGCCGGATGGCCAATTTTGGTGGCAAGCGGAATGGCAGCTTTGGCTTGAGCGGAATGCGAAGCGGCCGTTACTTTCCAGCTATCTTGCCGTCGTCAGCCAGCCGGAAAGTACCGCCTCGAAGTCGCCTGATAACCGTGATTTTGCCGCCCGCTATGTCATAGGCAACGGCGTCATATCCCCAGCAGCAATCTGGGGGCGGCTTCCGCCCCCAGCTTCCGAGGGAGTTGAAATACTCCATAAAGAGGAGGCGTCCTGTTGAGGCGTACCCCGGCGCAAGTTTGAACGAGACACCGGTCGCGGACAGCTTCGGGCCAAACTCCTTTAGCCAATCGGCTCTGTTTCGCGCGACGTTTTGTCCATCTTCGAAAACTTGAACATCGTCAGCGAGAAGGGCGGCATAACGAGCCTCGTCCTTTGTCGAGAAGGCACGCACGAGGTTTTCCGCGATACTGGTTTGCTCGGGAAGCATTGGCGGCGGGGGAACCTGCGCTGTCGCGCTTGTCGCGAGCGTGAGTGACACCGCCGTAAAAATCGCGAACCGAAGCCATGCCACTCGTTGTCTCCAATGTTGGGCCTACGTCTCCTTCTGGGATCGCGCGAAGGTCTGCGCAATGGCAAGGTTTGGGCGACAGCGGAAGGGCTGCTTTTGGCTCGAGCCGTCAGATAGCTGCCGTTCCTCTGGGATAAGTCGTGCTTCCAACTACACGGCACGGCCTCACGCGCGCTGACCCACAAATGGACATTCAGGTGCCATTCCCCGCCTCCCACTTTCGGACATTCGTTCATATTTGCGGAAGGTAATGCCGTAAGCGCTCTACCGCCTGAAGCTACGGCGGCTTTCCCAAAAGGGATTGAGTTATGGGGACGCGTGGGCGCTCCCAAAACCAGGCAAGAGTATGAAAACGGGAAACGATCGACGACGATTAACTGATGCTGCTAACGCTCGGTCTCTTAACTCCGTGAGGTCAATCACCATGAAAATCAGTGCCCGCAATCAAATTTCAGGGCGCGTTGCTAGCATCCATCCAAGAGCCGTGAACGGATCGGTCAAGGTGGATATCGGGAACGGCATCGTCATCACAGCCAACATTACAGAGGAAGCGATAGCCGACCTCGCGCTCAGCGAGGGTGACCAGGTAACGGTTCTGATCAAAGCGAGCGATGTGCTGATCGGAAAATGACGTGGGCGGCGTTGGGGTGAGAGTCGAAGGTGCATCTTGCGCATTGTGACACTCATGCCCGCGACCGCTTATGGCCAACGTGCAGGCCACGAGACGGGCCCGGCATGGAGACGAGCAATTGGGATGGGCTGATCTGGCTGTTCTCGATCGCTGGTACGGTGACATCGATAAGCGGCATATGGCTTGGATGGAAACGGCTCAGACGATGACGAGGCGAGGACCAACACCCCGATGTTCGTCCCGTGCGACGGACGGGTCTGAACCGCAATTGTTTTTGACCTTATTGAAGATGCATCTTGTCCTGGCTCGCGCATTCACCGTCTGACGAAGAAAGACTGTTGCATCCATGCAGGGGCAAAGTTCAGCAACAGAAACGCGGCACCGGCACCGAGCATGACTGCGCCCATCCAACGCACCGGACCGAAGTCCCAGCCACCACCGACGACCGCCGCCAGAAATGCCGCAACAAGCGAACTCCAGCCCGCGACCCGCATGGCCGTACACCGTCGCGCCGACAACACGCCGCTGCATCGACGCCGATGATGA
Organism: Sphingomonas sp. PvP056; assembly: GCF_040549155.1. Taxonomy (NCBI): domain Bacteria; kingdom Pseudomonadati; phylum Pseudomonadota; class Alphaproteobacteria; order Sphingomonadales; family Sphingomonadaceae; genus Sphingomonas; species Sphingomonas sp. PvP056. The sequence goes on from NZ_JBEPST010000007.1 coordinate 266,285, forward strand.
GCCTCCGTAGCAAGGCCGAAGAACAGGAAGCCACAGATGCAAAACAGGACTGTGGCGCAGCTCATAGCGTAGACCTCTCTGTATCCGCAGAACTTGCTGAATGAACACGTCGTCCCGGACGCGCGACGGAACGATGAAGGGCAACCCGGCGCGCAATGCGCAGCAGGGATAGACCAACGACGAACATTGCCATGTCGATCCCGGCAAGCATGAAGTCACCCGAGGCAACCGCCTCGAGCATGCCGCGCGGTGTCAGCACGGCATTATATCCGGACAACGCCACGAGCAGAGCACCGGCCAGCCCAAGCACGATCTGCCACGCGATCCGTGGCGTGGCGAGCAATGCCACGATTGCCGCGATCGCCCAGGCGATGAACATCCAGTGGATCTCCCATTCCGCCCGGTTCTTCATGCCGATGTAGAGCAGTCGATTTGCCCAGAACAGACCCGCAATACCGAGTGGTAGGCCGGCAATGACCGCGATGTTCAACCGCTCGACGATACGGAACCCGAGGTGCGGGTGGCGCGGATCGGGCAAGCGCTCGCGACGCTTGACCGTCCACAAGACCAGGCCGCTTGCGACCATCAGGGTGCCGCCGATCCCGCACAGGAAATAGATGAAGCGCAGGCCTGCGTCGGCAAACCGTCCTGCATGCAACCCGATCATCACGCCTGCGGTTTCGGCGGCGGCACCCGAGGGAAGAGATTGCCACAGCAATCGCCCCGTCACGCCGTCGTAGCCGAGTTGCGGGGTCCGGGTGTTGAGCGTGGAAACGGGACTTTGGCTGACCGTGATGCGAGCCGCCGCGTCGCCAGGCTCGCTTACCTGGATGTAACTCGCGGGCGCGCCGAGGCGTCGCTCGGCGTCGGCCGCGATGCGGCGGAGATCGACCAGCGGTGCCGCTCGACCAGTGCGTTCGACCACTGGCATGGTTGGAAACAGGACGGCGCCGATCGCGCGTTCGTCCGTGTAATTGGCGATGACCGCCCATGGCATCAGCAGCGCCATCAGCGTGACGAGGCCGGTGTAGGTGATCATCAGATGAAACGGCAACGCAAGGACCGCGACCGCATTATGGCCGTCAAGCCATGACCGCTGCCCCTTAGAGCGACGCAGCGTGAAGAAATCGCGAAAGATCTTTTTGTGGGTGACAACTCCGCTGAGGATCGCCACGAGCATCATCATGCTGGCAAATCCGACCAGCCATCTCGCCCATATCACCGGCATATAGTGCAGGTCGAAGTGAAGCCGGTAAAAGAAGTCTCCGCCCCGCGTTTCCCGCACCGTCGCGACCTTGCCATCAGCGCCGATCAGCGCTTGCGTGTCCCGCCGTCCGCGACCACCACGGCGTCCGCTTCCCTTGGGGGCGTTGGGATCAGGCTGCGGTACCCAGAACAGCTGGCTCCCCGCGGATTGCTTCGTGGCGACAGGGATGAACCAGCTTTTTGCGTGCGGTGCCTTGTGTGCGAGATACGTTTGGGCCCCTGCCAAGACCCGCATCGGATTCTCGACACGCGCCAACTCCGGTCGCATCCAGCGGTTCAGTCCTTCCCGGTAGAAGGCGATCGTACCTGCCACGAAGACGAGAAACAGGATCCAGCCGAGCAACAGCCCGGACCATGTATGCAGGAACCCCTGCGATTGTCGGAACCCCTTGCTCATGCACGGCCCGTCACGGCGATGGAAAGCCAGGTAATCCCCGCCGCCACGCCGCCGGCAACGGTGATCGTCCAGACCGCCCGCCACCCGCTGCGGGCGGCAAACGCCCACATCGCCAGCACGGCGCACAACGCAAGCCCGATGAGCGCCGCTGCGACCGTCGTCCCGGACCGCGTCCCCGGCAGCAGGCGCGCGAGCGCCATCGCGCAGAGGCTGGAAGCAGCGTAACCGAGCGGCACCGCAGCGAGAACGCGCAGCGCAATATCGCCGCGCCGTGCCCAGCGCGCCTGCGCGCGGGAATGCCCCCCTGCGCTGCTCATTGAATCGTGTACCGCAAGGTCGCGAACACCGTCCGCGGAGAGCCGTAGTAATTGCCCCGCGCGGTCGAGAAGATGCGGGCATAGTAGGTGCGATCAAGGACGTTATTGAGGTTGACCGACACCCCGAGCCGTGGCGTCAGGCTATACCCAGCGCGGATGTCCAGGACGGCATAGCTGCCCTGTCGGACCAGCGTCGATACCGTACGTGTCCCGTTCGCCGCGACTGATGACGGCGTGCCGCCCGCGGTTGCGCCGAAGACCGTCAGTCCTCCACCGATGCTTGCTCCGGCGAACCGCCCACTGGTCGGCGCGTAGTTGGTGAAGACCTTGCCCATATGCTTGGGAATAACCGGGACGAGCGAACTGCCCTCCAGCACCGGGTTGATGTCCTCCAGCAATTTGGTGCGGGTGTAGCTGTAGCCACCGTTGATCCGCCAACCCGGCAGGATCTCCCCGCTTGCCTCCACCTCGATCCCGCGCGACCGCACCTTGCCGAGCTGATAATAGAGCGTGGTATCGACCGGATCGTTGAACAGCCGGTTCTTCTGGGTGATCTGATACGCTGCCGCGGACAGCAACAAGCGGTTGTTCATCAGCGACAGCTTGCTGCCGGCCTCATATTGCGCGCCAATCATCGGCTCGATGCCGCCCCCGTCGCCGCGTTGCCGTCCGACGGGTTGCGCTTGCGGTGTAAAGCTGTCGGCGTAGCTGGCGTACAGGTTGAGCTGCCGGGTCAGGTCCCACACGACCCCTGCATACGGAGTGAATCGGTTTTCGATCGTATACCCCGTCCGCAAACCGCGCGTGGGGAGCAGAGTCTGGCTGTCGGTATCGAACCACGTCAGGCGACCGCCACCGATCAATGTCACGCCCTGAACCGGGCTCAACCGCATCTGCCCGTAGAGCCCATATTGTTCGAGGTTGGTGACGGTCCCGCCATAGACCTGGGTGACGCACTGCGCGGGGGTCTGCACCGGCGCGCATTGGCCGGCGGTTCCCTGAACCGGATAGGCCGGGAGCGGTCCATAAGGGTCGAGCGGAGGCTCAGCCGGTGACACCGGATTGAAAACGTCGATCCGCGCGTAATTCGACAGCCGTGTGAAATAGGATGTCCCCGAACTCGCCTGATAGTCGGCCCCGAGGATCAGCGTCTGCTCCCGACCGAACAGCGGAAAGCTGCCGATGCCATTGAAATCGAACGATCGCGTCTGCTGCTTGCTATCGCCGCGGTAAGCGATCTGATTGGTCACGCCACGATTGGCCACCGTTACCGGTTGCGCGCCGATATAGCTGTACACGTCGACCCGATCGACGTCAGTGTAGAGACCGGTAGCCCGCAGCGTCCAACGATCCGAGACGCGGTGGGCGACCTCGACAAACCCTGACCATGTCTTTGCATCGAAGCGATTCCAGTCCGCCCCAAGATACGTCGATCGCCGAACGTCGAGCAGCCGCCCGTCGCTACCGTCGATGCCACCGGCATAGCCGGGAAGCCCCGATTGGACCGCCGGCTGAAAGCGATCGTAGTTTGCACCCGCCGTCACGGTCGTGCGCGACCCAATCTCGAGGGACCCGACGATGAACGCATCCAGCCGATCGCGATGGGCGGTATCGAAGAACTGGTCTTGTTCCTGACGCATGACACCGGCGCGAAGACCGGCGTGGCTGCCGATGGGGGTCGAGGCATCCAGTTCCAGACGCCGGTTATCGTAGCTGCCATAGCCAGCACTCGCCTGAATCTGCGCTGTGTCAAGCGGACGCTTGCGGACGAGGTTGATACTGCCCGCCGGATTCCCGGATCCGCTGAACAGGCCAGCAGGACCGCGCAAGACTTCCAGGCGATCATAGAAGAACAGGTCCGGCACAGCCGAAGGGAAGTTGACCGACAAGGTCGGGACGCCGTCGATCAGGTAATTATTGATGGCGAACCCGCGCGACAGGAACGATGGGTCCTCGCTGCCGACACCGTTGACGGTAATGCCGTTGGTCGCGGTCAGTGCGTCTTCGAGCGTGAAGAGGTTCTGGGCCTCGATCTGCTCGCGGTCGATGACGGTGACAGTGTTGGGAGTATCCTTCAGCGGTGTGACAGTCTTGCCAACAGCGCGACCGTAGGTTTTCCCGATAACGAGGATCTCTTCCTCTCTTTGTCCTTCACTAGCGACATCAACCGACCGGATTTCCGTACCATTCGTGGGCGCCGTGCTCAGCATCGCGGGCGACGCGGTCGCCAGCAAGATATTCCAATAACTCATCAAAATTCCCCTACTTTCGTAGCAGGTGGCTTATGTGCTGTTGCGAGTCAATATCATTAAGCGTTGCTAGATTGTTTCTAACGTGGCTGCTGGTTGGCAGAGTGTGAATGGATCGCCCGGCGATCATGGCGTGAGGGTTGATTTGCCTACGACTGAATAACATTCAAACCCCCCTGGCATCGGTCCAACCTTGACCGTCTGTGAACACAACAATGTTGCAAACCAGAGTGGCAAGTATTCGGTCGCGAAGACCCATACCCGGACATTCAGACGCCCTTCCTTGCCTGTCACTTCCGGACATTCGTTCATTTGGTTGAACGGCAGTTCTTCGGCACCTAAATTGGCCCACGGAACGTCCTAAGCTCGTGGTTAGCTGCCGTGCCGCACGCGATAATTTGAACAGAACTCGTGTAGAGCTCCGCGGAGGAGGCGAATGCCCGTCTGCGCAGATTGCGTGTCGTTCCGCGTCAGCCCGTATCCCGGTCAGCGCCGAGTATGTGCCCGAAGGGCAGAGTTTTACCCCGTGTTTGGTGAGGTCCGGCACGAAGTTCCCGCACTTTGTGAGCGTTCCAATTCTTAATTTGGCGCGGATCGGTGCGGGCCTAATCCGCAGTACTTTGAACGTAGGTTGATGACGCCACCGTCTGGCAGTTCTTCGATCGAGATGCCACCGCCATGACTGCCCCACGCATTTTCAATTCAGTATCAAGGTTCAAGGGATGGGGTATAAGTAGGAAGGCAGCGCAGCGCAGCGCAGGGACGATACGCATTGGTGCATCTTGCGCACCTCGGGCGGTCGGACGCTCAATCTAGCTCGCTCGCTCGCCGAGGCGGGCTTCGACGTCTGGACACGCCCCCACATAATTAAGCGGCCGCATGGGAAGTCCGATGCAAAGGGTCGACGGAACACGATCGAGATCAATTTGCCGATCTTGCCGACGTTCGTGTTCGCCCGGGCCAGTGGCCTCGCTACGTTGGCTCATATGGCTGGCGACCCTGCACATCAGCATCCCCTATTCTCGCTCTTCTCTCACGCCGGGCGGATCCCGCTGATCGGAAATGCTTCTGTGTCTGGGCTGCGGGAGGAGGAGCGGCTTGCCGCCGAACTTATCGAAGCACTTCGTAATGCGGAGACGCGAGAGGAATAGCGCCGCATTCGTGGCGCTGCGTTACGTACCAAACGCGAACGGGAGAAAGCCTTACGCGCCGAACAACACGATTTCGCGGTGGGCGCGCGGGTGTCCGTGACTGACCAGCCGTCGCTTGCAGGAATGACCGGCGTGATTGCCAAGACCGATGGGCGCAGTGCGGTTGTTGCTTTTGGAGGGTTGCTAACCATGACGACTGAGGCTTGGCCTCTGTCCGCACATGTTGTAAACGCAATCACCATAGCCGCTTAATCGGCAATCCGGCGCAGATGATCTCGAACTCGTTCTCATGCGCACGCCGACTGCGCGAAAGCCAGTGCTTTGACGATTTGTTCTACGGTATGGGACTGCGATAGGCTAGCATGGGTCTTGCTATTGGCCGACACGAGATCGGCTAATGGAATCTCTGCAATTGTGAATTGCCCCCGTTCGAACCAGCAGGTGCATGCGCACGTACCGATGCCGAGCCCACCCTTGCCGATCGCCTGGACAATCATGACGGGGCCGCCTGATGCCTTGCGGACTAGCGCCCCGGCAAACATTTCATCGCTCAAATCGTTTCTCCGCACCCCGGGATTACCATCCGGCCTAGCGCTTGGAGGAACGTTTACGATCGAATTACTAACGGAGCGTAGCGATTGATGACCGTGGACACGCGATAGGTGGGGACAGCGCTACTCTGACGGCACAAGGATCAACTGATCCAAGGGCACTGCGATGCGGGCGAACCTCTTATTCTCTGGCCAAGCGCATATTGCCATTGGCATTGCGCCATGTCCGGCATCAACAAGCGACAGTACCAACATGGCCGGTCCGCCAAGCTTCCTGCGAACTAGATCATTAGCGGCGATATTCTCCGACATAATATACGCGATCCTGTAAGCTCGCTGCGGTAGGCAGCATATCGCGCCAAATTATCAAGCGTCACCCGCGCCCAGATACACGGACGCGGGTGACGTACGCTCACACGTGCAGCAAAACTCGCTAAGAAGCTACGCTAGCCTGCTCACACATCGTAGAAACGTTTGGACTGAAGGAAGTACGCAACGATATGGCGCGAAGGGCACTCGAGCGGCGCAATGCGCAAGCAGGCGCATGCCCTGCTGCATTTCCAAAGGCCGCGATCGAACGAGAAATGTGATCCACCCGCCCGGTCAATGGAAGCAGGTGGATCACCAGGTTCCGAGCGAAACCACTGCGCTATTGTTGCGCTATTGCTGCTCCAATAGCACGGCCATCGGACCCTTGCTCAAACCAAAATTAACCATTTCTAGCCGTCACGAAAGAAGCGTGTCTTTTTGAGACGGTGTACACATTCTTGGGACATGGTTGAACGGCGAGTTCCTGCGGGATTGATCCGAAAATAGGCAGCGCACAGGCGTTGCAAGCTGTCGTGTGCCGCCGACGCAATTTGACTGCACGATCGTGGATGCTCGACCCACGAGGGTCGGTTCGCGCTCGCAGAACTTACCAATTGACGCGCGGCAATTCCTCTTGAATCCTGCGAGCTTTGCCAGCTCAACATCCGTTAATTTCAATAATCGCGCGGCGGACTTGATCCATGGCAAGCGCGCCATCAACATCGTTTGCTGCAATTTTAGAGTTTATTTGAAATGCAGCCTCATCCGCCGCGCGATCTGCGTAGCGGTTGATCATTTCAAATGCTCTCGCACGTACAGTTATATTGTTTTTTATTGGCACGAGGGGCTCAACTTAGGCCTCCTAAAGACGTTCCTGTCTTATTGAAGCCCTGCGTTGAGCGGTGGCGTTGGCGTGACCGATTGGTGATCAACTCGGTGAAACCGAAGGCGCAAGGCAGCATTGGCTTGTCGGGCTAGACCAACGAGCCCGTGTCTAAAAGCGCGGGAAACTTTATCCTCCGCGATAGCGTATCGCGAGTTTGCCTCCAACGTCTCGAAGATACCACCCGCAAGAGTGCTGCCCGCTGCGGGTGGCAAGTTTCGATGTTACCGTCGTTAGTCTAGCGGCCTCTTCGTCATAGGGGCCAGCGATGAAGAACACGTTAATCAAATTAACAGTTCGGTTGGCTGACTGTTTCCCTCCCTGGCGGTCAGCACACCCTTTCACCGACGCGCGCGACGCGAGACTTGCCGATCGGGCATGCCCTTGATCGGCCAACTGATGGTAATAAAAGATAGCTATACGGTAGGTACGGATAGGGATCCGATTACCCCGGTGATCGATGACGACCTTTATGTGGGCGTCGTCAACTCCAGTTCGCTCACGTGCACCCAGACTGTTGTAAGTTCTCCCTGGTCGCAGAACTCACATTCCACTTGGCTGGGGCTTCCATACTCGTCGAGAAAGACTGCCTTCACCAGCATCATACGGCCCTCGCCTCTATGACGAACGATGCTCTCAGCAGCTATCACGTTGCTCATTCCTTTCCCGCATCGCAGAGACTAAAAAATGGCCCGTAACGACAGATCGTTACGGGCCAAGGAGCGTTTCCAATTTAAAGGGAGAAAGCACTGTCGGTAAGAACTCCGACGCTGTCAGGATAACGAAACGATTTTGATTTAATAGCCCTAACCGCTGTTTCGAAACGATAATTTAATACCGGATTGGCCCGGTTGCGTAGGTTGTCATCCTAGCAATCCGCAGCCTCACCCAAAGTACACGACGCAAGGCATAGCACATGCTGCGCACCTACGTTCGGCTGAATGGCGGTAAGAAAAGTTAGTTCGAGATCATTAGCTCAAAAAACTGCCCGCAACGATGGATCGTTGCGGACAAGTGAATGTACTGAGAGATGCCCTGAAAGGTAGTGCAACCGCAATACCATGCATAAGTCTGAGTAAAGAGTTAACTGCCTATACGGTGTCATCTTTTTGATGAACTATTTATCAGAAGCGATTTTAGCGCAGCTTACCGCTCTCCCCCTTTTTGGTCAGAACGCCCCCTCACCGACGCAGCGGCACGAAGCATAGGCATCGGGTAGCCAACCCGCACACTGGGAGGGGAGCGGGTCGATTAATTGAAGTGATACTCAGCTAAGCGTCGGCAGCATTGTCTTTGATCAGTCGACGTCGGTGCGCGTCAGAAATCGAGATCCCTTCGCTGGATCTATGCGAGAGCCGCCTCGACCTCGGCATCGCCGGGCTCGCCCCCGCTGCGCTGATACTCCGCCAGCAGGTCGCGGTCCGACATTTCTGCGGGGGCATCGTTGAGCGTGGAAGAGGATGGGTTCTTCATTCAACCAGGCTGACTGTCCCCGGCAATACGAGCAACAGGTTAGACGGGCGGCGCGGGTGCAAGGGCGGCGTTGAACTCTGACTGCGACCATTCCAGTGCTACAGCAGCCGTCTTAGCGACTCCCACACTTCTCGGTCTCTGAACAGGCGCGGATCGAGCCGAAAGAACTGCACTAATAGCTCGACGTTGCTCGCCGGCAATCGATTGGGCCCGGCGCCCCACGCGAAGCGCGCCCGATAACCCGATGCCGGCGTAGCGTCCCCCACAATGCTGCGAACGTTACGCAATACTCTGCCACAAGCGATCGCAGCGTCCTGTGCACGTCGGCGGTGTGGCGGTGGCGTAGGGTTCAAAGACTAATTGCCTCGCGCACCGCCTCGTTGATCCGGGTTTGCCAGCCGGGACCATCCGCGCGAAAACTACGAAGCGACTTCGCTTCCCATACAAACAGGCCTAGTGCGGGATCAGACCTTCGAGTCAGCGACGAGCTTTCGCAAGTTCTTCCCCGGCGTGAAATGCAGACTGCGCTTGGCATTGACCTGTACCTGTTCCCCTGTCAGCGGGTTGCGGCCAGTGCGAGCAACGCGCTCACGCGTACTAAATGATCCAAAGCGCCGAATTTCAACCCGGCCGCCGTCAGCCAAGCGCTCCACAATTGCGTCAAAGAAAGCCGTTACAATCCCTTCAATTTCGTAGGCTTGCAGTTCCGGGTACTGGGCAGCAAGCAGCGTCATAAGTTGAGCACGGGTCACTTTATTTTCCTCGATGCTCAGAGCCGGTGTCTTCGGCGGCTGGCGTCACCGGCGTACTACGAATTTCAATACGGATCGAGCGGTAAAGAGCTGTGACGTTCCCTAGTTAACGCTCTCACAAGGCGTCGTTTAATCATTTTTTAACCAAATTCTGCGAAGATCGAAATAGTAAGAGCGGGGGCTGGAGATTCCCGATGTTTGACAGGCGTGAAATAGAAATTGAGTTGAGCAGAGTGAGTCGGTTGGCCGACCAGCTAACGGACAATCGGTCAGAACGCGCCCTGTGTGCGTACGCCGACGATCTTCGACGCTGGATCGCAATTGCGCGTAACCTGATGACTTTGTCCGAAATTGAAATCTAGCTTGTTGGAGCATGTTGACGCAAGTTAGCAGATGGTTGGTTGCGCCGGGAAAAGCGCCGCCCACACCATTGCGTAATCTTCTCTGGCATGGATCGCGAGAGAGTCCTCCTCTGACCCAATCCAGATTAGTGTACCCCCGTTACGAGCCGGCTCGATGAAGGTCACAACGCCGTCTTCCAAGTTGACCGGCAGCCCGTCGGGATAATGCAATCGAATCATCGACCTTGCTCCGCAGCGAAAGGGGGAATGATTAAAGCGCTAATAATCCGTTACATACAAGTGCGGCATGATCTGAATGCGCTTTCCTACAGGGCTCGGGCTGTGCATCACGCGGGTACATGCGCCGTAAATTGCTAACGTCACCAGCTCTCGCGTTCGCATTGATCAGGGATCAATCCGGAAAGCTGAGCGAGCAACTGGCGATCTGCCAGCGTAAGCTGCTTCAGCCCGGCCCTGCGGACGCACTCGCTAGGTATTTTGGCGCCTTTCCCAGCATGCGAGACGTCGTCGGGAGTGATGCGCGAGCGTCGGCGGCCATCAATCGCAGCATCTTGCACACCTGGTCGGATGTGGCGGCGGCGATAGGCTTCATTCGGGTATCCTCGGTTCGCCATCGGCGAGCCACCTACAAGATCGAGGGCACGCCCGCTACCGCGATGGCGGCAAGCGGGGGTGCTGCATGGAGGGAACGGCACGAGGTCGGACTACCACTGAAGGTTAAAAGCGGACGGACCGCAAACGACGGCGATTGGGCGCTAACCACCGGTCCTCTTCGCGTCTGGCAAGACCCATTTCCGGCCACTCACAGCCAACTGAGCGCTTGCTAGAAGCTGACATTCGTTCACTTGAGCAGGTCCGCTCTCTTGAGAGTCTATGCATCCGCTACGAAAGGCACAGGCACCTTCCGTCGCCATCGCGGGCGCACTACGATATTTGCCACAGCCCGGTAAGTTTACGGTCGTCGATATCAATGTTCATGCCCAGCCACCGGACGATTGAACTGTCGCCGTTGCGCAACGGTACCGCATACACCTGCATCCATCGGTACGTGCCGTCCCACCGCCTAAGCCGGTATTGTGCTTCAACCGATTGCTGATCATGGACTGTGTCGCGCCACTTTCGCACCGTAGCGATGCGGTCGTCGGGGTGAATTGCAGTTACCCAGCCATACCCTTTCCAATCGTCATAGCTCTGACCTGTGTAAGTCCGCCAGCTAAGACTATCCGTTTCGATCAGTCCGTCCGGCGCACTTTCCCAAATGGCTACCGCGATACCCTCGACTAGCAGTCGTGCCCGCTCCCGAATCTCGTCCTCGGTGGCATTGACGGCGAAGCCTTCGTCGGTCTCGCCGTGGGCGGGGAAGGCGGTGGGGGGCGCGACCAGTTTGCGCGCAGCGTGCCGCTGGGCCTTCTTCTGGCTAAGCGCTATATCCGCGGCGATTAGGAGCGCGTCCAGCGTCTGAACGCGTGATGCATGTCGGCTCGATCCTATGCTTGCGCCAACGTCTATTGAACGTCCTTCCAAGACGTACGGCGCGTTCAAAGAATTCTCGATCCGTACCCTTAGCTGCTCAACGTCGTAGTCCTCAGAGGTGTCGAGCTGTGCCAGCACGAATTCGTCGCCCCCAAGCCGAACAACAACGTCGCCGGGGGAGCAACACGCCTGTAGCCGCTCACCAACAAGGCACAGAAGACGGTCACCCGCGTGATGCCCAAACCGATCATTGACTGGCTTGAACTCGTCTAGGTCGACATAATGGAGCGCGATTCGTCCTGGTCGCGCATCATCGCCGTTCGTTTCGAACGCATGCACGAGCGCAAGACGGTTCCCGAGTCCGGTAAGGTGGTCGGTCTGCGCTTGGTGGGCTAACGCCTGTCGTGTCGTAGTTTTAGAACGTTGCGACCGGTAGCGTTGGCGCGCACTACGTAACCCACCCGCAAGAAGGGCAAGCAGGCACACTGAGGACAGAAGCGCATTCGCGTCTTGACGCAGCAAAAGGACGCAACTTGGGGGGATGACCGAAAGAGCCAAGCTCCAGCCGACGATACTTGGACGCATGGCGACAGTAGATGCAGCGCCCGCGGCATAGCCAACGACCAAAATGCCGATAGGCATCTGCCATTCCGCGAGTGGAAGCATGTAGGCCCGCGCAGCAAAGGCCCCAAAGACTGCCGCGAAGCCACAATAGCTAAGCGCAAACTTGCGTTCAAACCGCTTCGCGTTGACCAGCGACATTTCCGTACGGTCACAGATCCGTCGTCCACAGAACAAAACGACCAGCCGGGCAACACTTACCACCCCGCCGGCCGCTACTAGCGCTGCCAGCGCAGGGTCAGACGCGGCCCGCGCGCTTTGCACCCCCACTATCAGAAACAGGATGGACATGATCACCGCCGGCATCCGCGTCCCGCAGAGGCTCGAAACTAGTTCGACATACGTCCCGTCGGGGAGGTCGCGGACGGGTGGGCGATCGGTGGTTGTCACAGCGTTGTACAGTAGGAGAATAAGATTAAGCGTTTGCGTTCGTTCTACTGGCAACCAGACCCGTCTGCTAGGAAAGTTCCTACGCGACTAAGGCAGCCACCTGTACCGCATGAGCGGCAGTACGCGAGCGTTGAACAATGCCGTAAGCAGGTGGTATTATGTCTTGCGGTGATCAGTAGGTTCAAACTGTTAGGATTATGTAAAGGTTTGATTTGTATCTAGAACATGCTGTTTGCCCACATCAGCAACGACCGTAATCATTACACCTGCAACGCATTATCGTTGCGGGTGGTTTTTACGTCAGCAACGCTAATTGAAATTTTGCGTAATGTTAATCAAAGTCGCAGAGTCGCAACTGCCTCGCCCGGTTAACGCAGCGAGCGAGGCCTCTCTGGGGAGAGGTTAACTCGTGCTGCCGGTTGTCATCGAAAAGCGAGTGAACCTTCCTGATCCTTGCAGAATTAATGGAGCTGTGAACCCCGCGATTTTGTCATATCTTAATGTCTCGGGAGGGTGCTTCCCTCGTCGACGATTGTTTGCCGGTCGGTAGCGTCCGCTTTACGGCTGAAGAGACCCATAGTCGGGCATTCGCGCGCCCTCCCCCGCTGCCCAACTTCAGACTCTCATTCAGGTGCGTTCATATCGGTTTATGCAGTTGCCGACGTCTTGTGGCGCTGCGCTCGACTTGAGCAATTCGATAAAGTTTAGGTGGCCCTAGGCCGCATAACGTAGTGACAAAATTGTGGGTTGGGACAAGTTCGGGACAACACACGCGGAATTGTTCCTGTAAATAGTTCGGGTTATGATGTCCGATAATTGCGGGCTGTCCGAAGCGGCTGCAAGGGGAAGATGGCATGAGAAAGCTCTTCAGTATGGTCGCGGCAGCAATGGCTGCGTCTTCGGCATCTTCAGCTCCTCCGCAAGCGGTACCGATTACGGTTTCGATCGCGGCGGATGGCACCGGCCCCAAGATCAATCGCGACATCTTCGGCCAGTTTGCGGAGAATCTGGGCACTGGGATTTATGGGGGCGTATGGGTTGGCGAGGGTTCAGCTATCCCAAATGTTCGCGGCTTACGCACCGACGTTGTGACTGCACTAAAGGCGCTGAAAGTCCCCAGCGTACGCTGGCCCGGCGGCTGTTTCGCCGACGAATATCATTGGCGCGACGGCATTGGTCCGCGAGCAAAGCGTGCCGTCACCGTCAACGGCAGCTGGGGCAACGCGCTCGAGAAGAATGATTTCGGCACGGACGAGTTTTTTGACTTCATCCAGCAAATCGGATCGGAGGCCTATATTTCCGTCAACATGGGATCGGGGAGCGTCAAGGAAGCTGCCGACTGGATGGCGTATATGACCGCCGATCCGGGCACGACTGCCGGCGCCGAGCGCGCCGCAAACGGTCACCGCGATCCTTATCAGGTGAAGTTCCTTGGTATCGGCAACGAAAGCTGGAGTTGCGGCGGCGCGTATCGATCGGAATATTACGTTGACGAGATGAAGCGCTACGCCCGCTTCGCACGCAACCTGAACCTCAAGCAGCAAGGCACAGACAACCCGGCGGGCGGATCGGTCGCCGGGTCGAATCCGATGCAGCGCATCGCGGTTGGGCCGGGATCGCCGGGGACCGATTATACCGAGGCGGTGATGCGCGCATGGAAGGGACACGACTGGAGCTGGAGCATCGAAGGGCTGTCGCTGCACAATTATACCTGGGTCAGCTGGCCGCCGACCTACGCCAGCACTGGGTTCGGTGAGCGCGAATATGCGACCCTGATCAAAGACACGCTGAAGATGGAGGATATGATCCGCATTCACTCCGCCGTCATGGACAAGTACGACCCGGCCAAAAAGGTCCCGCTGGTCATCGACGAATGGGGCGTCTGGCTGGCCAAGCTGCCCGGCAGCCGCGACGGTTTCCTGCATCAGCAGAACTCGATCCGCGACGCGATTATCGCCTCCATCAATCTGAACATGTTCACGCGCCATGCCGACCGCGTTCGGATGACCGCGATCGCCCAGATGGTGAACGTGCTTCAGGCGATGATTTTGACCGACGGACCGAAGATGGTGCTGACGCCTACCTACCATCTGTTCAAGATGTACGTGCCGTTCCAAGATGCGACGCGGTTGCCGATCACCTTTGACGCGGGCACCTATCGTTTCGGCGACGTCAGCCTACCGCGCATCGACGCGATCGCCGCGCGCGCAGCAGACGGAAAACTATGGATCGCGTTGACGAACGTCGACCCCAACGCGCCGGCGCAAATCGATGCGCAGCTCCAGGGCATACGGGCGCAGACCGCATCCGGCACGGTGCTGACCGCCGACCGGGTGGATGCCGTCAACACCTACGACAAGCCGGACACGGTCGTGCCGCGGCAGATTGCTGCCCGCGTCAGCAACGGGCGGATCAGCCTGACGCTACCGCCGAGATCCGTCACGGTGCTGTCGGTCACGCAGTAAGCGGTGCGGTGTAACGTATGTTACAAAGCGCCGCAGGACGCCCTTTGTGATTGATACGACGTTCACGAAAATTGTGCGGTTTGCAGGGTCAGGCGAGGAGAACGCTACATTCAGTCAAGCACATGCCCCTTCCGGCGCTTCTTGGGGTGCCGCTACTCCGCTGAAAAATCAAGGTCCGCTATTGTCGTTAGCCGCCCAGTAGCTCTGTGGCCGGCAAGACCCAGTTATGGACGTTCCCGAGCGGTTTTCGCTTCCCCAATTTGTACATTTGTTTATGCCCCTAGCAGGCGCAACTTAAAGCGGGTCGCCGCCCAGATTTCGGCGATCCTCTGGAAAAAGCGGGCTTTTACCGAACCCCCGCTCTCCTTCCCCCGCCGGCCGCATCCTTCTATGCCCGTCGAATGGATATAGCTGGCTTCGACCTGAACCTGTTAAAGGCGTTCGATGCCCTCTACGCGGAACGCCACGTCACCCGTGCGGGCCAGCGTATCGGTCTGAGTCAGCCGGCGATGAGCGGTGCACTCACGCGCCTGCGCGAGATGCTCGACGACGAACTGTTCGTGCGGTCGTCGACGGGAATGCAACCGACACCCCGCGCCGATGATTTGGCCGGCCCGATCGCGGCTGCGCTTCGTCTGATGCGGACCGTCCTGCAAGACGACGGTTTCGATCCGGGAACCGCCGATCATGTCGTCACGATCGCCATGACCGACTATGCGGCCTTCGTCCTGCTGCCTACGCTACTGGCGAAGCTAACCATCGAAGCGCCTCGTCTCGAGGTGCGGGTCCGCGGGATTTTTGGCAAGGACGAGGTCGTCGATCTCCTCGACAGTGGCGAGGCGAGCCTCGCACTCAGCGTTCCCATCGACGCCTCGGCACGCATCCTGACACGCCCGCTGCTACGCGAAGGTTTCGTCTGCATCGCCCGGCCCGGGCATCCGGCCTTTGCGAACGAGGCCGACGTCGCGGCGTTCGCGGCGGCGCCCCATCTCCTGGTATCGCCCGAGGGGGATCGTGCGGGGCTGGTCGACCGCAAGCTTGCGGCACTTGGACTGGCGCGCCGTGTCGTGCTGAGCCTGCCGCAGTTTCTGGTCGCGCCGTTCGTCGTCGCTGACACCGACCTGATCGCGACGCTTGCCGCGCGCGTCGCCCGGCGGTTCGCCGCGGCCAATCTGGGTATTGTCGTGCATGAGCCGCCGGTCGCGTTGCCGGACTGGCCGCTGGCGATGATGTGGCATCGGCGGGTAAATGACCATCCCGCTACGGTCTGGCTTCGCGACTGCATTGCCGGGATCGCCGCGTCGGCCTGACGCCATCGTCCTCGCTGATACCGGCGTATCAACTTTTGCGATTTTCCGCAGCGCCCCAGTTCCGCTCTACCTCGCGGCACAGAAGCAATGGGATGCTGACATGCGTGTAATGGTAACGGGTGCTACGGGATTGATCGGCGGGGCGGTCGCACGTCGATTGACCGTGGCGGGGCATGACGTGGTCGGGCTTGCGCGTTCGGAGGCGAGCGCGGTCAGGCTGACCGACATGGGCTATCAAACGGTCCAAGGCGACCTCGGCGATGCGGTCAGCATCGCCAACGCTGTCCAGAGCGTCGATGCGGTCGTCCATGCCGCGTCGCCGAACGACCAGAACAGCGCGGCTTATGACGAAGTGGCGACCCGCGCGATCATCGATGCGCTGCGCGGCACGTCAAGGCGCTTTGTCTATACGAGCGGCTGTTTCCTGTACGGCGCCACTGGCGATAGGCCCGCAACAGAGGATAGCCCGCTCGATCCGCTGGAAATGGTGCGCTTTCGCCAGGCGCTCGAAGCGGAGATCCTCGGCGCCGCGGCCGATGGCGTTCACGGCATCATCATTCGTCCCGCCTGGGTCTACGGCAACTACGCCTGGACCACGATGATGATGTACGGTTCGGCGCAGGACCATGGCGCCGCGCGGTACGTCGGCAACGGGCGGAACCGCTGGACGTGCGTGCATGTCGACGATCTCGCCGAGCTGTATCTGCTCGCGCTCGAGAAGGCGCCGGCGGCCTCGATCTTCAACGGCGCGCACGGCGCCGCTATCCCGCTGATCGACATCGCACGCGCCGCCAGCGAGGGTGCGGGCGCCGCGGGCCGGGTGGCGGAATGGCCGCTGGAAGAGGCTCGGCAGTCGCTCGGGGGCTTCGCGGATGCGATCGCGTGCGACCAGCTGGTGTCGGGCGAACGCGCCGAACGCACGCTTGGTTGGCGTCCGTCGCGGCATTCGATCCTCGAGGAACTGCGCTTCTACGCCGGGTCAGCCGCCTGACCGCACGTCGTTGCGATGATCGGGTCGTCTCGATCGCAGACAGCCGTTCACCTCGACACCAGTCCGGGCAGCCCGAAAGTCCGCCCGGACTGGTAGCGTGACACGGCTACATGCCGGCTGCGGTTGGGCGGACGATGACCTCGTTGATGTCCACCCCTTCGGGCTGTTCCAGGGCGTAGCGGATCGCCCGCGCGATCGCGTCGGGGGTGAGCGACTTCTGCCGCCAAATGGTCAGTGCAGAGGCGATCGCCGGGTCCGTGATGTCATTGCCCAGTTCGGTCGCCACGACCCCGGGGGAAATGATCGTCGTGCGAATGTCGTCATGCTCCTGACGCAACCCTTCGGTGATCGCCCAGACCGCATATTTGGTCGCGCAGTAGACGGCGGCGCTCGGCATAACGAAATGTGCGGCGATCGATGCCACGTTCACGACGTGACCCGCCTTCTGCGCGATGAACCGGGGCAGCACGGCCGCGATCCCGTTCAGCACGCCGTGAACGTTGACGTCGATCATCCGCGTCCACTCATCCTGCTTCAGCGCGGCGAGTGGCGACAGCGGCATCACGCCGGCATTGTTGATCAGCACGTCCACGCGCCCGAACCGCGCTTCCGCCGCGTCGGCGAAGGCGGCGAAGCTCGATGCATCGGTCACGTCCAGCGCGTGCCACGCGACATTCGCGCCCAATTCTGCCGCAAGCGCTTCGAGCCGCTCGGTCCTGCGCGCACCGATGAAGAGGCGCGCGCCCCTGCCCGCCAGTTCCCGCACGGTGGCTTCGCCAATACCGCTGGAAGCGCCGCTGATCAGTACGGTCTTGTCGATGACGTCGTTCATGATGAGTCCTTTCCTGTGGCCATGAAGGCTGGGCACAGATGGAACCGAACCATCGGCCGGCGTAAGACCGATCCGCCGCGATCCTTGCACGATTCTCCGGAACAAGGTGCGCCACGCTTGCCGAGGCCCGTAACAGCGGACACAGACCCTCAATGAGCACGATCGCAGATCTGGCCGCGCTGGCTGCACACCACATTCCCCGAACCGGTATGGTCAGTACGGCAATCGATCGGTTATCGCTTTTCCGGGCCGACGAGCCGACCGTCCCCTTGCCCGCCGTCTACGATGCGTCGCTTTGCATAATCGCCCAGGGCACCAAGCGGGTCTCGCTTGGCGGACACAGCCTTCTCTACGATGCCGCGCATTACCTGCTGGTCTCGGTTGACCTGCCGCTCGTCGGACACGTCATCCAGGCTGAGCGGGACGCTCCGTACCTTTGCTGCAAGATCGACATCGACCAGGCGGTGCTGGCGGACCTCATCCTTGCCGAAGGCGCCCGGGCACCGAAAGCCGATCTGCCGGCTCTTGCGGTCTATCGCAGCGACGACGATCTGATCGATGCGGCTTGCCGGCTGGTGCGTTTGCTGGACCAGCCCGATAGCATCGCCGCGCTCGCGCCGCTGATCGAGCGGGAGATCCTGTATCGTTTGTTGAAGGGGCCCCACGGGCCCGCGCTTCGCTACATGGCGGTCGCCGACAGCCATCTCAACCAGGTCAGCCGCGCCATCGCGACGATCCGCACGGGGTTCGACCGGCCGCTCCGCATCGGGGACATCGCCACCGCCGCGGGCATGAGCCCGTCGTCGCTGTACGAACACTTCAAGGCTGTAACGAGAATGACCCCGCTGGAGTACCAAAAGCAGCTGCGCCTGCAGGAGGCACGGCGCCTGATGCTGTCCGGGGGCACGACCGCGAGTGGCGCGGGTTTTGCCGTCGGCTACGAAAGCCCGTCGCAGTTCAATCGGGAATATGCGCGCTTGTTTGGCGCGCCGCCCCGTCGTGACATCGAACAGCTGCAACGCAGCGGCAATTTACTGACGCCTGTGTAGTCCCGCCTATTTCCAATTCGACCCATAATCGGCCATTTACGCTCCTCCTCTCACCCCCAACTTCGGACGCTCGTTCATGTCCGGGTTATGATCGCTTTTTCCGCTGGGATTTTGGCTCACGAATGGCGAAAGTGCCAACGAACGGCGTTTGACGTTAGGCTTAGATCTCGCAAGCGGACAGCGCATAGCTATCGAAGGACCTTAAGAAGCGACGAGCCTCAAGCAACATAGGACGCTGAGCAATACCGCACGATTTGCAAGACGTAGCTGGCCAGACTCTCGCGCTACCGCACTGAGGCGGCAGACGGCATTAAAACTTATAGTTCACCGTTTCCATGCCAACTGTGAACCAAGCCATTCGGTTGACGTTCCACGAGACCACCCCGATCGACCGTATTTGGCGCCCTTACATCTTAGAATTTTACGCCAATCCGGACATACGCCTGCCGCCCTTATGGATTGCCAAGGGTCGAGAGGTACCCGGTGTACAGTGCCTTGGCGGGTGCCTTGTCGAACGCGTTTATCATGCCCAGCGTTAGCTCATACTGCTTTTCCGCGCCGAACTGCAGACCATATTGCACGTCGAACACGGCCCATGCCCCAACCCGCGAAACGGTCGGGGCACTAACGACCTGCTGGTAATCGTCGATGACGCTCGAGACATAGCGCCACGTGCCCGACAGGAAATGATCGCCAAGCGAAAGGTCGATCCCCGCGATGTTGCGCCAGCGCGGTGTCGCGGCCGACGTCAGCGGCGAGGTCTGGTAATTGCTGCGATGCCGGACGCCGTCGTAGACCACCGCCCTCGTATCGACGTCATACGTCGCGAGATAGCTGAGGTTGTCGCGCACCGTGATCCGCGCCGCGCCGCGCCGATGTCGAAGCGATAGCTGGCCGCCGCGTCGATCCCTGACGTCCCGGTCCCGCTCGGCGCGTTGTACGAGGAGATGACGATCGACTGCGCCACGCCGCTGCCATCCCGGATGACGTTCGGGCCGTTGGGGTCGGCGTTGATCACCGCCTGCCCGTTCTTCAGCTGGATCTGGTTCTTGTACTTGTAGTGCCAGTAATCGAGCGACAGGGTCAGCCTGGAAGAGACGGCGGACCTTTGCAACAGACCGGTCCAACCGGTACTCGTCGCGTCGTAAATTCGATGAACCAAGGATATCGGAGACTAAGTCCTCACGGTTACCTTCTTGGCGCACCCGTCATACTGCACCGCCGCACCCGCAGTTTCGTAAAGCGCGGACCTCCCCGGACGCATCAAGTGAACGTGGATCGCTCGACTATTCGGCATGCCAGGATACGTCCCCCGCCGCGAGCCGAGCGTAAGCAAGCCTGCTGCCTGCTCCCATTTTAGGGTCGTGCGCGCCGCCGCACCTTGCTCGTAGCGATAGGATAGCCCGTCATCCTCGTACAACGAGCCGGTGCCGTCCCGACCCGGGTACACCAGAAGATCGAGCGCGCCACCGAGCAGCCCTGCGGTCGACTGACCGACCGGTCCCAGCGGCAGGATACTACCTGCCCGCACGTGAAGCGGAATACGGTCCAGCGCCACCGAAACGCTGTGCGTCCGCCCGCCCCGTCGATGCTCGCCGGTCCAGAAATCGTACCAGCCCCCCTCTGAAATCGGCAGATATACGTCCCAGGTCTTCACGTCGGCGGCCAGCACCGGCGCGACATGAAGGGCGCTGCCGAACATATAAGCGTGAACCTGATCCAGGGCTTCCGGATCGTTGGGGAAGTCGAACACCAGCGGCCGTATCAACGGCATTCCGGCCGTCGAAGCTTCTGCTGCCAAAGCGTAGGTGTAGGGCAACAAGCGATAGCGGAGTTCGAGGTAGAAGCGCGCGACGCGCTCCACCGTCTCGCCATATCGCCAGAACTCGGTATCGGTCATGTAGCCGTGGACGCGTGTCAACGGCAGGAAGGTTGCGAACTGGAACCAGCGCAGGAACCGTTCCTGATAGGCAGGGTCCGTATATTGCCCCTGCCCCGGCCGAAAGAAGCCGCCTGCGTCGACGGTCCACCAGGCCTGGCCTGCTGCCGCCATGTTGAGTCCGGCGGGGATCTGGCGTTTGAGCGTCTCCCAATCGTGACCGATGTCGCCCGACCATGTGGCCGCGCCGTAACGCTGCTGACCGGGGGCGGCCGATCGGGTCAGGATCATGACGCGCTTGTCGGGATAGGCCCGCCGCTGCGCCTCATAGACCGTACGGCTGACTTGCAGTGGGTAGAGGTTACGGCGTTTTTCGCCCGGCTGGGTCTTGCCCGGTGCCGCATAAATCGGCCGTCCGGCCAGATCGTCATTCTCGGGCTCGGTCGCGTCCTGCCACCAGGCATCGATACCAAGGGAACCGAGCTTTTGAGTCTGCTGCCGGGCATAGAAGCGCGCGGCGACGGGATTAAAGAAATCGATCCATTCGGTCCCGGGAATGTAGAAGCCCTTGGCTGCGACATCCTTGCCCAGTTCGGTTTCTTTACCGACCTTGGACCAGACCGACAGCATCAGGCGCATGTCCGTCGCATGCAGCTCCCGCACGAGGCCCGCAGGGTCGGGATAATGGTCCTCGTCGAAGCGCATGGCATTCCAGCCATACTTTCCCCAATATTGCCAATCCTGCACCATCATGTCGCAAGGAAGCTTGCGGGCGCGGAATTCGCGCGCCGTCGCCAGTATCTCGGCCGACGAGTGAAACCGCTCGCGGCAATGAATGTAGCCGAGCGCCCACAGCGGCATCATCGGCTGCGGGCCCAGCACGGCGTGATAGCCCGCCATGACGTCCGCCGCCGTAGGTCCGGCAATCACGACATAGTCGATGCCCTCGGATACGGGCGATGACCAGGTCGTGCGATCGTCTACCGGAGCGAAGGTGAGCACCGGCACATCCTCGTCGCTCGCTCGCACCAGCACGCTGTGCTCTCCCGCGGCAAGCGCACCAATGAAGCTGGCAGTCGGTGGCAGCCAAAGATTGGCGAGGTCCGTCATTGGCTCGCCGTCGACCTCCACATAATGGCGCGAAGACATCTTGCGACCGAGATTGAGCAGGAACGCATATCGGCCATCCCGCGGGACCGTAAACTTCCCGATGAATTCGGCATCGCGGCGCCGGACCCGGGCATTGCCGGTGGACGTGGTGACATCGGCCATGCGCGCGGCGCCTGCTGCCGCCTGTCGGACCAATGTGATCGGGCGGTCCGGCCGGTTCAGCTCTGCCATGCCGGGATTGTGCCATAGCAGACCATAGCCTTTGCTCGACAGCACGAACGGCTGGCTGATCTGCGTATTCACCTGGGTCAGCCGGCGCGGCAGACCCCGGATATCGAGATGGCCGTCCTGGAAGCAGCCGGTGCCGTAGAGGCGTTCATCGGGCGGGCTGGCGAAACCCTGCGTTACCGCAAGGGTCGGCTCGGTTCCGATCGTCGATGGTGCGAAGTGGCGCGATCCGGGCGCTTCGCTGAGGAGCAGCTTGCCCGCTCCGTCATGGAACGACAGACATCCCGTCGCTTCGTCCCACACGCATTGCGCGTGCGGGAGCGTCAGCCGCGTTCGGCCGCCTTCGTGCGAGCGCCTGGGGATTGGCGGCTTCGCGATGGGCACGAGCATTTCGCTGGGCGCTGCGGGAGGCGCTCCAACGGGCGCAACGCGGACGCGGAACGCGCGATCGCTGAGTGCCGCGACGGTAATCGCCAATTCCCCCGAGGAGATCACGAAATCCGTGGCAACGCTCCGCGTCGCGGCCTGCACCGCGCCGCTCGCCACGATCGCCGCGCCCGCACCGCTGCTGAGCAGCGCCCGCCGGGTAATCGCCCAGCTACGCGGCGTTTTCTCGTCTGTCACGCAACCTCCCGTTCGCTTCGTTTCTGCACGGCTCGGCCATCAGTCGGGCCGTCCATCTTCCTCAATGATCGCGACGTCCCAGGCGGCGAGGTCGATCTTCCCGCCACGCTGCACCTTGCGCCCATGCAGCAGTTCGGTGCCCGCGGCCGGCGCAGTCACATGCTGTGGCAGAGCCGAGTAGTTGAGCACGTACCGGACGGTATGGCCATTCTTCAGCGTGCCGCCGCGCACGATCAGCGGGAATTGCACGCCCGCGACCGATGGCGCGACGCCTGCACGCGTGACTTCGGCGGCGACGATCTTCTCGGTCAGCGGGTCGCTCGGCATGAAGCCAACATAGCTGACCTCGCCTTTGCCCCAATGGTTGCGGGTCATCGCAGCAGCAGCCGGCCATGACGGATGCTGATAGCGCGCCACGACCTCGGCGGTGGTGGGCTTCAGCATCTCCATCCACCAGCGTGGCGCGTTGTCGGCATCCGCAACCCCGAACGGATTGCCCGCGAGCGTGACCCCCACGGGGATCGTGAACTCCTGATAGGTGACGCCTGCCGCCTCGGCGATCGCGCCGGGCTGCGAGGCGTAGCGGACCTTCGTATTCTCGTCCGAAAAGCCGCTCTTGAAGGTGTAGAGCAGGTGGCCGCCGCGCTTCGCATAGTCGTTCAGCCGCGCGATCTCGGCATCGCTCGCCACGTACAGTGCGGGCACGACGATGAGCTTGTACTGATCTAGCTTTTGCGTGCTGTCGGGTGAAACGATGTCGGTCTCGACGTTCATCCGATAAAGGGCGTCGTAGAAGGGGCGAAGCACCTGGTTGTATTCCACGCCGTCCGGCTTGAACGCATTGAACGCCGTTTGGGCGGCGTTGCTGACGTAGACGGCGACCTGATTGTGCTTTTTCATCCCGGCCAGCTTCGGGCCCAGGCGAGCGATCTCGGCGCCGATCCCCTTGGCCGCCGCATACTCCGCATTGGGCTTGTAGTCCTGCGACAGCAGCCCGCGCCAGTAGGTCTCGGCCGCATTCGCGGTCGTGGCCCAGTGCCAGTATTCGACCATTTGCGCGCCCGAGGCGAGATGGCTGAACGCCTGGAGACGAAGCTGGCCCGGATAGGGCGTCCATTGCGGAAAACCCTGCGCCTCGGTTTCCAGCACGAGATAGTTCTGCCCGTTGCGGATCGAGCGCGCCTCGTCGCCGCCAAAGGCGATCTCCGCGCCGGTCAGCTTGTCCTGGGTTGGATGATAGATGTCGATGCCCGCAATATCGAGCGACCGCGCAGCCTTCCAATGGTCGACCTCCGGCTGGATGCCATAGGACCCCTCCCGCCAGCCCAGGTCGAAATTCTGCGTCATGAACTGCCCGGGCCGGGCATGCGCACGTACGAGTTTGGCTTGCCACGCCAGGAAATCGGTCACGAGGCTGCGTTGATAGGCGGCGAAGGCGTTCGACATGCTGGCGTTGATCGAGCCGTTGGTCGACGGAAAGTCTTCCCACCGGTTGATCCGGTTGGACCAGTAATTGAGACCCCACGCCGCGTTCAGGGCATCGAGGCTCGGCCATTTCGCCTTGATCGATTGGACGAACGCCGCCTGCACCGCCGGACCGCTGGTGCCATAGGGCTTGGTCTCGTTGTCGAGCTGATAGCCGATCACCGCGGGATGATCCTTCACATGGTCCACCAGCGCGACAATCACCCGCTCGGCCGCCGCCCGGTAGTCAGGATCGGTGATGTCCATGTTCTGCCGGGTGCCATATTGCGCGCGGACTCCGTCGCGCCCAACGACGAGCACGTTGGGATGCTGGCGCGCGAGCCAGGTCGGTATCGCATAGGTCGGCGTTCCGACAATCACCTTGATGCCCTGCTTGTGCATCGCGGCGAGCATGCGATCGACGTGGCTGAAATCGAAGACCCCGGGCTGTGGTTCCAGCGTGCCCCATGTCGACTCCGCGATGCGAACGACGCTGATCCCCGCCGCCTTCATCATACGCGCGTCCTCATCGACGCGGTCGACCGGCGTGTACTCGTCATAATAAGCGACACCGTAGAGGATAGTATCAGGCATCTGCGCTTGCGCCGTGGCTGGCACCGCCACGATAGCCATTGCGAGCGTTTTCAAGCACCGCCGCACGCTATTTACTTCTACCATCAATCCCCCACTTGTTATCGATTTCGAGCTGTCAGGCGCGCTAGACGATAAGCGTCTCGCAGTGCCGTCGGATCTCGCTTTTAGCTTTGACGTACCGGTAGAGCGTCTGACGAGCGAGGCCAACTCAAACGGCGATCAATCACTCGCTAAATCGAGGCGCGCCGACACCTCGTTTACCAATCCGGAACGTCTACCGTAGGAGAGCGACCTCCCGCCCTCCTACGTCAAGACTTACAGCCGGAAGCGAACCCCAGCGGAGATCAAACTGGCCTCCCACCGCACGTCGCGTGGATACTCGGGCGATTTGACGTAGCTGTAATAAGGCGTCTGCAGCAGGTTGGTTGCGTCAATCGTGAACGTCACCTTCTCCGTCAGATTGTAACTGGCCGACAGATCGAGACGACCGACCGCACCCGAATAGACGGTGGTGAACACGCCCGGTGCCCCGAAGCCATCGACGTTGGCGCTGCGGTAGTTGTAGGCGAGCCGCACGCTCGTCGGTCCGAGCTCGTACAAGCCGATCACGTTGAAGCTATACTTTGACACACCCGGCAAGGTGTTGCGTCCACCGGTAAAATTCGCAGCGGACGGAAGCGTTTGTTCGCCATCGATATAGGTGAAGTTCGCCTGCGCGCCAAAACCGCGGAGCGCTCCCGGCAGGAAGTCGAAGAATGTCGTCGCGGCGGCTTCGATGCCCTTGATCTTGCCGGACCCGGCGTTCGACGGACGATACACCAGAATGTCACCGAACGGCTGCACGCTCACCACCTCCGGCAGCGAGTTGATGAAGCCGTCGATCTCC
Source organism: Sphingomonas sp. PvP056 (assembly GCF_040549155.1). NCBI lineage: Bacteria > Pseudomonadati > Pseudomonadota > Alphaproteobacteria > Sphingomonadales > Sphingomonadaceae > Sphingomonas > Sphingomonas sp. PvP056. Next base: position 291,911 of record NZ_JBEPST010000007.1, read on the forward strand.
CGATAGAAGCCCGCGACGGAGACCGATCCGGTCCGCGAGAAGTAATATTCCAGCGACGCATCGTAATTGTTCGAGCGGATCGGTTGCAGGTTCGGGTTGCCGCCGTTGCCGGTGTAGGAGAGATTCCCGCCGATCGTCCCCTGCTGAACGGTCAGCGTCGGGTTGATCTGGTTGAAACCCGGTCGGCTCAGCGCCTGCGTGCGCGACAGGCGCAGCTTGAGCTTGTCGGTGAAATGCAGCTGCGCGCTGATGTTCGGCAGGATATCGATATATTGCTGCGAGGCATCGATCGGCACCAGCGCGGTGCCGGTCGCGGTCGGGATCGAATTGGTGCCGTTCAGCTTGTTGCGCGTGATGATGACGCGCGAACCGATCGCACCGTCGATCGGGATGCCGAGGTCGAAGGCGTATTTCACCTGGGCATAGCTGGTGAACACCTGCTCGCGCGCCTTGAACGCGGAAAGCGGATTGAGCATCGGCCGGCCCGAAGCCCAGGACGCCTGCGTTCCCGCATCCGCACCCGAACGGACCAGCGCACCGCGAACATAGTCGCGGACGTCATCGATGCGGTCGTTCAGGATGTTCGCATTGGGGGCGAACCACGACCGGAACTGTTGCACGTCGTCATTGTGGAACCCCGGCGCGATGACCGCGCCGTCCGAGACGCCGGGCACGCGCGAGATCGGATCGCGAAGACTGGCGAGCGAGGCGTTGCGATCGCCATAAACCGAACTGGCGGTGCGATCGGCGTAGCGCAGGCCGAACTGGAATTTGGGGAAGAGCGACGACCCGGTGTCGAGCGCGATGTTGCCTTGCCATTGCCACTGCTGCCCTTCCGAACGCTGACGGTTCTCGTACAGGCCGCGCATGTAGTAACTGGCCGGGTCCGCGAAATCGACGCCGCTCGGGGTGAAGTCGACGCTCCTATTGGCATTCAGCCGCACCGCCAACGACAGCGGGTTGGCGAGCTGCGTCTGGAACTCGTAATAGGTGTTGTCGACGATCGACTTGGTGTACGCCAGATCACTGGTGATGACGGCGTTGCCGATGTCCCACTTCGTGCCCAGCGCGCCCTGGAACGTGTCGGTATTGTTGCGCCCGGACTGTTTGGTCGGCCCGTTGACGATGCCGAGATCCGTATCGAACGAGGCGAGCGTCGTGCCGTTCTGCGTCAACACCGCGTTTCGGATCGTCGGCGGATTGCCGCCGGTGGTGCTCGACTGGATCGGCACGCCGAAGAAGTCGTTCGCGTTCTTGTTGCGATACGCCAGCCACAGCCCGTCGGCGTAGATCATCAGATTGTCGGCAGGCTTCCACTGCAACGACCCGTTGACCGAGGGACGCTGGCGGGTACCGCGACCGTAGAACAGCCCGATATCCTGCGGAAAGGTGAAGTTGCGCCCGACCGATGCGGGCAGGATCTGCTGCGCAGCAGGGACGTTGTCCTGGAAACCCTGATAGCGGATCGAGTTGAGATAGCGCGTCTGGGTGAAGGACACATTCACCAGTGCGCCGATCTCGCCGATGCCGGTCTGCCAGCGGTCGCTGATCAGCAGGCTGCCGATCGGATCGAGTTTCCGCGATTCCGTGTTGTAGACACCACGCGCGGCCCCGGCGAGTTCAAAGCCCTTGAAGTCGAATGGACGGCGCAGGCCAACGTCGATCAGCCCGGCGATCCCGCCTTCCAGATTGTCGGCGGTCGTCGCCTTGTAGACCTCGACGCGCGACAATGCCTGCGCCGGGAAATCCTGGATCGAGACCGAGCGACCGTCGGCAGTGAAGATCTCGCGCCCCTGCACCGTCGTCTGCACGTTGGGCAGGCCGCGGATCAGCACACCGTTCGCCTCGTCGAGATAGCGCGTCACCTGCACGCCGGTGATCCGCGCGATCGCTTCCGAGGCATTGTTGTCGGGGAACTTGCCGATATCCTCGGCGACCAGCGCGTCGACGATCGCGTCGGAGTTGCGCTTGATGTTCTGCGCGCTGCTCAGGCTGCGGCGGAGACCGGTGACGACGATATCCTCCCCCGGCGCGCCTGCGGCGGCGGTGGGTGTCGCGGGAACCGCGATGCTGTCGGTCTCGGCCTCGGGCGGAGCGGGCTGCATGGGCTGCTGTTGCTGGGCAAAGGCGGGGCCGGCCGCCGCAAGGATCATCAGGGTCGCGGTGGATGCCGACAGACGGGCGAGCGCTTTCAGGTTCATTTCTTTCCTCCCTTGGATTTTATGGTTGGTTTAATTGGCCGTTAACGGGGCGCTTCCCGGCAAGCGGGTGACGGTGATCCGGTCGATGTTGGGGGCGTATTTCGAGCGCAGCAGCACTTGCGGCCACACTTGCGACGCGTAGGTTTTGCCGTCCCAGTCGGGCTGTTCCTCGCCCGCGATGCGGATCGCATTGGTGCCCGCACGCAGCGTGACCGGGACGGTCATCTCCCACCAATTGTTGCGGTGGAAGCTGTTGGGGAACGTCGCCAGCACCGGTGCAGCGCCGTTGACCGAAATGCGCGCGATCCGCGCGAGCGGGTCGGGATTGTAATGCGTCGCCTTGGACTGCTCGTCGTTCGAGAAACGGATCGTCAGTGCGTAATCGCCCGCCGTTTCGACCGTAACCGCCGGGAACGTCAGCGTGTTGCCGTTGCCCGGCGCGCCGCCGATGTCGAACACCGCGCGTCCGCCCTGCGCCAGCGATGCCGCTGCGATCCGCGCGGTACCCGCGACCTGTCCTGCCTCGGCTTCGTAGCTGCGACCGGTGCCAGTCGTCGCTTCGGTGACGCTGAGCCGCCGGGCCCGGGTCGCGCCGCGCACCACGACCTTGTTGATCCCGCCGAGCAGGAACGCATCCGCCGCACCACCGGCGGCGAGATCGCGACCGTTGACCTGCAGCGTGGCGCTACCGCCCTCCTCCAGCGACAGCCGGGCCAGCCCGTCCCGGGCGGCATAGACCCAGAAGGTCAGCGCCCCGTTCTTTGCGGTCGCATCGATTGCGTCATAGACGGTCGCCTGCCCCGAGGCTGGTGCGGTCGCGAGCGTGATGCGATCGACCAGCGCATTGCCGATCGTCTGCCGCCGCCCGTCGAGGCTCTTCGTGGCGAGTGTCAGCACATGGCGCCCGCGCTTGAGCGATAGCACCGTATCGACATGGTCGAGCACCGACGGCTTGTAGCCGAGCGGCAGCAACAGTTCGGCCTCGTTCGCCGCCTTGCCGTCGACCTGCAGGAACACGTTGGTCGGCCCCTGCGCCTCGGCCTCGGGGTCCTTGTTGAACGTGCTGGCCAGGACCCGCAGGGCGTAACGTCCGTCCTTCGGCACATCGACCGCGAAGTCGAGCGCGGCATCGTTCCCGGTCGCGAACCCTTCGACCGAATAGCCGCCCGAGGTGTAGAACCGGTCGACCGCCTTGGGCGATCCTTCCGGGCCCCGCAGCTTCAACCCGGTGCCGCGCCGCTTGGCCTGCTCGGCTTCGTAATCCTGCCGCCACCCGGCGGTCGGGGCGTCGCCTTGCGCGCCCCCCTCACCCAGGGTCAGCACGACTTCATATGCTGCTTCCTCGCGCAGCGTCGGAAGCGTGCCGTCCCCGAACGCGAGGCGTACCGCGCCGCCGCGAACCACGACGCCGCGATCCGCGACCAGCGCGGGCGGACGCGCATCGCCAAGCGGTCCGGTCCAGCCGATCTCGCGCACGCGCACGCGCGCCGTCGTGCCGAACCACGCCGGGATCCGCGTAAGCGATACCCCCGCCGCGCCGGTTTTACCGCCGAACAGCAACCGCATCTGCCGCCGCGCGGGATCGAGCGTGGCGACGCCCTGTAGCGTGTAGCTTTCGTCCGGGTGTGGCGGGGTGACGGCGAGGCTGTGCCCGCTCATCGTCGCATAGCTGTTGAGCAGCCACCACTGGCCATTGCCACGGTTTGCCTGGACCGCGGAGTCGCTCAGATTGCCGTCGATGTTCCAATAAGCGATGTCCGCGTCGATCTTCGAATCCTCGATCGCGGCGATCCACTGGACCATCTGGCCGGGCACCGAGGTGTGATAATTATACGCATATTCGTTGATGTTGATCGGCAGGTGCCGCCCCTGCCAGCGCGTTCCGGCGAACACCTTGTCCTCCCAGCCGCGATAGCGCCGCACGCTGGTGCGCACGGTCGCGGGATTGCTCAGTTCGTGCCACGTCACGACGTCCGGCACCGTATCTTGCGCGACCGTGTGTTTCAAAAATCCCTCGACCTCGTCGTAGAGGATGCTGGTGTTCGGGCCAGCGATCCGCGCGCCGGGAACGACCTGGCGGATCAGCCGATAGGCGCGGTCCCACGCGTCGAAGAAGGCGGCGGGGTTGGTCTGCCACTTGATCCCGTTGCAGCTCTTGGGCCCGTCCCCGAACATGTTCCCCTCAGGCTCGTTGAAGGGGGCGAAGACGATCCGGTCGCGATAGCGCGGTGCCATGCCGCGCACTTGCTGCGCCTGCATCCGCAGTTTCTCGAGATAGGCGGTCACCGATTGCGCGCAGTCACCGTTTTTCCAATTGTAGGGAAACTCGCGGTTGATGTCGGTCATGTAGATGTAGGTGTCGCCACCCGATGCGTCGGTCAGCAGCGTCGAGACTTCAAGCGCGTCCGCGCCGGGATGCTGCGGTCCGTCCTGCGCCTTGGTCGACACGGTACGCAGCGCGATCCCCTCGATGAGGTTGGGATGCGGCAAGCGGGCGTCGTAGAGGCCGTACAACGTGCCCGAGGCCCCGCCGTGGAACGGCCCGGTATCACTCCCGAGATCGACCGTGAGTTGCTCTGGCGCGGTTTGCGCGGCAACCGGCAGCGCCGCGGAGCCGAGCAATACCGCAATCAGCAGTCTGGCGGAGGAACGGGATCGCGTTGGGCGCATAAGGGGAAATTCCGCTGGGTAGAGGGAGGGGGTCATGCCGCGCGTGCCGCGGTCATGCGGTCGATCGTCGCGCGGTTGAGGATCAGGCGGCTGGCGGTGAGCGCGAGCGCGAGGTGCAGCAAGCCGGGAATCACGGTGGAGAGCAGGCGGATACCGGTCAGCGACGATGGCGTCTGGTTGCCGGCCCCCGCCTTGTACGACACGATCACCAGCACACCGCTGATCAGCGCGCCCGCCAGCGCCCACGCGAGCTTCACGAAGAACTGGTTGAACGCGAAGCTCATCCCCGACGAGCGCATGCCGAGCTTCCACTCGCCATATTGATCCGCCAGTTGAATCAGCGTGAAGTGCAACGGCAGCGTGCAGCCCAGCACCGTGCAGCACAGTCCGACCAGCACCAGCCACAGCGCGGGATAGCTGCCCGGCACGAAATACGCGCCGAAATGCCCGACGACGAGCACGAGGTTGACCCAGACGTACACCGTCTTGACGTCGAAGCGGCGCGTGAAGGCCTGCACGACGATCGACCCGAGCAACCCGCCCGCGGTGGCGGTGCCGAAGAACAACGCCTGATAGGTGGCGTCGCCGCCCAGCACATAAGTGATGAAATAGAGGGCCGCGCCGCCCTTGGTGTTGAAGATGCTGATCAACAGCAGGGTCATCAGGAAAGTCAGGCGAAGCTGGTCGTTCTTGAGCGTATTGGCGATCGCGACCCGCAACGGCGGCTCCTCGGCGCCGGTTTCCGGCACGCGCTCGCGCACGAACAGGAAGCAGATCAGGAACATCGCCACTGCGGCAAGCGACAGGATCGCCACACCGTCGCGGTATCCGCGCGCGACGTCCCCGCCGCCAAGCTGCCGCACCATGATCGGCAGCCCGACCGAAACCGCGAACGATGCCACCGCGACCATCGCGAAGCGCACCGACTGGCACGATACGCCTTCGCGCGCGCTGTCGGTCATCCGCGTGATCAGCGCGCAATAGGGCACGTTGTTGAGCGAATAGAAGAAGGCGAGCAGGAAATAGGTCGCTGCCGCATAAGCGACCTTTCCGTCATAACCGAAGTCGGGGGACTGGAAGGTCAGGAAGCAACTGAGGCCGACCGGGATCGCGGTCCACAACAGATACGGGCGGAACTTGCCCCAGCGCGTGTACGTGCGATCCGCCATGATGCCGATCAGCGGGTCCGAAACCGCATCGAACACCCGCAGCGACAGGAACAGGATCCCGACGATGCCCGGCGCCAGCCCGAACACGTCGGTGTAATAAAAGGTGAGGAAGTTGGCGATCAGTCCGGTGATGATCGTGCCGCCAGCGTCGCCAAAGCCGTAACAGACCTTCTCGAAGAACGGCACGCGCTCCGCGGGCGTGGTCACGAGCGGGACGGTCCCGCTTCCACTGCCGTCCTGCGCTAACGCTGTCATTGCCATCCTTCCTCTCCACTCGTCGGCCGCTTTGCGCGTGTCCGGTCGATTTCAGGCGTCGGCGAATGCCGCCGCCACTGCCGCACCCGCGCGGACGAACACCGGAATTTGGTGCAACGGTGCGGGGCAGCGGATGCTCGCTCCGCCGGACCGGGCTTCCCCGGTCCAGGCATCCACCCAGTCGCCGGACGGCAACCAGACGTCGCGCTCGGTCACGCCTGCGGCGAGGATCGGTGCGACCAGCAGATCCGGCCCGAACATATATTGGTCGTCTAGCGTCCAGGAGCGTTCGTCGCCCGGGTGATCGTAGAACATCGGTCGCATCAGCGGGTCGCCGTGCGTATGGGCCTCGGCCATCAATCCTGCGACATAGGGGCGCAATCGTTCGCGCAGGGCGGCGTAGCGGCTGAGGATCTGATAGACCGGCTCGCCGAAACTCCACAGTTCGTTTCCGGCACCCGTGTCGCATTGCGCCACGCCGTCGCGGAACGGCTCGGCCGGCGGGGTGATCGGGTCGCGGTGGCCGTGCATCCGCAGGACGGGCGTGAAGACGGCCCATTGGAACCAGCGCACCATCAATTCATGAAAGGCCGGGTCCTCGACATTCCCGCCATGGAAACCGCCGATATCGGTGGTCCACCACGGAATCCCCGCCATCCCCATATTGAGCCCGGCGCTCAACTGGTTGCGCATCGCATCGAACGAGCTGTGGATGTCACCCGACCAGACCAGCGCGCCATGACGCTGGCTTCCTGCCCAGGCACAGCGGACCAGGCTGACGACATCGCCCTCACCTTCGGCGCGCATCCCGTCCGCCACGACCTGCGCAAAGTGCAGCGGATAGGCATTGCCGACCGCCAGCACCTCACCCGCGTGATAGCGGTAATTGTCGAAATCATACGCGCCATATTCGGGCTCGGCTTCGTCCAGCCAGAACAGCCGCACACCGAGCTCGCGATAATTGCGCTTCAGTCGATCCCACAGCAACGCACGCGCTCCGGGGTGCGTCGTGTCGATGAAGCGCGTATTCCCGAGGAACTCCTGCTGCACATCGACGCCGCGCTTGCTTCGGACGAGATAGCCCTTCTCGGCCATCTCCGCGTAATTCTCGGATCGTGGGTCGACGGTCGGCCAGACCGATACCAGCAGCTCGGTGCCCATCGCTTTCAATTCTGCGGTCATCGCGGCGGGATCGGGCCATTCGCGCGGATCGAACCGCCAGTCTCCCTGCACCGGCCAATGGAAGAAATCCGCGACGATCACCGCAAGCGGAATTCCGCGATCGCGATATTCGCGAGCGACCGCCAGCAGTTCGTCCTGCGTGCGGTAGCGCAGCTTGCTTTGCCAGAGGCCCAGCGCGAAATCCGGCATGGTCGGCACCGTGCCGGTGACGGCCGCGTAATTGCGGACCACCCCGGCCGGCGTATCGGCGGCGGTGATCCAGTAATCCACTTCGCGCGCCGCGCGCGAGGTCCAGGTTGCGCCGTTGGCGGCGAAACACACGTCCCCGATCGCGGGGCTGTTCCACAGCAGGCCATAGCCTTCGCTCGACACGACATAGGGCACGCTCGCTTGTGAATTGCGCTGTGCCAGTTCGAGCGAGCAGCCCGCCAGATCGAGATTGGGCTGCTGATACTGCCCCATGCCGAACAGGCGCTCGCCCGGCTTCGCTTCGAACCGAACCGTGATGTGCGACACCTCGCCCGAAACCGGCTTGAACTCGCGGCCGGCGATGCCGAGTGCGCTGATGGTGCGGACGTCCTCGGTTCCGACCGTCCAGAACTTCGTCACCGTATCGCGCTGCCGCCACTTCTCCTCGAGCAACAGCCGACCGTTGGAATCGAGAAAACGAACCCGTCCCTGTAGATCGACTTCGGCCACGATCTTGCCGTTCGCGATCCATGCGACGGCACCATTCCGGCTGATTACGGGATCGGGTGTTGCAACGTCGAGCAAGGCGCCAGCGCTCGCCGGACGCTCGGCATGCGCGGACGCGCGCAACCGCAACCCGTCGCGACCATGCGCCTCGATCCGCAGCCACGCACCGTCATACGACCATGCGATCGCGCGCGGTTCCAGAATGAGCGTATCCAACCAGTCATCCTCCGAATTGTTTTTGGCGGGTCGTCTCGATCGCGACCGTAAACGTTTTCGGTGGCGTTTGTGATGGCTTCCCAATCGGTTGTCAATCCGCTTGCGTAATGGCGTGACAGGCTCAATTGAACGGGAATGGATATCCGTTCTCTGGCCAATCACCTTGGCCTATCGATCGGCACGGTTTCGCGTGCGCTGAACGACCGCAAGGACGTCAACCCCCAGACACGCCAGCGAGTCATCGCGGCTGCGGACGCGCTCGGCTATACGCCGAACCAGTCGGGGCGGACGTTGCGCAGCGGCCGTACCAGCACAGTCGGCTTCATGCTCACGCTGGAACATGACAGCGCGGTATATGGCGAGCCTTTCTTCATGGCCTTGTGGGAAGGCGTTCAAAGCGGATTGGACAAGCACGGGCTGGACCTCGTGATCCTACTCGCGCGCAAGGGCGAGGACGCTCTCACCTTCCTGCGCCGCCACGTGTCTCGCGGGACCGTCGACGCCTGGCTGCTGTCGGCAACGCAAGTCCATGACGACCGCATCGCGTTCCTGCAAAACCGCAACATCCCCTTCGTCGCGCTTGGCCGATCGGACACGGCGCGCCCGTTCGCGTGGATCGATCTTGATTTCGAGGCAGTCGTTGCGGATGCGATCGCGCTGTTCGCTGCAGCCGGACATCGACGCATCGGACTGGTCGCCCCGCCAGCCACGATCAACAACAGTCAAATCGTCATCGATTCTTATAAATCAGCGCTGGAAAATGCGGGTATCGATTGGGATCCTGACCTTGTGCATCATGGCGACACCGATGAAGTCGACGGCGAGTCCGCTGCACGCGAGCTAATGATGTTGCGCGACAAGCCATCGGCACTGCTGTTGATGGGGGAAACCGCTCCGGTGGGAGCCTACCGTGCGCTTCGCCAACTTCATCTTGAGCCCGGGCGGGATATTGCCGTGATCGGTCTGCGCGACAATCCCGCCTGCCGAAGTCTTTTACCCAAACTTACGTGTTTTAAACTCGACCTTGAGGCACTTGGCCTGGCGCTTTCAGAGGCGGTGGTCGCAACACTAGCTGATCCCATGAACGCTGACTTTCCCCACCTCCAACGGCGATGGCCCATGGGTTTGGAGTTGGGTAGCAGCCATGATCCTCAAACGTCATTGACGCTGGAATCGAATGCCCAGCTCTGAAGACCTAATACGGTCAGCCAATGCCAGCTGTAGCCTACCTACTCAAGGACATCTGATGAGCAAGGCGGTCGGCGATGACAGCTAGCCGCCGATCAGTATCTAATCAATTTGGGGTTCACATATTGACCATTAAGTTTGAACCCATTCGATCCAGACGCGGCCGCACGCCATCTGCTTCCAACAGCTCGATCTCGGCCGTTCGTTCACCGGCGGTTCGCCAACCATAAATGCAAACGGCTACTTCGCCCTTCCCGGTGTACCCTGCGGCGCTCACTTTGCACCGTGGAGACAAGCGATGGGGCATTCCTGGTTAGATCCAGCCTTTCAAGAACTTCGCCCTTGGAACGAGGGCCGTGTGCTTGGGGCGAAGCGCGCACTGAAACCGCAACAAGTTTGGGCTATTCGCTTCTGGCTCGACCAGCACCGACGTCTACGGGATCGAGCGCTTTTCGATTTCGCGATCGACAGCAAGCTGCGCGGTTGCGATGTTGTGAAAGTCCGCATCGGCGACATCGTTGCCGGTGGCCGCATTCGGGATCGCGCGATCGTGGTTCAGCAAAAGACGAAACGACCCGTGCAGTTCGAGATCGTTGAACCTGCCCGTAAAACCCTGTTCGCATGGCTTGAACGCCGTGGCGGCACATTGGACGATTTCGTCTTCCCAAGCCGTAACGACTATATGGGGCACATGAGCACAAGGCAGTATGCCCGCCTTGTTCGCGAATGGATTGTCGGCATCGGCCTCCAAGCCGAGGATTACGGCACTCACTCCCTTCGACGCACCAAAGCCTCGATCATCTACAAGGCGACGGGCAATCTACGCGCAGTTCAAATTCTTCTCGGCCATGCGAAGATTGAAAGTACCGTCCGCTACCTCGGCGTGGATGTCGAAGACGCTTTGGAACTGGCCGAACGCACCGAGGTCTGAGACGACCCACAACCGGACGTTCAGGTGCGCTTCCCCGCTTACCAGCCGGAGACATTCGTTCAGCTTAGAGTTGGCAACTTCTCGCATCCGCTCGTCCGTCAAGAATGTCATGAATGGGAGGTAACGGACAGGCGGCTCCCTGCGCTGCGAGGAAGTTAGCCTTCGGGATTAGCAAAACGGTGCAATTGCTATCGTGCCTCAGCGGATTGTGACGTCCATCGTGACGCGGCGGTTGACGGGGGCAACTTCTTCGTTGGTGGTCATGTCGAGCAGGGGGCGCCCGTCCGCAGTCCAATGCGTGCGACGAACGCGCGCATCTCGGCCGTCGCCGCCGACACCGTTGCCCCAGCTATGGTAGACATAAAGGTCGTTGCCGTCCTCGTCAGTAGTGAGGGCGCCATGGCCCGGTCCCTGTTCGTAGCGGCGGTAATCTGTGACCCCTGCGGGCATCGGCACGCTTTTCTGGAGCGGTGTCGGCCACTTGCGCCACGAACCGGTCCTGGTCAGGTCGGCATCCACCGGCGCGGAGATGCCGTTGACGACATAGGTCGGACTGACCCCCGAGCTTGAATAGACGAGCGTCAGCCGTCCGTCGTGCTGGAGCGCGAACGCGCCTTCGGCAAGGTTCTCTTCGACCGAGGTCTCGGGCGCGATGACTGGGGTTGGCTCGCTGGCAAGGCGCGTCGGATGCGAAGGATCGACCTTGGCGATCCATGTCAGCGGGTCGCCCAACGCTCCAGCGGTTGGCAGATAGCGTTGCGACCATGTGTAATAGCTCTGACCAGCGACTTCGAGATAGGACATGTCGAGACTGATGTTGCTCGGCATCTCGGCGCGGCCGAGCCGTGCGCCGTCGGCCTTGTGAATCGCCGCGGGCCTCGACCAGTCCGCAGGATTGGCGGGGTCGCCGCCGTCGCGCAGTTGCATGATGTGCGATTCGACCGTGAACCACGCGCCGCCCTCGTTCGACGTGGAGTCCTTTGGATTGAAGCAGGGCGCGAAAAGGATTGAGAGCTTGCCGCCGATCTCGTGCAGCTCGGGTGCCCAATAGCAACCGGCAATGACGCGGCCCTCGACGGTGCGGTCGCGGCGGGCACGACGATTGAGCAGGTCGACCTCCCGCGCGCGGCCGCCATTGTCGTCGGCGAGGTCGGCGATCGTCCCGGCGACGCGGATAGGCAGGTGCGCGGAGCCGACATTGTCGTTGTTCGTGTCGTCGGTTGCGACGAAGAGGTAGCGGACGCGGCCGTTGCGCTCCCAGCGATAGATGTCGGGATCGGCGCGATTATAGGCGAAGATCGCCGGATAGGTCCGCTGGCGGACTGTGCCGTGGACGACAAAGCGACCTGGATGGGTAAGGCGCGCGAGGTCGGCGGCGTCCCAGTCGACGGCGCGGTTGGCAGTGGAGCCATCCGAATACCCGAGCGTCACACGTGCATCGCGTAGCTGGGCGGCCTGGCGAGCGGCGATCACCTTCGGCGCCACCGCGGCGGTGGTGTTGACGGTGCGGCCAAAGCGTTGGGTGAGCACAGTCGCCAGGGTGGCGTCGATCGGGAGCGTATCGTCGTCGGTGGTGACGATCCGGCCGTTGCGGACGTCGCCGACGTTGCCGGCCGAGACGATCTGCTGCCGACGGCCGCCGGGCTCGAAGGGCATGTCGCGCCACTCGGTGTGCGTCAGATCGACGGCCGTCGTCCAACGTGACTGCCCGGAGCGATCGGTCCACGACAGGACGTAGCGGCGGGCTGCGGAATCGTAGCGCGCGTGCGGCTTCGTGACGCCATTGGTGGTGTGCAGGTCCAGAGAGCCCAGTTCGACGAAGTCGCCCGGGTGATTCAAACCGCTGCGGAAGATGATCGTCGCGGTGGGATCGTGATCCGGCGTGCCGGCCATGTCGACACGCGTCGCGATGACGCCAAGCGCGCCGTCGGCGAAGTAGAACAAGGACGGGTCGGCAACCCCGCGTAGCGCGACGCGATCCACCCCGACATAGTCGCCGCGTGCGAACAGGACGCCGTAATCGTCGTTCAGTGGGACGGCGCGGCCATCACCGCCGGTGAGCGCGAGGTGGACGCTGCGCGCCACGGTCGGCTGGTTCGCGTCGCGCGTGGTCGTCGGTGCGCGCGCGTAGGATATGAGGCGGCCCGACGCGGTGCCGAGCAGGCGGACGGTGAAGCGCTTGGCGAGCGTCGTTCCGTCCAGACGCTTCAGGGTTCCGTCGAGGTTGACGATGCGCGCCATCGCGCCGCGGTTGACGAGAATGCCGTCGGGCAGCGCGCGACCGTCGACGCGCCATGTGACTAGGTGCCCGTCCGGGACGGGCAAGCGCGTACCGGATGCCAGCACGGGAGGAACCACCCAGCTACCGGCGACGTAAGCAGCGGGCGCGGCGGCGGGCGCGGGGCGGTTCCAGTGCGCGACGAGCGCGTCACGCTCCGACGCGGTGATCGCCATGACCGTGCCGTGGCGCGGCGACGCCGGCAGGCTGAAGGCGCGCGGGTAGGTCCAGGCGATCTTGCCGTTGAGGTCGTTCGTCGCCAGCGGGATGTAGCCGACGCCGCCATAGTCATCGACCCACAGGAAGTATTTGAACCCGCTGGTGTCGCCCGGATTGGCGACGAACGCGCTCGGCCCCTCCACCTCGGGTGTGCCGGAGCGCCGGCCCACGCAGCGGTCGACGATCTTCCACGCGCCCGGCCCGCCGGATGCGCGCAGCGAGGGGGAGACCTGCGCCAGGATATCGCTCGATTGGCAGCCGCTGGCGTCGCTGACTTTGGTGAAACGGTAATATCGATCACCAACCTTCATGACGGTCGCGTCGATCATGCCCTTGGCTTTCACCGCTCCGGGAACGTCGGCGGCCTTGAACCACGGCTTCGGGGCGGTGAAGGTGTTGAAGTCCCGGGTGATCGCGGCCAGGATCTGCGGTCCGTTACCGTCCTCGCGATTGTGCGCGGCATCCTTGTAGAGCGTGGACGTCCAATAGACGACGTACGCGCCAATGGTGGGATCGTAGGTGGCTTCAGGTGCCCAGGTCATGCCCGCGGCGGGCAGGTTCACGCGAACATGGCGCTGCCTGCCCCAGTGGATCAGGTCGGTCGATTCCCAAATTTCCAAATAATGGCTACCGTGGTTGGTCGCCCCGCCCCAGCCGGTGCGACCGGTCGAAAGATCGGTGGCGAGTAGAAAGAAACGGTCGCCATCTGCCGAGCGCATGATGAACGGATCGCGCAAGCCACGCGTGCCCTTGGTCGATTCGAGGATGGGCTGGGCATCGTTCAGCGTCTTCCATTGCAACGCATTGTTACCATCTGAGATCGCGAACCGCAGCTTTTCGCCGTCGATCGTATTGCCGGTGAAGTAGACAAAGACGTAGGCCGACGGCGGCGGCGGCATGGCGGGCGCCGAACCGATGGGAGCGGCACCGGCAATCATGAGCAATAGAACGCGCAGACAGCGCAGCACTTGATTCATCCGGGTTCACTCAATCACGACCGGGCCAGCAAGCTCGCCGGTCCCCTCGCGAAATAGGATATGTCCGACATTTGACTGACCGCAAGGGCATTCGGGGAACGATTGTTTTTGCTGCGAGCTGGCGCGTTGCAACGCCTTCTTCTGCTCCACGACTGGGAGAGGGAGGAACGACGCTTCATCAGCCTATTCGGGCGACAAAAAGGCCTGTTGAAATGAGTGAAAAGTTTGAGTGCAGAGTGCTGGAGGACCGGGGAATGTCGTCCCTTTGGGAGACCTGCCAGGTAACCAAGGGCTGACGACCCAGTTGCGGACGTTCGCGGGCGCTTTTGACTTTCCGAACTTCGGACATTCACTCATGTCGGTGTGAAACTCGGCGTGTATAAGTAATCGGCCCCTATCCCAGTAGGCGGGCGGGGTTGCCCGCCACGGTCACGCAGTCGGGAACATCGCGTATTACAACACTGCCTGCGCCGATGATCGCGTCGTCACCGATTGTGATGCCGGGCAGGATCAGCGCCGCACCGCCTATCCAGACGTTTCGACCGATAGTGACCGACCGCCCGAACTCCAGCATTCGGGCACGCTCAGCCGGATCGCGTGGATGATCGGCGGTGAGGATCTGCACGCCCGGACCGATCTGCGTGCCCGCACCGATCCGCACGGGCACTACGTCGAGCACCGTGCATCCGAAATTGAGAAACGCGCCCTCGCCCAGATGAATGTTATAGCCATAGTCGCAGTGGAACGGCGGTCGGATCGTCGCACCGCGCCCCGCGTGACCAAGCATTTCTGCCAAAAGCGCACGACGCTCCGCCGCGGTAGCGGTCGATGCGCGGTTATAGCGGTCGAGCCACGCAGCGGCGCGCGCCGCGTCCGCGACGAGTTCCGGATCGTCGGCGGTGTAAAGTTCGCCCGCCAGCATCCGCTCCTTCTGCGTCATCGCGATCAACTCAGGTCGTGGAGGCCCTTGCCCAACGGGGCGGTGATGCTCAGGTCTGAAAAGTGCACATCCAGCCCGGCACGTTCGGGCGTGCAGGCCATCGGTCCAACCTGATACGCAGGGGCGATCGGAAAGGGTGCCAGTCTGACCAGCGGCCAAGTCTTGCCGTCCGCTGAAACCTGCAACCGCAGGACGCCCTTGGCGACGGTCGCGCGCATCCAGAAATCCTGCGCGTCATGCTCGTACGGGCCGGTTGCCCAGTCGGACTTTCCGTCGGTCAGCACGCTGCTCAGCATGGCGCGCCCGTCGGACAATTCGATCCCCGCCTTGACCCAGCGTCGCTCGTCGACCCGTACCATGATACCGGCCTGATCGTAGAGTTTCTGATACTGGCCGCGAATGCGCAGTTGGGCGGTAAACGCGGCGGGCGCGGTGAAGCCGAGGAAATGACCGCTGTCCCGGGTGAAGCCGTAATGCGTCTCGCGCCAGAAATCGCTGCCCTTGTCGGTGACGAGCGTCAGGTCCCCGCCGGGTGTGACTTTCCAGGCCTTGGGCGCGTTCAGCCAGCGACCGTCACGGCGCCCAAGCGCCGAAGTTGCCGAGCCCTGCGCAGTTGCGACGCCGGCACTGCCCGCGATCGTCAGCGCCGCAGCACCACCGATCACCGCCCGCCTGCTCACCCGATCCTCCGTCATAGCCGCTGCCTTCCAATCACTCTCGGCGTTGTGTACGTATGTACACATGCCGAGAGCGAGGTAAAGAGGCGATGACCCAACAGTCCCGGCGCAACGATCCGGCACGGCGGCAGCGCATTATCGACGCGACTTTGGCGGTCATCGCTGATCACGGAACCGCGGCAACGACCCATCGCCGCATCGCAGAGGCGGCGCAGGTGCCGCTCGGCTCCGTGACCTATTATTTCGCGACCTTGGAGGACTTGCTCAAGGCGGCCTTCCTGCAACTGGCGGCGGACTCCTCCACTGCCTTCCGCTCGCGCCTGGAGGCCGCAACGGACCGCGCAGAGGCGTGTACGGCAGTCATCGACATCATCGCGAACCAGGTTTGGGCGGAACCGCGCACGTTGTTGTTGAGCTACGAACTATACGCCTTCGCGGCCCGGCACCCACCGGTCAGCGCGGTCATGCAACATTGGATGGACAGCAGTCGAGGTGCCCTGGGCCGCTTCTTCGACCCGCTTACGGCGCGCGCGCTCGACGCGCTGATCGAGGGTATCGGCATCCACAATTCGATCGATCGCGCACCCGTAGAGCGAGATGCGATCAAGACCATCGTCGAGCGGATTGCCGGGTGTTAGCCGGTCCGATCCATCAGGGTACCCCAGCGCAAATGGCGCCACCGTCAGGGTCAAGCCGATGCATGAGGTATCACTGCCGCATGACCGCAATCGATGCCCCTTTCATGCGCGCGCCGCTGCGGGCTAATGCGCGGTGCGTAGGAGATTATTCATGAAAACCGCGCCGGTCGCCCTTCTCTACCAAGCGCTTCCACCACCGTTGATCGACGGACTGCGAAAGGACGCAAAACCGGGCGGATATTCAGATGGCGGCGCCGACATTGCTTTTGCCTTGCGGACGGCCGGGGTGAATGTGGTCAACCCCACCTCCTCGCCAGACCCCGCCAAGGCACTCGACTGGGTCTTCCCGGACACCGCCGAGGGCATCCGTAGCGCGGGCGCAGCCGGCGCATCGGTACTGTGGGCGAACACGGTCTTGTTTAAAGGACATCCGCTTGAGGCGGCAATGGTCGACTTCGACATCGTCGGGCAGCTTCCCGCGGCAATGCAGGCGTTCGACGACAAGTTCCAGACCAACCATCTCCTTGCCGAGGCGGGTCTGCCGGTAGCGCAATCGTTTCTGCTTTCCGGCACGGCGAAGGAGAACGTCTGCGCACTGGCCGATGTCGAGAACGCGTGCGCGTCCCGCGGCATGTCCGTTCCGATGATCGTCAAGCCGGTGCGCGGCCGTGGCAGCCAGGGCGTGACCCTAGTAGAGAGCCTCGGTGCCCTGCGCGATGCCGCGACTGCGTTGATCGCAGCCGCCACCTTCGGCGACATGCTGATGGTGGAGGAGTTTCTCGGCGGTGACGAGATGACCGTCACCCTCATGCCGCCCGCCTCCCCGCGCCCGGACGGTTCGCGGGCACCGACGCACTGGGCCTTGCCGCCCGTATACCGCTTCGATCAGCGCGGCGGAGTAGCACCATATAACGGCGACGTTCCGGTCACCGCCAACAGCATCGCAATCGCTCCCGAGCGACTACACGATCCTGCCATCGTAGCGATGATCGACAGCTGCGTCTCGGCGGCCGCGCTGGTCGACGCCCGCACGGCGATCCGGATCGATTGCCGCGCCGATCGTCATGGTCTGTTCAAATTGTTCGACCTCAACATGAAACCCAACATGACGGGGCCAGGCCGCCCGGGACGCGAAGATCAGGATTGCCTCTCAGCGATCGCCGCCCGCGCCGAGGGCTGGAACTACGTCGATCTTTTGTTGGCGATGCTTGCTGCCAAATGGAGGCTTGAGCCGCTGGAGGGAGCTTAACTAAGAACGTCAGCTACGGGGCGGGAGTACCTGCCCATGCTTCCGGTCAGACCCACTTGTGATCATTCCGGATCGCATTGCCGCTTCCCAACTTCAGACGATCGTTCATCTGCTTTTTCGGCCGGCATTGGGAACTGTCAGTTGATCGCTGCGCACCGCGCGAACGCATTTACTTAGTGAACACCGGACATCCCTGTAGCAGGCAATCGCAGGCTCGGAACGCGAACGACAAGACGTCCGCGCCGCCAGACGGCTTGGCGAAGCCGTCTACAGGCGTGAGAAACTCGCCAATCGGAATTTACGATCGCCGATTACGCCCAGCATAATCCCAAACGCATAGGCGATGAAATTCGTAACCGAGAACACACGCCCCAATAGGAGGGTGCTAGGAAGGGATTGGCGAAACATATCTAGTTCGGGAAAATGATAGAGTTTGAATAGCTCAGCGGTCACCGCGATGAGCCCAGATGATGCTGCGCTTCTGTACGGTGTCCAGTAGGGGCGCAGGGACGATACGATCAAGTAGATCATGAGCGTCCAAAGCGTCGAACCGCCGTATTTCGTCACGAAAAACGGCATGCCCAGATGCGCTAGCCGAAGTGTGAGACCGGCAGTGATCGTTCCTGCGATCAGGAGCAACGACAGCAGGATTGGCCGGGGGTGCAAGGGTTCAGACCTGACCTGCCGAGGGAATATACTGCGGCAGCATCATCGTGAACGCCGTCCCGTATTCCTTCCTCTCTTCAAGCGCGATCGTGCCATGATGCGCCAGAAGCAACGACCGAATGATTGGCAGGCCAAGCCCGGTGCCGCCGGACGAGCGATGACTGGTGAAAAAAGGCTCGAAGATGCGCTCGCGGTCACCGATCGGAATGCCGGAGCCGTCGTCTCGCAGGGTAAGCGCCACGCGACGGCCAACGATATCCGCCGTCATCGAGACATTCGATGCCCCCGCCTGACGGCTGTTTTCGATCAGCCCGGTCAACGCAGTTTCAAGGACAGCGCGCGGCACGGCGACGCTAGGCAGACTTGGAGACGAGGTCATGCTGACATGGAAGCCGGCACCGTTATAGGCATCCGCTGTGCAATGCATGACGTCGGTAACGTCTGCGGCAACGCCCTCGACGATCTCGGCCATGTCTGCGCGGGCGAGATCGAGCAGGCGACTGACCAGCAAATTAAGCCGTGCTGCATCCGCGCCGATATTGGCAAGGAAGCGCTGGCGATCGACCGGTGCCATGTCGGCATGATCCTGTAATAGCTCCACCGCGCCGCCGATTCCCGCCAGCGGCGTCTTGAACTCGTGGCTGACCGCGTGGGCGAAGTCGCGGAGGTAGCGCGAGCGGCGCTCGATCGCCTCGGCCATGATGCCGAAGTCGCGGTACAGCGCCTGGATTTCGATGGCAGCGGTCGTCGGTGGCGTCGGCACCGAACCCCGCCCGCTGGCAACCGCGCGCGTCGCTTCGCCAAGCGCCTCGACCGGTTGGACAATGCCGCGCGACAGCAGCCCGCTCAGGACCACCAATGTCCCGAAGATCAACGCCACACCGAGCAGGATCTTACCGCGATCGGCATACATGCCGACGAAGAGCGCACGCGGCGAACGTGACAGTAGCAATATTCCGATCACGTGCCCGCCGACCATGACGGGGCGAGCATGATGGATACGCAGGTCTGACGCCCTGCTCAACCATTCGAGCGCGTACCGCGGTCGATAGCCATCATTGTGGCGTAGCGTGGTGGCAGGTCGCCCTTCGCGTGCGGACCGAAGCTCCGGCATGTCAGCATAAACGTATCCGGCCTCAGGGCCGACCAAGATGCGGCCCCGCGGGTCTAGTATCTGGATAGATGCAAGCGTCGTGAGTGCGGTCGTTCGCAGGATCGGCGCGAGGCGCTTGGCCCATGCAATCGTTGCCTTGTCTTCCGGTTCGCTCACCGCATGTGGAGCAGGGCGTTCCGGCAGGATAGAGCTCATCCGTAGATCGACTGTGGACGCTTCGCTTGGTGGGGCTTCGATCGACGCTCGCGGTTCGGCGCTTTGCCAGTCGGCAGCGGCAATGGCGGCCAGCGCGGCACTTTGCGCGATCAGCTCGGCCTCGGTCTGACGAACGAGACTGTTCTCGTAGACGCGTAGAAACAGGGCGCCAAAGCCCGGCAGCGCCGCCACGAACACGAACGTCAGCAGCAAGATCGTCCGTAACCGTAGACGCGGCCAGTGGCGCCGGACGATGCGCTTGAACGGCTCGATCATCCCGCGCCGCAAGCACCGAGCCGGTAGCCAATGCCGGCGCGCGTCTCGATCACGTCATTTGCCCCAAGCTGCCCGAACTTGCCGCGCAGGTTGCGGATATGGCTGTCGATCGTTCGGTCGGTGATAGCGAAGCCCGGGCCGTGCAGCCGGTCGATGATCGCGTCGCGGCTGAACACCTTGGCCGGCATAGTCGCAAGCGTGCGCAGGATGCCGAACTCGGTGACGGTCAGCGACACCGGCTGACCCGACCAGCTTGCCTGCCAACCTTCGGCATCGAGGGTCAGGCAGCCGTGCCGGAGCGATCCCGCCGGTTGGGCAACAGGGGGTGGACAGCTCGCCACCCGACGCAGGATGGCCATCACCCGTGCCACCACCTCGCGCGGGGAAAACGGCTTTGTTACATAATCGTCCGCACCAAGCTCGATACCCAGCACCCGGTCGATCTCGTCGTCGCGGCTCGACAGGAACAGGATCGGCACGTCGCTTTGCGCGCGTAGACGTCGGCAGACCTCGATGCCGTCCATCCGCGGCATGTTGATGTCGAGCACGATCAGGTCGGGCAGGTGCGTCTGCGCTGCCGCCAGCGCTGCTTCGCCGTCCTCAACCTCGACAGTACCCAACCCGGCCTTGGCGAGCGCGAAGACGAGCAGCTGCCGGATATGCGGGTCATCATCGGCAATCAGGATCGTGCGGGGCATCGGGCATTGGATCATGGTGGTTGCTCGCTCAGTCAAGGCTGGACTTGCGTCACGGGCGATTGTCCGATCGTCCCATCGCAATTGCGCCACGCCGATTGCGCGACCGGCAACGGGCGCGCCGGATTGGGACCGAGCGTGGTCTGCGCGCGCATCAGCCGACGCGCGCCGCGCGGCGTCCAGTCCGCCCAGCTATCCTGCCGCGCTGCCAGATCGGTGAAGGTCTGATCCCGGATATAGCGCACGCGGTCTCGCGTGGACGCATCCATCTGCCGCTGTTCCAGCGCGATCAACGGCAGCAGCGCGCTGTCGCCGAGTTGGCTGAGATAACAGAGGTCGACGTGTTCGGGGGTGGTCGCGCGCACGTTCCAGCTTGCCGCCGTCGCCGCCAGATCGATGAAGCAGCAGATCGTGAGCACAAGGGTCGCGGCGAACGCATTCCAGTTGATCAACCACCGCGCGCTTCGGCCGCGCAGGATGCGCCAGCAGATCAGCACCAGCCCGAGCGCGACCAGCGCCATCCACACCAGCGCCGCAATGCGCCACGTCGTCAGCATCGACGTCTCGATATAGTCGATCGTTCGGAGCGCACTTGATGCGACGAGCACAAGGTTCTGTGCGACCCACAGGGTCACGAGCCGCCGCGCCCAAATGTTGCGTTCGCTGGCGCTTCCCGGACGCAGCATCGCGAGCGCCATCGCGCCCGCGATCAACGCCGTTACGATCAGCGGATAAGCACCGCGATGGACATATTCCGTCTGCGTCATACCGGCAGGCAATGCGCCGCCGCTCCACAGGAAGGCGATATCGAGTCCGTTCTGCACCGCAAAGATCAGGTTGAACAAAGCCAGCGCGATCAGCACCGAGGGCAGCGACGTGCCGGGAAGAGCCGGTTCCGGATCGGGCAGGCGTGCCGCCAGCCGGATGACGGCCGCATGCGGTCGCAAGCTTGGCCAGGCGCAAAAGGCGACGAACGCCCAAACGAGGATCTGCCAGAGCGACGGCAGCCGAATGGCCGCGAACGCTCGTGCGATCAGCGGGTTGGCGGCCGAGAACAGGATCAGAAACAGCGCGCCGCCGATCAACGGTAGCGCCAGAGTTGCCGCGATGGCGCGCGGATTTGTATCACGCCGACGCCTGGCAATACGGGACACGTCAGATAAAGGCTTCGTCACGCCTGTTGCTGCATGCAGCGCGAGCCGCGCGGCCCAATGCCACGCATCGTCGAAACGGACGACTTTCGGCAACAAGGCAGCGGCAGATAGAGAACACCAGAACAGGACCCAGGCGAGCGGTCCGGGATCGTCGAACAGCGCCACCGCAAAAAGCGCAGCCGCGCCAAGCCCGATCCGGGCGAGCGGGCTTTTGCGAACGTCCCGCCGCGCTACGGCGACGGCGATCAGCCATGCAAGGGCGAGGCACCCGATCCGTGCTCCCGCGAAGCTGGATGGGAACAACCGGTCGACCAGAACGATCAGGGCGGCAACGATTGGGACCTTGATCAGAAAACTCAATCGCACGATCTGCTCCTTGCGTTGGGAGCAGACAATCTACGGGAGGCTTATGGATCGATGATCCCGCACGGCGGGAGCTTTGATGAAGAACCCGTGCAGGATCGATGCAGCCGGTCCTTAAAATGCGCGGATTGCTCCGCCAAGCATCGTACACGGCACTTTTCGGGTAGCACAAAAGCAACCCTGAGGACCGCACTGACGTCCTGCGGCTGGCCGCTGTCCGAGCTGCGTACGGCGGCTCCTGGACAAACATGCGTTGGAGCCCTGGCGGGCAGCCGCCAGGGAATGTCCTCAAGCCAACCAATGTACGAGCGGACTCGGTCGGGCACCCGCTATCCGTTACGGTCTCACCTCTAATCTGGCGCGTGGCCGGAGCCGCCATTCAGGGTAGCGGCAGGCTTGTGGGCATCGGTGGAGGCAGGTCTTGCAGCCATTGTGTCTCCACCGCTTCCGGCCAACATGCCGTTCAACGAGCTGCCGGTCATACCCAGTTCTGCCATCAGGCCGTCGATCAACGGGCCACCGACACGGTACCGCATCGCCGCCGCAACCGCCGCATCGGCGAGGTTGCCTTGGCCACCGCCGGACGCGGCATCGCTACCCCCGTCACCGTGGATCCCTCGTGCATCGACGATGCTGATCTTGTCGATGTTCTCCATTGGCTTGCTCGCCGCAGCGATTATGGCAGGAAGAGCCTCCAGCATTGCGCGGCGGATGAGCAACGCGGTCTGCGCGTCGCTTAAAAGATTGGTCGCTTCGTTCAGCGACGCCTGACCTGCCGCATCGACCTTGAACGCCGCTTCGCGCCCTTCTGCGCGGGCCTTCTCGGCATCGGCTTCGGCTGTCGCTTCGGTGCGCAAGGCGCTGGCGCGCGCTTCGGCGGCCTCCTTCTCGGCGGTCGCGGCGACGGTGATGCCGACGGCTTCCTCCTGCGCGCGCTGCGTGGCGGCTATGACGGCGACGTTCTTGTTACGATTGGCGATTTCGGTCGCCTTGGCGGTCGCGACGCTTTCCTCGGCGCGGACGGCGAGTGCGCGCGCCTCGTTTGCAGCCGCGGTGGCGGTCGATTCCTCCTCGGACTTCTGCGCGGTCTGCACAGCGGTCGTGATGCGCGCGATCTCGATGGTGCGGTCGCGTTCGATCGTCGCGGTCTGGATCGCGCCGTCGCGGGCGATCGTCGCGGTCTGGATCACCTTGTCGGCCTCGGTCTGCGCGACGGTCTGCGCCTGGCTGGCGGTGATGCGGGCAATCTCGGCAAGCCTCGTCTGCTCGGCTTCGGCGGTGGCGATTGCAGTCGCCTGTTCCGCGCGGCGGGCCGACAAGGTCTGCTCCTGCGTCAGTCGTGCCTGTTCCGCGGCCTGCGCGATCTCGAGCGACTGGTTGTTGGCGTCGAGGTTACGCTGCTCGATCTCGACGCGGTTGGTCGCGACGATGTCGTTGCGGATCTTCTTGCGCTCTTCGATCGTCCGCGTGAGCACGGTCAGCCCCTCGGCGTCGAACGCGTTGTTCTCGTTGAAATGCTCGAACGCGGTCTGGTCGAAATGCGTGATGCTGACGGACTCGAGCTGGAAGCCGTTCATGTCCAGATCGGTCATCAACGCCTCCTGCACCTTCTGAATGAAGTCGGCGCGGTTGGCATGGAGGTGCTCCATCGTCATCGTCGCGGCGACCGACCGCAGCGCCGAGACGAGCTTCCCGTCTAGCAGCGACTTCACCGCATCGGGGCTGTTGACCGAGTCACCCAAGGTCTGCGCGGCGGCGGCGATCGATTCCGCATCGGGCTTCACCTTGATGTGGAACAGCCCGACGACGTCGACGCGGAGCTTGTCGAGCGTGATCAGCGCGTCTTTGTTGAGCCGTGACACTTCCAGCTTCACCGTCGTCAGGCGGACCTGCATCAGTTCGTGCAGTACCGGGATGACCATGATGCCGCCGTTGAGGACGACTTTCTCGCCCCCGAATCCGGTGCGGATCAACGCGACGTCCTTGGTCGCGCGGCGGTAGAGCCGGGTCAGGATGACGCCGATCACGACGAGCGCGAACAGCACGAT